>JACRCN010000099.1 GCA_016219005.1 Deltaproteobacteria bacterium
AGCAGAAAGGCAGGGCCACGCCAAGGAAAATGTGCAGGGATTGACGCACGGCCTTTGCTCGTTGCCAATAGAAGCGTTTCATAGTATTTTAGACAGGTGTTGCAGTCGTGAATTTGGTCGCTTGCAGTTCCGGGGGGTCCATTCAATCACGCGTCAAGAAACAGCGAACCGTTCAGAGCGACTCAGGATGACTGGAAAAATCGCCAATGCCCTGATCCGCAAGGAAGCGGACACCTACCGGTCCCAGGGTCTGTCCAAAGAGGCGCGGGATCTCTACCAGAACCTGCTGGTCTCTTCACCCCACATCTCTCCGGACATCAAGGCTGCCATCGAGCGCCAGTTGCAGCAAATCGAACTCGAAATCGGGTGCGCCGATCCGGAAGAATGCCAGGCGCTATCGGACGAACAGATCGCCGTCATCAAGCAGGGGTGGGGCGAGCAGGCCACCATCGAGGATATCGTCACATGCGCCAGGTCATTCTACCAGATGGGGCGCTACATGGACGCCCTTGAGGAACTCAAGAAACTGGGGCCCAAGGGCTATGCGCCGAAACTTGCGGCCGGCCCGATTGCGGCCTGCCTGGTTCAATTGCACAAGCCTGAGTCCCTGCCGGCTGCCGTCGACCAATTGGCAAGCGAGCTTTTTCGAGAGGCCGGGGAAATGCTCTCGTTTCAACTGGCCATCGCCGAGAAAATACATCAGCGCGGCCGTCGCGATCACTGCCGGTTGCTTCTTCGTCACGTGGGCCGCCACAGGAGCGTTTCGCCCGAGATCCGCAGCCGCATCCTTGCCCTTGCGCATGAAGTGGAGGCCTCGGATCCCTCCCGCGCCCCAGGACTTTCGGCCGGGCCGGGCCACCCGTCCGACGGCACCGGCGCGAGCGGCCGATTCGGTTTCGACCGGATCCGGGAGGCCGCCAAAGCCTTGGGTCGCAGGCTGCTCTCAAAGCGCCGGACCCCGTGATGACTCTCCCGAGCTGAAGCGTTCGATGTAAACCGAAAGCCTCCGTTGACCGTCTATACGACCAAAAGGTCAAGCCCGGTTTGAGCTATCGTGTTGGCGGGGCGGCGGTTTTCTCCGGCTGGCGCAAGGGGAATTTCCGGGTTGTCACATGGCGTATGGGGAGAACAGTGGAATCTTCCTGGCTATATTTTGAAGACGATTGATGAGGAGGAGGCATATCGATGAAACGAGTCTTAAGAAATCTGGTGGTGTTGATCGTTCTGGTGGGATTGGGATGCCAGTCCATGGGCGAAAAGGAGCGCACCGGGACCGCGGCCGGAGCGGCTGCCGGGGCGGTCCTGGGGGGGGTGCTCGGAGCTGCGACGGGCAGTCATAACCAGCGCGAAAAAGTGGCCATCGGCGCGGCCGCCGGGGCCGCGATCGGCGGCCTGCTCGGCAACCGGGTCGGGGCCTACATGGACAAGCAGGAACAGGACCTGCGCAACGCCATGGCGTCCACCGTGGCCCAGAACAACGCCACCATCCAGCGCAACAACGAGCAGATGCTGACGGCGACCTTCAAAAGCGACGTGTTCTTCGACGTCAACTCGTCGGTGCTCAAGCCCGGAGGATACGCCGAGCTGGATCGGGTGGCCAACGTGCTCAACCAGTATCCGCAGACCATGATTCGGGTTGAGGGTCACACGGACCAGACCGGCAGCGAGCAATACAACCTGCAGCTTTCCGAGCGCCGTGCCAATGCCGTTAAAAATGCGCTCATCCAGAAGGGCGTCGACCCCGCGCGGGTCAGCGTCATCGGCATGGGGATGTGCTGCCCGGTTTCGTCTGACCCTGCCGCCAACCGCCGCGTGTCGATGGTGCTGAACGGACAGGCGTAGGAGAAGCTATCTTAAAAATGCATCTGACAGTCGATGGCGGCGTTTACCGCCTCTGAAAAATGCTCACAACCTGCCGCGGTTGAGGCACTTTTTCATCGGCGTGCGCCTTGCCCTCGACTGTGATCTGCTATTTTTGAGATGGCTTCGAGTTTAATAAACCGCTATCGGCCTATGGCGGGCGCTGAAGAGGGGCCGGATGCGCTGCAGCGACCCGGATCGCCATTACGCTTTTTTAAAAGCGGCTTTCGGGAAAAAGCAATACGGGCACTCCTCCGGCGGTTCATCGCCATAATGGA
This sequence comes from Deltaproteobacteria bacterium, assembly GCA_016219005.1. Classification (GTDB taxonomy): domain Bacteria; phylum Desulfobacterota; class Desulfobacteria; order Desulfobacterales; family SpSt-501; genus SpSt-501. The sequence continues at coordinate 2,139 of JACRCN010000099.1, forward strand.
CGTGGCCGCAAATGCGGCAGCGCCAGGCGCTCGCGCCCGGTTCCAGGTTGACGGCGTCCTTCTCCAGGTGGATCGGAAGGTCCTCCAGCGGCGGCATCACCGGCCGATGGCGGTTGAGCGCGAAGCCGGACAGGATGGTCCGCTGCACCTCGCTGGTGCCTTCGTAGATCCGGAACAGGCGGGTGTCGCGCAGGATCTTTTCGACCGGGAACATCTTGGTGTAGCCGTAGCCCCCGAAGATCTGCAGCGCTTCGTTGGCGACCTCCAGGGCGGCCTCGGTCGCGTACAGTTTGGCAACGGAGGCGGAGATGGTCGGATCCATGCCCTGATCGGCCTCCCAGGCGGATTTCCACACCAGCAGACGCGCCGTTTCCACCTTCTGGTACATGTCGGCGATCTTGTGCTGGATGGCCTGGAAGTTCGCGATCTGGGTGCCGAAAGCCTTGCGCCGTTTGGCATAGTCGATGGCGAATTCCATGGCCGACCGGGCCGCCCCCACCGCGAAGGCGCCGATGGCCGGCCGCGTGCGGCCGAAGGTCTTCATGGCGAGTACGAACCCCTCCCCGGGAGGTGCCAGGATGTTTTCCTTCGGCACGCGCACATCCTTGAAGTGGATGCCCACCGTGTTGGACCCGCGCTGACCGAGTTTGGGAATCCGCCGGCCCACCGACACTCCCTTCCAGTTCTTTTCGACCACGAATGCGCAGATCCCGTCGTGCTTCGCCTCGGGGTCGGCGGTGGCGAAGATGGACAGGTAGTCGGCGATGCCGCCGTTGGTCACCCAGTACTTGGTGCCGTTGAGGATGAAATCGTCGCCGTCGCGTCGGGCCAGGCAGCGGATGCCCGCGACATCCGATCCCAGGGTGGGCTCCGACGTGGCGAAGCTGATCAGCTTGAAATTTTTAGCGATCAGCGGGAAGTACTTTTGCTTCAGTTCGTCGTTGGCCGAAAGCCGCAGGGGTTCCATGCCGAGGGAGTTGTCGAAGATCGACGTGGCCAGGCCCGCGCAGGCCGCGGCGAGTTCCTCGGTGATGAGCACGTTTTCGAGCAGACCATAGCCCTTGCCGCCGTACTGCCTGGGGATGTCGCAGTTCATGATGCCCTTCTCCCAGGCCTTGCGCAGGACCGGCATGGGGGTGTCGTCGACGGCGTCGTAGTGCCAGGCCACCGGGAGAATCTCCTTGAGCGCGAACTCCCGCGCCGTTTTTTGAATCTCCACCTGTTCGGGGGTGAGCTGAAAACCGAGCATGGAATGCACCTCCTTTGATTGGGGTCGTCTTCCGTGAAATGGCGTGGACGGTTATAGCGAATGGCAACCTGCAACACAAGGCGATAGACAGCCCAGCGGGGCCGTGCTAATAGAGGCCCCTCACGCCGGAAGGTGTGAAGGCCAACCGCCGCTCGAAGCTCAAACCTGAAAGCGCAAAAGTGAAACCTCAGCCAAAGCCCTGTGACCCAATCAAAACGAAAGACGCCGCAGACCCCCTGCTGTCCACCTACATTAAACTGCTGCTCACGGCCGTCTGCTGGGGCGGGACGTTCATCGCCGGGAAAAGCCTCGCCCAGCATGTCGGTCCGCTCACGGGCGCCTTCCTGCGCTTTTTGGTGGCGTGCGTCTTTTTATTGGCCCTGACGCTGCGACTGGAAAAGAAACTCGTCCTGCCGGGGCGCAACAACCTTCTGAAGTTGTTCCTCATGGGCATGACGGGGATTTTTCTCTACAACTATTTTTTTCTGAAAGGGCTCAAGCTGATCGAAGCCGGCCGAGCCTCCATCATTGTGGCCACCAACCCGATTTTTATCGCCCTGATGTCGGCCGTTTTTTTCCGGGAGCGGCTGAATCTGCTCAAGCTGGCCGGCATCCTGGTCTCGGTGACGGGGGCGGTCACGGTGATCACGCGCGGCGAACTCGTTATGGCGATCGGGGCCGGCTTCGGCTGGGGTGAGCTTTACATTCTGGGCTGCGTCGGAAGCTGGGTGGCCTATTCGCTGCTCGGCAAGGTGGTGATGGCGGATCTATCGCCGCTGGCGGCGGTCACTTACAGTTCGCTGATCGGCACCGCCGCGCTGTTCCCGGCGGCGGTGATGGAGGGGCTTTTCAGCTCCGGAAGCATCAGCCTTGCGGCTTGGGCCAACGCGGTCTATCTCGGTTTTTTCGGAACGGTCCTGGGGTTCGTCTGGTACTATCAGGGAATCCAGCGCATCGGGCCGGTGCGCGCCGGGATTTTCATCAACTTCGTGCCGATCAGCGCGGTGCTGCTGGCCTTTGTCCTCCTGGACGAGCCGATCACGATCTCGCTTCTCGCCGGGGCCGTTCTCGTGTCTTCCGGTGTTTACCTCACCACTCTGGGGTCCAGGCGCACCGCAAGCACGCCCGATCCGTCTGCGGCCCGAGGGATTCACACCGATGCCACGGACGGTGGCGCCTGATCGTCCGGCACGCCTATCCCGGCAATCGGTTCCGGATCTATCGGTTCTTGCGCCAGCGGTGGTGGGAGATACCGAGCTTCTTGACTCGGTAGTTCAGCGCCCGGGGGGAGATTCCGAGCTGGCGGGCGGCGTCCTTCTGGATCCAGAGGTTGTCCTGCAGGGCTTTGGAGATGAGGTCTTTTTCCTGCGTGGCGGTCAGCTTGAGCCCTGCCGCTGGCTCGGCTGCCACCGGCGATTTTTGGATCTCCGGCAGGGAAATGCTTTCGGGCTGGATGACCAGTCCGTCTTCCACCAGGATGGCGCGTTCGATGGTGTTGGAGAGCTGGCGGATGTTCCCGGGCCAGGCGTATTCCTGGAACATCCGAACCACTTCCGGCGAGAAACCCTCGACGGTTTTTTTGAGGGAACGGCTCAGTTTGCCCATCAGGTAGTGGGCGATCGGTTCGATATCCGCGCGGCGTTCCCGCAGAGGCGGCAGGTGGATCCGCAGCACGTTGATCCGGTAGTAGAGGTCTTCGCGGAATTTGCCTTGGCGCACGAGGGCCTCGATGTCGCGGTTGGTCGCGGCGATGACCCGCACTTCTACCTGGATCGTCTTGTTGCCGCCCAGCCGTTCGAAGGACTTGTCCTCGAGGACCCGCAGCAGTTTTGACTGCAGCCCAAAGCTCAGCTCACAGAACTCGTCCAGAAAAAGAGTGCCCCCGTGGGCCTGCTCGAAGCGGCCGGTACGAGTCCTGTCGGCGCTGGTGAAGGCACCCTTCTCGTGGCCGAACAGCTCGCTTTCCAGAAGCGTTTCCGGGATGTTGGCGCAGTTCACCTTGATGAAGGGCTTATGGCGGCGCGGGCTGTTGAAGTGGATGTTGCCGGAGATAAAACTTTTTCCGGTACCCGTTTCACCGGTGATCAGCATGGTGGATTCGGTCTGGGCCAGCCGCTTGACGCTGGACATGGTTTTTTGCATGGCGGGGCTGACCGAAATGATGTGGTCGGCATTGTAGATCACATCCTGCTCACGCCGCAGGTAGTCGATCTCGTTTTTAAGGGTGCGGTTTTCGATCACCCGGCGGATCGAGAGCCTCAGCTTCTCGGCCGCGAAGGGCTTCGTGACGAAATCGGCGGCCCCGGCCTTGACGGCGTCGACGATCCGGCGCGGTTCCTGGACTTCGGCGGTGACGATGATCGGAGTCGGCGGCGAGAGCTGTTGCAGGGTCGCGACGATTTCGGAGATTTCGGTGCGCGCGTCCCGAAGATCGAAAAGGATGAGGGCGAAGACTTCCTTCTGAAGGCGCTTGCCCGCGTCCAAGACGCTGGTGGCAAGACTCAGGGTGTAGTCCTGCGCCAACGCGTCGGCGTAGGCGCTCACGTCGCTTTCGATTTCACCGATGATGAGGATGCGGTCGGGCATAATAGAAGTGCCTAAAATGCGCTAAAGTGCTTAAAATTAAAAGAGGGGTCAACGGAGCACGGTGCACGCAAAGCCAAGCGTTTCATTAGAAGCTATCTCAAAAATACATCTGACAGTCGATGGCGGCGTTGCCCTCGGCTGTGATCTGCTATTTTTGAGATGGCTTCTATCCGTGCGCCGTGCACCTCATGCCAGTCCTTTCATCTTGCGGTGCCATTTCCAGGCGGTGGCGACGATGTTGTCCAGGCTGCTGTGCTCGGGCATCCAGCCCAACTCCCGCCGGGCCTTCTCATTGGAGGCAACCAGCACGGGCGGATCGCCCGGTCGGCGGGCGGCAGGTTCGACGGCGATCGGCCGGCCGGTGATCTCCGCGGCTTTCCGGACGACTTCCATCACGGAAGCTCCCTGCCCCTGGCCCAGGTTGAAGGCGCCGCCCGGGCCGCCGTCCAGCAAATATTCGAGGGCCAGCACGTGGGCGCGGGCCAGATCCGTGACGTGGATGTAATCCCGGATGCAGGTCCCGTCGGGTGTCGGGTAATTCGTGCCGTACACCGTAACCGGACGGTCCCCGGCCAGGGCCGCTTCCAGGATCCGCGGGATGAGATGGCTTTCGGGAGTGTGCTGCTCGCCGATTTCGCCGGAGGCGGCGGCGCCGGCGGCGTTGAAATACCGCAGCGCCATCGAGCGCAGCCCCCAGGCCGTGCCGAAATCGGCCAGCATGGTCTCCACCATCTGCTTGCTCCAGCCGTATGGGCTGAGCGGCGTCAGGGGATGTTCTTCGTCGATCGGCACCCGCAGCGGGCTGCCGTAGACCGCCGCCGACGACGAATACACCATGCGTCGAATCCCGCCCTGCGCCATGGCCTGCATCAGCTGCAGCGAGCCGGCCACATTGTTCAGGTAATACGCCGCCGGGTCGGCCACGGATTCCCCCACCTCGATGAAGGCGGCAAAATGCATGACGGCATCGATCCGAAAGCGCGCCAGACAGTCAGCCAGGTCCCCACGATTGCCGGTGCTGCCCTGGTAAAACTCGCCCCAGCGCAGGTTTTCCCGGCGGCCCTTAACGAGGCTGTCGAAGACCACCGGGTGAAAGCCCCGCGCTGCAAGTTCCTTGCAGCAGTGTGCGCCGATGTAGCCGGCCCCGCCTGTGACGAGGATGTTCAGATGTACCCCCTTTGGCCGAGGAAGAGCAAGATCTCCTGGGCGGCCTCGTCCGGGGTGATGTTCGTGGTGTCGATGCGCACCTCCGGGGACTCGGGCTCCTCGTAAGGGTCGTCGATGCCGGTAAAACCCTTGACGAGCCCGGCCCGTGCCTTGGCGTACATGCCCTTGCGGTCACGCTGTTCGCAAACCCCGAGCGGGGTGGCCACGAAGACTTCGATGAATCCGCCATAGCCCTCGATGGTCCGGCGGATCTCGGCCCGGGTCTTGTCATAGGGGGCGATCGGCGCGCAGATGGCGATCCCGCGGTTCTTGGTGATCTCGGAGGCCACGAACCCGATGCGGCGCACGTTGATGTCCCGGTGCTCCTTGGAGAAGTTGAGCTCGCTCGACAGGTTGTGCCGGACGATGTCGCCGTCCAACAGCGTTACCGGCCGGTCACCGCGCTCCAGGAACTTGGAATAGAGGATGCGGGCGATGGTGGACTTGCCGGCTCCGGACAGGCCCGTAAAGAAAATACTGAACCCCTGCCGGTCCGGCGGGGGGTAAGCCTTCTGGAGTTCCTCGATCACCTCGGGGAAGGTGGCCCACTCCGGGATCCGGCGGCCTTCGCGCACCCGCCGGCGGATATCGGTTCCGGAAAGGGAGATGCTCTGGGTCCCCGGGGACACCTGATCGGCACTGCGGTACTCGTCCTCGAACGGCAGGTAGACCATTTCGGGGAAGGGGATGATGGTGATGCCGATCTCGTCGCCGTGCTCCTCGACGAACCGGCAGGCATCATCGCTGCCGTAGTAGGGCTTGCCGCTCGGGTCACACCCGGGGCCGGCGTGGTCTCGACCGGCGATGAAGTGGGTGCATCCGTAGTTGCGGCAGACGATGGCGTGCAGCAGGGCCTCCCGTGGGCCGGACATGCGCATGGAGAGCGGCAGCAGGTTCAGCAGATAGGACTCCGGGGGGTAGTGCTGCACGACTTTGCGGTAGCAGCGCACCCGGGTGTAGTGGTCGAAATCCCCCGGCTTGGTCATGCCGGCCACGGGCAGGATCAGCAGGCTGGCCCGCGCCTGCCGCATGGCCTGGATGGTCATTTCGAACTGGGGGCGGTGGATGGGGTTTTCCGTGATGAACCCCACCATGCGCTTCCAGTTCAACTTGCGCGCCGCTGCGGCGATCTCCGCGGGCGACTGCCGGATTTTCCGGAAATCGAAGTGCAGCGGCAGGCAAACCACTTCGAGCTTGCCGCCGATGTAGTAGGCGCCGGTCCGGTTCAAAAGATAGTCCGTGCCGGGATGGGAGGGGTCCGTGGTCCCGTAGACCCGCGCGGCCTCCTTCTCACGGTCCACCGGCCAGATGTCCTCGATGTGCATGAAGGCCAGCAGCAGGCCCTCCGGGTCGCGCAGGGCCACGGACTGGCCTGCCTCCAGGCGGCGTGCCTTGCCCTCGCTCACGTCCAGGCAGATCGGGATCGGCCACATGGCCCCGTTTTGGAGGCGCATGCGGTCGAGCACCGGCTCGTAGTCGGCGCGCGTCATGAAGCCCTGCAGCGGCGCGAAGCCGCCCGTGGCGAGCAGTTCCAGGTCGCACAGCTGGCGCTCGTTCAGGCTGATGTCCGGCAGATTGATGGCGATCTGCTTGAGCAGGGCCGCGCGCATCTCGTCGACGATGATGTTGACCGGCCCGTTCGTTGAGGGGTGAGCCGAACTGGGTGCAGTGTTCATGTCCTGGCAACTTCTCCGCAAATCGCGTGATGTGGGGTCTGGCTGTTTAATTTATACCAGAGATCGTTGATGAAATACAGCTTTTTGGATGCCGCACCTCCGCAGGTCCGGGTTCTTGCGCCAGCCGGCGGAGATGGCAATTCTTCGGCAATCATGCTAGAAGTGGTTGCATAACCCTGTCCGGCACCCGGCGGCGGGACTGCGTTTTCAAAGCGCCCTGGGCCTTCGGGCGTGATCCGACGCCCTGAAGCCACTTCTCATGTCCGTGAGGACTTCGGTGGTGAAATATGAACGTGACGCTCGTTCCAAATTCTGAAACGGAAAAGCCGCGCCCGACGGCCCCGGCCATTCTGGCTCCGGCCGGCAGCAGAGCCGCTTTCCTGGCCGCGCTGGCGGCCGGCGCGGAGGCCATTTACTGCGGGTTGAAGTCGTATTCGGCGCGCATGGAGGCCAAGAACTTCACACTCGGAGAGTTGCGGGCGCTCACCGCGCTGGCCCATGAGAAGGGCGCCCGCGTCTTCGTGACATTCAACAGCCTGATCAAGTCCGGCGAGTTGGATGACGCCGGACGGCTCCTGGGGCAGCTGCAGCGCGAGGTGCAACCGGATGCCATAATCGTCCAGGATCTGGCCATGGCGCCGCTCGTGCGCCAGACCGGTTTCGCGGGTGAGGTGATCTGGTCCACCCTGGCGAACGTGACGTTCCCGGCGGCACTCGATCTCATCCGACAAAAGCTGCCGGCCGACACCGTCGTGCTGCCCCGCGAGCTGACTATCGATGAAGTAAAGACCATGGCCGCCGCCTGCCCCCCCGGGCTGGGGCTGGAGGTGTTCATCCACGGCGCCCTCTGCTACGGGGTGTCCGGGAGGTGCTACTGGAGCAGCTTCCTGGGCGGCAAGAGCGGTTTGAGGGGACGCTGCGTGCAGCCCTGCCGCCGGATCTACAGCCAGCACCCGCACGGCGGCCGGCGGATGTTTTCCTGCCAGGACCTGAGCCTGGACGTTCTGGTCAAGGTGCTCCGGTCCATCCCGCAGATCCGCGCCTGGAAAATCGAAGGCCGGAAAAAAGGCCCGCACTACGTGTATTACACGGTGACCGCCTACCGAATGCTGCGTGACCATCCGGGCGACCCGCAGATGAAAAAGTCGGCCCTCGATCTTTTGGCGCGGGCGCTGGGGCGCCCCGGCACGCACTACCGCTTCCTGAGCCAGCGGCCGCAGAACCCGGTCAACACCAAGGATGGCACGGGCTCCGGCCTGCTCGTTGGAAGAATCAAGGGCGATCGCCGCAACCCGTTTTTCAACCCGCACGAAGAGTTGTTGCCGGGAGATCTCCTGCGGATCGGATATGAAGACGAGCCCGGCCACCGTATCGAGCGGATCGGCCGGGCGGTTCCCAAAGGGGGCCGCCAGTTCTTTGCGTCGTCTGCAGGCAGCGTTCCCAAGGGGACTCCCGTGTTCCTGATCGACCGGCGCGAAAAGGCTCTGGATGAGCAGTTGAGACTTCTCGAAGCCGAGCTGCCGCCGGAAAATCCAGCCGGCCCGGAGTCGCCGGTATTTCGCGCGAGATTGCCCAAACGCGCCCGGCCGCCGCACAAGCCCGTCGAGATTCGGGTCGGCCGGCGGCCCCCCGCGAGCGAGCGCGAAGACCAAATCGGGCTGTGGCTGAGCCCCGAGGCGGTGCGGGACTTGCCGGATCGCGGCCAGTCCCGTGCATGGTGGTGGCTGCCGCCGGTGATCTTTCCGGACCAAGTAACGGAATACCGCTCACTGCTGGAACTCATCCGCAACCGCGGGGGGCGCACTTTCGTGGTGAACGCGCCCTGGCAGGTTGCCCTCATCGGGGAGCGCCGGGACGTCACGCTGTGGGCCGGGCCGTTCTGCAACCTGGCCAACCCGCTCGCCCTGGAGTCCGCTGCCGCGCTGGGGCTCGCCGGCGCCATTGTCAGCCCCGAGCTCGGCGGCGACGAATACCTGATGCTTCCCCGGCACAGCCCCATCCCTCTGGGGATCGTGATCGGCGGGGACTGGCCGTTGTGTGTCGCTCGAACCGCCGCCCCGGAACTTGCCCTCGACACCCCTTTCCGCAGCCCGAAAGGGGAGGAGGCCTGGGTGGTGAAACACGGAAACCTGTTCTGGATCTACCCCAACTGGCGGCTGGATTTGCGGGATCGTCAGGAAGACTTGAGGCGGGCGGGCTACGGCCTGTTTGTCCACTTGGTGGAGCCTGTGCCGAATCACGTCACGCTGAAGGAGCGTCCCGGGGTGTGGAACTGGCAGGGGGAGTTGTTGTGAAAAAAGCGACTAAAGGCACTTTGGTTATCGCTTCTTCTTCAGCCGGCTCATCGCCATTCTCAAGCTGGTTTGCATCCTCCCGATGGCCTGGGCCAGCAGGCCGATTTCATCCCGGGATTTGACGTCGATCTTGACGTTCAGTTCGCCGAGGCTCATGCGCTCGGCTGCATCCGTCAGCTTCATGATGGGGGTTACCAATGCCCGGGCCGAAAACCATGCGATGGCGACCACCAGCAGCACGGTGACCGCCAGTAGCGTCAGCGCGAAGTTCTGAATGATGTCCAGGGTCTCGAAAATTTCGTTTTCATTCTGCTGCATGGCCAGCACCCAACCGTAGCTGTTGCTGCGGGCGTGCCCGATGGCGGTCTGGCCGTTATCGCCGGCAAACGGCGTGGTGATGGACGTCCAGCCCTTTTTACGGAAGGCGGAGATCAGAGGGGTGTTGTTCAGGTTCTCCCGGGTTTCCGCATACTGCTGCTGCGGATGCGAAACGACGTTGCCCTGCTCGTCCAACAGAAACGCAAACCCCGTTGCGCCCATTTTCCAGGTGGCGGTTTTTTTAGAGATGTCCTCCACGGTCATGGCCGCGGCCAGCACTCCGACTACTTGGTTTCCGTCCCGGATGGGAACGGCCACCACGAGGGCCGGTATTTTTGATGTCCTTCCGGTCACGGTCTGCCAGCTGACGGCTTTACCGGCCATGATATCCCTGTAATACTGCCGATCGGCGTAGCTCACCAGCGGCTGGTTGTCGCTGCGGGCGATGTTCATGCCGTTCGGTCCGACGGTGAAGATGAGATACATATAGGGGTACTCGCGGCCGATGGCCTTCAAGACCGGATCCTGTTGTTCCCGGTTCATCGAGACGACCTCGGGCAGACTGGCGGCCATGCGCAGCGTGGAAAAATTGCCGCGGATCCACCCGTCGACCTGATCCCCCAGCCCTTTGGCGGTTTGCACCATCAGCGCCTCGGAGTCGCTGCGGGTCCGTTCATTCGCTTCGCGGAAGGTGAGAAACCAGAGGATGCTGAAGGGCAGGATGCTTACCAGGAGCATCATGACGATGATCTTACCGAACAGCCCGAAGCGGACCTTGCGGGGCTCGCCGAACGCCCTCAGGGCGGCCGTGTCATCCGGTCGGACGTCGGTGACGGAGGCTTCGGAGAGGCGTTCCGCTGCCAGGCGCACATCCGCAGTGGACGGCCGGGGCGGGGATTCCGGGGCGGCGGCGGCCGCCGGTTCGGGCGGAAAGTCGAATTCCACAGCGGGCAAGGGTACGCCGGCCGGCTGCGGCCGGGCGACGGTGACCACGTGGCCGCAGGTCTTGCACTTGACCTTGGCTGTTTCGGTTCTCATCTTCGTTTCGTCGATCCGGTAACGCTTTCCACAGGCATCGCAGGCGATATCGATCATGAGGGCGCTCCTGTCTCAGGGTTTGATTTTGGTCAGAAGGGGGATCATCGACTTTTTGAACTGGATCTGGCCGAGTTCATCCGGGATCTCCCGCGCGAGGCGGTTGATGATTTCGGCGGCTTGGTCCGCCGGGATGCGGGAGGGGCCGAGGCCCATCTCCGCCATCACATCGTCTATGAGGATCTCTGCCATGGGCCCGATCACGCGGGACAGATTCAACCGCATGACCTGCAGGAAGGTGTGGTCTAGTGGAAGGGTGTCGCGCTGAACGGGCTCAATCAATCCCTGCTCGAGCAGGTTGCGCATTGTCCGCTTGAAGGTTGCGGCGTCCATCTCCGCTTCAGCGGAGATTTGATAGAGGCTCTTGCGTTCGTCGATCACCAGCAGCAGCCGGATCATATCCGCGTTCAACGAGACCGACGGGAGGTTCTTGCGGATCCGCTTGCGGTAGTAAACGCCGGCGCCGGTTTTCGAGGGGACCTCCATGATGGATCCTTAAGGACGGTCGGAAAAGGCGTTGGACCGTATTTATGTAATAAATGACAAAGCGGTTGGCCTGTCAAGCAAAAAAACGATAGAAATACTGGAGGGTTGGATGTGCAAGGCGGTGGAGAGATTATGCCCGGGAATTGGATTTTTTCTCGATCTCCTCCTTGAGCTTTTTCTCCATTTCAGCGAATAGATTCTTTTTCTTTCCCGCCTGTTCGGCGTGAAAGGACTCGACCCGGCGGGTGATCGTCTTCTGCATGTCCTGAAATTTTTTCACTTCCTCCTCGAGCCGGCGGCCGAGCTCGCCGCGGGGGATCTCCTCCAGCCTGCGGTGGTCGCGGATGAAAAAGCGCGTGCCGAAGGAGCCTGCAACCGCCTCCACGATGCCGAGTTCCTCCAGGCGGCGGGACACAAACCCCGCCTGTTCCGTGGAAAAAGAGAGCATCCGGACGATGTCGTCGAGGGTCGGAGGGGCGGCATGGCTGTGCTCGTGTACTCGGATGGCGGCCACAAACAGATGGGCCTCGGAGTAGAAATCCCTGCTTTTTGCTTCCATGAGCCCCCCGGCGGAGACGGATTCGGACGGCGGCTGCTCCCTTGACTTCATCGATTGATGAGAGTAACATTTCCCCCTGATTTGTCAATACAAAGCCCTCCTGCTGCCAAGCCGCTGCAGCCGGGAATCCCGGAGGAGATCATGACAGAAATCGTTGAAGTGAAGGCCAGAGAGATCATCGACTCACGCGGAAACCCGACCGTCGAGGTGGATGTGCACCTGGCATGCGGCGCCATGGGCCGCGCCGCCGTACCGTCCGGGGCGTCGACCGGCACTCGGGAAGCTCTCGAGCTGCGCGACAAGCGCTCCAAGCGCTATGGCGGCAAAGGTGTCGTCACGGCCGTCGGCAACGTCATGACCCGCATCGCACCTCAGGTGCTGGGCCTGGACGCCGCGGACCAGTGCACCGTGGACCAGCGGATGATCGACCTCGACGGCACTCCCACGAAGGCCAAGCTCGGCGCCAACGCGATCCTCGGGGTCTCCATGGCCGCGGCGCGGGCGGCGGCCGACGCCTACGGGCTGCCGCTCTACCGGTATCTCGGGGGGCTTTCCGCCCGCACCCTTCCCATCCCCATGATGAACATCATCAACGGCGGGGCCCATGCGACCAACCGCCTGGACTTCCAGGAGTTCATGATCATCCCCTTCGGGGCTGCCTCTTTTTCCCAGGCGGTCCAGATGGGGGCCGAGACCTTCCACAGCCTCAAGTCGATTCTCAAGCAGCGCCATTTGAACACGGGCGTAGGGGACGAGGGCGGGTTCGCCCCGGACCTGGATTCCAACGAATCCGCCCTGGGGCTGATCATGGAGGCCATTCAGGCAGCCGGCTACCGCCCCGGTAAAGAGATCGGGCTCGGCATGGATGTCGCCTCCAGCGAGTTTTACCGCAACGGGAAATACGCCCTGAAATCCGAGGGGAAAACCCTCTCCTCCGACCAGATGATCGATATGCTGGCATCCATGCTGGACCGCTACCCCATCCTGTCCATTGAAGACGGGCTGGCCGAGGGCGATTGGAACGGCTGGAAACGGATGACGGACCGCCTGGGCGGCTCCGCGCAGCTGGTCGGAGACGACATCTTCGTAACCAACCCCGCGATTTTCCAGAAGGGGATCGAGAAGGGGATCGGGAACTCGATCCTGATCAAGCTCAACCAGATCGGAACGGTAACCGAAACCCTGGAGACCATTGACCTGGCCAACCAGGCCGGCTACACCACGGTCATCTCCCACCGCTCGGGGGAGACCGAGGACAGCTTCATTGCGGACCTGGCCGTGGGGATGAACAGCGGCCAGATCAAGACCGGCTCCATGTCCCGCAGCGACCGGATCGCCAAGTACAACCAGCTGATCCGGATCGAAGAGCAGCTCGGCGGAGCCGGGCGTTTCTGCACGACCATTTTCTGACCGGCGGGATAGGGCGCTGCCGAATACCGATCGAGGTGCATGCATGCCGTTCAACACCAAGTTCATTTTCGTGACCGGCGGGGTTCTCTCCTCCCTCGGCAAGGGGCTCGCCTCCGCGTCGATCGGCGCGCTCCTGGAAAGCCGCGGTCTCACCGTCACGCTCCAAAAGCTTGATCCTTACATCAACGTGGACCCCGGCACGATGAACCCGTTCCAGCACGGCGAGGTGTTCGTCACCGACGACGGCGCCGAGACGGACCTGGACCTGGGCCACTACGAGCGCTTCACCAGCGCCGTCATGGGCAAGAGCAACAATTTCACCACGGGCAAGATCTACCACTCGGTCATCACCAAGGAGCGGCGGGGGGACTACCTGGGCGGCACGGTACAGGTCATTCCCCACATCACCGACGAGATCAAGCACTGCATCATGCAGGCGGCCAACGGGGTCGACGTCGTCATCGTGGAAATCGGCGGCACGGTCGGCGACATCGAGAGCCTGCCCTTCCTGGAGGCCATCCGCCAGTTCCGGACGGACGTGGGCAAGGAAAACGTGCTCTACATCCACCTGACCCTCGTGCCCTACATCCGCACCTCCGGCGAGGTCAAGACCAAGCCCACCCAGCACAGCGTCAAGGAATTGCGCAGCATCGGCATCCAGCCGGACGTCCTGCTGTGCCGCACCGACCGGTTCCTGTCCAAGGAGCTCAAGTCCAAAATCGCCCTGTTCTGCAACGTCGGGGAGGATGCCGTCATTACGGCCAAGGACGTCGGCTGCATCTACGAAGTCCCGCTCGTCTTTCACCAGGAAGGGCTGGACGGCAAGATTATCGAGCTTCTCAACATCTGGACCCGGGCGCCCAAACTGGAAGCCTGGGAGGAGTTGGTGCAGCATATTAAGGAACCGCAGCACGAGGTGACGATCGCCATCGTCGGCAAATATGTGAACCTGACCGAGTCCTACAAAAGTTTGAACGAGGCCCTGCACCACGGCGGGGTGGCCAACCGCAGCAAGGTGAATCTTTATTTCGTGGACTCGGAAAAGCTGGAGGCAGGCAGCTGCGGGGAGATCCTGGCCGGGGCGGACGGGATCCTGGTGCCCGGAGGGTTCGGCAGCCGCGGCGTCGAAGGCAAGGTTTGCGCCGCCCGCTATGCCCGGGAAAACAAAGTGCCTTACTTCGGAATCTGCCTGGGGATGCAGATCGCCGTCATCGAGTTCGCACGCCACGTCGCGGGCTTGAAAAACGCCGACAGCACCGAGTTCAACGAGCTCGCCCCGGATCCCGTGATTTACCTTATGACGGAATGGTTCGACGAACGCAGCCGCACGGTCCAGCGCCGGGACGTTTCCTCTGAGAAGGGCGCCACCATGCGGCTGGGGGCTTACCCCTGCCGGCTCGCGGCCGGCAGCCTGGCCCGCCAGGCGTACGGGTCCGATGAGATCCAGGAGCGCCACCGCCACCGCTACGAGTTCAATAATGATTACATGGCTCGGCTGGCGGACAAGGGACTGGTCTTCAGCGGGATGTCGCCCACCGGGGACTTGGTGGAAATCGTCGAACTCCGGGGGCACCCCTGGTTCCTAGGCTGTCAGTTCCATCCTGAATTCAAGTCCAAGCCGATGGCGCAGCACCCGCTGTTCCGCGACTTCATCCGCGCAGCACTCGCCTACTCCCAGACCAAACATTGATGCCCCGGCAATGAATGACGAATTCATTGAGGAGAGGTTCTATTTTTTGGCGGGATTTTTTTTGAGTTCCTTCTCGACCGCCGCGGCTAAGGACTCGAAGCTGCGGTCCCGCAGGCGCTTGCCGTTGACGAACACGGTCGGCACGCTGTTGACGCCAAGGCGATAGGCTTCTTCCAAATCCTTCTGCACGTGATCCATCACGCGCGGGCTGTTGCGGTCCCTTTCCAGCTGTTCCTCGTTGAGCCCTGCCGCGTGCACGATTTCCTGGATCTTCTCGTCGTTCAACTGGTCATGGAGCCTGAAAAACTCGTCGTGTACGACCCAGAACTTGCCTTGCAGGTGGGCGGCCTGGGCTGTCAAAGCCGCTTTGCCGGCGAACTTGTGGCTTTTCACCAGAGGATAGTTTTTGAAAACGACCCGAACCTTGTCGGCGAAGGTCTCGAGCACCTGCTCGAGGACGGGCGCAAGGCCCGCGCAATACGCTCACTGGAAATCGCTGAACACCGCGATCGTCACCGGTGCCTTCTCACGACCCCGATAGGGAGCGCCGGACGCGTTGATGTCGCGCACGTAATCGAGCTGGACCACGTCGACCCGTTTGCCCTGGCGGTGGGTCACATAGATCCGCTCACCGTCCGGCGCCACGGCAATTCGCTCCGCCTGGGTTCCCACGTTTATTTTTTCGGTGAGGACGCCGTCGCTGGTGTAGATGGAAAGTGCGCCGTCGTCGCTCAGCACGAACACCGATCTCCCATCGGCGGATACGGCCACGTCCAAAGGCCGGGCACCGGTGTCCAGGCCCTTGATGATCTCCCACTCGAGGGTTGCGGATGATGGGGCGGTTGAAAACATGAGCAGCGCCCACGTGACAAGAGCCGCCAAAGGCCGGATGGTGTTTCGACGCATCATGAGCACCTCCAAAAATAAAAAAAAATAACGGCCCGCCGGGTTGACTCTCGTCGGGTCGTTATTTTTTGATGAACTGCTGCAGGGTTCGCTGGGCACATTCCGGGCAATAGCTCGAGGTGATGTCCAGCCGGGCCTGCTCGTGGATGAACTGCTCCACGGGCACCCATGGCCCCCGGCCGGCTTCCCGGCCGGTGTCGTCCCGGATTTTCTTGCAGACGCAGCACATAGGCAGGATCTTCTGGTAGAGGTTGATGCGGCGCGCCAGTTCGAGCTTTTCCAGGCAGCGCTCCACGCGGAAGAACATCTCGGCGGACTCGCAGGGCTTGAGCATATAATCATCCGCCTGGTTCCGCAACGCCTCGATGGCGGACAGCATGTTGCCGAAGCCGGTCAGGACGATCACCATTATGGTGGCGTCGATTTCCTTCGAGCGCTTCAGCACCTGGATGCCGTCGGTCTTCTCCATGACCAGATCCGTGATGACCAGGTCGAAATTGGAGGGGCGCATCAGCAGCTCCATCGCCCGGTCGCCGCTGCTGGCGCGCGTCACGAGATAGCCACGATTTTCGAGGTCTTCACCGAGGCCTTCCAGGATGATGGGGTCGTCATCGACCAAAAGCAGGTTGTACTTTTTCATAACCTGACGGATCGGAATTTCCGAAGGGTGATCCAATGCCGGCCTGGTTGCGGATGCCGCCGCCGGCCCTCTGCCGGTTCGGGCACTCTGTCGCATCCCTATTTTCATAGCATGGGCTGATAGGAAAAACCATTCCTTTTGAGAACAAGGTTCGGAATCCAGGGCATCCGGCTCAAGAAAAAGGAGTTCCTGGCGCCGCGCTCCTTGGCCCTATCCCTTCACCTTGGCCGCTATGAAATCGCCCACTTTTTCCGCTGACCGCCCGAAGAGCTCGTCGATGGCAACGAGTTCCAGCAGGTCATCGCTCCAGCCGATGCTGTTTTCCTGGACGATGTTGCGGATGTGCTCGTATTTGCCGCCGAGTGCACGAATTTTCACGTTCAGCGGCACGGTTTCCATGAAGGTGATGTGCAGCAGCAGCAGATGCTCGATGCTGTTCGGCCGGGCCGGCGCCGAGGACAGCAGCGGGACCACCAGAATGCTGCGGTCGTCCTTGCGGCCCTTGCCGATGTAGACGTTGCCCTGGCGCACGATGGTGCGCTTGGAGCCTTTCAGGGTCTTGTCGGTTTCGACCCGGGAGGGGATGGTGCTGGTCGCGCCGCGCTTGTTCAGAACCTCGATAGCGGTGGCCTCGTCCGGCTCGCCCAGCAGGTTCAGGCCGGAAATCCGGTAGAGGATGGACCCCTCGATGTTGCGGATGACCCCCTGCAGGTTTTTGAGGACCAGGGCGTTGGACGGAGTGAGCTGAGTGTCCGAGAAGTTCTCCGCGGCCAAGGCTGCGAACAGGATGCCCTCCAGCCGTTCGCTGATGCGGCTGGTGCCCACCGTGACGGTCTTGGCCTGGTGCTTGATGGCATCCACCGGCCGGGCGAGGAAGCCGATGGCGTCCGCCAGCCGGTGGAGCAGCACCTGGACCAGGTTGGCGGCAGTGCCCTTCAGGCCGAAGTCAAGTTCGAAGTCGGACGCCGGCAGCCGCCCCGCCAGATATTTGAGCAGCAGCATGAGATCGGAGCTGGCGTCGTAGCCCACGGTGACGGGGAACTGCTTCTGGCTGCGCTTGCGTCGGAATTCGGCATAGAACTCGGCGATCTGCTCCCGGAAGCCCTTTTCCAGGACCAGCTCGAACATGTCGACCCCCCGCGCGGAGGCGTCGCTGACGGCCCGCTGGACGCTCTCGTGGAGACCGAAGAGGAAGCGTGAACCCTCGTGGATGGACAGGGCGGCGTAATATCCCCAGAGGTGGCCGACCAGCGTGTTCAGAATGGGCGCCAGGTGTTCGTCGACCTTTGGGACTTGGAAGACGTCCTCCGCATACGGCGCGAACCGCTCCTCCCCTTCGTCGCAGATCACTACCGGGATGGCCTTGTGCGCCTTGAATATGGCAGTGTCCTTGACGATGTCGCCGATGACGGTGGGGCGCGCCCCGGCGGCGCAGACGACGATCAGGGGTTCCGACGACAGGTCGATGTGCTTCTTGTCCTCCACGTAGTCCGAGGAGATGGTCTTGTAGCAGAGCTCGCTCAGCTTAATGCGGATTTCGTCGGCGGAGGCCTTGTTGGGTCCGCTGCCGACGGTGGCCCAGTACGTTTTGGTGACGGCCAGCCGCTCAGCCGAGGCCCGAATGCGCTCCGACATCGCCAGGACCCGGCGCATGTGGTCCGGCATTTCGAGCAGCCGCTGGATCTGGCCGGAAACGAAATCGTCGTCCCGCCGGCCTTTCAGCCGGGCGATGTGCAGCCCCAGCAGCGCTCCGGCGGTGATCTGGGCGTAAAAGGCCTTGGTGGACGCGACCGACATCTCGATGTCGCGGCCGCTGCTCGTGTAGATTACGCCGTCCACTTTGAAGGTGAGGTCCGAGTCCCGGCGGTTGACGATGGCCAGCGTGCGGGCCCCGCGTTCCCGCACCATGTCGACGGAGCGGTTGGTATCGGTGGTCGTCCCGGACTGGCTGATGGCGACGACCAGCGCGTCGGCCATCGACCCGTCGGCGGCGGTCTCGCTCATCGTAAAGCCGCTGAACTCAGAGGCCTTGAGCGCTTGGACCTGCACGCCGGGGGTGTTCAGGTAGTGCTGCAGGATGTTGGCGCAGGCGAGAGCCGCTACACCGGCCGTGCCCTGGCCGATGAAGAAGATGCGCTTGACGGTCCCGTCGGCGATGGCCCGGTTGACCGCCGCCGGCACCGACTTTTCATCGAGGGCCGTGACAAGGCGCTTTTGTCCGTTGTCCTGGATTTTCCAGCGGTTCTGGAGGGTTTTCTCCACCGAAGCGGGGGACTCGGAGACCTCCTTCAGGAAATAGTGCGAATAATGCTGGCGATCGATATCGCGCGAGGTGAGTGCGGTGGTCTTGACATTCTGCTCCGTCAGCGCCACGGGGGTCCCGTCGTAGTACATGGCGGTGATCCCCTGCAGGCCGCCCGGTGCCTGTTGGTCCAGGACGAAGAGCTGGCCCTGGGTCTTGCCGGTCTTGCCGTCCACAATGGATTCGCCGTCGAGCCGGACGTAGGCGGAAGCCTCCTCGATGAACCCGTAGACCTCGGAGGTGGCCATGTAGTGGTCCGGGGCGATGCCGACGAAAATGGCTTGTCCGCTGCCGCGCTGGGCCAGAAAGAGCTTTCCCGGCGCGAGGCTCGTGTGCATGGCGATGGCGTGGGAGCCCTTGAAGCCGCCGACCGCACGCCGGAAGGATTCGGCCACGCCGAACCCCTGCCGCAGGTAGTGCTCGATCTGCAGCGGAATGATCTTGGTGTCGGTGGTGATATCGGCGTGGATGCGGCCGCCGCTGCGTTCGAAGGTTTCTTTGAGCTCTTGGAAGTTGTCGATGTCGCCGTTCAGACAGGCGTGGATGATGCCTGTTTCGCCGGCGGCACCCGCCGCCCGGTTGTCGACCGGGTGGCAGTTGGCTTCGGTGATGGCCCCGACCGACGCCCAGCGGGTGTGGGCGTTGATCGTGTGGAACTCGGCCGGGAACGGGATGATGGCATGCAGCAAGGGATCGGCCGCAATGGTGCGGCGCAGGAACCGGATGTTGTCACCCAGGCTGCCGATTTCAACCGCCACCTTATAGGTGAACGTGACGGTGACGGCATTTCCGTGGCGATGGGCGGCGATCCCCTGGTTCAGGAGGGGTTGCAGGGCCAGCCGGCGGGTGAATTCCTCCTGCAGACGGCGCTCGCCCAGCGCGGCGCTGAAGCGCTCGTAGTCGGCGGCGCCGAGCGCGAACAGCAGCGAGATGCCGGCGGAGTCCCGGCCCCGCACCTCCATGCGGTCGATGCTGTTCAGGACCGCGTTGATGCCGCGGAAGACCTTGACGGCGGCGGTTGAGTTGCCGGAGCCGGCCAGGAGGTCGCGCACCTTGGTGATGTTGCCCAGGACTTCGGATCGCAGGCACCAGACGGCGTCCTTGAGATGCTCGATGCGCTGGGCCACGAGGTCGGCCTCCGCGGCGGGAAGCCGCCCGATCTGCTCGTCGAAGCGGCGGACCTCGCCGGCCAGGCACTCGCCCAGAGACACCGCGATACCGTCGACGTGCGCCTGGAGGGTTGCGTCGCCGAAAAGCGTGCAGAAGACATCCGGGCGTCTGCATTCACGCGCCCATTGCCCCACATCCGCGACGCAGTCCCCGCCGCCCAGGTAGGTGTCGGCCAGGCGACCGCCGCTCTTGCGGCAGGCGTCGAAGTGGTTGGTCCGGACACGCTCCGCCAGCTCCGCCAGGCGTGCAACGGGTAGGGTTTCCGGGGCCGAGGCCTGGCGTTTGAAGGCCACGATCCCGGCGATGCCGCAGCCGAGAAATGTGGCCCGGAGCGGAAACACCACCAGCGAACCGGTCGGAACACTCGCGAGGCTGCGGCCGAAATACACGGGCACGCCCAGCCGGCGGCCGAGTCGGAGGCGCGGAAAGGTGAAGGCGTGAAATGCGACAAAGCGGGCCCGCTGCAGGCACGAGATCCAAGCTCGAATCATGATGGTTACCCTTTCGTGAAGTAATTATCCCGTTCGGGGGGCGGGGCAACCCCGCGTTACACAGCCCGGGTGGTGTCGAATCAGAAACTGAAAAATATGCAGGAATTGTGCCCACGGCTGCGCATGCCGCCCCGCGTCCCTTGACCCTTCGATCGCCCCCGGCGCTGCCGGCTATCGCAGCGCGGTTCCCGGCGGGACGGGTTGGTCCGGCATGATCAGCACCGGCCCGGCGTTCTGCCCGGCAGCGAGCAGCATGCCCTGGGAGAGCACGCCCATGAGTTTGGCCGGCCGAAGGTTGGCGACAATGATCACCTGCCGGCCGATCAGAGCCTCGGGCGTGTAGTGCTCGGCGATGCCGGCGACGATGGTCCGGCGTTCGCCGAGATCGATTTCAAGTTTGAGCAGCTTTTTGGCCTTCGGCACCGGTTCGGCGTTCAGCACGGTGGCCACCCGCAGATCGATCCGGCGCAGGTCATCGAGCGTGATCTCCGGTTTGATTTCCGGTGCCGGTGCGGGTTGAGCGCTATCGGCCGCGGGTGCTGCGGGCGGTGCGGCGGTCTCGATCCGGGGGAAGAGCATGACGGTTTTCGGAAGCGGAGTGCCGGCCGGTATGTCTTTCCACTTTTTTAGGTCCTCCAGGAAATAGAAGGGGGCATCCGGGTCCAGACCCAGGTGTTTCTGCATGCGTGCCGCCGTCTCCGGCATGATCGGGTAAATCAGACCCGCAATCAGGCGCAGCCCCTTGAGCAGGCCGCAGATTACGGCTTCCAACTGCGGGCGGGTGGTCTTCTTCTTGGCCAGCTCCCAAGGTGCGGAGACGTCGATGGCCTTGTTCATCTGGCCGATGAATTCCCATACGGCGGCCACGGCCCGCTGGAGTTCGAACGCCATCATGGCGCGTTCATACGCGGCGATGGTCCGCTGGGCGTCGGCGCCGAGTCCCAAACTGTACTGCCGCCCGACTTCGGGATCGGCCTGCGGCGCGATACCGTCGAAATACTTGTGGGTCATGGAGACCACCCGGGAAAATAGATTGCCCAGGTCGTTGGCCAGGTCGGCGTTGATGCGCTGCACCATTGCCGATTCGCTGAAGCTCGAATCCAGCCCGAATGTCATTTCGCGGATCAGAAAGTAGCGGAAGGCATCCAGCCCATAGGTGGTCTTCAGCTGGAGCGGCTCGACCACGTTGCCGAGGCTCTTGGACATTTTGCTCTGCTCGACGTTCCAGTAGCCGTGCACGTTGAGGTGCTGGTAGACGGGAATTCCCGCCGCTTTCAGCATGGTGGGCCAGTAGATGCCGTGGGGTTTGAGGATGTCCTTGGCGACGATGTGCTGGGCCTCCGGCCAGAATGTGCGGAAGCGTTCGCCGTCCGGGTAGCCGAGGCCGGAGACATAGTTCAACAGGGCGTCGAACCACACGTAGGTGACGTAGTTCGGGTCGAAGGGCAGGGTGATGCCCCAGTTCAGCCGGGTTTTGGGCCGCGAGATGCACAGGTCGCCCAAAGGCTCCCTCAGGAAGGCCAGCACTTCGTTGCGGTAGCGTTCCGGGCGGATGAAATCCGGGTGGTTCTGGATGTGCTCGATCAGCCAACCCTGGTAGCGGCTCATCCGGAAAAAATAGTTGGCCTCCCGGATGAGTTCGGGCTCGGTCTCATGGTCCGGGCACTTGCCGTTCACGAGTTCCCGCTCCCCGTAAAATCGCTCGCAGCCGAAGCAGTACAGCCCTTCGTACTCACTGAAATAGATGTCCCCGGCGTCGTAGATCTTCTGCAACACCTGGGTCACCACGGCCATGTGGTCGGCGTCCGTGGTGCGGATGAAGCGGTCGGGCTGGACGTTCAACTCCGGCCACAAGTCGCGGAACAAGCGGCTGATGGCGTCAACGTAGACCCGGGGCGTCATGTTCTCCTTGTGCGCCGCCCGGACCACCTTGTCGCCGTGTTCGTCCGTGCCGGTCAGGAAAAAGACCTCCGTCTGCCGCATGGAGTGAAAGCGGCGGGCCACGTCGGCTACGATGGTGGTGTAAGCGTGGCCGAGATGGGGGCGGGCGTTCACGTAGTAGATCGGCGTGGTGATGTAGAATGGCATGGCGTTACCTGCCTAAAGCTGAATTTTGTCGACGGACACCTCGATTTCGATCCCGTCTTCGAGCCGGACCACCAGTCGGCTGCAGATGGCGTTCTGACGGACGACCTTGCCGGTGCCGCTGGGGGTCTTGACCATTGTGCCGATCCGGGGCAGGCCCTTTTTCAAGCCCATGTAGGTGTCATACTCGTAGATGAGACAGCACATCAGCCGGCCGCACTGGCCCGAAATTTTGGTGGGGTTCAGGGAAAGGCTCTGCTCCTTGGCCATGCGGATCGAGACCGGTTCGAACTTCTCCAGGTAGGAGGCGCAGCAGAACTCCCGGCCGCAGCGGCCGAGGCCGCCGCACATCTTGGACTGGTTGCGGATGCCCACCTGACGCATTTCGATGCGGGCCCCGAGTTCCTTGACGAGCATTTTCAGGAGCTGGCGGAAGTCGACCCGGCCCTCGGCGGTGAAGAAGAACGTCATCTTGCTGCCGTCAAAGGACTTTTCCACCGCGAACAGGTTCATCTTGAGACCCAGTTCCCGGATGCACCTGCGGCCGAGCGCGTGCGCGGCCCGCTCGTCGGTGGCCTTGCGATCGAGCTGCTCCAAATCCTTCGGTGCGGCCAGGCGGTAAATTTTTTTGAAAGCCTGGTTCGCCGGAGGTTCTTCCAGAACCTTGGGGGCGGTCACCACCGTGCCGAGGCTGAGCCCCTGCTCGGTCTCGACCATCACCTGGTCGCCGGGGTTGAGCACGTAGGCCCCGCAGTCGAAATCGTACACCTTGCCGGCCGGTTTGAATCGAACGCCAACGATCTTGATCATATTAAACGTGGATGACCTGGTAACAGGTTTCTGGTTTGATCCAGATGCGTCGCCATCTTGACGAAAAGCGCCTCCAGTGTCAACCGCGGATTCGCGTTCGCCTGGATTCGCTGGCGGGCATCCTGCAGCGCGCGCATGGCGCTCGTCAAATCCTCCAGGCGCGTGGCTTGTGAGAGCTCGACCAGCACCTCCCGGAGGTCCTGGTGGATGAGGCTCTCGGGGGCATGCCGGGCGACGGCGAGATCGCGAATCCAGGAGGCGATCAGGTCCAGGGCGTCCGGCAGGTCCTCCCGGGCCTGGGACAATTTCTCCGCCAGCGCCAGCAACGCAGTCGTCGACTGCCGGGGCAGGGCCGCCAGTTGGGCCATCAGCCAGCTGCGTTGCTGCAGCCACTGACTCCGGCGCATGGCCAGCGCCCGGGTGAGGCTCCCGCCGGCCAGTGCCGCCGTCAGGGATGCCTCCGGCGGGTCGACCCCGTAGGCCCGGGTGAGAATCGCCGCCAGATGGTGTCGGGCGATCGGCTTGAACCGGATGTGCTGGCAGCGCGACACGATGGTGGGCAGAAGATCGCCCGTTTGCGGGGCGGTCAGAATCAGCGCCGTGCGTGCCGGGGGCTCCTCCAGCATCTTCAGCAGGGCATTGCCCGCGGCCGGGTTCAGGGTGTGAGCATCGGCGATGATCACGACGCGAACCCTCGCCTCATAGGGCTTCATGGTCAGGACCTGACACAGTTCGCGAATCTGGTCAATCTTGATCATGGCCCCGGCCGGGGACACCCGCAGGATGTCGGGATGCGCCCCCGCCGCGATCTTGCGGCACGCGGCACACTCCCCGCAGGGTCCGACCACGCCCGGCGGTGGTGCGCCTGCGCCGTCCGCGCCCGCCTCCCTGCCGGTGCAGTTGCACGCCATGGCCAGGGCGACCGCCGCCGTTTTCTTGCCGACACCTTCGATTCCGGTAAAAAGAAGGGCGTGGGGAATGGTCCCGTTGACCAGGAGGGAAGTGAGGATTCGGATCGGGCGCTCTTGATCGATGATCGAGTCGAACCCTGGCACGAATCTACAAATCGACGCGTTCTTTAAGTTCCTTGCCGGACTTGAAGAACGGAAGCCGCTTGGGTTTGATCGTTACTTTTTCACCGGTCTTGGGGTTTCTGCCGGTGTAGCTTTTGTAGTTCTTGACAAAAAAGCTGCACAAGCCCCGGATTTCCACACGCTCCCCGCGCGCCATGGCCTCCGCCATGTGATCGAAAAAAATCTGCACGACCCGGGCGGCCTCCGCCTTGGAAATATTCGCTTCAGTTTTCAGTGCGGAGATCAGCTCCAGCTTGTTCATACACCCTCCTTTGGGACGGCCTGAATGGCGCCACCGCGTTTTAGATATATAGTCTCAAACTTGATAAGATGTCAAGCAGTTATGCAAGGATCGACGGCAGGAACTCGATATCGTCCTCATCCACGTCGACCCCGGCGTACTGGCCCAGGGCCTCAATGTCGACGAGCACGCGGCCCTGTCCGCGGTAGCGGACGAACGTTCCGGCCACACCCGCAAACGGTCCCTGCACCACCATGACCCGGTCGCCCCGCTGCAGCCGTGAACCGGTGCCAATCGGCAGCTCGGCGGCCACCATGATCTGCAGCGATTCGATCGTTTCGTTCGGGACGGGCACCGGGCCCTGCCCGCTTCCGATCAAGCGCACCACACCGGCGGTCTTGACGATCTCGATGTGGGAGTGGGGATGGAGGTCCGTCCGGATGAACAGGTAGCCGGGAAAGAGCGGGATGCGGATCATGGCCTTCCGGTCCCGGCGCGTGCTGCGGACCTTGATTTTCGGCAGAAAGACTTCCAGGGATTTTTTGACCAGGCCGTTGCAGACGACGCTTTCATGCCGGCTCCTGGTGTGCAGCACATACCAGTGCCGTGTCAGGCGTTTGTCTTCCAGCATCGATCAGAGTCCTAAGTTTTAAGTGATAAGAAGGGCAGTTGGCAGATGCGAATGTACCGTCCTGTCCGACACGATAGCCTGTTTAGCGCGGGAAGGCGATGGATTTTCGAATCCGCTCATTTTCCGCCTCTCAACGGACTCAACTGTCTCTATTCCGCTCAAAATCCGAACTCACCGATTCCCTTCAAGCGGATGCGCATTTCAAATCCGATTTCATCGGTCCCGTAGGTGGCGAGGGTTTCAAAGGTCCAGCACTGGGAGTCGAGCGCAAATCCGGCCCCGTAAGTCGTGCTGCCGTCTGAAAAATCGTCTTCGTAGGAAGTGATCAGGGTAAACCGTTCGGTCAGCCCCAGACGCAGTTCGGTGAAAAGGTAATCGATCTTTTTGTCGTCGGTGGGTGCCGGAAGAAATATCTCCTGCTGCACGTCGTATTCATCAAGACGCTCCACAGCCAAGGGGTCGCGGTCGTAACGGTATGAAACGGTCAGGCGGTCCTTTTGTCTGGCCGAAAGGCTCAGCCCGATGTTGTAACGGTCGAAGCTCTGCTCGTAGAGGTTGTAAGCGACCTCGCTATCGAGCTTGATTTTTTCTAGCGGAAGAAACTGCAATTTTCCGAAAATGGGCGAGAAGGGGTGCAGCTCCCTGGCCAAGTCGTAGTACTGGCCCACCTTCAGGCGCATAAAGTCGCGGTAATCATAATCGGAAGGCGTCTCTGTCACTACGGTCTCGCGAAGTGCTTCCCCGCGCGCTTGAGTTTCCTGGGTACGAGCCTCTCGAACCTGCGGTGCGACCAGTGACTTGGAGGTCAGGGTGTTGGTCAGGGAATAGGCGATGCGCCGGCGGTTGATGACGCGGTCCTTGGTATCGATGAGCGGCAGGTCGTTCTGGTCGACGTCCGGGACATAGGTGTAGCTGAGCTCGGGTCTGACGGCATGCTTGACCTTCTTCAGGTTTTCCTGATCGACGTCATAGCTCCGGAAAAAATCCGTGAAAAGCGCCAGCCGCGCGTCATAGAGCTCGCGATGGAAGTACTGGTCGTCGGACCAGGCGTCAGCCGCATCGGTCTTGTACTGGTCCCACACGGTTTCACGCAGCCCGGCCGAAGGCTCGATCGTGAGGTAGGGCGGCAGCCCGATCGGATAGTAAACGCGAGGCCACATATCCGTGCGCTGCACGCCATAGCCGCGGTCTTTCCAGTAGTCGATGTACTGCGTGTTCAACGTTCCGAAAAATGGGCTTGCGCCGAGCTGCTGCTTGGGAGCGATGAGACTGACCTGCGGCAGGATCTGGGGGGTTTCCTTCCAGTTCGCGCCCTTGTTCACGTTGTCGTACCAATCCGCTTCCGCGTTGAGGCTGAAGTTTGTCCAGGACTTGGACACCTGCATGCGGTTGGTGCGGATGGGGTCGTCGAATTCATCGAGGGTGCGCCCGAAAAACCGGTTGAAATAAACCCGGCTGTCTTCAAAGCCCATGTACCCGGTCTTGAATTCCCGCAGGTAGTCCTGGTCGCTGGCGAGGTCGAGCTCGAGCCTGCCTGCAAACCCTTCCGGCAGCGGGTTCTCGTGGCTCATTCGAAACCAATAGCGGTCGCGGTTCGGCCGCAGGATGTCCCCCCCGCTGTCATTGAAGCCGTATTCCTGGTTTTCCTTGTTGGTGCCGTCGTCGACCTTCTCGTCATGGAAATAGTCGAACATGACCGCACCCTTGGCTTCCCGGGTCAGGAAATACCGGTATTCCACCCCCGGTTTCCAGCCCCGTTCGCTCATGTACTCCAGGTAAAACGTGGCATCCGAACGATCATCGATGGCCCAGTAAAACGGCTGGGCGGCAAATGCCCCTTTCCGTGTGGAAAAGCCCCCCTGGGGCATCAGCAGGCCGGTAGTGCGTTTGCCCGGCGCGGGAAAGTCGATGTAGGGATAGTAACCGAACGGCATGTCCCGGGCATACACGACGGCATGCCAGGCCGTGCCGCTGCCGTCGTCCTTGATCGTGACATCCCGGCCGCCGATTTTCCAATCCGGCAAGACCCCATCGCAGGTCGTGACCACCCCTTGGCCGATGGTGTAGCTTTCCGGGCCGGTCTTTTGAATCAGGTCGCCCTGGATATGGTAGTTGCTTTTCGCGATGAAAATCGTGCCGTTGGTGATATAGCCCTTTTCGCTCTCCAAGTCGATTTCAAGATAATCCCCCGCGAGAGTATCGCGGCCGGCGGTCAGGACAACGTGGCCCTCGGCATAGGCCATCCTGGTCTGCAGGTTGTACCGCACCTTGTCCGCGATGAGCGAACGGTCCTGCTTCCAGACGACCACGTTACCCTCGGCTGTGTATTCATCACGGATTTGGTCGTAGCTGATGCGGTCGGCTTCGATCTGCCAGGGCTGCCCCGGGTCGAGCCTCATCAGGCCGGTGACCCCCGGCAGGCTCTCCTGGGCATACGCGACGGCCGGCAAAAGGGCATCCGGCAGGAAGGAGACCAGCGCGAGGAAAGCCGCCAGAATCCAGGCCTTGAGCCGGGTTCGGAGGTATCGGGGACGCGCAGCGGCAGGATCCATCCGGTGGTTGCCTCTTCTCCATGGGACCGAGTTCGCAGATGCCCGGCGGGGTCCGCCGGCGTGAGCATATTGAACCTCGCTGAAAATTAAGCTATAAAGACAAGTTAGCTTGAAAAGTCAAGATGTGTTTAACCGTCGCCGATCGACATTACAGACAAGCACGCAGTGATGAACATTCTGTTGACCAACGATGATGGAATTCATGCCGAAGGCCTCTGGGCGTTGCACGCCCGGTTGGCCCCTCGCCACGCGGTAACCGTCATCGCTCCGGACCGCGAGCGCACGGCCGTGGGGCACGGGATCACCCTCCATCTTCCGCTGCGCGCCCATCCGGTGGCGCTGAATGGCGGCGGGCGGGGATATGCCGTTAACGGCACACCGGCCGACTGCGTTAAGCTCGGCATTCTGGAAATCCTGAAGCACAAGCCGGACCTCGTGGTCGCCGGCCTGAACCCGGGCGCCAATGTAGGCGTCAACATCACTTACTCGGGCACGGTGGCCGCCGCTAAAGAGGCGGCCCTGGGTGGGATTCCGGCCATCGCGGCGTCCATCGAAGGGCATGGGCACTACCGCTACGACACGGCGGCCGCGTTCATCGCACGCCTGGCCGAGACGGTGCTGCAGCGGGGGTTGTTCCCCGGTACCTTTCTCAACGTGAATTTTCCGGATGTGCCGGAGACGGACGTCGCCGGCGTGCGGATCAGCCGACACGGGCTCGAGATCTTCCGCGAGTACATGGAAAAGCGCACGGATCCCCGCCAGCGGACGTATTATTGGCAGGGCGCGGACATGCAGACCTTCGGGGAAGATCTCGACGTCGACGGGGCCGCCCTGCGCCACCGGTTCATCTCCATCACGCCGATCACGTGCGACATGACCGACTACAAAGCCCTGGATGACCTGAAGCAATGGGGGCTCGACGCAAAGCTGAAATAGAAACACTCGGAATGTCAACGGTGTGGTTTCGAAGAGCCATACCGCTTCGGGAGAAGTCATGTTTATCACGTTGGAAGGCGGCGAAGGGGCCGGCAAAACCACCCAGATCGTGCACCTGGCCGGCTGGTTGGCCGAGCGGGGTATCACCTGCACTCGCACCCGGGAGCCCGGCGGCACCCTTCTCGGTCGGGCGATTCGTGCCGTCCTGCTGGACCCCGAGAACGCCGGCATGGCCCCGGCGACGGAACTGCTTCTGTACATGGCGGATCGCTCCGAACACATCCGCCAGGTGATCACGCCGGCGCTGGCCGCGGGCCGGACGGTGTTGTGCGATCGTTTTTTCGACGCCACCGTCGTTTACCAGGGGTTTGCCCGGGGGCTGGCATCGGATTGGATTTTGAGATTGCACGAGCTCGTGTTCGCGGGCATGACGCCGGACCTGACGCTGCTCCTGGACCTGCCGGCCGAGGTAGGGCTGGCGCGCGCCCGGCGCCAGCTGGAAAAGGGCGACCGCCCCACGGCGGAGAGCCGCTTTGAAGACGAGGCGCTCGCCTTTCACCAGCGGGTGCGGGAAGGGTATCTGCAGCTGGCGCGGCAGGCGCCGGAGCGGTTTCGCGTGATCGATGCCGCCCGGGATGAAAGCCGGGTGAAGGAAGACATCCGGTCCGTGGTGGAAGTGAGGTTGAGGCGTTTATGAGTCTCACGCTTCTCGACGCCATCGGCCGCACGCCGCTGATCGAAATCCGGCGCATGAACCCGAACCCGCGGGTGAAGATCCTGGCGAAGCTCGAGTACCTGAACCCGGGCGGCTCCATCAAGGATCGGGCCGCGCTTTGCATGATCGAAGCCGGTGAACGATCCGGCGAACTCACGGCCGACAAAATCGTGATCGAGGCCACCAGCGGCAACACGGGCATCGGGCTGGCCCTGGTGTGTGCCGTGAAAGGCTACCGACTGTTGCTGGCCATGTCCGAGTCCGTGAGCCTGGAGCGTCGCAAGATCCTGCGGGCGCGCGGCGCGGAAATCCTCCTCACCCCGGGCCACCTGGGGACCGACGGCGCGATCGAGGAGGTCTACCGCCTGGTCCGCGAACACCCCGGCCGGTACTTTGCCGTGGACCAGTTCAACAACGCGGCCAACTGGATGGCCCATTATCGCGGCACGGCCGAGGAGATCTGGCATGAGACGGGCGGCGCGGTCACGGCCGTCGTGGCAACCATGGGGACCACCGGCACCCTCATGGGGCTCTCCCGGCGGCTGAAAGAATTGAACCCCGCCGTCACGATCGTGGGCGTGGAGCCGTATCTCGGGCACAAGATCCAGGGGCTGAAGAATCTCAAGGAGGCCTACTGCCCGGAGATCTTCGACAAGCAGCACCTGGACAAGAAAGTCAATGTCGACGACGAGGAGGCCTTTGAGGCCGCCCGGCGCCTGGCGCGCGAAGAAGGCCTGCTGGTCGGCATGAGCAGCGGGGCGGCCATGGCCATCGCCATCAAGGAGGCCAGCCTCCTGGCGGAAGGCGTGGTCGTTACTATCCTGCCCGACGGCGGGGAGCGTTACCTGAGCACACCGCTATTCTCCACGCAGGAAAAGGTGGAGCTGCACGTGTTCAACCTCCTCAGCCGTTCCAAGGAACTGCTGGAACCTCTCAAGGCCGAACGGGTTTCGATCTACACGTGCGGGCCCCACACCCAGAGGCGGCTGCAACTCGGCGAGGCGCGCCGGTTTGTCCTGACCGACCTGCTGCGCCGCTACCTGTGCTGGCACGGCTACGCGGTGACCCAGGTGGTGGACATCAGCGACATCGAGGAGGATGCCGGCGCCGCATCCGAGCGGGCGGCGACGGCCGGAGGGCCCGCCACCCGCACCCATCTCGAGCAGTTCATGCATGACCTCGACTGGCTTCGCATCCAGCCGGCGGAGCACTACCCCCGCGCGCGGGATCACGCCGACGCAATGGTGAGCCTGGCCCGGAAGCTGGCCGCCAAGGGGTTCGCCTACGAGAAGCTGCGGTCGCTGTATTTCGACCTGTCACGGCTTCCCGCCTACGGCCGACTGTCGGGGATCGACATTGCGAAGGTCAAGGCCCGCGCCGCCGTCGAGGCAGAGGCCTTCGAGAAGCAGAACTCACGGGACTTTGCCCTTTTCAAGCGCTGCCGCCTCTCCGAACTCAAGCGCGGCGCCTTTATAAAGACCGAATGGGGCAACGTGCGGCCCTCCTGGCATCTTCAGACGACCGCCATGGCCATGCACTATCTCGGTGAACGGTTCGACGTTCACACGAGCAGCCGTGAACTGCTGTTCCCCCACCACGAAAACGAGAATGCCATCGCGGCGGCCCTCGAGGGCAAGCCGCTCGCCAATTACTGGATCCATGCGGATCGGGTGCTCGCCAACGGCCTCGGCCTTGCCGAGCTTCAGGCGATGGGTTTTTCCGGCCGCGAGACCCGCTTCTGGCTGATGTCGACCCATTACCGCCGGCCCGCCGCCGGTTCGGTTGCGCGTCTGGAAGATGTGCGGCGCAGCTTGCAGCGGTTGGACCGCTGCATCCAGGCGCTGATGCGGGTCGGCCCGGGACGGCCCTGCCCCGAGCTGGACCAGTTGATCTACGACATCCGGCAGGGGGTTCGCCGCGGCATGGATGACGACCTCGATCTGCCGTCCGTCATCGCCGCCGTCTTCCAGGCCGTGAAGCGGATCAACGCCTTCAGCGCGCAGGGTCTCATGGATGCCCGGGGAGCCGGTCGGCTCGTGGCCGCTCTCAAGGACATCGATGCGGTGTTGGGCATTTTCGACTTCAGCGGGACGCCGGTCCTCGAGGCGGAAATCCAGGAGCTGTTGGAGGCCCGGGAGAAAGCCAGAGCCGAGCGGCAGTGGGAGCGGGCGGACCGGATACGGGACGAACTTCGGGCGCGCAGGATCAGCGTGCAGGATCAAAGAGCGCCGCGCTCATGAAACCGATTTATTTCCCCACCACCTATGTTTCTCCCTCCGCTGCGGCGGCGCTGCGGACCCTCTTCCCGTCGGTCGTGACCTGTCAACCGTGCGCCGGGCGGCTGCCGTCCGACATGCGCACCCTGCAGGAGAGTGGCTTTCTGGAAGTGCTCACCCCTGTCACCGGAGGTGAGCAAAGGCTGGACGATATGGTCCGGGAGTTCCGGCAGTGGGGCCGGCTGCACGCGGGCGGGGCCGGCCTGCACGCGGCCTTCTGGCGTCAACGCCTGCCGGCGGATGCGCTGGCTGAAGACGGCTCTTCGTCGCAGCTCGTTTCACAGATCAACAGCCGATTGATCCCGGCGCGCGGGTTGGCGGAATCCGATCGACTCATGCCGGCTCGGGTGTTTCTCCAGCTTGCCCAGGAGTTCGACCGGCAGAGCTACGATATCCAGCGCGACCTGGCGCGGCATGAAAAGCTGAGCACGGAGCTCCTGCACGCCCTCAAGGGGGAGAACGACCCGTCCGGGGGCGGACGAAACCAAGGCCCGGCCCGAGGGCCGGCCGGCCATGAAGACCACCTGTGGGAGCGCCGGCTGGCTGCCTGGGCGCGGCTGTTTTTATGCCAATCCTACCCAAGTCCCGTCTTTGTTACTTCCAGCGCCGCTGTGGTCGACCATGTGATCGCGTCCGTCCCGCGGGCGTTGCGTCTGTTACCTGAGGCGCTGGTGACGCTTGCCCGCCCCCCGGTTGTCGTCGGCCACCCGTCTCGGCACGATGCGATGCCCCGGCTATCCGGGTTTGCCGCAAGCCCCCTGTCCCTGCTTGAAAATCAATTCGTGACCGTCACCCCGGATGCGTCCGGCGAGCGTGGCGCGGGTCCGGACGTCTTTGTAGTGCCCGAAATCGACCCGCGCCACGTCTTCGCCCGTTTTTTAAACGGTGCTCCGGAGGAGCACGCGCGCCGGCCGGATGAACGGCCATGGCGGCACACGGTGCTCGTACGGGTGCCCCTTGCTCCCGTTCCGGGTGATGGCGGGACTATGCCGAGAGATGATTAACGATCTGTAATCAATAATTAAAATATATTTTATGGGGCCGCGCCCGGATCTTTGCTAAAAAATGACGACAAGGCTTGACTCGCCAATTTAATTAGGATATGCACACTGCGGAAATGGGACTAGATGGCGGCCGGACGCCATGATTAATATCATATTGAAAGGAGATTTGCTGATGGCTTTTAACCCCACCGTCGATGAAGAAAAATGCGCAGGCTGCGAGGAGTGCGTGGATGTTTGCCCGGTCGAGGTCTTTGAGATGCAGGACGGCAAGTCGGTGCCGGTCAATGCCGAAGAATGCCTCGGGTGCGAAAGCTGCGTGGAAGTTTGCTCGGAAGGCGCCATCACGGTTGAAGAGACCTGATCCGTTGCCTCTTCCTCACCCCCTGGCCTGATGATGTGATCGGCCAGGGGTTTTTTTATTGTCCTGCCCCTGCCGTTGTTCATGCGTCCGATTGGAGCACCGTCCCGCGACATAAAAACCAGGCTGACCGAAATTTCATCCCCGTCACCCCGGAGGATGATCCTTTCAAACAGCGAGACGGGGTTTCGTTCGCCTCCGGCCTGGGAACATATGGCTTGCGAACCGCAACAAGTTGTGGTAATCATCGGATATATGAAACAATATGTAGTTGATCAGCTCCGGTACATCGACTACGAAAAGATCAAGGGCTACCTCGATCAAAGGTTCGGGACAGCGTCCATGGGCGGATTATATTGGGTGCCTGTCGACCCCGGGCTCCTGTCTCCGACGCAATCCAGGCATGTGGGGTGCCGGCCCTTTTTCGCGGCGGTCGAGCTCCAAACCGATAGGCTGTCCATGGAGCTGCTGGTCCGCACCCAGAACCACATCCGCTGCGAGTGCATCGCTTACGCCACGGATGAACAGCGCACCTGGCTAATCCGGCTGGTGGACGACATGCTGGCGCAGCTGGGGATATCCGTTTGAGGTCCGGGTGATCGTCGTGCGAGGGAGGTTGAGGCAGGGTGTTGAATCCATCATCAGCGCCGGAGCGGGGTGGCGAGCCGAAGGCGTTTATCACCCTGATGCGGACTGCGGCCATCTATGTTTGGGTGATTTTTTCGACCCTGTTCTTTAGTGTCCTCGCCATTGCGACTTCCTTGGTTACCCGCACCGGGAATCCGGTTCACCGGGTGGGCAGGATGTGGAGCCGTTCGATCCTGGCGGCCAGCGGGATCCAGGTGGTCGTTTCCGGCCTGGAGCGGATCGACCGGGCCAGGCCGTACATTTTCATGTCCAACCACCAGAGCAACTTCGACATCCCGGTCCTGCTGGGGCATCTGCCGATCCAGTTTCGCTGGCTGGCCAAGGCGGAGCTTTTCAAAATACCGGTTTTCGGGCGAGCCATGCGCGGGGCCGGCTACATCAGCATCGACCGTGCGGACCGAGAAGCCGCTTTCAAGAGCCTCGAGCATGCCTCCGAGACGATCCGCAAGGGGGCCGCGATCATGATATTCCCGGAAGGCACTCGCAGCCTGGACGGCACGCTGAAGCCCTTCAAGAAGGGCGGTTTCGTGCTGGCGGTGGATGCCGGCGTGCCGATCGTGCCCGTCGCGATTCGCGGCACGCATGCCATTATGCCGAAACGTACCTGGATCATCCGGCCGCGGGACGTCGCGGTGGACGTCGGGGAGCCCATTGACACTTCGGGCTGCACCCGCGCCGACAAGGAGGCGCTCATGGAACGAGTGCGGGCGGCGATCCGCCGCGGCCTCGGCGAGTGTTGATGAGGAGAGGGCGTCATGATGAGACTCATCCCGCTCGGCGGTCTGGGCGAAATCGGGCTGAACATGATGCTGGTCGAATCCAACGACTCCCGGATCATCGTGGACGCCGGGCTGATGTTTCCCGAAGATTACATGCTGGGGGTCGATTACGTCATCCCCGACATGTCCTGCCTCCGGCCGCACAAAGACGGGGTCCACGGCATCGTGCTGACCCACGCCCATGAGGACCACATCGGCGCGCTGCCGTTTCTGCTGAAGCATGTCAATGCACCGGTGTTCGGGACCCCCTTCACGTTGGGGCTGGTCCGGCAGAAACTGGAAGAGTTCGAGGTGACGGCTCCGGCCGGCCTGCACACGATCTTCCCCGGCCGGCCGTTTCCGCTTGGGCCTTTTACGCTCGATTTCATGCGCGTGGGCCACAGCGTGGTCGACGGGGTCGGCCTCGCCATCGACACGCCCGATGGCCTGATTGTGCACACGGGGGATTTCAAGATCAGCCCCGGTGTCAACGGCGGGATGATCACCGACACGGCTCACTTCGCCCGTTGCGGCGACCGGGGGGTTCTGGCCCTGCTGTCCGATTCGACCAACGTCGAGCGCGAGGGCTCCACGGTCCCCGATACGCACCTCGGCGAGACGCTCTCCCGGATCGTGGCCGGAAGCCCCGGTCGCATCATCGTGGCGCTGTTTGCTTCCAACATCGCGCGGATTCAGATGATCGCCGACATCGCGCAGGCGGGCGGACGGAAGGTGATCATCAGCGGCCGCAGCATCGAGGCCAGTGCGGAGATCGCCCGGTCCCTGGGCTACCTGAAGATCCCCCGGGACGCCGATGTGAGCATGGACCGCGTGCGCGACTACCCGGACCGCGAGGTCGTCATCATCACGACGGGCAGCCAGGGCGAGCCGATGTCGGCCCTGGCGCGGATGGCCACCGGCACCCACAAACAGATCCGGATCAAAAAAGGGGATACGGTGGTGCTGTCCTCGAAGTTTATCCCCGGCAACGAGCGGGCGATCGCCAAGATCATCGACAACCTGTTCCGTCTCGGCGCCGAGGTCGTCTACGAGAAGATCTCCGAGATCCATGTTTCGGGGCATGCCTTTCGCGACGAGCTCCGGCAGATGATCCAGCTTACCCGACCGCGCCATTTCATTCCCATCCACGGCGAATACCGGCACCTGATCCTGCACGGGCGCCTGGCGCGCGAGATGGGGATCGACGAGGAGCGGGTCTTGGTTGTGGAAAACGGCCAGGTGATCGAGTTTCAGGACGGGGTCGGCCGCCTCGGCGGAAGGGTGCCGACCGGCCGGGTGCTGATCGACGGCAAGGGGGTGGGGGACGTCGGCCGTACCGTGCTCAAGGAGCGCCGCGCCCTCTCCGAGGACGGGGTCGTTGCCGTCACTATGGCCTTTGACGAGGCTACCGGCATCGTCGTGTACGGGCCCGAAATCGTCTCGCGCGGGTTCGTGTTCGAGACCGAAACCGGGCACCTGCTCCAGGACGCCCACTGCGTGGTGATCGAGGTGGTGGAGGACGTGACGCCGGAAACCCCCGGCCGCATCGACAAGATCCGCGCCCGGATTCAAACCGCGCTCAGACAGTATTTTTTATTCACCATCGGCCGCAGACCCGTTATCTTGCCCTTCATCATGGAATTATGAAATCATGCGTCGCGAAATCGTCGGCATATTTCTCTTCTTCTTCGTGATCTTCACTTTGATCAGCCTGCTCTCTTACAGTCCGGTGGACCCGTCCATCCACAGCGCCGGCACCGGCGGCCGGGTCCACAACCTGTTCGGATTCGTCGGGGCCCACCTGGCGGGGTTTCTGATCGGGCTTTTCGGGTTGGGAGCCTTCTGGATTCCGATCCTGTTCCTCATCATCAGCATGCATTT
Source organism: Deltaproteobacteria bacterium (assembly GCA_016219005.1). Classification (GTDB taxonomy): domain Bacteria; phylum Desulfobacterota; class Desulfobacteria; order Desulfobacterales; family SpSt-501; genus SpSt-501. The sequence continues at coordinate 38,185 of JACRCN010000099.1, forward strand.
CTTCGGCAACCACCCGGGTCGCGTGGTGCTCTCCACCCTGGCCGGCGGCATCCTGCTGATCCTCACCACCGGCAGCCTCCTCGCCGTCCATCAGGACTCCTACGTCCTGTTCGACAAGAAATTTTCCGCCGGCGGGATGCTGGGGATCCCCCTCAAGGGTTTCCTGGTCCGGTACACCAACTCCACCGGCGGCCTGATCGTGCTGGCGGTGCTGTGGCTCGTCGGTTTCATCCTGGCCACGGGTTTTTCCCTGCTGGCGTTCTTGAAGCGCGGCGGAGGTTGGTTCGGTGCGGCCCATGACAGCCTGACGACGGTCTACCTCAAGTCCAAGGAGCGCCGCGTGCGCTCGAAGCGGCTCGCCCAGGCCGAGCCCGAGAAGACCGTAGCCCGGGTGAAGGAGATCAAAATCCAAGCGGCGGTGCCCAAACCGGTCAAGGTCGTTCCACCGCCCAAGCAGGAGGTGTTCGATTTCATGCAGACCGGGAAGAGGTTCCAGTTGCCGCCCTTCAGCCTGCTGGAGGACCCGGAGGCCAAGCCGGCCTCACTGGACAGCGAGAGCCTGCGGATGCAGTCGAAGCTGCTTGAGAAGAAGCTGGAGGACTTCGGTGTCAACGGCAAAGTGGTGGCCGTCTCCCCCGGGCCCGTGATCACCACGTTCGAATACGAGCCGGCGCCGGGGGTGAAGATCAACAAGGTCGCCAGCCTCTCCGACGACCTGTCGCTTGCACTGCGCGCCACGAGCATCCGGATCGTGGCTCCGATCCCGGGCAAGGCGGTCATCGGCATCGAGGTGCCGAACACCGTGCGGGAGGTCGTCCGATTCAAGGACGTCGTGGCCACCAGCGCCTTCGAGAAGTCCAAGTCCAGGCTCACCATCTGCCTCGGTAAGGACATCGTCGGCAACCCGGTGGTGGCCGAACTCGACAAGATGCCGCACCTGCTGATTGCGGGTGCCACCGGCAGCGGCAAGAGTGTGGCCCTGAACGCCATGATCTGCAGCCTCCTTTACAAGGCGCGGCCGGAGGAGGTGAAGCTCATCATGGTCGACCCCAAGCGCATCGAACTGTCGAACTACGACGGCATACCGCACCTGATCACACCGGTGGTGACCGACTCCAAGAAGGCCACCAACGCGCTGTACTGGGCGGTGCGGGAAATGGAGCGGCGCTACGAGTTGCTCTCCGAGAAGAAAGCCCGCAACATCAAGCAGTACAACCAGAAGATGGAAACCGAGAAACCGGCCGCCGGCAAGAGCGCCGAGAAGCTGCCTTACGTCGTGATCATCATCGACGAGCTTGCCGACCTGATGATGCTTGCCTCCCGGGACGTGGAGGTGGCGCTCACGCGGCTGGCCCAGATGGCGCGGGCCGCCGGAATCCATCTGATCCTGGCCACCCAGCGGCCCTCGGTGGATGTGCTCACCGGTATCATCAAGGCCAACTTTCCCACCCGGCTCAGCTTCCAGGTTTCTTCCAAGACCGACTCCCGGACCATCATCGACGCCAACGGCGCCGAAAGCCTGCTCGGCAGCGGAGACATGCTGTTCATGCCGCCCGGCACCGGGAAACTCCAGCGCATCCACGGCGCCTATATCTCCGAGGGTGAGCTCAGCCAGATCATCGAATTCCTGAAGCTGCAGGAAATGCCCGCCTATGACCAGCGGGTCACCGAGGCCCAGCCGGCGGAAGCCCCGGGGGCCAACGGCGATGACGATTACGACGAACGCTACGACGACGCCGTCGAGCTTGTCGTGCGCACCCGCCAGGCCTCCATCTCCATGGTCCAGCGCCACCTGCGTATCGGTTACAACCGTGCGGCGCGCATCATCGAGAAGATGGAGCGGGAGGGCGTCGTGGGACCCTCGGACGGCGTCAAGCTCCGAGAGGTACTGGTCAGCAGCTTTGAGAGGCAGGATCCGGCATCCAACAAAACTCGAGGCGCGAAGCTCGAAGCTGGAAGCAAGGGCAGCTGATACCTGAATCGGGCGATTCTTATTTTGGTTTTTTGCGAAAGGAGCCGATGGGGGCTTGCGTCCGCGGGGGCCGCCGCAATCTTTTCGCCGACCATCTCAGCGGCAGCAACAACCGCTCAGATATTACCAGAAAGCCCCGGAAGACAGCGCCCCACGACAGAGACGGCCGCCGCTGCCGGTAAGGAAGTTATCGAAACCACGGGGGCGTCGGCGAAGCCTGGGAGTCTCTTGCGGCGGCCCCCGCGGACGCAAGCCTCCATCGGGCCTCGATGTAAATCGACAGAATCGCTCAACTCAGGTGATATATGTTTTCCCTTCGAGCGCTATTATGCCACTGAACATCGATCTCATCCGGCGCACCAAAGGCTTCCTGGCGGACGAAGAGGGTGAGCACCTCCATCGAGTGGCCCTCGATGCGGCGCGTCTGGGGCCGTGCCTCGAAATCGGCAGCTACTGCGGCAAGTCGACGATTTGTCTGGGCACGGCCTGCCGGGAGGCCGGGCAGGTTCTTTTCTCGGTCGATCACCATCATGGCTCCGAGGAGCAGCAGCCCGGACAGGAGTACTTCGACCCGGAACTCTTCGATCCCGTTGCGGGCCGTATCGACACCTTTCGATGCTTCCGCAATACCATGGTCCGCGCCGGGCTCGAAGACACGGTGGTTCCCGTCGCCTGCCGGTCGGCTCTCGCCGCGCGGGCCTGGGCTACACCGCTATCCCTTGTCTTCATCGACGGCGGCCACGCCTATGACACGGTGCTCACCGATTACCGCAGCTGGTCACCGCACGTGATGCCCGGCGGCCTTCTCATTTTCCACGATATCTTCTCGGACCCCGCTCAGGGAGGCCAGGCGCCGTACGAGGTCTGCCGCTTGGCCCTTGGCACGGGCCTGTTCGAGGGACTCTCTTTTGTGAGGTCCCTCGGGATTCTCCAACGGGTGCGCTGACACCCTGCGATTTTTCCGCAGATAAACCACCAGACTCTTCCCGAGCACCGGATTGAGCAGTCGTTCCAAAAACCGTGTCAGCCGCGGCTTGCGCAGGATGTCCCAGGCGAGAAAGCGGTGGTAGAGCCGGACGGGCCAGGCATTTTCCCGTTTCAAACCGATCAGGCATTTCAGCCACCAGAACGGAGCGTGCAGACTATGGGCGTAGTGCACGCACCCGGCCGTGAGGCCTCCATGTTCGAGGAGGGCCACCAGTTCGGTCCTGCGGAATATTCGGACATGCCCGCCCTCGGTGGTGGCATACTCCCGCGAGAGCGCCCAACAGATGCGTTCGGGCCAGCGGCGCGGCACGCTGACGACGAGATGACCGCCCGATTTCAGGACGCGGGCGGCTTCGGCGACGGCTTGCCCGGGGTCGGGCACGTGTTCGAGCACCTCCGAGCAGACGACGAGATCAAACCGCTCGGCGCCAAACGGCAGATGTAACCCGTCGGCCTGGCACACCGACCACTGCCCGCCACCGTGCTCGCCCAGGCGGTCGTGAAGTTCGAGCCGGTCTTTCGCCGTTACCAGCTCCTGGAAGACCAGGTCTACGCCGACCACCCTCGTCCGGGGTCGTCGATAGGCGGCGGCGACGTGGCGGCCGTTGCCGCAGCCGATGTCCAGCACCCGGCTGCCGGGCGTGAGGTCAAGACGGCCAAAGTCGACGGTAACCACCGACAGCCTCCCGATACACGGACACGGTTTGCTCGGCCGCCCGGCGCCAGGTGAAATGCCGGCGCACCCGTTGGAACCCGGCCTGGCCCAGTTCCCGCGCGGTGTTCGGGTTGTCCAGCAGCTCGCGGATCGCACGCGCCAAGGCGTGGGGATCGGCCGGCGGGACCAGCCGGCCTGCATCGCCCACCACTTCGGGCAGGGCGCCGCCGGTGGTGCTCACCACCGGGACGGCACAGGCCATCGCCTCTCCGGCCGGCAACCCGAAACCTTCATAGATTGAGGGAATCACCGCCAGGCTGGCTCGCGCGTATTGCCGTACGAATTCCGCGGCGCTGATCCGGCCGGTGAACTCGATGCGCCGGCCGATGCCGAGCGCGCGCACGAGCGGGTCCACCGCGCCATCTTCGCGCGGGGTGCCGATCACCACCAGCCGGATGTGGTTTCGGCTGCGCAGGATGTGTGCCACGGCATGCAGGAGGTGCGTGAGACCCTTGAGGGGCATGTCCGCGCTGTTGGTTACGATGATGCGGCCGGGCTCCCGGTCGATACCCGGGACCGGCCGGAACAAATCGGTGTCGATCCCGTTCGGCACCACGCGCAGGCGTCCGGCAGGGACGCCGAATTCCCGGCGAATATCCCTGCGGGAACACTCGGATACGGTGATGATCGGGGCGAGCGAGCGCGCCACCCGTTTCTGCATGCCGATGAACGAGTACCAGCGCCGCTGCTTGAGCTTTCTCCAGAAGGTGGTTTCGGCGCGCACGGCCGCGCGGCGGTCGATGGTGACGGGGTGGTGGATCGTGGCGAGGGTCGGCATGCGGCGACTGAGGGACCACACCCCGTAGGAAAGGCTCTGGTTGTCGTGCAGGACGTCAAAGTCCGCCGTCCGATGCTTCAGGAACCGGAGCGCGCGCAGACCGAATGTGAAGGGCTCGGGAAATCCCATGGTGCAGACCCCCACCCATTCCATGAAATTGACCGGGTCGGCGAGCTCGCGCAGGGTGGGCATGCGGAAGGGATCGGCCGGGTCGTACAGGTCGAGACCATGGAGCGGAATGTGGCGGATGCCTTCGTCCAGACCGGGGTCCGGCGGCCCGGCGACCACGGTGACGGCGTGGCCGAGATCCCGCAGCGCCCGGCTCAGGTTCTTGACATACACCCCCTGGCCGCCGCAGTGCGGGTTGCTGCGGTAGCTCAGCATGCAGATCCGCAGCGGGGTGCTGTCGTCGGGTGCGCAATGATTCACGGTCCAAGCTCGCTTTCACCATCGTCGAAAACCGTTTTTCTGTGAAACCATCATTTTTAACGGGCTTTGGCGAGGAGCGTCAAGTGGTTTTTCCAAAAGGTTCCGCTTCGAGCTTCGAGCTTCCATTATGCGGGCATTTACAAAAGCCGCACAACGCCGGATCCTGGCCTTAGGCGAGGTTTTTCGCCGCCCTGCTAAAGTTTTCTTCGAGGATGGCCGATACCATTCACGATGGAACCTGCCATGGCACACGTGCGGGTTGCATTCCGAATCTGCGGGGGTATTCCTTAATTGTTAACTCCAACTCCGATGAAACCGGTCATGCGATCGACAACCGATTCCGGCAGATGTCCGTTGCCGGGGAAGCGGATTTCTTGTCGATCCCGCAGCGCCGGCTTCCGGGCAGCTATAATCTTGTAGCGGCATGAACACAGCGAAACGCGAGACACTTCTGGTCGTCGATGACGAGGAAAGCATCCTGAACGTCGTCCGCGAGTATTTCAGCCGCCGGGGCTATCGGGTTCTCACGGCGGCAAACGGCGCGCAAGCCCTCGCGATCCTCGGGCAGGATAAGGTCGATTGTTGTTTCACCGACATCAACATGCCCGAGATGAACGGGCTCGAGCTCGCCGAACGCATCCACCTGACGGACAACACGCTGCCCGTCATCGTCATGACGGGTCACCCTTCGTTGGAAAACTCCATCCGCACCCTGAAAAACGGCGTCGTGGACTTCCTGATCAAACCCGTCGATCTCAAGCAGATGGAGCTGAGCTTCCAACGGGTGCTGCGCCAGCAGGCCATGTTTGTGGAAAACCTTCTGCTGAAGCAGGAGGTCCAGGGCAAGGAGCGCCTGGAGACGCTCAACCGCGAGTTGCTGGCCAAGATCGAGGAGCTCGATACCCTGAACCGGATCATGCGAAGCTTTGCGGCCACGGGCTCCACCAGCCATGTCTTCCAGCGGGTCGTCGACACCGCCGTGGACGTGGTGAAGGCCGAGCACTCCCGGTTCTTCGTGATCGACCCGTCCGCCGGCGGGCCCCACCAATTGGCCGCGGCCGGCTGCCAACCGGAGAGCGTTCGGCAATTCGCGTCGGCCGACGCGGACGCCGGGGAGGCCGGTGCCCTGCACGAACTCGTAATGAACGTTCACGCGGACGGCCTCCCGCTCCTGGTGGCCGGCACGGAAGGCGCGTGCTGCCTGCCCCCGGGTGTGCGCTCCCTGATGGCCGTCCCCGTGAAGATCCGCGACAAGGTGTTCGGCGTGCTGACGGCGGCGAAGACGAACGGTGGGCCGGCGTTCACAGAGAAGGACCTCTTCTATCTGTCTTTCACCACGCAAAGTGCGGCCAGTGCCATCGAGACCCTGGCCGTCTACGAAAACATCTACGAGAACCTGTTCGCGACTCTCTACGGGTTCGTGAATGCGCTCGAAGCCCGGGACCTTTACACGCGGCAGCATTCCACGCGGGTCACCGAGATCGCTCTCATCCTCGGCCGCGAGCTGGGGTGCTCGTCGGAGGATCTGAACGTGCTGCATTTCGCCGGGCCGCTGCATGACATCGGCAAGATCGGCATCCGGGACGACATCCTCCTCAAACCCGGCCGGCTGTCCGCCGAGGAGTTCGAAAAAATCAAGGAGCACCCGGTCATCGGTGCGAACATGCTCAGTCAGCTCGGCCTGTGGGACCGCGAGCGGTGGATCATCCGCAGCCACCACGAGCGCTACGACGGTACCGGCTACCCCGATGGGCTGCGGCAGGAGGAAATACCGTTTCTGGCCCGCATCCTTTCGGTTGCCGATGCCTACGACGCCATGGCATCTGACCGGGCCTACCGCAAGCGGATGGAACAAGACCTGATTCTCGACATCATCGAAGGGGGCGCCGGTACCCAGTTCGACCCGCAGGTCGTGGGGGTCTTCCGGACGCTGCACCGGGACCATCGGATCGAGCCCCCGCCGCCGGTCGTCTGAGCGGAGCCGGCGAAACGCACCCCTTCCCACCCCGCACAAGCCGGTACCAATTGAAGTTTCGTCCTGCGCTTCAAGGTTTCGGCACCACAGATTGGAATGCGGAAGCCAAACCTTGCATCTCCTCAGAATTCGTTGTGTTTCTATTGACTATTGCAACGTTGGCAGGGTCTGCGATATCATCCGACATGCTGCTCAATGCTAAAATTAAGGATAACGCCTATACTGCATTAAATGTTTTTGGGGTCATGGTAGGGATTATCGGTATATTGCGCGCCGGAGATATTCTTCATGGACAACCGTTGTCGGAGAGGCCGCCACATCGCCGGTCAAGCTGAGCGGCGAAACGGGCCAACCATGGATGTGCATCAGGTAATGATTCATATGGGGGTCGCTTGATCCTCAACAAGGGATGAAAGTCGCATGGCTGGCGAAAGAAGTGTTGCTCAACGCCGGTTCAAGGCTTCAGGCGCAGTTTTTCAACACCCGGGCTATAGCGAGATAGCGGTCATTGGCCCGTAGTACTCAAAGATGGAGTGTAATGTGGAGAAGAATGAAAAGGTCTATATCGATCTGCAGCGCCATCTAGACCGTCAGGCAATAGGATTTCCAGCTACAAAATCAGGAGCTGAGCTAAGGATTCTGAAACACATTTTCTCACCCAATGAGGCTGAGATCGCTACATGTTTGACTTACAAGTTTGAACCAATCGAAATGGTATTTGAAAGAGCCGGACATTTGGTTGAATCCCCAGAAAGACTAGCAGAGATCCTCTGCGGTATCGAAAAAAAAGGCGGGATTGAACTAAAAATAAAGGATGGCAAGAGGCTTTATTGCAATGCCCCCCTGGTGGTTGGGATGTACGAATTTCAGCTCGACAAGCTTACCCAAGGATTTCTAAAGGATTTTGATGACTACACATCCGACAAAAAGTTCGGGATAGAATTTATCAGTACGAAACTCCCGCAGATGCGTACCATTCCAGTCGCCAAGAGCATCCAACCGCAACATCATATAAGTACCTTCGATGAAGTGACAATGCTATTGCATCAGGCGGAAGCTCCTTTTGCCATCTTCGAATGCATATGCCGGAAGAAAAAGGCTTTGGATGGCGGGGCCTGTCAAGTTACAAATCGAAAGGAAACCTGCTTTGGTAGCGGCAGCTTGGCACAAGCGGTCCTGCGAAACGGTATCGGCAGGGAAATTACCCTGGATGAGTCCCTGTCGATCCTTGATGAAAATCAAAAGCAAGGGTTGGTTCTGCAACCATCCAATACGGAAAAGGCCGAGTTCATTTGTTCATGTTGCGGATGCTGCTGCGGAATGCTCAGCATGCATAAGGGCTTGCCTAAGCCCGTTGATTTTTGGGCTTCCAATTATTATGCGGCAGCAGATATGGATGCATGCAACGGATGTGGCAATTGCGAAAAGCGTTGTCACGTCGGAGCGGCAAGGGTATCCGGGCAGAAGCAGAAAATCTCGGTGGACTTGAACCGTTGCATCGGATGCGGTTTATGTGTTCCTACCTGCCCCCGGAAAGCCATCTCCCTTCAAAAAAAGCCTAAAGAAGTAAGACCGCCACGAACAAGAGACGATCTTCATGACATTATCATGTCCAATAAGAAGGGGAGGTTTGGAAAACTAAAAGTAGCCGGGAAATTGATGATCGACGCGATTCGAACAGGGCAAACCCATTTGCTCAAATAAAGATATTTTCTACGCGGATGGCAGTGTTGCGTGAACGAAAGCATTCCGTGAACCCTTCCGCGGTAAACCGGCTGCCCAGGTCCGCGTTGAAGATCTCCGGACAACCGTACCGGGTGATCCCTTCCTGCATGGCCTGCGCACAGAACGCGCCATCCTTCGTGTTGGACAGCCCCCTGCAACTCAAATCTATCCTTAAGCAGTTCCAGAACGAAACGTAGCACGGTTGACCCGCCTTAGTAATAGACTGAAATTAAAGTTAAAACAGAGAGAACGCCAAAATACTATTAAAGTAAGTCTAAAACGGGCGGATATTAGCTCTGTGCTCAGGCTTTTCAGCTTTCAACTGCTGGTCTACTGCGCGGAGCAAACTGGGATGCATAGGATTCTGATGGTTGAAGACAGCCTGATGTTTCAACGGTTTCTTCAAACCCGCCTGCAGCAGTACGGGGATAAGTTTGTAGCCATTCTTGCCAGCAACGGCGAAGAAGCCATCCGCATACTGCAGAAAAAGAAAATTTCGCTAGTCGTAACCGATATCCAGATGCCGAAGCTGGATGGCCTGGCCCTATTGGCTTACATCCATGAAAACTACCCCGAGCTTCCCTGCATCGCCATGTCCGGCAGTGCGACTCCGGAAATGGAAGCCGCGTTGTCAAAATACTCCATTCGATTTTTCCGCAAACCTTTTCCCATTGAGGAGCTCGCACAGGCCGTCATCCATCTGCTCGATCCTAACGCTCCGGGAGGAAAGGTTCTCGGAATTTCTGCGGCGAGCTTCATGCAACTCATCGGGGTAGAAGAAAAGACGTGTCTCATGCTCGTTGCATCGCCCGACGGGCGCGAAGGAATTCTCTATTTCCGGGACGGTGAGGTCTATGACGCGCGTCTTGGCGAACTGAGCGGGGAAGCTGCAGTTTATGCGGTGATGGCCATGGATCGCGCGACGATTCAGCTCAAGAACCTGCCTTCCGGTGGAATCACGCGACGGATTCACGGCAAATTGATCGGCCTCATTATGGAAGGCATGCGGCGCAAGGATGAAGCAAAAGCGGCATTCAACCCGGCCGTCAAGTTGTAATCGATGGATAAGGTGCTTGTCATCGACAGCGACGAAGCCTTTTTGGATTGCCTTGGCGAGGGGCTGCGAAAATATCAAGGGCAATTCAATGTCAAAACTGTCAAGAACCGGGGGGCTGCCCTCGAAATACTGAGGTGTGAACAGGTATCCGTCCTGGTGGCCGAGCCTGCGGCGTTGCATTTCCCCGGAAGCGACCTCATGTCAAGCTTGGAAGAAAACCGCCTGAAGGTCCCCGGCATCATCGTAACCGGCGAAATCGATTCGCCGGCAGAGTCGGGAAAGCCCCTGCAGATGATCCTCCGTTCGATCCGCAAGCCCTTCGATTTTAACGATCTGGCCTGGACCATCATCGAGGTGCTCAATCAGCTGGATGAGGGCGTGCATTTCAATGCCTCCGGGGTATGCGCTCTATCCGCAGAAAAGACGGACGAAGACGATCTTCTGGCGGCAGCCATACGGCTGGCTGAGGGTCGTCATTTCCGCGAGGCAAAAGAGGCGCTGATTCGACATTTAAAAGTCAGACCCGATTCTTTCGATGGCTGGCTGTGGTATTCCCGCGTCATTGGCAGTCTTGCAGCGATTGACTTGTCCCTCTGCAATGCAGCCCGCATCCGCCCCAAGGATCGAGAACTTGCGGAAGAGTTTGCAAAACTGAAGGCCGCCAAATCCTGCCTTGGCACCGATCAGGTCTGGCGCTGCCCGTTTTGCTGGTCACCGCTGCTGGCGACGGCCGCGGTGTGCCATTACTGCAACGCCAATCCGGCCATCGGGAACGCTAATTCCCCTGACGCGCCATCGGTGAGGCGCGACATTTTAGATCACGCGGTCGAGCGGTACCGGGTGGTTCTGCAAAGAGAAAGCAGTCCTCAGGTGCATTACTACCTCGGCATCGCCTACTTTCATCTGGAATGCTGGAATGAAGCCCTTGGGCAGTTGTCAAAAGCGGACCAATTGGAGCCGGACAGCAGCTTTTTCAAAGATCAATTGCGCTTGCTGCGTACCCATGTTGCCGACAGGCTTACGATATGCTCCGAGAGGGGTCGATCCGACGTCAACTCCCATGATCCGGTCGCCGTCAGCCGCCCGGCGCCCCAGAAGAAGAAAATTCTTGTCGTGGATGATAGCTTGATCAGCCGCAAGGTGGTTGCCATGACGCTTTCCGGAAAAGGCTACGAGATCATCGAGGCCAGGAACGGGGACGAAGCGATCAGCAGGCTGCAGGAGGATGCCCCCGATTTGGCCCTGCTGGATGTGGTCCTGCCGGGAATCGACGGCTATCAGATACTTGCGATGATAAAAAGGAGCGACGCACTCAAACATATCCCGGTGATCATGTTGACGGGAAAGGATTCCTTCCGGGATGTCCTTAAAGGCAAGCTCTCCGGCTGCAACGCTTACTTGACCAAGCCGTTCGACCCCGGGAAATTGTTGGAGAGGGTCGATAAATATCTGCAGTAGCCGGTCGCGGACGTCCTGCACCGCTTCAAGAGCTTCAGACCGGTCGGGCTCGGACCGGTGGAGAAACGATGAAACGAGATCCGTACAAGCTGATGATTGTGGATGACTCGCGGCTGATGCGACAAGCCATCGCGGGTATACTGGCGGCCGACGACCGGGTGCAGGTGGTGAGTGAAGCCCGCCACGGCCGAGAGGCTCTGGAAATGATCCCGCAGATCAACCCGGACGTCGTCACCCTGGACGTCAATATGCCCGTGATGGACGGCCTCACCACCCTGAAGCACCTGATGATTGCTGCCCCAAGGCCCACCGTGATGTTCAGCGCGCTCACCGCCGAAGGGGCCACCGTGACCTTTGATGCGCTGAAGTATGGAGCGGTAGACTTCATCGCCAAACCATCCCAACTGGACGGGCAGGGCCTGGAGGGAAAGGAAGAGGAGATAGCCAATAAAGTGGTCTTCGCCGCTCAAGTGGAGACGGGATGCCTGACATACGCCCGCATCCGGCCCAAATCCCTTCAGGATCATCCGGCTGCCCGGGTTTGCTGCCGCGCGGCTGTGGCCATGGGTGCCGCGGAAGGCGGCTACGGGGCCCTGTTGAAAATCATTCCCAGACTCCAACCGGATCTGCCGGCGGCGGTATTCGTCATCCTGCATGCAGATGCGCCCTACATCGATCCTTTTGTCGCGTACTTGCAGCAGTGCAGTGCGATTCGCGTCCGGCGAGCCGTCGATGGCCTGCCGATCGAAGGAGGGATTTGCTACATCGTCCATGGGGGTGAATATGTGACGATTCAGCCGAAAGCCGGCAGCCATGTCATCCGGGTCAACCCGTCGCCCTTTGCTCACAGGGGCTCCATCAACATGCTGATGTTTTCCGCCGCCGAAAGCTTCGGGCATCAGGCTCTGGGCGTTGTTTTGACAGGGTCGGGCCGGGACGGGGCCGAGGGGGCCGGAGAAATCCTGCGGAGCGGGGGCCGGCTTCTAGTTCAAGATCCGGCCACTTGTCTACATAAACAGGCGGCACGCCAGGTGTTGGAAGAACACCCGACCGGAGAAATTGCCTCCGATGCAGCCATGGCATCCGCCATCCATAAGATTTTCCAACGCAACAGCGAGAGTCCGACCAACGCGTGAACGCATCTCAATGACATGTCAGGAGGAAGACAACCATGTTTAAGAAAATGAAACTCGGACCCAGATTGATGATCATCGGTATCACCTTGACCATGATCCCACTGCTCGCTCTCGGTATTACGGCTTACCTGCAAAACCGCACCGCTTTGAAGATATCCCGGGATGAGACCACCCGGTTGTCGTATGCGGACCTGGACCACATCATCGAGGGCGTCAGCCAGATGTGTGTGGCACAGAACGAGGCTATTGAGAGACAGCTGCAGCAATCCCTCAACCTCGCCTTGGACTTTGCCAGGCGCGAGGGTGGATTCACCACCAGCGACGAGGTGGTCAATTGGACGGCCGCCAACCAGCTCACCCAGCGGTCGGTCGCGGTGACGTTGCCCAAGATGTTGATCGGCAAGACCTGGCTCGGGCAAACCAAGGAAGCGCAGAAACCGGTGGTGTTGGTGGATGAGATTCGAAAATTGACCGATGTCACCTGCACGGTTTTTCAGCGCATGAACCCTGAGGGGGATATGCTCCGTGTAGCAACCAACGTGCTGAACAAGGACGGGACCCGCGCGGTCGGCACCTACATTGCGGCCCTTAACCCGGACGGAAAACCCAACCCGGTCATTTCCGCTGTGTTGAAGAATCAGACCTACCGGGGTGCGGCCTTCGTCGTTACCGGGACCCATGTCACGGCCTATCAACCGATCCTCAGCAAGGATAACAGCGTCGGCGGCATGCTGTATGTCGGTATTCCCCTGGGCGGGGTTCATACAAAATCCCTCCGTCAAGGGCTCATCGACATCAAGATAGCCAAGACGGGATACGTGTGGGTCGTGGACGGCCAAGGCCGGTATGTCGTCTCGGCCGCAGGCGCACGTGACGGCGAGTCGGTTTTGGAAGCCAAAGACCAAGACGGCAGGCACTTCGGCGCGGAAATCGTCCAGAAGGGGTTGAAACTCAAACCGAACGAATTTGCCGAGCAGTATTACCCCTGGCAGAATCCCGGCGAACCGAGACCGCGGATGAAGGTAGCGCGGTTCCAGTATTACGCTCCCTGGGACTGGATCATCGGTGCCGGCTCCTATGAAGAGGAAATCCTGGAGGGTACCCAGAAAATCGTGGAACTGAGTGATCGCACCAACTGGTTCATGATGGCGTTGACGATGTCGGCCATCGGGATCGCCGCGCTGATCTGGTACTTTACCTCCCGCGCCCTGTCCCAGCCGATCGTCAAAATTGCGGATACCATTCGCCGGGTCGCCACCGAGCGGGATTTCACGCTCAAGGTTCCGGCAGGGGGCGCATATGAAGTTACCACCATGGCGGGTGAATTCAACAAGCTGCTGCGTGAATTGCGCGACTCCTTCAGACTGGTCTTTGATTCTGCCGGCCAGGTGGATGACAAGTCGCAAGACATGTCCAAACGCGCGCAAGCCAACAAGGAAAGAGCCGAGGCTGAATTAAAGAACGTGGAGGAGGTCACCCGGGTCCTGAAAGAGATGGGAGCCACGGCCGGGGAGGTCGCCCAAGCCTCGCTGAGTCAGAAGGAGGCCGCTGAATCGTCCGCCAAGACCATTGCGGAGCTCTTGAATGCGATGGAGTCCGTGGCCCAATCCACCCAGAAGCAGACCGACGCGGTGCAGGAAGCCAACGAGCGTGTGGCGCTCATGGGCGAGACCGGCGGAAAAGTCGTGGCGACAGCCGCCCAGCAGGGCGAGGCCGTCGTAAAAGTCACCGATGCGATCACACGCATGCAGCAGTCGGTGCAGGACATGAACCAGGCGACCGCCCGCGCTTCGGAACATGGCTTGGCGGCGCTGCGAGCCGTGGACGATGGGGCTCACTCCGTTAAGGATACGGTCGAAGGCATGCGGGCCATTGCCCAGTCCTCCGAGCAGATTTCCGAGATCATCGGCGTGATTACCGAAATAGCCGAACAAACCAACCTGCTGGCGCTCAACGCCGCTATCGAGGCGGCGCGGGCCGGCGAACACGGCAAGGGTTTTGCGGTGGTAGCCGACGAAGTGGGCAAGCTGGCTCAGCGCTCATCCGAGGCAGCCAAGGAAATCACCAAACTGATCAAAGACTCCACCCAGCGCGTCAAAGACGGAACCTCTCTGACGGACGAGCTCCAATCGGCCCTTCGGAAAATTGCCGAAGGCGGCAAGGTCAACATGCAGGCAATTGAAGAAATTACCAATACCTCGGGGATGCTGGCATCCCGAACGCATGAGGTGAGCGATCTGATGAGCGCGCTGAATGCCTTTGCCAAGGACATCGGCACGATGGCCGGCGAGCAGTTCCCCCGACGCGAAGCGGCCCAGAAGGCGCTCGCCTCGCTGATCGAACAGGCCAAAATCATAACGGAACTCGTGGGCAACGCCAACCAGGGAGCCCACAGCATCAACCAGGAGATGCAGTCCGTCGTCGAACGCACGGCAAAGATGCAGACCCTGACCGGTCTGCAGGCCCAACGTTCCAAAAACGTGCAGGCGATCGCCGAAACCCAGGCTCAGGGTGCCCGGCAAACGGCCGAGCGAGCCGGAACGGTGCTGGCCATCACCGGCGATCTCGCCAAGGTCTCCAAAGGCCTCATCACGCAGGTGGAACAGTTCAGGATTGACGTTCAGGGAAACGGGCCAGACGATCGCCTGCCGGCCTATGCCGATACGGTAGAACTCATCTACCCGGACAAAGCGCAAAAGGAGACCGGTCGACGGGTCGCCGGATAGGAACCGGCGGGAGCAATGAGAAAAACAAGGAGGCTTGGATCATGCCTGGAAGATATGATGCGAGAATCGAGGAAGCAGCCAACAGGGAAAAACTCATGCAGCTCGTAGGATTCAGGATCGGCAAAGAGCTCTTCGGGGTGGACATCCTGATGGTTCAGGAGATCATCCGGGCGGCTCCGATCACGGCCGTACCCAATTCGCTGGATTTTGTCGAAGGGGTCATCAACCTGCGCGGAAGCATCATTCCGGTGATCGAGCTGCGGAAGCGGATCGGGTTCTATACAGCGGAAGCCGCCCTCAAGGGCAGCTGGATTCTGATTCTGGACATCGACGGCCGCGTCACCGGCTTTATCGTCGACTCCGTTACCGAGGTTCTCAAGATCCAGGAATCAAGAATCGAACCCCCCCCGGACATCGTCGTGGCCGGGCTGGAGACCCAGTATATCCGCGGCGTGTGCGAGATCGACCAGAAACTATTGATCATTCTGGATTTCAGCCGCCTCCTGATGGTGGATGAAATCAAGAAGCTCAAGCAGATGCATTTCGCTCAAGCGTCGTAAAAGTGCAGGATGACATTGCCCCGCGGGGCCGGCGGGGCCGGGTGGAAACGAGGGGGGCTTCGGCCGTCGAGGCCTTTGAGTCGTCACGGGGGCAAATGAAGAATCGATCGCAAGGAGACATCCGATGAGCAAGCGCATATTGGTCGTCGATGATTCGGCCATGATGAGAAAATTGATCACTAAAATGGTGGGACCCGGCGGGCATGTCGTTGTGGGCGAAGCAAAAAACGGATTGGAAGCCGTGCAGCTTTACAAGTCTTTGAGACCGGACCTGGTGACCATGGATATCACCATGCGGGACATGGACGGTTTTGCCGCAGCGAAAGAGATCCTGCGGTTTGACGATGCTGCCCAGATCATCTTTCTCTCGAACCTCGATGTGGATCGTTACGGCCAAGACGCCCAGCGTCTGGGGGCCGTTGGATACGTGAACAAGCATCAATCGAGAGAACTGATGGACATGATCAACAATCCTTGAGACGGACGACTAAGATGGAGCACGGACTGCTGCGACAAGCGAGGCCACAGATCGACAGACCGCATCCACCGAAGACAGCGCCGCATCCGAATCGGAACCCACGCTGGGAAGCATGCGTCGCGACTTTGCAGAGAAGGATCGTTGTTTATGGCTCTTTCTTGATTCTGGTGATTCTGACCGGATCCGGAAGTTTTATTCTGGCGACTACCGCCCAATCGCGGTCCGACCCGGACCACAACGGGCCTATGGGGTTTGCGGACGCTGCCATCCCGGGAGCTGCGCGCGGGGAAATGCAAGCCGCTCATGGTCTTAAAGACCCTGAGGGCGCACGGGTGGCGGTGCAATTGCCGACCTCTTTGCGCAACGGCTTAATGGCGGCCGGTGCCATCCTGTCGGCGGGGATCGTCATCGCCATGATGTATTTGCTCTACCGCGTCATTAAGCCGCTGAAAGAGTTGGGCCGGGCCGTTTATCGAATGAGCCATGGACAACTGGATGAACCGGCCCGGGTGGGAGATCTGAAGGACATCGGAATGGTCGGGGATATGGTCAACGACATGGCCACGGATCTTCAGGAGATGCTGTTGCATGTCTGGAACCATACCAGCCAGGACATCGCGCTGCTGAACCGCATCTCGACCGCCCTCGGATGCGACTGCGCCGGAAACCGGTTGGCTCCCGAAATCCGGAAGGATTTCGATTTCGTCAGACAGGACATCCAAGACATGCGGGCCATGGTGAAAGCCTTTGACTTCTATCACGTGCAGATCATGAACGAAAAGCTTGTAAGCAAAGCTCATCCGCAGATGTAAGGAGACCGTTATGATGGATGTATCCCTGCTTGATGATTTCGGGGTTGAGGCTGGTGAGCACTTGGCTTATCTGGAAGCCGGCTTGCTCCGGCTGGAAACAGAGCCGGGCGATTCGGATGTGCTGAATGAGGTATTTCGGGCCGTTCATTCCATCAAAGGGGCTGCTAATTTTGTTGGTTTGGAGCGGTTCGCCACCCTCACCCACAGGCTGGAGAATCTGCTGGATCTGCTTCGGCAAGGCCGACGGCAGGTTACCCGCGAGATCATCGATGTCCTCATGGACGCCAAGGACCGGATGGTTCTTCTCGCTGATGAGTTGCAGCGTTCCGGGGTGGAGGCGGCGGCGGTGGACGATCTGGTCGAGCGCGTCACCCGTTTGACCGAGGAAAGCGCCGCTGGGGGCGGAGCCGGCGGAAAGAAGCGCTGCGCAGAAGCCGTCTGCGAGAAAGCGGCCGTACAGCCGGATGAAGAGGTCGCCATCGATGAAGCATACGACCGGGAGCTGTTTGAGATATTTATACGGCAGCTGACGGAGAAC
>JACRCN010000100.1 GCA_016219005.1 Deltaproteobacteria bacterium
AGCGGTGAAGCGGCCGTTGTTGCGCATGATGCCGCCGACAAGCCCCGTGCCCAGCAGCATGTCGGTGCGTTCGATCAGCAGGACCTCCGCACCCATTTTCGATGCCGAAAGGGCTGCCGCGCACCCGGACCAGCCGCCGCCAACAACGATCACTTTCATGTACCGAACCTCCTCAAGTGGGTTTTGGGATACGCCCGACGGCAGTCAACCACGAGTGAACCGGTGGTAGCTCGCTGGCAACCGACTCGCATACAATATCCAACGTAAAGAAGAGTGTCGGCTTCTTCGATAGTCCTCATGGCATGAGGATGGAAACCATTGTCGCCGATCACTCCAAGGGCCAAGGGGTGGTCGTCGGGTATGATGCCCTGCCCTGAAATGGCCGTTACAATGGGGGCGTCCAGTTTTTCAGCCAGCTCCAGAAGCATATTTCCAGCTTGAGAATGGTTTGCACCGCCACCAACAACAATGGCGGGTTTTTCGGCATTTTTTAACAAGTCTGAGAATTGCTTTAGAGTATCTTTGTATCCCCGCGGGCGATAGGCCGGGTAAGTCCTGCATTCAGGCTCAACCAGGAAATTATCTGAATCCTCATCAACCGTCCCCGTCATTGTTTCTGCTGGAAGGGCTATATGCACTGCCCCGGGACGGCCCGTAGTGGCTATTCTGAATGCACGACGAATGGTCTCCGGTATTTTTCCTGAAAGCTTCAGAAAGCTTGACCACTTAGTGATCGACTCGAAAAGCTTGTGGTGATCCAATTCGGTGATGGTTCCTTTCGCCTCGCCTCGCAGGGGTATGCCTGAACTCAGCAGAACAACCGGAATGGAGGAGGCATTCGCTTCTGCGACTCCAGGCACAGAGTAAAGGGCGCCGGCTCCTGAAGGGCACTCGCACACACCTGGGTGATGGCTCAAACGTGCATAGGCATCTGCCATGAAGCTCGCTGACCTCTCATCCCTGGCAAGAATATGCTTAACCGCTGGCTCAGCCTCGTAGAGCGCGTCGTAAAGAGCCAGTGATGTGTCGCCGGGAACTCCAAAAACATGCTTGACACCATAATTTACAAGCATCCGAACAAGCGCTTGGGCGCCAGTTATGGGCACACCCTCCTTAAGCTTCTCTTTTGATTATCTCATAGATGCCTTTTTCTTCTTTATTCAATGGCTTGTTTTGTTCGTGGATTTTGTAAAAAAAACAATGATAGAAGTCGTGGCGCAGACTGTCTCGGCTGGCTGTGATAAACTGTCTGTTCCGAGTCCAGTTGATTTTATACTCTTCCTCGAAATTGCCTTCTAAGATACCAGTTATTGCTTCGTCTAAATCGACAACTAAATCGATAGACCGTCCGCCGATCCGATCCTCGAGTTTTTCGTGTTCTGGATGAATTACTCTTACTCTAAAATTGGATTCGGTAGAACCAAGCGAAACGTAACGAACAGCAACGCCGCGCTTCTCTGCACGCTCCAAATCTTGGTCAATTTGCAGCCCCTCATCTGGGAAAACCCTTACGTAAATCTCCTTGCGCGAAGAGGCGATCATGTCTCGAGCTTTGGTGATAATTTGAGAATAGCCTTTGATCAACCACAGGTGATCGTGATCAGCATGGTCAGTCAAACGATTGATTTGTTCACTCAGCAGCGACACCTTGTTTTCGAATTGCAGCCTGAGCCGTTTGATCAATTCGGCAGGAGGAAGAGGCACATACATCCCTCTGCCTACCTGTCCGACAAGCCCTCGGCTTTCTAAGCTGCGAAGAACATCATAAATTTTTGAGCGCGCAATACCTGATCGGCGACTTATCTGGGAACCGTTGGTGGGATGGTGTGCGACGAGAGACAGATAGCAGGCAATCTCGTATCGAGAAAAACCCAATCCTGTGAGCTGCTTGTGGATTGCCTTGCTCATAATGTTGCTTCCTGGGTAGCAACATATAATCGAAGCTTTTATCCCGTGTCAATCATTATTTGAAACTGTTTAATAGTTTCCAAAGGCCAATTATTAACAAAACGGCGTTTGTGGCATGGATAGCCTGTATTACACCGAAGTTTGTTTCGCAGAAATCCTCTATAGTTTTCAGCTCGGAAGATTGAATCATATTCAATGACGAGTGGACGAGACTTTATGAATTGACTTTTATCTTCAGGTGCGAATATTCTGGGACAAAAGAGGCGCAGCAAACCCATCCGGGATCGTCGTTGGACCGAAATTTTTCCAAAAGGAGTTCGGCATGTACCTGTCTTTCTACAACCTGGTCAAAAAGCCTTTTGATATCAGCCCCAATCCCGAGTTTTTGTGGCTTGGCGAAAAGCACCGGGAAGGCCTGGCCACACTGAAATACGGGATCCTGCAAAACAAGGGATTTTTGATGATTACCGGCGATGTCGGCACCGGCAAGACAGCGCTTATTCGGGCCATCGAGAATGAAATTCAGGCCAAAGTTATAGTCGTTACCATTCCCGATCCGAGCTTGAGCCTGATGGATTTCTATAACGTCATGGCCTCCGAACTGAACATGGGCCGCAGCTTCGAGAACAAGGGAGGGTTTCTGATCGAGTTCAAGCGGCTCGTCCTCAAAGCGGCGTCTTTTCATCAACGGGTGTTAATGATTATCGACGAATCCCAACGATTGACCAGCGCGCTGTTGGAGGAAATACGCCTGCTGTCCAACATTGATCTGGGTGGCAACGTGCTGATCAACACCTTTTTTGTGGGCCAGTCGGAATTCAAAGCCTTGCTGGCCAGAAGTGAAAACCGCGCCGTGCGGCAACGCATTACCGTGAGCTATGAGCTCTCACCTCTCACCGCAGACGAGACGCGGCAGTACATTGAGCATCGTCTGAAAGTCGCCGGGGCCTCCCGACCGATATTCACCCCGGAAGCAATTCGGTTAATTCATAGTTACTCCCGTGGCTATCCACGCCTCATCAATATCATTTGCGATCACGCCTTGATGTCCGGATACTCTCGCGGAGTTGACCGAATTGATGAGAATATTATTAAAGAATGCGGCAGTGAACTGAAGGTCGCCATCGGATCGGACCCTGCCGAAGAAAAAACCATGCCGCCGGCGAAGCTGCAGGAAAACGAGTCTGCCGCCCGCCTTTCTCCGGTGCCAGCTGCAGATCAAAGCCACTTACG
Source organism: Deltaproteobacteria bacterium (assembly GCA_016219005.1). Lineage (GTDB taxonomy): Bacteria > Desulfobacterota > Desulfobacteria > Desulfobacterales > SpSt-501 > SpSt-501. The sequence goes on from JACRCN010000100.1 coordinate 3,142, forward strand.
CCGAGGGGTTGTCTTTTTTGGCGGTTTTTTAGTCCTGCTGGGTTTGACATGGTATTTGGCCGGAGACCGGATTTCCGATGAAGTGGCCCGCTGGGGAAAAGCCAAAGAACCCGCAACGCTACAGGGGCAGAAAGCGCCAGCCCCAACAGATGAAAAACCAGACCGCGTTCCGCCCCTGGCGTCTGGAGGTGGCGTGAAGTCAAAATCACAAGAAGTACCGGCAGCGAAGCCCCCCCAGGAAGGCTTCGTGGAAATGAAGAAGGAGACGCCGGGTGTGATGTCGAGCGAGGTGAGCCCACCCCAGACGGCGCCTGCGGCGGCGCCGAGCCCCGCGGCTCCGGTTGATCCGTCCGCTGTAATCAGAACTGAGACCGTTACGGCTGTGCCGATTACCCCGCCGTCCTCCTCGCACCCAGCACCAGGTGTACCCCTCCAAGCGGAGGAACCTGCACCCCCAGCTACCGTTGCGGCCAAGTCCCCATCAACGGAAAGTGTGCGGCTGAAAGAATTCGTGGTTTATTTTACTCAAAATTCGACCGAGATTCCGATCTATGCCAAAGACATTCTCGCGGCTACGGCTAATTTGCTGAAGACCTTTCCCGATAGCAAGGTTTTCATCGAGGGGCATACCGATTCCACGGGGGACCCTGCCTACAACAGGTTTATTTCCGAAGTAAGAGCCGCTTCAGTGAAAAACTACTTGATTGAGCAGGGTATTGAAGTGCGGCGGCTTACCGCTTCGGGGTTGGGGCCTGAGAAGCCGATAGAGACCAATAGCACTTCTGAAGGGCGGAGCAAAAATCGCAGGGTGGTAATCAGAATCGTTACGGGCAAGCAGGGGTGACAAATCTCCAGACGTGTTGAGGCTTAAATCAAACGCACTCCAATGCCATACCGGGAAAACTTTCCTCGTTCATTTTCAAATTCAGATCGCCTGCACCAGACCACCCGGCTGGCAACCGTATCTGAAGTCGAGGAATAAAGCGGCTTTTTCAGGTTGATTTTGATCAGGGTCCCCGGGACGATCGGAAAGTCCGAGCGGATCAGCATGCCACTCGCACTGTAATTATAGATCTGGGCATAGCCGAAGATGCCCGCTTGAGGGGACTCGATCATCACCGTAGAAACATGCACATAGCGTATGCTTTTCCGCAGTTCTTTCCCTTCATAATCAGTCGACGCCTGCTCATTTAAGGCTCCCGGCGGTGGATCGGCGGGCAGCTCCCCCGGGTGGGCCTGCGGATTGGCAGTCACACGGGTTTCCACATTCTTCACGGCCAACGTCTTCGGAATGAAGCTCGCGCAGGAGGGGCAAGGTTTTCCCTTCAAGCGGGACCGAATGGTGGCCTGCCATTCATGCCCGTTTTTACAGAGCCACCAGACCTTGTCGCCATAGGTACAGGCTACTTCCCTGGCCTTGAGCTCACTGTTTCTGGAGGGATGCCACTCTTTCAAGAGTTCCGGCTTTACATCGATCATGCACAGCTCTCCCTGCTTTTGCAGGTCCCGGCAGTAGGTGCACTTCATGCCCCTGGCTCTGTCGGAGACGGCGGCCAGCCACCAGTGGCCGTGTTCGCAGAGCCACCACACCTTCTTGCGCGAGCCGGGGGTGACATCTTTCGGACCCAACGTTCCGTTTTTAGTCGGGTGCCACTCCCGGGCGAGGTCCGGTCTCCGGATCAGCAGGTTGTAGGATTCTGATGCCTTGGGCATGAATTCAAGCCTCTTTGCGGGAACCAGAAGCCAAAAGCAGGTTGAGAATTGGGGCGATTTTTTTTTCAGAACCAAACGCGCTTTGGGATCGGACCAAGGGCATGGGCCCTGGCGGTTTAACGACTCATACACCGAGGACGTTGCGAAAATCAATCATTTCATCTCTTTTCAAGAAATCGGCGCAGCCGCGCCATGGCCGGCTCGAGGACCGACTCGTCTGCCGCACAGCAGATCCGGATGGCGCCCTCGCCGCCGCTGCCGAACGCCGAGCCGGGGGCCACGGCCACCTTTTCTTCTCGCAACAGCTTCAGGGCGAAGGCGTAAGAATCTGCAAGCCCATCGATGCGCGCAAACAGGTAGAACGATCCTTCCGGCGGCGCGACCGAAACACCGCGAATGCCTTTCAAGGACTCAAAGCAGGACCGCACCCTGCACTCGATGTTCTGGGCCATCTGGCGCACGAACTCCTCGCCTTCGCGCAGGGCCGTTTCGCCGGCCCGCTGCACCATGGACGGCGCGTGGGAGACGATGAACTCGTTCAGTTGAGTGGTCTTGTGCACCAGGTCGCGCCGAGAGGCCACCCACCCCAACCGCCAGCCGGTCATGCAGTAGCTCTTGGAGAACGACTGCACTACGATCACGGCATCGTCGCGGGAGCACCGCCGCAGGAGGGAGGGCGCCACCGGTCCGGCAAAGTAGATGCGCTCGTAGACCTCGTCGGCCAGGAGCCAGAGCCCGTGGCGGCGGCAGAAGTCGAGCAGCGCGGCCTGCTCGTCGGGCCGGGCCACCCACCCCAGGGGATTGGACGGGGAGGCATAAACCAGCAACCGCGTTCGGGCCGAATGCGCGGCTTCCAGGGCGGGCAGGTCGAGGCCATAGCGGCCCTCGCGCCAGACGAGGGGCACCTCCCGGGCACAGCCGCCGTACAGGCCGACGATTGCGGAGGCGTTCGGCCAGTTCGGCGTCAGCACGATGGCTTCATCGCCGGGGTCCAGCGTGCAGCGGATGGACACGTTCAGTGCCTGGACTCCGGAGGCCGTGACCGCGATCTCGGTGCGCGGGTCAACCTTTACGCCGTGAAGCTCCGCGTATTTGTCGGCAATCGCCTGGCGCAGGCCGGGGAGGCCGGCGTTTTCGGTGTAGAAGGTAAATCCTTCGTCCAGAGCCCGGACCGCCGCCTCCTTGATAAACGCCGGGGTCGGCAGGTTGGACTCGCCGAAATGCAGCCTGAGGACCCCGTCCATGCCGAAGGCGACATCGGCTATTTCCCGGATCCGGGATGGCGATACAGCGGTCAGGCCGCCAGCCAGCGCAATGATTTTCATCATGTCCTTCCTGGATAAAACAGGTCGATCGGGTAGGGTTCCGATACGTGACTACGCAAAGTATACAGGCGCGCGCGCCGTCAATCAACCCAAAAAGGCTGCCGGTCGATTTTCCGGCAGCCTTTTTGCAAACCTCACGGCCGATGTCGGCGTCAGCTGATCTTAAGGACCATGGCGGCCGCAGTGTCGCCGGCCGCACAGCCCGCAAAGAGGAGATACCCACCGCCTTTCAGCACCAGTTCTTCGATCCCCTCGATGATCAGACGGCCCCCGGTCGGCCCCTGGGGATGGCCGAAGATCAGCGACGAGCCGTAGTTGTTCATCCCGTTCATCACGTCGACCCCGAGCTTCCTGGCCAGGAACACATCGTTTGCGGCAAAGGGGTTGTGGGTCTTGATCGTCTTGATGTCCTTGGCCTTGATCTTCGCGCGGTCCAGGGCCATCTGGGCGGCGGGGTAGACCGCGGCGGCCATGAAGGCCGGTTTGACCCGGGCGTAGCCGTAGGAGACGATCTGGATTTCCACCGAGGGATCGGCGCTTAATTTCTTGGCCTGGTCCCGTGCGGCAACGATGATGCCGCAGTTCCCATCCGCGGGGTGGGTTTGGGCGCCGAAGGTGTGGACGCCTTCCGGCAGCACCGGCCGGAGACCGGCCAAACCTTCGGCCGTGGTCTCCATGATGCCCTCATCGGCATCGAGCATGAGGGTCTGCTTTTTGGAGAGCTTGATCATGACCGGGTACATGTAGCGTTTCTGGAACTCGCGGTCGTTGGCGAGGGCATCCTGGTATTGCCGGTAGCGGTGCAGTGAGACCTCGTCGCATTCCTTGCGCGTGATGCCTTCCTCCTTGGCCACGTTTTCGGCGGTCTTGATCATGGCCTGGCCGGCCCAGGGGTCTTTGTTGAAGTTGTCCATGAGCCAGTTTTCGGAAATGACCTGCGCGCCGGGGCCGCCGGGGTTGGGCCAGACCGCGTGCGGGCCGTTCGAGCAGCGGTCGGTCATCAGGCAGAAGGGCGCGCTGAAGAGTCCGGACTCCACCCCCATGGCGGCCGAAAAGATGGCCACGGTCGAGGTCGAGCAGGCCTGGCTGACCAGGAGCCCCGGGACTCCGGCCGCCCCGGTCATGGCCGCCGCCCAGGGGCCTCCGTAAAAGCCCTGGAGCTGATGCACCGTCATTCCAAGGTAAAAATAATCGAAGACCTTCGGGTCCAGGTTCTTTTCGGCCAGCCAGCGTTTGGCGGTCTCGGCAGCCAGAACGATGGCGTGCTCATTGGCCATGCTTCCCTGCCAGCGGGCAAACGGCGAGCTGAAATAGCCTTTGTAGGGGACGTATGCTTTGGTCAGCATTGGGTAAAACCTCCGAATTAGGGATAGGGTTGGGTTGGATGGCTTCCGCGAGAGCCGGTTAAGGTACCTTGCGTTCGGCCCTCATATCTTCGGCTGCTTGTACTTCTCCCGCAGTTTGCGGTGCAGTATTTTCCCGGTCGGGGTGCGCGGCATCTCGTCCTGGGAGATGAAGATGACTTCCTTGGGCCGCTTGTATCCGGCGAGTTTCTCCCGGCAGCACTCCATGATGTCTTTTTCGGTGATGGTGCCTTGGTCAACACCGGGTCTGGTGATCACGACCACCGCCACCTTTTCGCCCCATTTGTCATCCGGCAGACCGATCGCGGCGCAGTCGAACACGCACTCGTGGCTTCCGACCGCTTCCTCCACCTCGCTAGGGTAGACGTGCTCCCCGCCGGTGATGATCATGTTGTCCTTGCGGTCGATGATGTTGAAAAACCCATCTTCGTCCTGCTTGGCCATGTCGCCGGCGGAGAACCAACCGCGGTGAAACGCCTCCGTCGTTTTTTCGGGCAGTTTGTAGTACTCCTTGAACAGCATGGGGCCGCAGGAGTAGAGCTCGCCCACCTGGCCGGCCGGGACTTCTTTTTTCTCGGTATCCAGGATTTTGATGAACTCGGTGCCCAGGGACTCGAAGCCGATGGAGCCGAGTTTTTTCATCTGGTATTCGGGCTTGAGCACGGTGACGATACCGGCTTCGGTTGAACCGTAGGCTTCGTACAACTCGACGCCGGGAAAGAAATCCATGATGGCCAGCTTCATGCTCTTCCTCACCGGGGCCGAAGAACAAAGCAGCTTGCGGATGGAGCTGCGATCGTGCGTGCGGGCGTCCGGGGGTGCGCTGAGGATCAGGTTGTAGTGGGTCGGGATGAGGGAAATGAACGTGATTTTCTCGCGCGCAACAATTTCCAGGATTTCTTTCGCCCGGAACGAGCGGGCAGGGTGGATGACCACCGAGCCGCCAATATAGATGAAGGTGAAGGTGAAGAAGGTCGAGTTGATATGACAGAGCGGCATGACATTCATGCACACGTCGTGTTCGTTGAAGCCGAAATCGATCGCGTTGATCAGATAAAAGGCGATGTGCGACTCGTGGGTGCGCACGACCCCCTTGGGCTTGCCGGTGGTCCCGGAGGTGTAGATCAGGATCCAGGTGTCCTCCGGAAGGACCTCGCCTTCGGGCTCGCTCTCGGGCGCCGCGGCAATAAAATCCTCATAAACCCGGTAGCCCGGGGTGGGCCGGCCGACGACGATGTAGTTTGCGGGCGGGATCTTGGTCAGCCGCGGACGGATCGGGTCCACCGTGCCCGCGAATTCGTCGTGGGCGATAAACGCTTTGGCATCGGCGTTGTCGGCGATGTATTCCACATCCGGGCCGATGAGGCGGAAGTTGATCGGCACGATGATGATGCCGGTCTTGGCGGTGGCGAGATAGGCCTCGATGATTTCAATGCTGTTCTCCAGCAGGACCGCCACCTTGTCGCCTTTTTTCAGGCCAAGCGCCAGCAGGCTGTGGGCCAGCTTGTTCACCCGCCGGTTGAGCTCCGGATAGGTGAACCCGCGCGCGTGGTCCTTGAGGGCGACGGTGTGCGGAAACTTCTTCGCGTTGACCTTCAGGATCTGACCCAAATTAAGCCAACATGCCATGGAACCTCCTGCAAAAGCTGGGAGCTGAAAGTTCAAAGCTCGAGGGAATAGATTGAAAAAAGGGGCCCTGTCCCGAAACCGTGAGCCTGAATTTTGAGAAAGGCAACTTTTTTACTCCCAGCTTCGAGCTCATTTTATACTTATTCTTGCGTCCACCACGAACACTTTGTCCGCGAAGGCCTTGATCGGATTGAGGTCCATTTCCTGGATTTCGGGAAGATCCGTGAGCAGTTGAGAAAGTCGCTGGAGAATCCCGGTGAGCCGGTCCTGGTCCACCCCTTTCTGGCCGCGGACGCCCTGCAGCAGCGGGGCGCCCTTGATGGCGGCGAGCATCTCCCGGGCCTCCGTGGCGCTGACCGGCGTGAGGTTGAAGACCACATCCTGCATGACTTCGACGTAGATTCCGCCCAAACCGAACACCACCGCATGTCCGAGTCCTTCTTCCGCCTTGGCGCCCATGATGAGCTCGAGTCCGTCCGGAAGGTATTTTTGCACGAAGAAGCGCAGGTCCGGCGCGATGATGGCTTTTCTCATCTGCGCGACCGCGTTCCTGACGGCGCTGGCGCTGGAGAGATTGAGGGCCACCCCGCCCATGTCGCTTTTGTGTACCACGGAGGCGGCGTCCGCCTTGACGACCACCGGGAAGCCGATTTTCGCGGCGGCTGCGGCGGCCTCGGCCGGGGTGGCGGCAAGCCTCCACTTTGCGACCGGTATCCTGTAGGCATCGAGGATGCCATAGACTTCGGCCGCCGCCAGGCTATTGCGGCCGGTGGAGCGGGCCTTGTCCACGATTTTCCGGGCCTTGTCCGGCTTGACGTCGCTGAAGCGCTGAACCGCCTCCTTCTCGCGGCTGCGGAGGACATGGTACTGCACCAGGGCCGCCATGGCCCGGGCCGCCTCGCCGGGCAGAGGGTAGCATGGCACCCCGCCGTCCCGGAGGATGTTCACCACTCCGGACCACTGCTGTTTGTCGGTCATCAGGTTGCAGACCATGGGTTTCCTGCGCTGCTGGTTGACTGCGACGATTTCCCGGGCGATGCTTTCGTTGTCCACGAAGAAGGGGGTGACGAAGTTGATGAAGACGCAGTCGAAGCTGTCGTCCTGCATCATGACATCCATGCAGGCCCGGTAGTGCTGAGCCGTGCCCGTGGCAAGAACATCCACCGGGTTGCCGACCGAGGCCTCGGGGTAGAGTGTTGCCTTCAGGAAGGCCCGGGTGGTCTCCGAAAGCAGGGGCAGGGTGCAGCCCGCGCCGACCAGCACGTCGGTGGCGATGACCGCCGGCCCGCCGGTGTTGGTGATAATGCCGACCCGGTTGCCTTTCGGGATCGGCTGGGTGGCGAAGGCGGCAGCGGCCTGGATCAGGTGGCCCTCGTCGCGGAAGGACAGGATACCTGCCTTTTTGAAGATGAGATCGGTAGCGATGTCTTCCTTGGCCAACCCGCCGGTGTGGGAGGCGGCTGCCTTGGCGCCTTCCCGGGTGCGGCCGGCCTTCATCGCCAGGATCGGCTTGCGGGCCGCGACCGCGGCGGCCGTCCGCATGAAGTTGGCCGGGTCCCGGAGACCTTCGACATAGGTCACGATGACCCGCGTGCCGTCGTCGTCCCCCAGATAGCGCAGGATCTCGGGGATGCTGACATCGACGGCATTCCCGTTGGAAGCATAGATGCGAGTGCCCACCCCCATCTGCGCAAACGCCTGGTGAACGACCTCGGCGACCCCGCCGCTCAGGGCAACGATGGAAATGAAGCCCGGGTCCGGCTTGGTGAAGGTGAAGTTGCAGTAGGCGCGGATCGCGGCGTCGCTGTTGATGATTCCCTGGCAGTTCGGTCCGAGAATACGGATGCCGTAGCGCTGGGCCCTGGCCAGGAAGTCTTTTTCGATGGCCGCGCCCTCGCTGCCGGTTTCCGAGAAGCCGCCGGAGTTGATGATGATGTGTTTGACTCCTTTCTGGCCGCAATCTTCCACCGCCTGGGGCACAAACTTGGCCGGGATGACCATGTGCACTACATCGATGTCGTCCGGGCAGTCCAGGATCGATTTATAGGCCTTGATGCCGCGGACCTCGTCCGCGCTGGGATTGACGGGGTATACGGCCCCCGTGAAGCCGAAATCGATCAGGTTCTTGATCACCCGATTGCCGATGGAAAGATCCTTGGTGGACGCACCGATGACGGCCACCGACCTGGGCCTGAATAAGGAATCCAACATGGGTCGACTCTCCTTTAGGCAGCTTCGCAACGCATTCGCTTCACGGTGTGACGATCCGGCGACGTGACGATTCCAGCGCGGCTCAATGCCGGTGCTCCTGCAACTGCTCGATGAAGGCCTCGACATTGGTCTTGGTCTGCTCGTCGGAGATCATCCGCAGGTCGTTCAGATCGCCGTTGAGGGTCAGGCTCGGAATGCCCGTCTGATGTTCGAGGCGCTGGGGCATGCCGTAACGGCAGTTGGAATTGTTCGGGCAGGTCTTGGCATCGTGATAGATGACGCCGTCGACCTTGAAAAACGCCAGCATGTTCTTGATGTACATCTCCTTGGCTTCGTCGGAGCGCACAATGAAAAGCTCCGTATAGGCCCGGGCCATGCTGTTGAACGGGTCTTCGGGGTCCAGGGCCGAGAAGATCCAGCTGTTGCAATAGGTGGAGGCGAGCACGTTGGCGTTCAGTGCAGAGAAGAGCTGGGCATGCGCGCTCAGGCGGCCCCAGACCGGCATGCCGTCCCAGTAGATGCGGAATTTCTCGTTTTCGACCGCGCCCTCGCCCTTTTGGATGCGTTCCTCCAGTTCGGTCAGGAGGATCTTGTACACATCGATGGCTTTCTGGGTTCCGCGGCCCACCACGGCCGGCCCCATGAGTGTCGTGCCGTCGAAAAAGGTGATGGGGGCGGGTTTGGCCGCGGCCGTGTCCAGGATCTTCTTCCAAAGCTCGGAACACTCCCGGGAAAGGGCGACCGTCCGTTTCAGGTCGTTCAACTCGAACTTCTTCCCGGCAATCTTCTCCAGCGGCGGGATCAGCGCCTCGAGTTGTTTGGCGATGGAGTAGATGTGCTTGTCGGTGACCTGGCTCACCCCGCGGTAGGTGTGGACGCCCAGCACCGGGGCATTGAACTTTGCGCTGTACCAGTTGAACCAGTCCTGCACGTCCCGGCACTGATTGGTGTTGAACACGAGAACATCCGGTTTGGGGATGCTTTTGATGTTGAACGCCTTCGCGAGGGGGGTGACCCCCTTCAGGAAGGCGCCGATGTCGGCCGTCAGGTAGGAGCAGATGTCGGGGGAGTATCCCATGGCGTTCGCCACGGGAATGAAATCCGTCGCCATGCGGGTAGCGCCGAGCATGGCCGAATGCGTCTCCGGGAAGTACACCTGAAAACCGAAGGCGCGCAGAATTTCCGCCGGGCCGACGCTCGTGCACCACGCGATCTTGGGAGAGCCCTTTTGGGCGGCGGCATCCAGCGCGAGATAATAATCGCGCATGAAATTGTTCAGATCCGCCGCCGCGGCGATTTTCTTTCTGACGGTTTTCTTCTCTTCGGGCATGGCACATCCTCCATTTTCAAAATTCTAATTTTCCGATCGGTTGTCCATCGCGTAGATCGCTGCCCCGATGGCGCCGGTCAGCTGCGGCTGTTCGGGGACCCAGATGGGTTTTGCGATGAGTTCCTCCATCATGCGGACCAGGTGCAGGTTGTGCGCGACCACCCCCCCGGTCATGACGACATTTTCGCTCATGGCATCCATCTCCAGCACCCGCCGGATGACCGAAAAAAAGACGCCCTTGACGATGTCTTCGATCTTTTTCCCGTGGCGGATGTTTTCCAGCACCTCTGTCGCCGAGAACACCGTGCAGAAACTCCCGAGTTTGACCATGTCGGTGGAACGGGACGCCAGATCGTTCATGCGCTCCAGGGGAATATCGAGCCGGGCCGACATCTCCTCCAGGAATGCGCCGGTCCCGGCGGCACACTTGCGGTTCATTTTGAAGCTGGTCCGGCGTCCGGCCTCGTCGAGCTTGATGACCTTGTTGTCCTGGCCGCCGATGTCGATGATGGTGATCGCCGTCGGGAAATAGTGATAGCATCCGCCCGCGTGGCAGCCGATTTCCGTGCGGGTCCCCCGGGCATAGGTGACGTTCTTCCGGCCGTAGCCGGTGGAGATGGCGTTGACGATATCTGTCTCCACGGCGCCGGCCATCGCGAGCGCGTGCTTCAGGCAGTCGTCGGCGGTGGCCGAGAAATCCGTGCCGGATTTCTGGACGGCGTAGCCGATCAGGGTTTTGACGGCATCGAGAACCGCCACCTTGGTTCGTGAGGCGCCGACATCGACACCGACATATACGGGCTGAACACGCACGCTGCGTTCTTCTCCGCCGGTGACGGCTCACCGGATTTTTTTGGACTCGATGCCGGACTCCAGTCCTTTGATCAGCGAGAGCATGGTCCTGTTGAAAGGGGTGTCGATCCCGGCGCGCTGCCCATACTCGACAAACTTGCCGTTGATGAAGTCCACCTCGGTGCGGCGGGTGGCCTCGATGTCCATCAGCATGGAGGGCTTGTGATCACCGGCCTTGCTCATGTACTCGATGGCGTTGGGGTAGAAGTCCCAGCCCAAGTTGATCTCGTTCGCCCGCGCGACCTGGATGCATTCCTTAACCAGGGCGTTTACGGTCTGGAAGACGATGGGATCGTTCATGGCGCGGTTCATGGTGAGGCCCGTCATCGCGCACACGGGGTTCATGCAGGCATTCAACACCCCCTTGCGCCACACCATGGAGATGATCTGGTCCGTGCTTTCGGTGGTCAGGCCGCAGCGGGAGAGGGCGGCGGTGATGGCCAGTGTAGCCCCCTTGGACTTCGGGTCGAGTTCCTGGAGGTAATGCGGAGGGTGATGGAACGGCAGCCGCACATGGCCCGGCGCCACCAGGCCGCATCCGTAGTTGACCACGGCGCGCATGACCGGGCTGCGTCCGATGGCCTTGGTAAGTTCGAGCTCGGTATCGATGCCGTTCTGCCAGCTGATGACGTACATGCCCTCCTTGTAAAAGCCCTCGATGGCCGAGGCGATCAGCGGCAGGGCGTTCGCCTTGACGGTGATGAAGATCACCTCGGGATCGTATTGGGCCAGATCGTCGATCGCGAGGCATGTGCGGGTCACTTTCTGCTGGAAATTCTCGGCACCTTCCAGCCGGATGCCCGGCTCGAGCGCGGGGGTCAGCAGCGCGGGAACCACGTCGCACAAGGTGACCTCGTAGCCGCCCCGGGCGAGAAAGGCGGCGACGATGCAGCCCACCGGGCCGGCGCCGACGATGGCAAATCGGCTGGGTTTGAATTCGGCTGGATCCTTCATGGGAATGCCCTCCGCGTTTGAGCTCAAGGCACCTCTGGCAGGGTGTTGAAAAACCGCGCCTGAGGCCGGAAACCGGCGTTGTGCGGCTTTTGTAAATGCTCACCTATTATGAATAGGCTGCGCTTTCCAAAAAACCGCAGGCCTTGGCTGGCGGCCTCATGCTTGCTCTTCAACACCCTTGCTAAAAGCAAAAACCCGTCCCAGGCCGGGCCCGGAAGACCGGGCCGCTTACCGCAGGTGCTTGGGGCGTTCGTCGACCACCCGCAGGGCCTTGCCTTCGCTACGGTTGATGAATTTCGGCTCAACCAGATCCACATCCACGCCGATGCCCATCATGCCCTTGATGTGGGCCGTGACTTTGGCGGCGATCTGCAGGCGCCGTTCCGGCCCGGCGTCGTAGATCTCCTTCCGGCCTTCCACCTGGACGATGAGCTGATCGAGGTAGCCCTTCTTGCGGACCACCAGGCGATACTGGGGCTCCACCTCGGGGATTTCGAGCAGCAGGGATTCGATCTGGGAAGGGAACACATTGACGCCGCTGATGATCAGCATGTCGTCCGAGCGGCCGAAGATCTTGTCCATCTTGATAAAGGTGCGCCCGCAGCGGCAGGTCTCGCGGCGCAGCCTGGTGATGTCCTTGGTGCGGTAACGCAGCATGGGCATGGCGCGGCGCTGCAGGGAGGTGAAGACCAGCTCGCCCTTCTCACCCAGGGGCAGCGGCGCGTGGGTCTGGGGATCGATGATTTCCGCCAGAAAGTGGTCCTCATTGATGTGGATGCCGTCCTGGGCGACACAGTCGAAGCCGACGCCCGGGCCGCACAGCTCGGTCAGGCCGTAGGCCTCCTGCGCCTTGATCCCCATGCGCTCCTCGATTTCCAGGCGCATCGCGCTGGACCAGGGCTCCGCTCCGAACACGCCGACCCGCAGGGGCAGCTTGCGGATGTCGACCTTCAGCTCCTCCGCGCGTTCGGCGATCGTCAGGGCATAGGATGGCGTGCAGAAGAGCGCGGTCGTTCCGAAATCCTTCATCAGGGTGATCTGCCGTTCGGTCAGCCCCGAGCTGGTGGGAACCAGCATGCAGCCGATGCGGGAGAGCCCCTGGTGGAAGCCCAGGCCGCCGGTGAACAGGCCGTGGCCGTAGGCGTTCTGCGCGATGTCGTCGGGGCGGACACCCGCCGCCCAGAGATTGCGCGCCATACAGTCGGTCCAATCGTTCAGATCAGCGGCCGTGTAGGGGCCGGTGATCGGCTTGCCGGTCGTGCCCGAGGAGGCGTGCACCCGGACGACCTCCGTGAGGGGCACCGCACACAGGCCGAAGGGGTAGTTGTCCCGCAGATCGTTCTTGACGGTGAGGGGAAGCCGGGCGATATCCTCGAGCGATTTGATGCCGTTCGGTTTGATCCCCTTCTCATCCAGCTTCCGGCGATAGAACGGAACGCGCTCATAGGCCCATGCCACGGTTTCCTTGAGCTTGCGCAGCTGGAATTTTTGAATCTCGGCGGCCGGCATCGTCTCGAGCTTCTCATCCCAATACATCTGGCCGCCCTTCCTGACTTCGCGTGATTTGATCGCCATGGTCTTCATCCTCCCCTCGGTTGGCTCGCTCGTGCCGAGCGTGGTCGGCACGCAATATCGGTTTCGCCTGACAGGCGGTTGCGGCATCAGGCCGTCTGGGCCGCCGCAACGCCCATCTCGAACGCCTTGAGATTGGCGTCCAGAAACGCCGGCTTGGTTTTACGGCGCATGGCGGTCTTGACGTGCTCGGCGGTCAACGGCAGCACCCCGGTTTGCGTCAATGCGCCCAGCAGGACCATGTTCACCGACAACACATTGCCGGCCTCGCGGGCGAGTGTTGTGGCGTTGAAGGCGATCAGCCGGGCGGTCTTGGCCCGGATCAGTTCCTGGAGTTTTTTCAGGTCCGGATAGACTCCCTGCCCGATGTTGACGGTGAAAGGCATCAGCGGCGCGAGATTGGTGATCACCACCGAACGCGAATTGCATTTGGAAAGCGCGCGCAGCGTCTCCGCAGGCTCGAAGCCCATCAGCACATCGGCGTCCCCGTCGGAGATGATCGTGCTCTGGGCGTTGCCGAAAATGAGGGCGGACTCCACGACACCGCCGCGCTGGGCCATGCCGTGGATTTCGCTCATACCCATCGGTACACCCGCCAGCAGGGCGGCCTCCGCGAGAACGCTGGATGCCAGCAGGTTGCCCTGCCCGCCCACCGCCACCATGACTAACCGTTTGGTATCCATTTTATCCTTTCTTTGCGGCGTCCTTCACCGGCAGGATCGCGTTCTCCGGACAAACCTGGGCGCAGAGCGCGCAGCCGGTGCATAGGTTCGCATCGATTTTGATCCGGTCCTCCCAGACGTAAAATGCCGGGCACGCCAAACGGTCCATGCAGTCGCGGTGATTCCGGCACTTGTCGCTCACGCGGAAAGGCTTGCGCCGGGGTAGTTTCAGGCTGTTGGCGTAGAGCACGCACAGTTCCTGGGAGATGATCACGGAGACCCCTTTGAAGGCCACGGCCTCCTTGATGGCGTCAATGCTCTTCTTGACCTTGTACGGTTTGATCACCGTCACATGCGGCACCCCGATGGCACGGACGACCGCTTCGATGGAGACCCGGCCGTAGCCTTCGAGCTTGAGCTGCGCCATGTCCACCGCGGGGTTGGGCTGATGGCCCGTCATGGCGGTGATGCCGTTGTCCAATATCACCAGGGTGAGGTCGTGGTTGTTGAAGACCGCATTGATGAGACCTGGGATTCCGGAGTGGAAAAAGGTGGAGTCCCCGATGAAGGAGATGACCTTGCGGTCGCAGGCCTTTGAAAACCCCCCTACGGTACCGGTGGAAGACCCCATGCAGAGCAGGTAGTCCGCCATGGACAGCGGTGGCAGCAGCCCGAGGGTGTAGCAGCCGATGTCGCTCGGGAAGACGGTGTCGAGGCCCTCGGCCGCCTTGCGGACCTCGTAATAGGTGGCTCGGTGCGAACAGCCCGCGCACAGGGTCGGCGGTCTCTGAGGCAGCGGCGGCACATCCGAAAGATCGACCTGCGCCGGCGGTGTGTAGGCCAGACCGAAGCAGGCGGCGATATGTTTCCGGACCATGGCCGGGTCGTATTCGTAAAGTTGCGAGAAGAGATCCGGCGCCTTGCCGCGGATGGGGAGCGTGAGTCCGGCTTCCTGCGCGTAGGTCTTGGCACTCTCTTCGAGATAGGGCTCGCCCTCCTCCACCACCAGAACCTTCTCGCACCCCTTGAGGAAGTTCTGGATCATCCGCACCGGCAGCGGATGCGAGAAGCCGATGCGCAGGATCGTTACCTCACCGGCAATGTTCAATTCCGCGACGGCGTCCTTGACGTAGTTGTAGCTGACGCCGTTGCAGAGGATGCCCCAGCGGCCCCGGCCCTCGACGATGTTGAAGGCGGACTGCTCGGAGAGTTCCCGGGCCTTCGCCAGGTTCTGCAGCAGCTTGACGTGCAGTCTGCGGGCCACGGCCGGGACCGGCACCAGGTTCAAGGGGTCCTTGGTGAAGCTGCCTTTGGTGCGGCGAGGCCGGATTTCCCCCAGCGTTACCGCGCCGGAGGAATGGTTGATGCGGGTCGTCGTCCGCAACAGAACGGGTTCCTGGAGCTTTTCCGAAAGGTCGAAGGCATAGGCGACGATCGCGCGCGCCTCATCGACCGTGGAGGGTTCGAGCATCGGCAGCCCGGAGAGCTTGGCGTAGTAGCGGTTGTCCTGTTCGTTCTGGCTCGAAAACATGGCAGGGTCATCGGCTGTCAGGATCACCATGCCGCCCTTGACGCCGACGTAGGCGAGTGTCATGAGAGAATCCGCCGCCACGTTGAGGCCCACGTGTTTCATCATGGCCATGCTGCGCACGCCGCAGGCCGCGGCCGCCGCGGCCACTTCCACGGAGACTTTTTCGTTCGTGCTGTACTCGAAGTAGAGGTCGCTCTCCTTGGAGATTTGAAAGAAGTTGAGCGACAGCTCCGAGGAGGGCGTGCCGGGGTAGGTGCTGGTGAAGGCAACTCCCGCCTCGATGGCGCCGCGGGCAATGGCCTCGTTGCCGAGCAGCAGCATTCGTTCGCCGGGCTGGTTGGTCAAGAGCTTATGCATGATCGTTCTCTCCTTTTACGCTCCTTTGAATTCGGGGCGCCGGCGGCCGACCGATGACAGGCCCTCGAGCGCATCCGCCGTGGCAAAAATGTCCTTCAGGCGTCCCAGCTCGATTTCCACCGCCTCCGGTATCGGCAGCAGCCCCTGTTGATCGACGATTTCATCGGCGATCCGCAGGGCGAGGGGGGCCTTGTATCCGAGGGTTTTGACGACTTTGCCGGCCAGTTCGGTATTCGCGCCGCCCGGGACCTTGCCCGCAAGAAGGGTCGCGACGCTGCCCGGTTCGAACAGGGCTGCGAACGCCTTGAGCTTTTCGGGAATGTCGCGGCGCCGGTATTTGTCGGGCTTGCCCGCGACGGAAAGCGAGTGGATGGCGGCATCCACCTCCGCGGGTTCGACCAGCTTCGTGACGATGCCGAGCGCCAGGGCGTCTGCCGCGCTGATGAAGGCGCCCGTGAACGCGAAGTACTTGGCGAGTGCCGGTCCCACATGGCGCGTCATGCGCAGCATTCCCCCGAGCCCCGGGTAGATGCCGATGCCGGTTTCCGGAAAGGCCATGGAGCCGGCCGGGGTCGCGACGATGGCCTGGCAGGCCAGCGCCAGTTCGCTGCCGCCGCCGAGGGACAGGCCGTCGAGGAGAGCGATGGTGAGCTTGGGGGACGCTTCGATGCGCAGCAGCAGTTCGTGGCCTTTGCGAGTGAACGCCACGATGTCCGGGATGCGGCCGGCCTTGATCTTTTCCACGAAGTAGCGGATGTCGGCGCCGGCCACGAAGGCTTTACCCGCGCCCCGGAACACGATGGCCTTGACGCGGGCATCGGTCTCGGCTTCCCCGAATCGCCGGTCGAGCTGAGCCACGGTGGTCTCGTTAAGGGCGTTCATGGCCTCGGGCCGGTTCAGGGTCACATACGCGATGCCGTTTTTGACCTCGAGATCGACGAAGTTGAACTCGAAGGGTTTCCCCAGGCGGTGCTGCTTTTCAAGGATGGCCGGCATCTTGAATTCCGGGTACTTGCGGCAGATGGCCTGCACGGCCCCATAGGTCTTGGCGATGCCGATCTTGTTCATGATTTCGAAAGGCCCTAATACCCAGCGCAGGCCGATCTTGGCGCCGCGGTCGGTGTCTTCGATGGAAGCCACCCCCTCGTCCACCAGGGCCGCAGCCACCCCCAGGCAGACACCCTGGAAGCGGTCGACCAAGGCCGGGATCTTCGCCTCGTCCACCCGGCCCTCCAGGGTCCAATTGGCCTTCTTCTGCATCTGTGTCGTCAGAATCGGCGCCGGAGCATAGAATGGGCCGAGCTCATTGCCAAGCGTTGTGGCGGCGTGGACCGCAATGGGGATCCCCGTGACGTTCATGAGTTCGAAGGGTCCCATGCCGATCTTGAACGCCCGCTTGCCGGCCTCCTCGATGGTGGGAACATCGGCCAGACCTTCTGCGAGCATGCGGGCCGCCTCGTTCAGGAAGGGCACGAAGAAGCGGTTCACGGCAAACCCGGGGGCGTCCTTGACGAGGATCGAGGTCTTGCCGTGCAGCTTCGCCGCCAGGAGGGATTTTTCCACGGTCTCAGGACTTGTGCCGCTGTGCGGGATCACCTCGAGCAGGCGGTTCTTGGCCGGGTGGTAGAAGTAGTGCAGGCCGACGAAACGGTCGGGCCGGGAGGTCCTGGCCGCGAACTCGCGCACGTAGAAGCTTGAGGTGTTCGTGGCCAGAATAGTTTTGGGGGAACAGATGCGGTCGAGCCTTTGGAAAAGGTCCGTCTTGACCTGCTTGTCCTCGAAGACGGCTTCGATCACGATGTCGGCGTCGGCCACGGCGTTGAAGTCCGTGGTGCCCTGGACGCGGGCGAGGATCTCCTGCACCTGCTCCGGCTTGAAGATCTTGCGTTCGATCCCCTCCTGCAGCAGGCGCCGGATCGTCCCCAGGCCGCGCTCCACAAACTCCTCCTTCAGATCGACCATCACGACCGGGATGCCTTCCTGGGCGATTTTTTGGACGATTCCGCTGCCCATGTTGCCGGCACCGATGACGCCTATTTTCTTGATCTGGGACATGAGGCCTCCTGCATCGCGTTCGCAGCGTTAAGAGCGTTTGCGGCGTTCAGATATTTTTCCAGACCGGTTTGCGCTTTTCCTCGAAACTCGCAATTCCCTCCAGGGTGTCGGCAGTTTTCATCAGGGTGTTGAGGAACAGGTCGGACACCCCCTTGAGTGCTGCGGGAAACGCGAGGCCCATGTGCTGCTTCACCGCGCGTTTGTTCAGCCGGATGATGAGCGGGCTGCCGAACTGGATTTCCTTGACGAGGGTTCCCGCCGTTTCCGCGAGCCGGCTGTCGTCCACGCAGTAGGTTACGAAACCCATGTCCTTGGCGTCCTCGGCGAGGTAGCGCTTGCCGGTGGTGCAGATCTCGATGGTCTTGGCCGGGCCGACAAGGTGCGGCAGCCGGATGGCGGCGTAAGGCGGGAAGAACCCCAGCTTGATCTCCGGCTGGCCGAAGACGGCGCTCTTGCCGGCCACGATGATGTCGCAGGCGATGGCGGCTTCCATGCCGCCGCCGAGGCAGGCGCCGTGAACCACGGCGATGGTGGGCACCTCCTGGTCCTCGATCAGTTCGAGCATGCGGTTGAAGGTGGCGATCATGGCATCGACCTGCCCGGGCCTGTGGTCGGCGACTTCCACCCCCGCACACCAGCTGGGGCCTTCACCGGAAATGACCACGCACTTGATTTCCCGGTCGGCCTTGAGCGTTTCGAGCGCGGAGATCAGCTCCTTCATCATGTCGATGTTGAGGACGTTGTGCTTGGGGCGGGCGAGGGCAACCCGGGCGACGCCCCCGGACGTTTCGAGTTTAATGTATTTTAGGTCGGACATGGCGCTCATCCTTAAGATTGGGGTGTTAGGATTTCACAAACACGTAATTCAGTTGGCCGTTCGGCAGCCGGTTGGCGACCGTCTTCATCCGCATGCCGACGGTGAGGTCGGTTTCGGGGACGTCCTTGCCGATGCGCCCGAAGATTTTGAACTTGCCGTAGTCGAGGAGCGCGATGCAGTAGGGGACATCCCCCTGAAAGCCCGCCGGGCCGTATTCGAGCTTGCTGAAGGAAACGAGCTCGCCGCTTCCGGCAACCTCGAACCACTCCATGTGGCTTGCCAGGCACTTGAAGCAGTCCGCCCGGGGCGGGAAAAAAAACATGCCGCAATCCGTGCAACGGGTGCCGGAAATTTTGCCTTTTTCGAGGTGGTCGACGAAATCGTTGGTCTTGGTCAAGGACGTGAAACTGACCGTCCCGAATTTTTTAAAGCGCTCATCGACTTCTTTTTTTTCCGCCATGAAATGCCTCCTTGTCCGGAAAGGCCGGATGCGGCTTGTTGCCTGAGACTTGCTTACCGCCCGAGGATGCTCACATTGCCGTAGAGTCCGACCCCGCCGATGTTGTGCACCAGACCGATCTCCGGGCTCTTGACCTGGATCGCTCCGGCCTCCTCCCGCAGCTGAAGAACGATGGTGCGGATCTGGCTGCCGCCGGTGGCGCCGATCGGATGCCCCTTGGAGAGAAGCCCGCCGTCCACGTTCACCGGGATGGCCCCCTCCTTGTAGGTGGCTTTGGCGCGGATCAGGTCCCTGCCTTCGCCGGCCTTGGCGAAGCCCAGATCTTCATACGCCATCATCTCGGCGATGGTAAAGCAGTCGTGGACTTCGGCGACATCGATGTCCCTGGGCCCCAGGCCGGCCATCCGGTAGGCCTGGCGGGCGGCTTCCCGGGCCGCCGTCAACCCCGTGAAAACGCTGCGGCCGGCCAGATTGACGCTGGTGGTGGCGGCCCCCAGTCCCAGGATCCAGACCGGCTTCTTGCAGAACACCTTGGCTTTTTCCTCGCTAGCGACGATCACGCACGAGCTTCCGTCGGCGTTGGCGCAGCAGTCGCCCACCCGCAGGGGGCTTGCCACCGGGCCGGCCATGCGGTCCGTGGGATTACTGAAGTTTTCGAGCGTGACCGGCTTGCGGTACACGGCCCTGTCGTTCAGCTGGCCGTAGGTGGCGGCCTTGACCCGGATCAGCGCCAGGTCCTCCAACGAGGTCCCATAGGCGGCCATGTGTGCCCGAGCATACATGGCATAGTAGGCCGGCATCATGGTGCCGAAGGGGCTTTCCCACTGGATGTCGGCGCCGCGGCCCATGCGTTCCTGGGAATCGGCCGAGGAGATTTCCGACATCTTCTGGAAACCGATGACCGCCACCACGTCGTGCAGCCCCGATTTCACCAGTGAATAGGCGAGCCGCAGGCCCATGCTGCTCGACGAGCACAGGCTCTCGACGTAAAAGGTCGGCTGCGGGTTCAGGCCGAGGTATTCGGCGAATACCCCCGCCGGCGACCGCTGTTTGTCGTATTCTGGCGCGGAGCAGACGACGGACGCCCCGATGTCCTGGGTGGTGAGCCGGGCATCGCGCATGGCGTCCTTGAACCCTTCGAATGCCAACTCGCGCACGGAGCCTGGGTAGGCCCGCACGAACTCGCTCTGGCCTACGCCGATGATGGCGACTTTTCCCATAGTGGATCTCCGAAGTGAAAATTTCAGTCTTTGGATTTCGGTGTCGGGCGGTCGGGTATCCGGGTGTTGGGGCCGGATACCGGAACATTCCGACGCCGGGTGACTTCAAACCGTAAACCGGACGCCGATTCCGAGGGAACCGCGCTCAAATATACTGCCCCCCGTCCATCTTGATGACTTCGCCGGTGATGTGCCGAGCCCGGTCGGAGGCGAGGAATGCCACGAGATACGCCAGATCTTCCGGCTGCCCGACCCGTTTCAGGGCGCTTTCGCCCATGGCCAGATCGATAATTTTTTCCCGGGCATCGGATTCCTTGAGCATCGCCGTTTCGATCAGGCCGGGTGCCACCGCGTTGACATTCACGCCGAAGGCGCCGAGCTCCTTGGCGAGCGCCTTGGTGAAGCCGATGATGCCCGCCTTGGAAGCCGAGTAGTTGGTTTGCCCGAATTTTCCGCGCATCCCGTTGATGGAGGTAATGTTGATGATCTTGCCGTACTTCTGGTCCTTGAGAACGGGGGCCACGTGGCGGGTGAAATTGAAGTAGCCCTTCAGATTGACCTCCAGCACGCGGTCCCACTGCTCCTCGGTCATCTTCCAGCTCACCCCGTCCCAGTTCATGCCGGCGTTGTTGACGAGAACATGCAGGCTGCCGAATTCCTTCAGGGCCGCCTGCACCACCCGCTCCGCGTCCTTGAAGACGGCGATGTCGCACGGAACCGCCAGGGCCTTGCGGCCCATGGCGCGGATTTGCTGCTCGTAGTCCCGGGCTTCGGCCTCGTGCTTACGGTAGGTGAAGCAGATGTTGGCGCCCTCGCGGGCCAGTTCGAGCGAAATGGCAGCACCGATGCCCTGCGAGCCGCCGGTGACGAGAGCATTCTTATTCTCTAAAAGCATACATCCTCCGGGTGGCTGAAACCCTCGAAGCTGCCCTTTGGGCATCGGCCCATAGGGCAGCTCATGCCAACGAGCTCATCCTTCGTTTGGGGGGGCACCCTTATTTTGTTTGGGGTTTGCCCAGTACGTCCTCGAAGAATTTCTCGTCCACCAGTTTGCCTTCCGCCACGTTCTGACGGTACTTGATGAAGTTGATCGTGTCGCCGCCGGTGATTTTCTTGGTGTTGAAGGCGCCAAACCCCAGGAACGCCTCGCCCATCATGTTGGCGGCCAGCCAATGACGATTCGGGTTCTTGGTCTGGTCCCAGAAGTACTTCTTCTTGTTACGGATGCCGTCGATGGACATCATCAGGCAGCCGGGGAAGAGGTTGGCAAACGTCCAGGATATCCGATCCACCTCGGCATCGAGGAGCGCGAAATCGTATTCGTTGGCCTTGAGCTTGCCGTTGACCCACTCCCGCGCCTTCTTGAATTCGTCGCCGGTCTTGTAGTCGCCGTACACGATGTCGCCGTCCTGGACGTAGGCATCTGTAATGATCTGGGGATTGCGCACCCACTTGCCCTTGTCGTCCTTGAGAACGGGAAAGCACTTCGAGACAAGGCCCTTGCGGTACATTTTGTACGCCGACCACATCTCGCAGCTGATGCAGTTCCACATGGCATCTTCGATCGTCAGGAACCAGGGCAGAAAGTCGGAGGCCCCGCCCACCGGGGCCGAGCCGTGCCGCGGGCCCGCCTGTCCGTAAATCGCGAGGTCGGAAGAGACCGTGATATCGCAGGCCGTTCCGATTTCCTGTCCGCCGGCGACGCGCATGCCGTTGACCCGGCAGATGACGGGCTTCTTGCACATGAGGATGGCGTCGACCATGTTGTTGAAGAGTTCCATGTAGCCGCCGTATTCTTCGGGCCGCATGCTGTAGTACTCGGAGTATTCCTTGGTGTTCCCGCCGGTGCAGAACGCGAAGGGCCCGGTGCCGGTGAACACGGCGGCCACGACCGAGCGGTCCGTGGAGGCGTTCTCGAAGCCGGCGATGACACCCTTGACCATCTCGGTGGTATAGGAGTTGTACTGGGCCGGGTTGTTGAGCCTGATCCAGGCGTTAAAAAGCCCGGGGACCACATTTCCCTTCAAATCCTTCAGGGGTTTTTTCTCGTACACCACGCAGGGAGCCTCGGTACCCCAATGCGCCTTGCTGTGGCGGTCGTGATCCTTGATTCCATGCTCTCTTGGCATCCATGACAGTGACATAAGTGGCTCTCCCTTTCTCTTTTAATGGATTTCGCTCCAGTTTAACAAGGGTGTTGAAAACCGCGCCCGAGGCCGGGAACCGGCGTTGTGCGGCTTTTGCAAATGCTCACATATAGTAGAATATGCTGCGCTTTCCGAAACGCCGCACGCCTTGGCTGACGGCCTGATGCATGTTTTTCAACGCCCTGTTAAAAATCAGGCGTCAGAACGATTCTCTTATCCGGCGACCCGGCTTTGTGAACCTCTTCAAAAACCGATGCAATCCGGCTCATCGGCCGTGTCTCGACGAAGGGGCTGATGTCTATTTTTTTCGAAAGCACCATGTCCAGCACCACCGGATAGTATTCCGGCAGGCATCCCCAGGTTCCGATGATTTCCGCGTCGAACGCCATGAGGCGGGAGATGCTGTATTCGTTCTTCGCCATGCCGAACCCGATGATGATCAGCTTGCCCGTGAAGGAAAGCAGTTCGAGGGCGATTTCCTGCCCGCCCTTGGTCCCGCTCACCTCGAAGATCTTCCAGCCGAAACTGGACTCCAGACCGTTCTTCTTGCACAGCTCACGGAATTCGTTGCGCAGGTCCTTGAGCGGTTTGTCCTTGGAGCTGATGACGAAATCCGCCCCATGCTTCAACGAGCGCTGGAGCTTCTCCGGGTTCCTGGCAATCCCGATGACGGTCTTGGCGCCCAGGGCCTTGGCCGTCTGCGCCATGTAAACGCCTACACCTCCCGTGACACCGACGACGATCACATTGTCACCGGGCTGAAGGTCGGCCCGCTTTGCGGCTTGATAAGGGGTGGTCCCGGCATCGGCCACCACCGCCAGATGCGCGAGCGGGACACTCCCTCGATTCCGCACCTCGCAGAGATCGACGGAGGGCACGGGGATGTGGCTTGAAAACCCTCCGTAGAGCCCCAGGCTGTTTCCGGGCATCTTCTGGGCCAGGCAGCGGTTTCCCCGGCCAGTTTTGCAAAGCTGGCACTGCCGGCAAGGCATGACCGCCGGAACTACGACCTCCTTGCCGATCCATTTTTCATCGCCGGCAACGACGGTGCCGCTGATCTCGTGCCCCAGCGTAAGCGGCGGCTTGCTGACGGTGGGTACCCCGTCATAGAAATAACCGAGGTCGGTATGACAGACGCCGCATCCGGCCACCTGCACCAGCACTTCGCCGGGGCGCAGAGTCGGCACGGGGATCGAGGCCTTTTCCAGCTTTCCGGGTTTGATTGTCCCGGTTTCCTTGTCCTTGGTTGTCGGCTGGACCATTTGCCATGTTTGAATTTTATCCGGTACGGTTGCCATTCGCTTCACCTCCTTAATTATGAATTGGAATTAAAAAAAACGAACCATGTAGTTACTGTTGAGGCTGCCACCCGTGATTGCAGAGAGGATACTTTATAGCTGTTTAGTAGCTACCGATCAACAAATCAAGAGAAAAATGCCATTGTCGATCGCTGTTAATCATTTTCGAACCGCAGAATGCAGGGCGCTCGCATTGCTTTCAGCCGCTCCATTCATCCGGGGGGGCGCTTCAGCGCCCAAGGAATGCCTTGACACTATTTGTATGCGATTGTTATGACTGGCGTATTTCCAGGTTTTGCAGGCAAGAATCCTTAAGGAGGGCAACCCCGGTGAGACACCCCAAGGAGATCGTTCTCAAGGATGGGACAGAGGTGCTCATCCGACCCCTTGCAAGCGCGGATGAGCTGCCGCTGCGACGGTTCTACAGCGGGATTGCGGAGGAGGACCGCTGGTACATGCGTTTTGACGTCATGGACCCGACGGTCATCCACGGATGGGTGGAGGACCAGAAAGAAGTGTTCTCGATGCTTGCGTTATGCGCGGGCGAGATCGTCGCGCACGCCAGGCTGCACACGCACCACTACGGGTGCTACCATCACCAGGGGCGTTTGCGCATCATCGTCGACCCGCGATACCGTCAAAAGCGTCTGGGCAGCTGGATGCTGCTGGACCTTATCCATCTGGCGATGGAAAAGGGATTGCGCGAGGTGCGGGCCGATTTCGTGGTCGGCGTCGAGCAGGCCGCCATTGAATCGGCGTACAAGCTCGATTTCTTCAAAAAGGCCCTGCTCGAGGATTTCGTCATCGACCCGCAAGGCCAACTGCACGATCTGCTGATCATGACCAAACGCCTGCACAAGGACTGGGGGGATTTCTGACCGCGCGGCCATGAGCACTTTCGCACAGCATGAAATTTTTCTATCCACGGCACTCGGTGAGCTGCGGATCCGCTCCTTCTGCACACCGGATGAGATCCGGCAGCTCAGCTTCGATCGGCAGTTCGGCACTCATGCCCACTACCGTTCCCTTTACACCAAGCGCGAGAGTCTGGAGCGCAAAGCCGAACAGCCGGATACCAGCGTGGTGCTGGCCATCGCCGATTCCAAGCGTATCGTGGGATTCGGCGTGCTGGCCTATCCGGACCCGGAGGAGCGCTGGGCAAAGCTTGAGCCGAACCTCATGATGGAGGTCAACGCGATCGAAGTCAGCCGCGAATGGCGTTCGAAGAAGATAGCCCGGGGGATCGTCCAGATGCTGAGTGT
Organism: Deltaproteobacteria bacterium; assembly: GCA_016219005.1. Lineage (GTDB taxonomy): Bacteria > Desulfobacterota > Desulfobacteria > Desulfobacterales > SpSt-501 > SpSt-501. The sequence continues at coordinate 27,901 of JACRCN010000100.1, forward strand.
GCACCCGATGATTGAGGATAAAGTCTCCTATTTCGTTGGATATTCGTGGACCTGGGACCTCGACGGCAACCGGATGACGGCCCAGCAGTATCGCTTGATGATGGCGCGTCTCTTCGAGCCGTTCGGTTTCGAGGAATACCAGACCAACGAGCCCAACATCTGTTTGAAGTCGGAAAATATCTTCATGGCGCGCATCGGGGAGCGCATTTCCACCGAGGCGCAGAACCGTTTCAAGTGGCTGAGGTTCGGGATGACGCCGTGACAATGTTCCTGGCCGAGGCATTACACGCTGAATTGCATACTTGACTCCTAAGATTGAAAGGAAAAACAATGCTTGACGACAGACTGGTATGGCGCAACGGGGATTTCGTCCGGTGGCCGGAGGCGACGGTTCACATGATGAGCCACAGTTTTGCCCGGGGCTCAACGATTTTCGAGGTCATCAGCCTATACGCCACGGCGTCCGGTCCGGCTGTTTTCAGGCTCCATGATCACATTGCGCGCCTGGAGAAATCGGCCGCCTACCTGGACATGGAGCTGCCCGGCGGCCATGACGACCTGTGCCGGGCCGTGGCGGAAACCGTGCGCCGCAACCGGATCTCCCAGGGGGTCATCAAGGTCGTTGGGTATTATCCCCAGTTCGCGCTCGACATCCAGCCGCCGCAGAAGCGCCTGGATATCGCCATTTTCGCGCTGGATCCGGCCAAGGACATCGACGACCTCGGGTTTTCGTTTGAAAAGGGCACCACCGCGGGAATCGCGCGCTGGCGCAAACTCGACCCCGAGACGGTCCCCATCGAGGCCAAGGCCGCCGCCAACTACCTGAACGGGATGATCGCCCGCCAGGACGTCCAGAAACGCGGCTTGGACGACGCCATCATGCTCGACACGCAGGGGTTCATCGCCGAGGGGGCGACCGAATCCGTCTTCCTGGTCCAGAACGGGCGCCTGCTGACGCCCTCTCTGGGGACCGTGCTCGACAGCATCACCCGCCGCTCCATTTTGCAGGTCGCGCGCCATCTCGGGATCGAAACCTTTGAAGGCCGCCTGCGGCCGGCGCTGTTGTTCGAAGCCGATGAGGTCTTCTTCGCCAACACGCCCTTCAAGGTGATCCC
>JACRCN010000016.1 GCA_016219005.1 Deltaproteobacteria bacterium
CACATGTCGAGAGCGGGGAACCCAAGTTCTTGGGGCGAATCGCCAAGCGGCGAAGGGTAACCTTATCGGCCCTAGCCCATCAGCTAACCTCGCAGGCTTCGATGAGGAAAACCTTCGGAATTGAACGGAGGTCTTTCCTCCACCAATTCAATTCCGGAGGTGTACCGCATGGCTGCTTACCATTCCCCGGCAACACTCCTTTATTTTTGTTTATCACCCGAGTTCTCTGTAACCTGAGCGAGTTGACGGCTCTCGATCCGTTGCCCTCCCTTTTGGATCGATGACGGTTTAATGCCGGCTCGCAGCACTCCAGCAATTACATGCGTTAAGGAGGCCGGCCGCTCCTCCATCATGGTTGGCAGGGGGTCGTTTACATATAGTTAATCCTGGCTTGAAAGGAGCGCACAATGGATAAGCGAGAAAAATCGAATCATCGCCTGCAGGAGCAAGGCATAACCAGACGTAGCTTCTTGAAATTCTGCGGCGTGGTGGCTGGAGCTTTAGGCTTAGAGCCGGTGTTCGGGCCTAAAATCTTCGAAGCATTCGCGGCCGGCCCAAAGCCTTCGGTTCTGTGGCTTCATTTTGCCGAGTGCACCGGCTGCACCGAAGCGGTACTGCGGACCTCCAACCCCGGATTCGCAGACCTGATTTTCGACACCATCTCGCTGGATTACCACGAAACACTCATGGCGGCGGCGGGGTCCACGGTGGACGGTATCCTGACGTCCACGGCGGAAAGCCACCGCGGGCAGTTCTTCTGCGTGGTGGAGGGCGCCATCCCAACGGCCGAGGGCGGTGTTTATGGGATGATCGGCGGTCGCACCATGCTGGACATCGCGGAGGAGATCTGCCCTAAGGCCAAGGCGATCATCGCCCTGGGCAACTGCGCCTCCTACGGCGGCCTCCCCGCGGCCTGGCCCAACCCCACCGGGGCCATGGGCGTCGAGGGCGCTCTGGGTTCCGGCCTGTCAGTACCCGTGGTCAACCTGCCCGGCTGTCCCCCAAACCCCGTGAATTTTGTCGGCACCCTGGCGACCTATCTTCTTTCCGGCAAGCTGCCAGCGCTGGATGGTGATGGCCGACCCACGTTTGCTTACGGGAAAGAAGTTCACGGCCAGTGCCCATACCGAGAGGACAAGTCCCGCTGCCTGTTCGAGGGGGGATGCAAAGGTAAAAAGACCCGCAATAACTGCCCTTCCGTGAAGTTCAATGACGCTACCAGCTTTCCAATGCAAGCCGGGCATCCCTGCATCGGTTGCAGCGAACCGGATTTCTGGGACACCATGACACCGTTTTACCAGAAGTCTTAAGGTCATCCAGAAAGGCCATGAAATGATTGAGAGGATTGCATTCGAAGGATTCAACACGGTTTAACCAGAATTCATCCAGAAAGGATCACATATGCCCAAGCAAAAAGATCAAGATCGTTCCAAGAGGAAACCTCCGAAACAGAAACCACCCGACACCACACCCCCACCGACCAAACCCCCGGGGGCGACTCCACCGCCGGTTCAGCCCCCCACTCCCGTCAACGGCCGGGTGGTGATCGACCCTGTCACCCGGATCGAGGGGCACCTGCGCATTGAGGTTGAAATCCAAAACGGCGAGGTGGTCGCCGGGTGGAGCAGCGGCATGCTCTTCCGCGGGGTCGAAACCATTCTCAAGGGCCGCAACCCCGAAGACGCCTGGCTTTTCACCCAGCGCCTGTGCGGCGTGTGCACATATGTGCATGGGTCCTCGTCGGTCCGCTGCGTGGAAAACGCCCTCGGGATTAACGTGCCGGCCAACGCCCGGACCATTCGCAACCTGCAAATGGGGGCCCAGTTTCTCCACGACCACATCGTGCACTTCTATCACCTGCACGCGCTGGACTGGATCGACATAACCGCCGCGCTGAGTGCCGACCCGGCCAAGGCGGTCGGCCTTGCCAAAACTATATCCCCCAACGCTCCGGCCATCGATTTTTCCGCGGTCCAGAGCCGACTGAAAACGTTCGTTGCCGGCGGCCAACTCGGTATCTTTGCCGGGGCCTACTGGCCCCACGAGGCGTATATACTGACTCCGGAGGAAAACCTCCTGCTGGCCGCCCACTACCTGGAGGCCCTGAAACTGCAGGTCAAAGCCGGGCGCATGCATGCTATCTTCGGCGGCAAAAACCCGCATCCGCAAAGTCTTAAGGTCGGTGGGGTAACCTGCCGAGACGACATCACCACCGTCCGCATCGCTGAATTCCGCAGCCTGTTGCAAGAAACCCAGAAGTTTATCGACACCATTTACGTTCCGGACACGGTGCTTCTGGCCCAAGCCTACTCGGAGTGGGCCGGGTTGGGCGGGAGCGACAATTACCTGGCCTTCGGCGAGTTTCCCCAATCGGATGCCGAGCCGGGGAGCCTTTATTTCCCCCAAGGGGTGGTTCTCAAACGAGGGACAGCAGCACCGCTGAACAGCGCAAGCATCTCCGAGCACGTCAAACACAGCTGGTACGGCGGGACAACGGCACACCACCCCTTCAGCGGCGAGACAATGCCGAAGTTCACGGGCCTCAACACGACGGACCGATACAGCTGGCTGAAGGCGCCGAGGTATGCCGGCGAGCCCCTCGAGGTCGGCCCCCTGGCCCGGGTGATGGTGGCCTACAAAAACAATCAACCTGCAGTCAAAGCAACTGTCGACGGATTCCTCAAGAGCACCGGGTTGTCTTTCGACCAGATGCACTCCACCATCGGCCGGACAGCGGCCCGGGCGCTGGAAACCACCGTGATCGCCCAAGCCATGGGCGGCTGGCTCAACGCACTTCAGGCAGGCGGAAGCCTGCAGCAATCATGGTCGATGAAAGCAAGTGCATCGGGCGTCGGATTGAACGAAGCCCCGCGTGGCGCACTTGGGCATTGGATCCAGATAGAGAACGGCAAGATTGGAAACTACCAGATGGTGATTCCCTCCACATGGAACTTCGGTCCCCGCTGCGGGGCCGACAAGCCCGGGCCTGTGGAATCTGCTTTGGTGGGAACACCGGTTGTTGACCCGGCGCGCCCGGTGGAGGTGCTGCGCACGGTGCGCTCCTTCGACCCCTGCATCGCTTGTGCCGTGCATGTCATCGACACGCGCCAGGACAAGATCTTCGTGGTGCGCGCAGCCTGAGCAAAGCCGTTCGCAGCCAGCAACCGCCACAGGTATCCCGGATAGTCCTGGATACCTGCGCTTGGAGTTGCTTCACGGTTTCATCGGCCAAGAAATCGAAAAGTTAAGGAGGATCATCATGCGCGACCGAACTGGTCTATTGTTGAGCCTGGTGCTGACTTGCTTCATTTACGCCTGCGGAGGCGGCAGCGGAGGGAGCAGCGCGACGGGCGACACAAGCGGAGGGCCGGCGGCCTCCGCCGTCGATCACACCACGCTTGCCTGGGACGGCAGCCCCGGTGTCTGCCTGCCCTGCCATGGCGAAGAAGCCAAGCAGATGTACGCTTCGGCCCACTACCAGTGGCAGGGTGACGCGCTTTACGACGCGGCAAACGGACCCTTGCTGCAGGGCAAGATCTCCGACGCTTTCAACAGCTACTGCATCAATATCCTTGGAAACTGGAACGCCTGCGGGAGCTGCCACGCCGGACTCGGCGCACAGCCGGTCCTGACGGCAACCCCCACGGATGAGCAACTCAAGAACATCGATTGCCTGGTCTGCCATCAGAAGGACTACAAGCGCATCAAGGTCAACGGCGTTTTCGTACCGGACACGGCCAACATGACCATTTCCCTCACCCAGGCCGTTCAGACGGTGCATCGCCCCGACCGGACCGCCTGCCTGTCCTGCCACGCCAAGGCTGGCGGCGGCGATGCGGTCAAGCGGGGGGCTCTGGCTCTGGCCAGCGCCTCCACCAGCGACACGCAGTACGACGTGCACATGTCGTCTGCAGGAGCCGACCTGAAATGCCAGGCCTGCCACACCACCCAGAACCACCGGATCGCCGGCAAGGGATCCGACCTGAGAGAGACCGATCTGGATGCTGTCATGGCCTGCACGAGCTGCCACACCGACAAGGCCACGAGCACAGGGCACGCCACGGCGGATGTGAACCGGCATGTCGGCCGGGTCGCCTGTCAGACGTGCCATATCCCCACATATGCCAAGAACGCCGCCGACACGGCGGCAACGGAGGCGACCGAAACACACCGCACCTGGACAAGCAGTATGGCCACCGCCCCGCCCTATCATCCCTCCAGCGTCAAGGCCAATGACCTGACCCCGGAATATCGCTTCTGGAACCGGTACAGCACCAACTACCGTCTCGGGGATGTCGCCCAACTGGATGCGGTCACCGGTGCCTACCCGACGTCAAGGCCGGACGGGGCGGTGGACGACGCCTCGCCCGACAACAAACTCTACCCGTTCAAGTATAAAACGGCTGAACAGCCGCTGATGACCAGCTCCGGCAAGCTGATCGCCGTGGACACCAGCGTGTATTTCGCCACGGCCAACCCGGAGGCCGCCATCCGGGCCGGGCTTGCCAACATGGGATACTCCGAAAACGAGGCCTACAGCTGGGTCACGACGGACACCTTCCAGCTCTTGAACCATCAGGTCAGCCCTGCCTCCCAGGCGCTGACGTGTACGGCCTGCCACGGCACCACGATCCGGATGGATCTCAAGGGCGAGTTGGGCTACGGCCTGAAAGCAGCCCAAGCCACGGTCTGCGGCCAGTGCCACGACCCGAAGACAAGCCCGGACTTCACCGCGGTACACCGGAAGCACGTCACCGAGAAGCGCTATGGCTGCCAGAATTGCCACGCCTTCTCGCGGCCCGAGCGAAATCTGAACTAACCGTGCCGCTGTCTTCCTGCGACGATCGAGCCGACCCCGCCCGGGATCGGCTCGATCGTTTTTTCCGAGCAGGATGCAAAATGGCGCGAGACATGCCCGCAAACGAAGGCTTCAAAATCTTATCTGTTTTGATAGCGGCGAACAATCCTAAGGAGCATTGGAGGCCGCAGGGACCTGATAGCCGCAATCGAAAAGGTACCGGCTGGCGCGACCTGCGTGTGCATGCGGTAAAAAAGCCGAGTTCCCGCTCATTTCACTTCAACGCTCCGAAGCCACCCCAGCAGATCCGTCGGGTGCTTGAATAACATTTTTCCTCCCGCCGCGATCAGCTCCTCGGCCGGCCTGAAGCCCCACAGAACGCCTATGGGAAACATGCCAGCCGCGCAGGCGGTTTGCATGTCGATGGACGTGTCCCCGATAAAAAGAAAATCCTCGGGAGGGACGTCGAGACGGGCGGCAATCTCCAGGGCCGCGGAAGGGTCCGGCTTCTTCGGCCGCTCCGGCGTTGCGCCCATCACCATGCGGAAAGCGATGTCCGGAAGAAGGGCCTTGACGATCTCGTTGCTCGCGTCATCCGGTTTGTTGGAGAGAACCGCTATTGGAAGGCCGGCCGCGACGAAAGCTGCAAGCATTTCGGGAACGCCGGGGTAAGGTCGGGTTTTTGACAGCCAGCGGCCGGAATACTCGCTTTTCATTTCCCGGATGAAACGGTTAAGCTCTTCCTCATCCGCAATTTCAAACGGCAGCGCCCGCCGCACCAGCATGTCCATGCCGTCGCCGACAAAATATTTGTAAGCCGCGAGGCTGTGTTTCGGCAGGCGGTTGCGCTCCAGAACGCAGTTCATGGAATCCGCCAAGTCCTCGAGCGTGTCCAGAAGTGTCCCGTCCAAATCGAAAATAACGGCCTTGAAATCCATTGCCCGCCCTCCTGGGTTCGTGAATGCATCTAAAGCTCGGAGTTCGCCGACATCGTGACGCTTGTAGGAAAAATCAGCAGCGTTGTCAAAACAAAGCCGGCGGGGACAGGATTCCGCGCTCCGCGAACATGGCCCGGGAGCACTGGTCAACGTGCTCGCCGCTGCGATCCCCCTGGAATTGCTGCCGATCGGATGCTATACTTGAAAAGATAAAAAGCAACAGTCCGTCAATATTTCAGATTGTTTTCACCTCGTACGGTTTTACCCAGGATACGATGACGAGCCCCGGACCTGAATCAAACGGCTGCATCGACCAATACCTCAACTACCTTCTGGTCGAAAAAGGCCTGTCCAGGGCCACCATAGAATCCTACAGCCACGACTTGCTCAAGTTCGCGGAGTTCCTTGACAAGAACGGACGGCACACCGTCTCGGAAGACGACACCGCACTCATCCTCAAGCACCTCATCACCCTGCGCAACGACGGCCTGGCGGCCCGCTCCCGCGCCCGGCACCTGGTTGCGATCCGGGGGTTCTACCGTTTCCTGGTCCAGGAAAAAAAGCTTGCCCTCGACCCGGCAAAGCTCCTCGACCTGCCCAAGTCCAGCCTCAAGCTGCCGGATGTGCTGTCCGTCGAGGAAGTCCGCCGCCTGCTGAACACGCCGAACTCGCGCAAGCCCTCCGGGATCCGGGATGCCGCGATGCTGGAGGTCCTTTATGCCGCCGGCCTGCGGGTCTCCGAGCTCATCCTTCTGAAAGTCCAGGACGTCCACCTGGATGCCGGGTTCGTGCGCGTGCTGGGCAAGGGCTCGAAGGAACGGGTCGTGCCGATCGGCCAATACGCTCAGGCAAAAGTCCTGTTTTACTTAGGCCATGCCCGCAACCGCATGCTCAAGGACCAATCGAGCCCGTTTCTCTTCGTCGCGCGCGCCGGCCGCCCGCTCACGCGCCAGGGGTTCTGGAAGCTGCTGCGAAAGTACGCGCGCGCCACGGGCCTTTTCAAGAAAGTCACCCCGCACAGCCTGAGGCATTCTTTTGCGAGCCACCTGCTCGAAGGCGGTGCCGACCTGCGGGCGGTTCAGATCATGCTGGGCCACGTGGACATCTCCACCACCCAGATCTACACCCACGTGGCGAATGACCGGCTCAGGGAGCTTCACCGTAAATTTCACCCCCGGGGCTGAAATGTAATCGGCACGGCCCGGGCGCAACAGCCGGGGGGATTGAATCGTGCCAATTCGCCGAGAACGCTTGAAGCCATCTCAAAAATGCATCTGACAGTCGATGGCGGGGTGGCCCGCCTCTGAAAAATGCTCACCGCCTGCCGCGGTTGCGGCACTTTTTCAGCGGCGTGCGCCTTGCCCTCGACTGTGATCTGCTATTTTTGAGATGGCTTCTTGACAGGCGGGCCTGATTTACCCTAAGTCGAATGAACCATGACCTAAATTGAGCGATTCGGTCGATTCGCATCGAGTCCCGATGGGGGCTTGCGTCCGCATGGGCCGCCGCAATCCTATCTCCGGCCGTCTCGACGGCCGCAGAACCGCTCAGATATTGCCAGAAAGCCCCGGAAGACAGCGCCCCACGACAGAGCCTGCCACCGCTGCCTGTGAGGAGGTTATCGAAACCCCGGAGGCATTGGCGAAGCATGGGAGTCCTTTGCGGCGACCCATGCAGACGGAAGACCCCATCGGGTCCTTCCGCAAAAACCAAAATTAGGACCACTCAACTCAGGTATGACCATTTTGAACCCTTTCGAACCCATCGGTTGTTGGCATCCGGGGGACTTGCCTCCTGAACCGTTAGCGTCCGCTCTCCAGCGCACTTTGCTGAATGTCAGCCGCCCCGTTTTCGTGGTTGAGCGGCCCGATGGGCTCTGCGTCAGCCAGAGCGGGTCGGCGGCCCTGGGCGGTCAGGCCCGGGCCGGCGGCGATCGGCTGCCCCTGCGCGCCTATGCACCGCCCCTGCCTCCCGACGCCCTGGGAGAACCCGCTTTCAAGGCCAAGCACGGCCTTCGCTACGCCTATGTTGCCGGGGAAATGGCCAACGGCATCACCTCCGTGCGCATGGTCACTGCAGTGGGCAAGGCCGGCATGGTGGGGTTTTTCGGCGCCGCCGGCCTGATGCCCGCGGAGGTGGAAACCTCCCTGGCCCGGCTGCAGTCCGAACTGCCCGGTCTGCCTTTCGGCGTCAACCTGATCCACAGCCCCGGCAACATCGAGCTCGAGGCCGCCCTGGCGGACCTGTTTTTACGCCGGAAGGTCCGGCTGGTCAGCGCTTCGGCCTACCTCGACCTTACGCATCCGCTCGTGCACTACCGCGTCAAAGGCATCCACCGCGACGCCGGCGGCCGCATCGTGTGCCCGAACCGGGTAGCCGCCAAGGTGTCCCGGGTCGAGGTCGCTCGCAGGTTTCTGGCGCCGCCCCCGGAAAAGATCCTCCGTCAACTCGTCGGCCGCGGGTTGATCACCACCGAAGAAGCCAGCCTGGCCGCCGCGGTGCCGATGGCCGACGATGTGACGGCCGAGGCGGACTCCGGCGGCCACACCGACAACCGGCCGGCCATCACCCTGCTGCCGACGATGCTGGCGCTGCGCAACGAAATGAGTGCCGTTCACGCCTATCCCCACCCGCCGTGCGTCGGCCTCGGCGGCGGCATCGCCACCCCCGAGGCCACGGCCGCCGCCTTTGCCATGGGCGCGGCCTACGTCGTCACAGGTTCCATCAACCAATCCTGCGTGGAAGCCGGCACGTCGCCGGCGGTGTGCGCCATGCTGGCTGAGGCCGGGCAGGCCGACGTGACCATGGCGCCGGCCGCGGACATGTTCGAGCTGGGGGTGAAAGTCCAGGTGCTCAAGCGCGGCACCATGTTCCCGCACCGTGCAACCAGGCTCTACGAGCTTTACACGGCGCACGACTGCTTCGACCAGCTGCCGGCCCGGCAGCGCGAGATCGTGGAAAAAGACTTTCTCAAGTGCAGTTTTGACGAGGAGTGGGAGCAGACCAAACGGTTTTTCCACGCGCGCGACCCCAAGCAGATCGAACGGGCCGAAAAGGACCCCAAACACCGCATGGCGCTGGTGTTCCGCTCCTACCTGGGACGCTCTTCCACCTGGGCCATCACCGGCGAGCCGTCCCGCCGAATCGACTACCAGATCTGGTGCGGCCCGGCCATGGGCGCCTTCAACCAGTGGGTGAAAGGCAGCTTTCTGGAAAAGCCGGAAAACCGCCGGACGGTCACCTTGGGCATGAATCTGCTCTTCGGCGCCGCCGTCGCCACCCGCGCCGCCTGGCTGCGCGCCCAGGGTGTACACGTGCCCGGCGGCGCAGGCGCCATCACGCCCATGGAACTCCCGGAAATCATGAGATTGACCGACGGGGCGACGACGGTAAGGCCATCTTCATCTTGATATTTGCCGCCCGCTGAGCTATAGAATAACATTTAAGTCCAATATTAGCGAACCGGAGTTCCGCGACTCGTCGAACGAGGGGTGGCGCAAGCTCGATTATTGTCGTTTCATTCAACCGATAGGATTCTTCTGTGAGGATGGAGGCGAACCACTGCCCGGTTGCCATTGTGGGGATGAGCTGCTTCTTCCCTAAATCTACCGGGTTGAAAGCCTACTGGCGCCTGCTGTTGAACGGGCAGGATGCCATCACCGGGGTGCCTCACACCCACTGGTCGACGCAGGACTACTACGATCCCGACCCCCGCCGGCCGGACCACGTCCACTGCAGCCGCGGCGGATTCCTCTCACCGGTGGCATTCGACCCTTCGGAGTTCGGAATCCCCCCGTCCACGATGGAGGCCACCGACACCTCCCAACTGCTGGCGCTCGCAGCCGCCCGCCAGGCCATCGAGGACGCCGGTTTGCCCTTCGACCGCAGTCGCACCAGCGTTGTCCTTGGCGTCACCGGCACCCAGGAGTTGGTCATCCCGCTGGGCGCCCGTCTCGGTCACCCGCACTGGCGCCGCGCGCTTTCCGATGCCGGGATCGCGCCCGACCTCGCCGAGCAGATCGTTGCGCGCATCGGCGACGCCTATGTCCCCTGGCAGGAAAGCTCCTTCCCGGGCCTGCTGGGCAACGTGGTCGCCGGCCGGATCAGCAACCGCTTCGACCTGGGCGGGACCAACTGCGTGGTCGACGCCGCCTGCGCCAGCTCGATGGCCGCGGTGCATCTGGCGCTGCTCGAGCTCGCCGGCGGCCGCTGCGACACGGTCATCACCGGCGGGGTGGACACGCTCAACGACATCTTCATGCACATGTGTTTCGCCAAGACGCAGGCACTATCCTCCACCGGCGACGCCCGGCCGTTTTCCAAGAACGCCGACGGCACGGTGCTGGGCGAAGGTCTCGGCCTGCTCGTGCTCAAGCGCCTGCCCGATGCCGAGCGCGACGGCAACCGCATCTATGCGGTCATCCGGGGCATCGGCTCCTCCAGCGACGGACGCTCCCAGAGCATCTATGCCCCGCGGGTCGATGGCCAGGCCAAGGCGCTCGAAGCGGCTTACGCATCGGCGGGCATCGACCCGGCGACGGTCGCACTGATCGAGGCCCACGGCACCGGCACCCGGATCGGCGACAAGGTCGAGTTTCAGGCCCTCTGCCAGGTACTGGGCAAAACGACTGCGAAGGCAAACGGCTGCGCCCTGGGATCGGTCAAGTCCATGATCGGCCACACCAAGGCCGCCGCCGGGAGCGCCGGTCTGGTGAAAGCGGCACTGGCCCTTCACCACAAGGTGCTGCTCCCGACCCTCAAGGCCGACGAGCCCGACCCCGCGCTGAACATCGAGGACTCGCCGTTCTACCTCAACACCCGCTCCCGACCCTGGTTTGCGGCGAAGGACCACCCCCGGCGGGCCGGGGTGAGCTCATTCGGATTCGGCGGCAGCAATTTTCACGTCGTTCTGGAGGAATACCGCCCCGAGAAGACCCAGACGGCGTGGGACGGCTCGGTCCAGATCCTGGCGTTTTCCGCGGACGACACCCAGGGTCTCTCTGCCGCCATCGCCCGTTTCAAGGTGTTGGCCGGGACCCCGCTGGCGGATGCCGCGTTCGCGGCCGAAGCCGCGCGGACCCGCTCCCGTTTCTCGCCCGGCCACCGCTGCCGTCTGCTGGTCGTCGTCGACGACCCGGCTGCAGTGTCCGGCGAGCTCGACCGTGCGATGCAGGCCGTCGGCTCCCACAGCAATCAAGGCTTTTTCAAACTCTCGCACCTGTTTTTCGGCGGCCCGGCGCGGCCTGAAAAGCTGGCTTTCTTGTTCCCGGGCCAGGGCAGCCAGTACGCGGGCATGGGCCGCGATCTGGCCTGCCTTTTTCCCGCAGCCATGGCGGCCCTCGAAACGGCCAACCGCCGCTTCGAGGGCGATCGGCCGCTCAGCGATTTCATCCATCCCCGACCGGGAGCAGACCCGGCTGCGGCCGAAATCGCACTGCAGGCCACAGACGTGGCCCAGCCGGCCATTGGCATGGTCTGCCTGGCGCAGCTGCGATCGCTCCAGGAGTTCGGCCTCGCGCCGGACGCCGCCGCCGGCCATAGTTTCGGCGAGCTCACCGCACTCTGTGCCGCAGGCTGGATGGATGAAGACACATTCCTGGACCTGGCGATCGCCCGCGGCAAGGCCATGGCCGGGTCTGGCGCTGAGGACCGGGGAACGATGCTGGCCGTGCGGGCGCCCCTCGCCGAGATCGAAACTCTGCTCAAAAGGGAGAACCTCGACGTTGTCCTCGCCAACCGCAACGGCCCCGCGCAAGGTGTCCTGTCAGGCTCGCGCAATTCGATTGCCGAGGCCGCCCGGCTGTGCCGCGGCAACGGCTGGTCCGTCAAGGACCTACCGGTCGGCGGCGCCTTTCACAGCCCGCTGATGCGGGACGCCCAGGCGGCGCTTTCGAAAAAGGTGCTGGAATTGCGCATCGCGCCGACCCCGGTCACGGTGTTTTCGAACAGCACTGCCGCCCCCTACCCTCCGGAAGCCGAAGCGGCCCGGCAGTTGCTCGGCGAACACCTGCTCCTGCCGGTCGATTTCGCCGGCGAGATCGAAGCCATGTACCGGACGGGTGTGCGCACCTTTCTCGAAATCGGCCCCAAGCCCGTCCTGTCGGGCCTGGTCTCATCCATTTTGAAAGGGCGGCCGTTCCAGGTCATCGCCGTCGATGCATCGGCCGGAAGACACTCCGGCGCTCTGGATCTGGCCAAAGCCCTCTGCCACCTGGCCGCGCTGGGCTATCCGGTGCGGCTGGAGAAATGGGAATCCCCCGCCCCCGAGCCCAGGCCACTGCGCATGCAGGTCCCCATCAGCGGCGCCAACTTCCGCAACCCCAGGCCGGAGAAAGAGTGCTGCCGGCCGGCAGCGGGTTCCGGCGGCAGAAGCGCCCAACCGAAACACGAAGACGCCCCGCCGGCCGTGCCGGACCAACGCCTGCCGGCGGCATCTCCCCGTCTTGAAAAAGGAACCATGGCGAAAGACAGATCCGACATCATCATGGATGCCATGCGGTCGGTGCAGGACGGCCTGAAAACCTTCCAGGCCATTCAAATCCAGACCGCCCAGGCGCACCAGAAATTCCTGGAAACCCAGAGCGAGGCGACCCGCATCCTGCTCGAACTGGTGAGAAACACGGGCCGGCTGGCGGAAGCTCCGGCGGGTGGCCGCGACGAGCTGGCCACGAAAATCGCCCCGGCCGCGTTCACCCCGCCGGCAGAACCTGCACCGATGGTCACCGCCGCCGCGACAGCACCTGTTCCACAGCCCCTCGTCAACCCGGCCGCAGCCGTTTTGGAGCGGAAGACGGTTTCCGGCACCGCTGCCGCCGAAGCCGCCGCCAATGCCTCAGCACCCTCCGTTGCCGCCGACAGCGCCCTGGTTTCAACGCTCCTCGCCGTGGTGAGCGAGCTGACCGGCTACCCCGCGGAGATGCTGGGCCTGGACATGGACATCGAGGCGGACCTCGGCATCGATTCCATCAAGCGCGTCGAAATCCTCTCGGCCCTCGAGGAGCGGTTCCCAGGTCTACCTCCCATCGCCCC
>JACRCN010000102.1 GCA_016219005.1 Deltaproteobacteria bacterium
GCGAGTCCAATGCAGGTGTACACCTTTGGGGGCAATCGCATCGACTTTACCACCGCCACGGCCCATGGCCGGTGGGGCAAGATCGAACTCACCGAACTGGAAGTCAAACTGCTCAAACTGTTTGTCACCCACCGCGGCCGGCCCATTTCCCGCGGCCAACTGCTCGAGATCGGCTGGGGCTATGACCGGCGCACCCAGACCCGCACGGTGGATAATTTCATCGTCCGGTTCCGCAAGTATTTCGAATCGGACCCCAAGCGCCCCATCTATTTCAAGAGTCTGCGTTCGGTGGGGTATGTGTTCGATCATCCGGAGCAGTCGGCGTGCATTACAGGTTTCGGAGGGGGTCGAAAAGATATTCCAGGCCGTTGACCTTGATCTCGTACACCATGCGCAGCATCTCGCCCAGCGACCCATCCGGAAAGCCTTTTTGGGAGAACCAGACGACATAGCGCTCCGGTAGATCGATCAAAAGCCGGTCTTTGTATCGGCCAAACGGCATGCGCATCCTGGCCAGCGCGAGCAAGACTTCGGGGTCCGGTCGGCATTCGTTTTTTTCGTTCATTGGAGTGTTCTCATGCATTAAGGCGCACCTATTATTCAATATCCAAATGGCAAAAGCCATGATCCATCGGATAAATCACTTTGACATTTCGTCACCGCCTTCCTAAAACCTGCCTTTGATTACTAACGTAAAACAGTCGATATCGCCACAGATGAGTATGTCCCACACACACCGATTCATAGGCTTTACCTGAGCAAGCGGCTGTTCGCAGCCCGGGCCGGCATGCGCAGGTTTCGTCCGGGGATCGGTGCCCGTCTTCTGAGTCTTTTTTTCAGTTAGTTCGCACCGCATCCAGGTCAAGTTCTTAATAGGTGGATACCTATCCACAGGCGCAGCAGGTCCCGGAGTCCGTTCCGCGCAGATCGCTTGGTCATGCAAACTCGAATCGGCTTACGCGCGAAAGGAGCTTCCCGGATGTCCCAGCCCATCGTTTTGAAAAAAGAGAAAACCGAACGTTTCATCGATAAGGTTAAACACATTTTGCCCAACGGCGGCAACCTGAGCCTTTGCCTAACTTGCGGCGCCTGTGCCTCGGGCTGCCCGGCCACGGGGCTGGAGAACATGGACCCGCGCAAGTTCCTGCGCATGGTGGCCCTGGGTCTGGACCAGGAGATCACCAAGCACCCCTGGGTGTGGCAGTGCTCCATGTGCACGCGTTGCACCTATGTGTGTCCCATGGAGATCAATATCGCCGGCCTGGTGTACGAGGCTCGCAAGCTGTGGCCCCGGGAGGAACGGCCCAAAGGCATTTTGGGATCGTGCGACATGGCCTTGCGCAACGAAAGCGGCAGCGCCATGGGCACGCCGCCCGAGGATTTCACCTTCGTGGTCGAAGATGTGGTGGCCGAGGTGCGCGAGACGCAGCCCGGCTGGGGAAATCTCGAAGCGCCGTTGGAAAAGCAGGGCGCCCATTTTTTCCTCAGTCAAAACTCGCGCGAACCGGTCACCGAGCCGGATGAACTGGTGCCGTTGTGGAAGATATTGCATCTGGCCGGCGCGGACTGGACCTACAGCAACCAGGCCTGGGGCGGCGAGAACTACTGCATGTTTTTGGCCGACGACGAAAACTGGAAAAAAATCGCCAATAACACCCTGAAACGCGCCGAGGCGCTGGGGTGCAAGGTTTACTTGAACACCGAGTGCGGCCACTCCACCTTTTCCGTCTGGCAGGGCAATCGAAAATTCGGCCTCAAATCCCCGTTGGAGATCGCGCCCATGGTGGCCTACTACTACGAGTGGATCAAAGCGGGCAAACTCAAGGTCAGCTCCGACTGGAACAAGGATTTGAAGATCAAGTTCACGGTCCAGGACCCGTGCAACCAGGTGCGAAAAAGCTTCGGCGACGTTCAGGCCGACAAGATGCGCTACGTGGTCAAGGCCTGCGTCGGCGAGGAGAACTTGGTGGATATGTTCCCCAACAAGTCCAACAACTACTGCTGCGGCGGGGGCGGCGGCTACCTGCAATCGGGCTACACCGAGGCGCGGTTCAAGTATGGCAAGATCAAATTCGACCAGATCATCGCCACCGGCGCCGACTACTGCCTGACCCCCTGCCATAACTGCCATGCCCAGTGCCATGAGCTGGCCAAGCATTTCGACGGCAAGTATCAGGTGACGCACCTGTGGACCATCATCGCCTTGTCGCTGGGGATCCTGGCGGAGAACGAGCGGGAGTATTTGGGCGATGACCTGAAAGAGGTGTGGCTGCCCGGGGAACCGGGAACGCCCAATCCCTTTTTGGGGAGATAGGCTGAAGACTGAAGGCTAATGCAAATAGAGGGAGCAAACCGATGACGGCGTCCACGGTAAAGGGTTTCGAGCCCCAGATCCTGGCCTTTTGTTGCAAGTACTGCGCGTATGCGGCCGGAGACTTGGCCGGCAGCATGCGCCTGAACTACCCGGCCAATGTGAAGATTATCCAGGTGCCCTGCACCGGCCGGGTGGACATGCTGCACCTGCTCAAGGCCATCGAGGAGGGGGCCGACGGCGTCTATGTGGCCGGCTGCCTGGAAGGCGAGTGCCATTTTCTCGAAGGCAACCTGAAGACCAGGCGGAAAGTGGCCGCGGTGCAAAAGGCTCTGGCCGAGATAGGCATCGAACCCGAGCGGGTGCGGATGTTCAACCTGAGCTCGGCCATGGGGCCGCGCTTTGCCGAAATCGCCACGGAGATGACCGCGGCCATCCGGGCGCTGGGGCCGTCGCCCATACCGCGCGCCAATCTATGCGCGGCGGTTGCGATCGAGGAAGAAAATAGAGCTATCGACGCGGTGGAGGAGAGGTAATCCGATGGAATGGGAACCGAAAATCGTCGCTTTTTTCTGCAACTGGTGCACCTATGGCGCCGCCGATCTGGCCGGCGTGAGCCGATTGCAATATCCGCCCAACATCCGCGTGGTCCGCTTGCCGTGCAGCGGGCGCATCAGCCCCAAATTTATCCTGGCGGCCCTGCGCAACGGGGCCGACGGCATCTGGGTGTCGGGTTGTCATCCGGGGGATTGCCACTACATCGAGGGCAATTTCTACGCCCGCCGCAAGTTCGAACTGATCAACAATCTGCTGGCATTCATGGGGCTGGAGCCGGGCCGCCTGCACTTCTCCTGGATCTCCTCGGCCGAATCCACCAAATTCGCGGCCACGGCCCAGAAGGTGACCGATGCCGTGCGCGCCCTGGGGCCGGCCAAACGCATGGTCAAGGTGCCGGTTTTCGAAAGCATCCCGGTGTGATCGGTCGCGCGCGTTAGAGCACAACGCAGAAAGAGGTACGCATGCAAACTCGACCCAGCGGAGCCGTGATGGTTGTGGGCGGCGGCGTGGCCGGCATTCAGGCCGCCATGGACCTGGCCGACTCCGGTTTTTTCGTCTACCTGGTGGAGAAGACACCCGCCATCGGCGGCGTGATGGGGCAGCTCGACAAAACCTTTCCCACCATCGACTGCTCCATGTGTATCTTATCGCCCTACCTGGTGAGCGCCGGACGGCATCCCAATATCGCCCTGATCACCTATGCCCAACTGGAATCGGTCACGGGCGAACCGGGCCATTTCAAAGCCGTGGTCAAAAAGAAGGCGCGCTCCATCGACATCGCGCGCTGTACCGGGTGCCGCAGTTGCGTGGATGCCTGCCCGGTGACGATGGCCGGCGACCAGCCCACATCCAAGCACGCTTTTCTTCGGGGCGGCCCCCATGATTAAGCAGGTGTGGGTCGATCCGAAGATCGAAAAAAGCCTCCAGATGCTGCGGCGTTGCGGAAAGAAAGCGGCCCTGGCGGTCCTGGCGGCCCAAGCGATCGTCGCCCGCATGCGCTCGGGCGATCTGGTGCCGGCCCGGGTGGGCACGGTGACCAAACACGGCGAGCTGCGCATCAAAGGCGTGATGAAGTACGACCTGGGCAGCGGCTACCGCCTGGTGACCTTCAAACACGGCCGGCGCCTGTTTGTCCTTTACGTCGGCACGCATGACGATTGCCACCGCTGGATCGAGAACAACCGTGACTTGACCGTGGTCCAGGTCCAGGAACGCTGCACACCGTTGCCCATCGAGGCGGCGGACGACAGCGACGGCACGCCGCAACTCGAAAGCATCCGCGAAGAGGAGGATTGCGATCCCTTGCCGGAGATTCCCGAACGGGTCTTGCGCAGAATCTTTAGCGGATTGGTGGGCAATCCCGTGAGCCCCTCAAGCCTCTAACCGCGGGAACGCTGATGCCGAGGATCTTCGACGCTACGGCCCTGAACCTGTCGGCGCGGTCTTAGAAGGAGAATTTTGTTTATGTCTCAACCTATCGGCGCCGTTCTGGTGGCCGGCGGTGGCATCGCCGGCATTCAAGCGGCGTTGGATCTGGCCAATTCCGGCTACAAGGTGTTCCTGGTCGAGCAACAGGCGGCCATCGGCGGTGTCATGGCCATGCTCGACAAGACCTTTCCCACCAACGACTGCGCCATGTGCATCATGAGCCCCAAGCTGGTGGAGGTGGGGCGGCACGCCAACATCGACATCCTCACCCTGACCGATATCGAGTCCATAGATGGGGTCAAGGGCGATTTCAAGGTGAACTTGCGCCGGCGGCCGCGCTACGTGGATCTGGAAAAGTGTATCGCCTGCGGGCTGTGTGCCGCCAAGTGCCCCAAGAAAGTCGACGATCGATTCAATCAGGGGTTGATCCAGCGCAAGGCGGCCTATGTGCTCTATCCCCAGGCCGTGCCGCTCAAGTACGCCCTCGATGCCGAGCAGTGCATCTTTCTGCGAAAAGGCAAGTGCGGGGTGTGCGCCAAGGTGTGTCCGGCCGGCGCCATCCGCCTGCATGAGCGCGAAATTCGGCAGACCCTGCGGGTGGGCGCGGTGATCCTTTCGCCCGGATATCGCGCCTACAATCCCGCGGGGCTGGACTATTTCTCCTACGGCGCCCATCCGGACGTGATGACCTCGCTGGAGTTCGAACGTATCCTCTCGGCCTCGGGACCTTACGGCGGCCATTTGATGCGGCCCTCGGACCGGCGCGCGCCCAAGCGTATCGCCTGGCTGCAATGCGTCGGCTCCCGGGACCAGAACCACTGCGGCAACTTCTACTGCTCGGCGGTGTGCTGCATGTATGCCATCAAACAGGCCGTTATCGCCAAGGAGCACTCGGAGCACCCCCTGGAGTGCACCATTTTTTACATGGACATGCGCACCCACGGCAAAGGGTTCGAGGATTGCTTCAACGAAGCGCGCGACAAGCACGGCGTGCGCTTCATGCGCCACCGGGTGCAAGCGGTCCGGCCCGAAAAGGAGAGCGGCCGGCTGGCGTTGCGCCATCTCGGCGAAAGCGGCAAGGTTCAAACGGAGCATTTCGACATCGTGATCCTCTCGGTGGGCCTCGAAACCTCGCCGGAGCTGCGCCAATGGGGTCAGGGCCTGGGCGTTGAACTGAGTCCCGGCGGGTTCGCGCGCATCGACGATTTCAACCCCACGGCCACCTCCCGGGACGGCATCTATGTCTGCGGCGCCTTCGCCGGACCCAAAGACATTCCCCAGTCGGTCATCGAGGCCGGTAGCGCCGCCTTGTGCGCCGGGGCCGATCTGGTCGCCGGACGCCATACCCTGACCGTGCGCGCCGCGACGCCCTCCGAGCGCGACACGCGCGGAGAACCGCCCCGGGTCGGCGTCTTCATCTGCCACTGCGGCATCAACATCGGCGGCGTGGTCGATGTGCCCGGCGTGCGCGATTATGCCGGCACCTTGCCCAACGTGGTCTATGTGGCCGACAACATGTACTCCTGTTCCCAGGACACCCAGAACACGATCAGCGCCAAAATCGAAGAACACCGGCTGAATCGCATCGTGGTGGCGGCCTGCTCGCCCAAGACCCACGAACCGCTGTTTCAGGAGACCTTGGCGGCGGCCGGGCTCAATAAATACCTGCTGGAGTTCGTCAACATCCGCAACCAGGACTCCTGGGTGCATATGAACGAGCCCGAGCGCGCCACGGCCAAGGCCAAGGACCTGGTGCGCATGGCCGTGGCCAAGGTCCTGCGCCTCTCCCCGTTGAGCGAGGAGCTGCTGACCATCGCCCCGGCCGCCATGGTGGTGGGCGGCGGCGTTTCCGGTATGGCGGCGGCCCTGGCCCTCTCGCGCCAGGGATATCCGGCCGAAATCGTCGAACGCGACAGCGCCCTGGGCGGCCAGGCCCGCCACCTGCACCAGACTGCCAAGGGCGACGCCATCGAGGCCCGCCTGGGCCAACTCATCGCCCAGGTCCAGGCCGATCCGCGCATCCGCGTGCATCTGAACGCCAGGTTGACCAAGGTGGAAGGCTTTGTCGGCAACTTTAAATCCACGGTGGCCGTGGGGGCCACGGAAACCGTCATCGACCACGGGGTCGCGGTCATCGCCAGCGGCGCCCAGGAGTCGCTTCCCAGCGAATATCTCTTCGGCCGGGACGAGCGGGTCATCACCGGTTTGGAACTGGACCAACGCATGAAGAGGGGCGACAGGCGCCTGGCGCGACTGCGCACCGCTGTCTTTATCCAGTGTGTCGGCTCGCGCGAACCCGAGCGGCCCTACTGCTCGCGCGTCTGCTGCGCCCATTCCATCGTCGCTGCCCTGCATTTGAAGGAACTCAACCCGGAGATGGCGGTGTTCGTCCTCTACCGCGAGATCCGCACCTACGGTGAACGCGAAGCGCTCTACCGGCGGGCGCGCGAAAAAGGCGTTATCTTCATCCGCTATGAGCGCGAGCGCAAACCCCGGGTCAGCGCCACGCCCGAGGCGTTGGAGATCGGCGTCGTGGATCACGCGCTCCGGCGGCCGCTGACGATCCCGGCCGATCTGCTCATCCTGGCCTCGGCCATCGTGCCCTACCGGGATGAGCAACTGGCCCAGTTTTTCAAGGTGCCCATGAACGCCGACGGCTTTTTCGTGGAGGCCCATGTCAAGCTCAACCCCTGTGCCTTTGCTACCGACGGCGTTTTTCTCTGCGGGCTGGCGCACTATCCCAAGCCCATCGACGAATCCATTGCCCAGGCCCAGGCCGCGGCCTCGGCCGCCACCGTGCTGCTGGCCCAGCGGACCATCCGCACCAGCGGCACCACGGCCCGGGTCGATTTGCGCGTGTGTTCGGGGTGTGGCGTATGCGTGAGCCTGTGCCCCTATAAAGCCCCTTCTCTGAAAACCCAGGGACCATTGGCCGGCAAGGCCGAAATCAACCCGGTGCTGTGCAAGGGGTGCGGGCTGTGCGTGGCCTCCTGCCGCTCCGGAGCACTGCAATTGCAGGGCTTCGATGATGGTCAAATCATGGGCATGATCGAGGCGGCCTAAAGCAGGCAGAAGAGCGAAGAATGAAAACCGAAGAAATAGAAAATAATAATAAAGGAGCAGAACTCATGTTGACTGTAACGGAACAGGCCCAGGAACAGATCGCGAACTATTTCAAAGAAAACGAAATCAAACCCATCCGGGTCTTTCTGAGCAGCGGCTGCGGCGGGCGGCAGATCGCCCTGGCCCTGGACGCGGCCAAGCCCGAGGATGCCGTCTTCGAATTCGCCGGAATCCAATACCTGGTGGAAAAATCCTTCCTGGCCCAGGCCCAGCCCATCGAGATCGACTTCGTCGGTCACGGCTTCAAGGTCTCATCGTCCCTGCAGTTGGGCGATGGCGGCGGTTGCAGCGGCTGCGGATCGTCGGAAGGTTGTTGTTCGTAGCCCGGCTTCGCGGACGGATGCGGATGTAAGCGCTAAGATGAAAGTAAAGGTGCCGTGCCATGGGTGAAGCGCGCAGACTGATTATCAACGACCGGGAACTCGTTTTTGAACCCGGGGAGACGATACTGGCGGTGGCCCGGCGCCACCACATCGACATCCCCACCCTGTGTCATTTGAAGGGCGCCAGCCCCACCGGCGCCTGCCGCATCTGTGTGGTCGAGGTGGCCGGGGCCCAAACCCTGCTCACCGCCTGCAACACAAAGGTGGAGGCCGGTATGCAAGTTCAGACCGAATCGTCCACGGTGGTGGCGGCGCGCAAGCGGATCATCCAGTTGATGCTCGGCTCGGGCAACCACAACTGCGCCGTGCGCGGCAGCGACCACCCGGAGTGGACCGCCTTTCAGATCAAGGTCCAGGGTGAGGACGGCAGCAATCGGTTATGTCCGGTGTGGGGCGACTGCCGGTTGCAGGATCTGGCCTACCGCTACCAGGTCAGCGGCGAGCGCTTCGACGCCACGCCGTTGCGCTACCCCATGGAAACGGTCAACCCCTTCATCGTGCGCGACTTTTCGCGCTGCATCAACTGCGGCCGCTGCGTGCAGGCCTGCAACGAAGTACAGGTCAACAACGCCATCCGCTTCGGCTACCGCGGTCCGGAGTCCAAGATCATCGCCGCTGGTGATCGGCCCTTGAAGGATTCGGCGTGCGTCTTCTGCGGCGAGTGCGTCCAGGTCTGCCCGGTGGGTGCCCTGGTGGAAAAGGATGTGCGTTACGCCGTGCGCCCCTGGGAGACACAGAAGGTGCGCACCACGTGCAGCTATTGCGGCGTGGGCTGCCAGCTCTACCTGCACGTCAAAGACAATCGCGTGGTCAAGGTGACCGGCGCTGACGCGGCCCCCAACCACGGCAGCCTGTGCGTCAAGGGGCGCTTCGGCTATCACTTCATCAACTCCCCCGAGCGGCTCGCCGAGCCTTTGATCAAAGAGCACGGCCGATTCCGCAAAGCCTCCTGGGACGAAGCTTTGGACCTGGTGGCCCAGCGGTTCAAGCAGATCCGCGATACCCACGGCGGCGACCGCATGGGCGTGCTGGTCTCGGCGCGCATGACCAACGAAGAGAACTACGTGGCCCAGAAGTTTGCCCGCACGGTGCTCAAGACCAACAATGTCGACCACTGCGCCCGCTTGTGCCACGCCTCCACCGTGGCCGGCCTGGCGGCCAGTTTCGGCAGCGGCGCCATGACCAATCCCATCGCCGATCTGGACCATTCCGAGGTGATCCTGATCACCGGGGCTAACAGCAGCGAAACCCACCCGGTGATCGGCGCGCGCATCAAGCGGGCCGTGCGCAAGGGACCAACCCGTTTGATCGTCATCGACCCCCGGGATATTCCCCTGGCGCGCTTCGCGGCCCTCAAGCTCACCCCCCGGCCCGGCACCGATGTGGCCTGGATCAATGGCTTGATGCACGTGATCCTCAAGGAGCGGTGGCACGATCCGGACTTTATCCGGAGACGCACCGAAGGGTTCGAGGCCCTGGCCCAGGCCTTGGAAAAGTACACCCCCGATTTCGTGGAAGGCATCACCGGCATCCCCGCCGCCGATCTTGTGGCCGCGGCCCGCCTGTATGCCGGCGCCAAGCCCGCATCCATTATATACTGCATGGGCATCACCCAGCACACCACCGGCACCGACAATGTCAAATCCCTGGCCAACCTGGCCATGCTCACCGGCAACCTGGGAATTCCCGGCGGCGGGGTCAACCCGCTGCGGGGCCAGAACAATGTCCAGGGCGCTTGCGACATGGGCGGGCTGCCCAATGTCTACAGCGGCTACCAGGCGGTGGCCGATGCGGCCGTGGTGGAGAAGATGGAGCGCGCCTGGGAGGTGCCCGGTCTCTCCACCCGCCCCGGCTGGACCGCCACCGAGATGATTCCCAAGGCCCACTCCGGCGAACTCAAGGCGCTCTATATCATCGGCGAAAATCCCATGCTCTCGGACCCGGATCTGAATCATACCGAAAAGAGTCTCAAACAGCTCGACTTCCTGGTGGTCCAGGACATCTTCCTCACCGAAACCGCCCGGCTGGCCGATGTGGTGCTGCCCTCGGCCTGTTTCGCCGAAAAAGAGGGCACCTTCACCAACACCGAGCGCCGGGTGCAGCGTGTGCGCCGCGCCGTGAACCCTCCCGGCCAGGCCCGGCCCGATTGGCGCATCACCGCCGACCTTGCGGGCCGCATGGGGTTTTCGATGGATTACAAGGATGCCCAAGGCATCTTTGAAGAAATGGGCCGCGTGACCCCCGGCTATGCCGGCATCTCCTACAATCGCATCGAGATCGACGGCCTCTGCTGGCCCTGCCCCGGTCCGGAACATCCGGGAACGCCGGTGCTGCACACCGAAAAATTCACCCGGGGCCTGGGGCGCTTTCATGCCGTGGCGTTCCAGCCGCCGGCCGAACTGCCCGACGAGGCGTATCCTTTCACCCTCACCACGGGCCGATTGCTCTATCACTACCATACCGGCACCATGACCATGAAGAGCGACGGCCTCAACGAGCGGGCCCCGGAGTGCCGCGTGGAGATCTGCGCCCAGGATGCCCGGCGCCTGGGCATCGCCGATGGCCAGCGGGTGAGTGTTCGCTCCCGGCGCGGCGCCATCGTGGCCAAAGCCGCCGTTTCCAACGGTATTCTTCCGGGAGTGGCCATTATCCCGTTTCACTTTGCCGCCGCGGCCGCCAACCGGTTGACCCACGCGGCCCTGGACCCGGTCTGTTTTATCCCTGAACTGAAAGTCTGCGCCGTGGCGCTGGCCCCGGCGGACGATTCGCCGAAGGAGGCTGCATCGGCAAATGCGTACGATAGGGGGCTCCCATCTTCATCGAGATTCTCTATGGCAAATCAGAATGGCATCAAAAGTTGCGATTTGAACAATAGGCTTTTCCCATGCAATAAGTCTGCACCAAAAGTGGAAGCATGCAAGCCGAACGAGGTAAAAGGAGAAAAACCATGAGCGACGCATATCGTTCCATGTGGGCTGAAATGGGTTTAAATCTGGAAGCGCATGACGTCCTGCTGGGCGTCCTGGGCAATTCCTACAAGGAGATCTACCTGGCGCAGAAAGAGCGGCCCGAGGGCATGGGCTATTTCGATTTCGTCATGAGCGAGGTGCATGGCCTGCGCATCAAGGAGCTGCTGGACGAAAAGGCTGCCGGACGCAAGATCGTCGGCGCCTACTGCGTCTTCGTGCCCGAGGAGATCGCGCTGGCGGCCAACGCCACCCTGGTGGGGCTCTGCTCGGGCGCCGATTTCGCCGTGGAAGAGGTGGAAAAACTGTTGCCGCGCAACACCTGCGCGTTGATCAAGTCCGCCTTCGGGTTCAAGCTGGGCAAGGTGTGCCCCTACCTGGAGAGCGCCGATATGATCGTGGGCGAGAACACCTGTGACGGCAAGAAGAAAGCCTACGAGACGCTGGGGCACCTGGTAAAGAACCTCTATGTGATGGACTTGCCGCAGGTTAAGTCGGAGAACGGCCGGGCTGTGCTCCAGGCCGAATACTTCCGCTTCAAGGCGGCGGTGGAAGCGCTCACCGGGGTGACGATCACCGCCGAATCCCTGAAAACCGCCATCCAGACGGTCAACGCCAAACGCAAAGCGATCCACCGCCTCTTGGCCCTGCGCAAGGCCGATCCGGCGCCCATCTCCGGCCTGGACGCCCTTTTGGCCAACCAGGTGTTCTTCTACGACAACCCGGCGCGCTTCACCGCGTCGGTGAACAAGATCTGCGACGAGTTGGAGAAGCGTATCGCGGAGAAGAAGGGTGCCTTCCCCGCCAAGACACCCCGTATCCTGATCTCCGGCTGTCCCCAGGCCGTGCCCAACTGGAAACTGCCCTTCATCGTGGAGAGCTCGGGCGCGGTAATAGTGGGCGAAGAGTCGTGCGTGGGCGAGCGCGGCACCCGCAACCTGACTTCCGAATCGGGCCAAACCGTCGAGGAGATGATGGCAGCCATCGTGGAGCGTTACTTCCAGGTGGATTGTGCCATCTTCACGCCCAATGCCGAGCGCCTGGCCCACATCGAAGAGATGGCGGCCGACTACAAGGCCGACGGCGTGATCCATTACGGCTTGCAGTTCTGCCAGCCCTATCTCATGGAGTCCATTCCCGTGGAAAAGGCCCTGGAAGAAAAGAATATCCCCTGCCTGCGCATCGAGACCGATTACAGCATGGAAGACGCGGGACAATTGAAGACCCGCATCGAAGCCTTCGTGGAGCAGATCAAGGGGTAAGCGATGGGCATGCGACGCTTTGCCGGCATCGACATCGGCTCGCGCACCATCGAACTGGTGGTGGTCGATGGCGCCGGGCAGGTGGTCCAATCCCTGAAGGCCGACACCGGTTTCGATCCCCTGGCCGAGGCCAGGCGATTGCTGGACGGCGTCGCCTATGACCGCATCATGGCCACCGGCTACGGCCGTAATCTGTTCGAAATTGCCTTCGAGGCCCCCACCGTTACCGAAATCAAGGCCCATGCCCTTGGGGCACGGGCCTTTTTTCCCCAGGCCCTTAGCGTGCTGGATATCGGCGGCCAGGACAGCAAGGTCATCGCGCTGTTCGACACCGGCAAGGTGAAGAAGTTCGAGATGAACGACCGCTGCGCCGCCGGCACCGGCAAGTTTCTGGAAATCATGGCCCGCACCCTGGGCTATGACATCGCGGCGTTCGGCGACGATACCCTGCTGGCCGAACAGGAAACCACGATTTCCAGCATGTGCACAGTCTTCGCCGAATCGGAAGTCACCTCCCTCATCGCCAAAGGCCAGAGCCGCCGCTCGATCGCCCTGGGCGTGCATGCCAGCGTCATGCGCCGGGTGGCGGCCATGATCCAGCGGGTGGCCCCCGAGGGGGATATCGTCTTTACCGGCGGCGTGGCCAACAATGGCTGCCTGCGCGCCCTGTTGTCCCAGAAGCTGGGACGCGGCGTGCTCTGCCCGGCCCAGGCCCAGTTCGCCGGGGCTTTGGGCGCAGCCTTGTTGGCGCGGGAGACGGTGTAACCCGCGGGCGTAGGGGCGACCGGCGGTCGCCCTTGGGAGGGAGCGAAAATCATTCCATGCAATTAGTATTTGTCTGCCCGCAAACAGAAAAGACTTTTTACAGCGAGCAGTATGAAATCGCGGAGAACAAAGGCGTACAAACGGCTCCGGACGGTAGCAAAACCCTGGACGCCAAGGTAGCATTGACCGAAGCGTGTCCGTTCTGCGGTCAAAAGCACGTGTATCATGCCAATGAATTGGCTTGTCCCTTTGGAACATAAACGCGAACAGAGCACAGTTTACTCAACTGGAAAGAAAAGGAGGATGAAACGGATGCAGGCAAAGAATATCTTCGCCACGCGGGGTGGAATCATCGGGGTGGGGGCCGTGATCGGCATATTGGCCCCCGTGTTGCAGAAGCTGGGCAATCCCGGCAACATGGGGATTTGCGTGGCCTGTTTCGAGCGCGATGTCGCCGGCTCCCTGGGGCTGCATCGGGCAGACGTGGTGCAGTACATGCGGCCGGAGATCATCGGTTTCGTTTTGGGCGCGCTCGTCGCCGCCTACCTTTTCAAAGAGTTCCGGCCCCGGTCCGGATCGGCGCCCATCGTGCGCTTCGTGCTGGGGGCCTTCGCCATGATCGGTGCCCTGGTGTTCCTGGGCTGCCCGTGGCGCGCTATGCTGCGTTTGGCCGGCGGTGACGGCAACGCCATCCTGGGGCTGCTGGGCCTGACCTTCGGCATCTGGATTGGCACCTTGTTCTTAAAAAAAGGCTACAACCTGGGACGCACCCAGGCGACCCATGCCGCCGTGGGCTGGATGCTGCCGCTGATCATGCTCGGTTTTCTAGTGTTGGCCCTGATCTTCCCCCAGGTCCAGGATCAAGGTAGCAGCGGCGTGCTTTTCTACAGTGTCAAGGGACCGGGTTCCATGCACGCGCCGCTCTTGATCTCCTTAATCGTTGGTTTGGGCATTGGTTTTCTGGCCCAGCGCAGCCGCTTCTGCACCATGGGCGCCATCCGCGACACCGTGCTCTTCGGCCAGATCCATTTGCTGCTGGGCTTTATCAGCCTGGTCGTATTTGCCTTCGGCACCAATCTGATCCTGGGGCAGTTCAAGGCGGGCTTTGCCGATCAACCGGTGGCCCACACCCTGCACGTGTGGAATTTCGCGGGCATGACCCTGGCCGGGTTGGCCTTCGCCCTGGCGGGCGGATGTCCCGGCCGCCAGCTTTTCCTCGCGGGTGAGGGCGATGGCGATGCCGCCGTTTTCGTGCTGGGCATGATCGTGGGCGCGGGATTCGCCCACAACTTCGGCCTGGCCAGCTCGCCTAAAGGATTGGGACCCCATGGCATGGCCGCCGTGGTCATCGGTCTGCTGGTCTGTGTGTTTATCGGTTTAACCATGCGCAAACGGAGTGCTTAAGGAGGCTAACCATGACTACTACTGTCGATGCCCGGGGGCTCTCCTGCCCGCAACCGGTGATCATGACCTTGAACGAAATCAAAACCGGAAAAGATAAAGAGATCGTCGTGCTGGTGGATACGGATACTTCCAAGGAGAACGTGGTGCGCGCCGCCGCCAGCCAGGGCTGCAAAGTGGGGCAGGTCACGCCCGAGGGGGATGGCTACCGTATTGCCGTCACCAGAGGATAAGCCATGTTTGGCTGGTCAACCAAACAGAAGCCGGGGCGAACCGCTCCGGCTCCGGCGCCCAAGGGATCGGCCAAAGGTGCGCCCAAAGGTGCGATTGATCGCGGCATCCTGGTGTTCGAGAACACCAGCGAAGTGATCCAGGCCGAGAAGATCTTAAAGAAGGCGGGCTGGGCCGTGCGGGTCATGGGGCCGCCGCCGGAGATCCGCACCGGCTGCGACCTGGTGATCGAGTTTCCCTTGATCGAAGAACTGCACATCGTCCGCGAACTGCACCTGGCCGAGCTGGCCCCCCTGAAGGTGGTGCCGGTCACGGCCCCGCTGCTGGCGCCCGTGGATCTGTTTCAGACCAAAGACTTCGGCGACTATCTCATGGTGCGCGCCGCCAATATGAAGATCACCATCGCCAAGGCGGATGGAAGGATCGTGAATATCTCCGGCGGCGGCTGTCCGGACGTACCTTTCCTAGCCCAGCAGATGGTCGGTAAAACTTTGGCCGAGGCGCCGCGTCCCCGGGATGTGGGCCACACCCTGTGCGGCTATGCCCTCGATTTGGCCTACGAGGAGCTTAGGCGGCAATGTTAGGCATCGTGGGCACAGTGCCGGACCCGGACTTCCCCCTGGTTCACGGACCGGTGACTTGGGAAGGCGATCGATTGAGCGTCGCCGGCCGGCGCCTAACGGTGCTGCGCGGCACTCCCGCACTGCTGGCCGCGGCCTTGAAGGCCGCACCATGCCTCGGCGGCCCGGAGATTTACGCCTTTCTAGCCGGCGACATCGGCAAAGGGCAGGGCAGTCGCCGACTATACCACTTCCTGGAAGAAAACCTGAAAGACTTTGACTTCCAGGTGCTCACCTTTCACTATCTGCAACCCGACGTGGACTGGCACAACCGGGTGCTCTTCGCAATCGACGGCATGCGGCGGCGGCCGCTGCTCATCGCCGATGCCGGCTTCATGTATGCCGCCAAGATGAGCGGCCAGGCCCCGGCCTACGATCTCTTCACCCCCGATGCGGGCGAGTTAGCCTTCCTGGCCGACGAAACCGCGCCCCATCCCTTTTACACCCGGGGCTTTATTCTGCAACAGGACAACGACGTCCCCGAGCTGATCCAGAGGGCCTACCAGCACGCCAACGCGGCCCGCCACCTGGTGGTCAAGGGTGCCACCGACTACATCGCCAACGAAGAAGGAATTCTCTACAGCGTGGATCAACCCAGCTTCGAGGCCATGGAGGCCATCGGCGGCACCGGCGACACCCTCACCGGCCTGCTCACTGTTTTATGTGGCGCCGGCTTCGAGCCGGCCCGGGCCGCGCTTCTGGCTGCTAAGGCCAACCGCCGCACCGGCCGCTATGCCACGCCCACCCCGGCTACCCAGGTGGCGGCGTTGATCGAAGCGATTCCCCAAGCTTTAGCTGATTTGATCGAATGATCCCCGCTTTTGGCATTCAGGCGATACCCGAGCGCTCTCGATGGGGCCTGCCGGAAGAACGGGGATCGAAGATATCCATTTTCGGCGGGTCGGACTATTGATGGCCCAACAGGAACTTAAACAACCGGAGACAACCCATGGAGACCAACGCGGACATTGGGATCGTCAATACCCACGCCCACACGATGGAGCGGGCCACCCCCC
>JACRCN010000101.1 GCA_016219005.1 Deltaproteobacteria bacterium
AGCATTCCATCGGAGCGTTCCAGGGCGAAGATTATGGATGGGTTCCGCTCCATCTCCCTTGCCCAGGTCAAGTGGTCCACGCCGATCTGTGTCAATGGAGCCCTCCACTTTGCCACCGGCTTAAAACATTTGGTTGTTTAGCAGGGTAGAGGTTAAGTACCGCGCCGGGGCCATAATGGATCGTGGAGAAAATACCCTATAAGGAGAATCCACATGACAGCTCGACAAGAGGTTTACAAGAATGGAATAGGGCTTGTTTGTCGATACAGCGGTATTCAGATGCGTTTGGAAGCCGTCGCCCGGAAAATAGCAAGCCTCCAGGAATTTCTCGCAAAAAGGTGCAATGATGCGAGGGTTGCAACGGCCGTCTGTCGGAAGAAATCGGGACCCCAATGCGTATTCGAAATCATACAAGAGTCGGAGAAAGGTGTTGATCCTTTGTATATAAAACAGGTGACAGGCTTCAAGGAGCAAAAGATCGCTAAAATTCTTTATAAATTGTTCAAATACGGGGAGATAAGGATCGAACCCGGTGGACTCTACGTTGCAGTTGCCGGTCGATGAGGCCATGGAAGCATTGCGAAATGCCGGGTCCGGGTAAAGGGCCGGCTCCGATTCATGTGCATTCGACCCCTGCATTGCCTGCGCCGCGCACGTCATCGAACCGCAGGAAGATTGCACTTCTTATACAATCAGGGCTGAATAGATCCGGTTCCATGACCTTCCCGGCCGGTTCAATACGAAAAAAGGGCTGACGGTATTCCGTCAGCCCTTTTTGGCGTGGTTGGCTGAGGGACTAGGATTCGAACCTAGGTTAACGGGGCCAGAACCCGTCGTCCTGCCGCTAGACGATCCCTCAGTGAATTATGATAAAATAACCGACGCTGTTTTTAGAGTCAAGTCTATTTTGAGTTCAAGCCTTGGAAGTTACAGCGGGTGCCTGCGCCGATGCGGAAATTCGTTGACGCGTGAGCAGATACAAAGCGTTCCGGCGGGTTCATGATGATATGTCACTAATGAACCCGATCAGGCAATCCCCTTCTGTTCTATATACGCCATCGCCTTGCGCAGCCGCGCGAGAACGCGTTCTTTTCCGATGATGGCGGTGATCTCGAAAATGCCCGGGCTGGCCGTCCGGCCGCTCAAGGCGACACGCACGGGCTGAGCGATTTTGCCGAGCTTCAGGCCGGTCTCCTCTGCCACGGCCTTGAATACGGCCTCTATGCTCGGCTCCGAGTAGTCCTCGAGGGCCTCGAGCCTGGCGGTCACGGACTGGAGCGGCGCCAGGGCTTCGACCGTCAGGACCTTGCGGGCGGCATCTTCCTCGTAGACGATCTCCTCCTGATAGTAGAAGAGGGCGCTCTGCGCCATTTCCAGCAGGGTTTTGCTGCGGGCCTTCAGGGTGGCAATGACCTTCTCGGTTTTCGGGTCGCCCTCGATGTCGACGCCCGTCTCGCGCAGGAACGGCGCCAGGGGCTCGACCAGCCGGGCCGCGGGGGCGGCCTTGATGTGATCGGCGTTCAGGGCCAGGAGCTTTTCCATGTCGAAGACGCCGGCGGCGCGGCCGATATTCTCCAGGTTGAACACCTCGATCAACTCATCCTTGGTGAAGAACTCCTGGTCGCCGTGGGACCATCCCAGCCGCACCAGGTAGTTGATCAGGGTCTCCGGCAAAAAACCCATGTCGCGGTAGGCGGTGACCGAGGTGGCGCCGTGGCGCTTGCTCAGGCGGGCGCGGTCCCGGCCGAGCACCATGGGTACATGGCCGAACAGGGGCAGAGGGCAGCCGAAGGCCTTGTAGAGCTGGATCTGCTTGGGGGTGTTCATCACGTGGTCGTCGCCGCGGATGATGGTGTTGACCCCCATGGTGATATCGTCCACCACCACCGCGAGGTTGTAGGTGGGGCTGCCGTCGCTGCGGCATATGACAAAGTCGTCCAGCTCATCGTTCCGGAAAACGATGTTGCCCTTGACGACATCTTCCAGCACGGTGGTGCCGGCAAGCGGGGCCTTGAAGCGCACCACCGCCGTGTCGCCGGGGGGCAGGTTCTTGGTGCGGCAGGTCCCGTCATACTTCGGTTTGCCGCCGGTGGCCAAGGCCTTCTGGCGCATCTGCTCAACCTGCGCAGGCGAGCAGGTGCAGTAATAGGCGTGGCCTGTGTCCAGCAGTTTCTGGATGTGCTCCCGGTAGACCGGGAAGCGCCGGGTCTGGTAGTAGGGCCCGTCGTCCCAGTCCAGGCCGAGCCACTCCAGGGCTTCGAAGATGGCATCGACCGAGGCCTGGGTCGAGCGTGCCGTGTCCGTGTCTTCAATGCGCAGGACGAACTTGCCTTTCATGCGGCGGGCGTAAAGCCAGTTGAACAGGGCCGTCCGTGCCCCGCCGACGTGCAGATAGCCCGTCGGGCTCGGGGGAAAGCGTGTCACGACGTGTGTCATGGAATCTCCTTTGAGCGCCGATCACCGTTATGGATTGCTAATATATTGCTATAATATAAGGCAATTTCAGCGCCTGTCCGCTCGCCGCAGCAACCGCCGGACCGGCCGGCGCGGCCGCAAGGACCTCCGGCATGCTTTTTCCGCCACGTCGCCGTAAAAAAACAAGCCGGACGCTCTTGGCCATAAACATTTTATAAAATCAAATAGTTATATCAAAATTCGGCTGCGGCCGGGTTTTGCGGTAGTTCCATAACACAGAAAGCGATCCGGTACAAGCGCCGGCGGCAGGCATTGTTTTTTCAAAAAAGCTTGACAACCCCCGGGATTTGAATTACTAATCTGCGAATTTGAAATTAGGAAGACTTTAAGTGGTTAATTATTATAACTCAAATAGTTAGGAGATTGCTAATGGGTCTACCCAAGCGAAGAACGTCCAAGTCCCGGCGGGACAAGCGCAGAACCGGCAAGCGCTTGTCGGCCCCCTCCCTGTCAACCTGCCCCGACTGCGGGGAGCCGGCCCTTCCCCACCACGCCTGTCCCAGTTGCGGTTCTTACAAAGGCCGCCAAGTGACCAGCGTCACAGAAGAATGATGCCAACCCGCTTGTTTGAGGAAGGTCGTTGCATATGAATTCCCAAGGCGTTTCCCCCGACCGGACGCTGGCCGGGCTGGACGCCGAGTCCCGGCAGATGGTTCTGGACACGGTGGCCCAGCTGAAAAAACGGCTGTTGACCAAGGAAAAAATTCTCGAGTTCGACCGCAAGGAAATCTTCCCGGAGGAAGCCATCCGGGAAATGCTGGGCCCCGAGATCGGCTTGCAGTTGCTGATGATCCCGGAGGCTTACGGCGGCCTGGGCGGTGGGGCGCGGGACAGTTGCGTGGTGACAAGGGAGATGGCCAAAATCTGCCTGGGGATCACCACCGCCTTCTTCGCCATCCAGTTGGGGGCCGACCCCATAATGGTCGGCGCCACCGAGGAGCAGAAAAAGAAGTGGCTCGGCAAGATCGCCGCCGGCGAGGCGCTCGTGGCTTACGCGGTCACCGAGCCCGACGCGGGCAGCAACGTCGCCGCCCTCAAGACCAAGGCCGACCCCGTGACCGACGGTTCCGGCAGGATCACCGGCTACCGCATCAACGGCGCCAAGCAGTTCATCTCGACCGGGGGCTACGCGGATTTCATCACCGTTCTTGCCATCGCGCCGGAGGGCCCCACCTTTTTCATCGTGGAAAAGGGGACCCCCGGCTACCAGCGCGGTAAGGGCGAAGAAAAGCACGGGATCCGCGACTCCAACACCTCGCCCTTGACCTTCAACGACGCCTTTGTGCCGGTGGAGAACCTGATCGGCGGGGTGCCCGGACAGGGGCTGAAGCAGGCCAACGAGGTTTTCGGCTACACCCGGCTGATGGTGGCCGCCATGGGATTGGGCGCCGGGGAGTCCGCGCTCGAAATTGCGGTCGCCTACGCCAAGGAGCGCATCCAGTTCAAGACGCCGCTCTCCGAGAAGCAGGGATACGCCCACAAGCTGATCGTACCGAACGTGGTGCGCCTCGCGGCGGCCGAGGCCTATATCGACGAGGTGGCCGAGCGTCTCGATGCCGGGGAAAAAGACCTGGAGGTCGAGGGCTCCATCGCCAAGTTCTATGCCACGGAAGCAGGCAACCGCGCGGCGGAGGACAGCATTCAAGCGCTGGGCGGCTACGGGTACATCACCGAGTACAGGGTCGAAAAAATCAAGCGCGACGTGCGCATCACCACCATTTACGAGGGCACCAGCGAAATCCAGCAGAACATCATCAGCACCTTCCGCTGGAAGAAGTCCCGCAAAACCAAGGGGGAATTTTACGGCGCCATGGCGGCCGAGATGGAGCATTTGGCCGAGGCGCTCCCTGACTGCGGCAGCCGTTACGCCGGGTTGGCCGCGCGCGCGCTCAACCACATGATCGCTTTTGCCGACACCCGGCGTCTGACCCGGCAGCAGATCATCATGTTCGACCTGGCCGACATGATGATCCACGTCGAAATCGGCGCGGCCACCGCCCGCAGGGCGGCGGCCCTGGCCCCGGCCGGCGGCCCTCCGGCGGAGCGGGCGGCACTCGTCTCCCGGCTGTTCGCCGATGCGATGTGTCAGGTCTTCACCCGCAACATCCCGCGCATCCTGACCGGAACGGGCGAGATCGAGCCGGCAACGGTTGCCGAATCGCTGGCGAAGACGAAGTACCACGAGTTTGGCGGCGGTTGCCGGAACGTGGTCAAGGATATGGATCGGCTCGCCGACATGGTTTTCGGGCGATGAATTAGTTTTCGCCGAAGGAGAAAATAATGCGGTTCAAAGACAAAGTCGTGATGGTCACGGGCGGGGCGGCCGGTATCGGCCGGGTGACGGCCGAGGCGTTTGCCCAGGAGGGCGCCAAACTGGCGATCTGTGACGTCAACCCGGAGGCCGGCGAGGCCGCCGCCAAGGCGCTCGGGCCGGAGGCCTCGTTCCAGAAGGTGGACGTGTCGAACGAAACCGCCGTGGCCGAGTGGGTAGGTCAGGTAGCCGCGCGCTACGGCCGGATCGACGTCCTGGTGAACAACGCCGGCATCACGCGCGACGCTCTGCTCCTGCGCATGAAGGAATCGGACTGGGACCTCGTGATGGCTATCAACCTCAAGGGCGCTTTCCTGTGCACCAAGGCAGTGGTCCGGGTCATGGCCCAGCAGCGCGCAGGAAGGATCGTCAACGTGGCCTCGGTGGTCGGGGTCGTCGGCAACGTCGGTCAGGCCAACTACGTGGCTTCAAAGGCGGGGCTGATCGGACTGACCAAAACGGTCGCCCGCGAGTTCGCGGCCCGCGGCGTCACCGTCAACGCGGTGGCCCCCGGTTTCATCGAAACTCAGATGACCGCGGTGCTGAGCGACAAGGTCAAGGAGCTGTTCCTGGCCCAGATCCCGCTCGGCCGGGCGGGATCCCCCGCCGACGTGGCCGCGGCGGTGACGTTCCTCGCCTCCGATCAGGCGGCCTACCTCACCGGTCAGGTCATCCACGTGAGCGGCGGGATGTATATGTGATGAAGCTGGAAGCTCGAAGCTGAAGGTAAAATCAAACCCTAAACCCTAAACGCACCATCAACCCAGCACGAATCAAACGAGCGCATGGAGGAATAAACATGTCGGAAAGCATCGAAGACAAAGTCAAGAAGATCATTGCCGAGAAACTGAGCGTGGACCTGGCGGAAGTCAAACCGGAAGCCTCTTTTGTGGACGACTTGGGCGCGGACTCCCTCGACCTGGTCGAGCTCATCATGTCCATGGAAGAGGAGTTCGGCGTTGAGATCTCCGACGAGGATGCGGAGAAGATTGTCACCGTGAAGGACGCGATCAGCTACGTCGGCACTAAAAAGTAGGCCGGTTCCGAGCGATGCATAAAGGAGGCCATTTGGATAGGCGGGTTGTTATCACGGGTCTGGGCCTGGTATGCCCGGTGGGCATCGGGGTGAGGGAAAGCTGGGCCGCGCTGTGCGCCGGAAAGTCCGGCGTGGGGCGGATTTCGCGGTTCGATGCCAGTCGCTTCGAGACCCAGATCGCGGCGGAAGTCAAAGGGTTCAATCCCGAAGACTGGATGAGCAAGAAAGAGGCCAAGCGGTTTGAGCCTTTCATCTCCTATGCCGTGGCGGGGACCCGGATGGCGCTGGACGACTCGGGGCTCAGGATCAGCGACGAGAATGCCAGCCGGGTGGGAGTGATCACCGGTTGCGGCCTGGGCGGCCTGCGGTTCATGGAAGACACCATTTTCCAGCTGAGGCAAAACGGCCCCAAGCGCGTGAGCCCATTCTTTATTCCGCTGATGATCGGCAACATGGCCCCCGGGATGATTTCGATCATGTTCGGCGCCAAGGGCCCCAACTTGTCCATTGCCACGGCCTGCGCGGCTGGAACCCACGCCGTGGGGGATTCGTTCAAGCTCATCCTGGAAGGCCGGGTGGACGCCATGATCACCGGCGGGACCGAGGCCGTGATTTCGCCTAGCTGCATTGCCGGGTTCAATGCCATGAAGGCCCTTTCCACCCGTAACGCGGAGCCGGAGCGGGCCTCGCGGCCGTTTGAGCGCGACCGGGACGGTTTTGTTCCAGGCGAGGGGGCCGGGATCCTGATCCTGGAGGAGCTCGAACACGCCCGGCAGCGCGGGGCCAGGATCTACGCCGAGATGGTCGGCTACGGGCTCACCGGCGACGGGTATCACATGACCTCGCCACCGCCGGACGGAAGCGGCGCGGCCCGCTGCATGCAGATGGCCCTGGATGATGCCGGGGTTCGATACGACCAGGTGAACTACATCAACGCCCACGGCACCTCCACCGAGCTGAACGACCTCTACGAGACCCGGGCCATCAAAACCGTTTTCAAGGAGCACTCCCGCAAGGTTCCGATCAGCTCGACCAAATCCATGACCGGACACCTGTTGGGCGGCGCCGGCGGCGTCGAGACCGTTTTTTCGACGCTGGCGGTTCACGACGACATCATGCCGCCCACGATCAACTACGAAAACCCAGCCGAGGAACTGGACCTGGACTACATTCCGAACACGGCCCGCAAGGCCACGGTCAACTACGCCATGTCCAACTCCTTCGGTTTCGGCGGCACCAACGCGTCGCTGCTCCTTAAAAAATATAAGGAGACGAAAGTTTAAAGCGGAAAGCCCAAATAAATGACGCAAGGCATTGGCCGAAGAGCATCGTGCTGAGAGCAAGGGGCTTCGAAATTTTCCCTCTGCCATGCGAGGTGCTCTTCGTGTTTTTGGCACGGTCTTGTCCCGCTGCCTTCGGGTCTCGGATAAAACTTTTCTCTTGCGGTAGCTCGAGTTGCCGTATACTATATCTGGATATGCCCATATTATCTTTATTGAAATCCTCCTTTTCACATAATTTGAAACGCAACATGCAACCCGGTTTCGTTTGACATATGCAAAGCGGTAGCCGCCCCTCCTGGGAAACCTATTTCATGGACATCTCGTCCCTGGTGGCCAAACGCGCAACCTGCCTGCGGCGTGCGGTGGGGGCCGTGATCGTCAAGGACAAGCGCATCCTGGCCACCGGCTACAACGGGGCACCGTCCGGAGTCCGGCACTGTGCCGATGTCGGCTGCCTGCGGGAAAGGCTCAAGGTCCAATCCGGAATGCGCCACGAGCTCTGCCGTGGCATCCACGCGGAACAGAACGCCATCATCCAGGCGGCCTTGCACGGGGTATCGGTGAAAGGTGCCGACCTTTTTTGCACCAACCAGCCCTGTTCCATCTGTGCCAAAATGATCATCAATGCCGGAATCGCCAGGATCTACTACCGTTCCGGGTATGCGGACGAACTGGCGCGGGACATGCTCGCGGAAGCGCGCATCGACATGATCCAGATCCTCGCCTCCGAGTCCGATGAAAAGCTCGAAGGGCAACGTTCGGCGGGGGAGAGCAGCAACGAATCCATCCATTCAGGCGGTGGAGGGGGATGAGGAATGAAGTGCCCATACTGCAGTGAGATCGAAAACAAGGTGATCGACTCCAGGTTGAGCAAGGATGCCAGCGTCATCCGCCGCCGCCGCGAATGTTTGACGTGCAACCGGAGGTTCACGACCTACGAGCACATCGAAGAAATCCCGATCATGATTATGAAGAAGGACGGGCGGCGCGAGCTTTTCAGCCGCGAGAAGGTGCGTTCGGGCATGCTGAAGGCCTGTGAGAAGCGCAACATCAGCATGAACAGCATCGAGGAGTTCATCGACGAGATGGAGCGGGACCTGCGCGAGTCCGAAGAGAAGGAGATCCCGGCTTCGGTGGTCGGCGAAAAGATCATGGCAAAGCTTCACGAACTGGACGACGTGGCCTACGTGCGGTTTGCCTCGGTCTATCGGGAATTCAAGGATGTCAACGATTTCGTGGCCGAGTTGAAGAAGCTGCTGAGCTCCGAGAAAGCCGGCAAGGCGGCGACCCCGGGAGATGAGCTGAAATCTCAAAGCTGAAAATCCATTGCCCGCATTCACCCCGGTCGCTTTTCCCGGTCAGCGTTTTGAACTGAATCCATGGACGACCTCCGTTTCATGCAGATGGCCCTCGACCTGGCCGCGCGGGGCCGGGGGTTCACATCCCCCAACCCGCTGGTGGCGGCCGTGGTGGTGAAAGACGGTGAGGTCGTCGGTCAGGGTTACCACCAGTTTGCCGGCGGCCCCCATGCCGAGGTCTACGCCATCGACGCCGCCGGCGCGCAGGCCCGCGGGGCCACATTATACGTCAACCTCGAGCCCTGCAATCACACCGGCCGCACGCCGCCCTGCACGCTGAAGATCGTCGAGGCCGGCATCCGGCGGGTCGTCGTCGGCATGCAGGACCCCAACCCGGCCGTAACCGGCGGCGGGGCCGATTTCCTGAAGCAACGGGGGATTGAGGTCACCCTGGGGGTTTGCGGGGAAGCAGCCGAGGCGCTCAACGAGGTTTTTATCAAGTTCATCCGCACCCGGCGGCCGTTTGTTATCGCCAAGTGCGCTGCCACGCTGGACGGCCGGATCGCCACCCGGACCGGAGACTCGAAATGGGTCACCGGGGAAGCCGCCCGGGCCTGCGTGCACGAGTTGCGGCACGCGGTGGATGCCATCCTGGTCGGTGTCGGCACCGTCGCGGCGGACGACCCGCAGTTGACCACGCGCATCGCCGGCCGCGAGGTCAAGGACCCCGTGCGGGTCATCCTTGACACGCACGCGCGGATTCCGCCTTCGGCCCGCGTGCTGCGCCACGCCTCCGGGGCCGACACCATCGTCGTAGCCGGTCCGGCGGCGGCCGCCGACGCGCAACGCCGCATCGCCGGGAAGGGTGTGCGGGTGATCGAAGCCGTCACCCGCGACGGCCGGATCGACCTGCCCGCGCTCATGGGCCAGCTGGGTGGCATGGGGATCACCAGCATCCTGATCGAGGGCGGAAGCCGGGTGCTGGCGTCGGCTTTCCGGGCCGGGGTCGTGGACAAGGCCTGTTTCTTTTTTGCACCGCTGATATCCGGCGGCGACGACGGCGTGCCGATTTGCAGCGGCCCTGGGCCCGACCGGATGCGGGACTGCATCCGCCTGGCTCGGATCCAAACCCGGCGCTTTGGCGACGATGTGATGATCGAGGGGTATGTAACAGGGGCTTGAAGCGGGAAGCTGGAAGCGCGAAGCAGGAATAGAAGCTGTCTCAAAAATGCATCTGACAGTCGCTGGCGGCGTGGCCCACCTCTGAAAAATGCTCACGACCTGACGCGGTGGTGGCACTTTTTTTATCGGCGTGCGCCTGCCCTCGGCTGTGATCTGCTTTTTTTGAGATGGCTTCTATCAAGAAAGCGTGCAGCTTCAGGCAACAAATCGTTCTGTCCTGCTGGAGAGAAACGGGTGATGCAACCGGTTTAACCCTGTAGTGAAGCGCTGGCACGCGGTGCGGCTTGTTTAAGTGAATGATCAACCCTATCTTCTGGTCGACGAGTCAGGTTCGACGGCAATGCGATGAACTCTCTTTTTAATCCTTTCAGCTTGGCGCTTCGCGCTTCGAGCTTGCCTTGAAACGATGTTTACTGGAATCATAGAGGGGTTGGGCGCCATTTCGGCCATCCGGCCATCCGGGCAAGGCCGCCGACTCACCGTTGACGCCGATTTCGAGCTGGCCGGCAGTAAGGTCGGCGACAGCATCTCGGTCAGCGGCGCCTGCCTGACTGCGGTCCAGATTGCCGGCCGGCGCTTTGACGCGGACGTCTCCCCGGAAACTACCGCCAAGACCACCTTCGGCGCGGCCCGGGTCGGCGAGCGCGTGAACCTCGAACGCGCGATGCGCCTGTCGGACCGGATCGACGGCCACCTCGTCTCGGGGCACATCGACGGCACCGGCGTGATCGAATCCCGCGAGGCGGTCGGCAACGTCCTTGTCGTCACCATCGGTGTCCCGGAGGAGCTCGCACCCTTCATGATCGTCAAGGGGTCGGTGGCCGTGGACGGCATCAGCCTGACCATCAACACCCTTGAACCGGGCCGGTTTTCGGTTTGCATCATCCCGCACACGGCCGGGCTGACCACGGTTGGCTTCAAGCCGAAGGGCGAGCGCGTCAACATTGAGGCCGACATGATCGGCAAATACGTGGAACGGTTTCTGTCCGCCCGGCAGGGCCCCGCCGCCGCCCCGCCGCCCGGGGTGACGGTGGAGATGCTGGCGCGGGCGGGGTTTATGAAATAACGTGTCAGGTGTCCGGCAAGGGCCGATACCCCATCGAATAAGATCCCCGTCCTTCGCCTCAAACCGGACCCTTGAGACCTGCTACCTCGAACCGGAAGGAGCTTTTACTCCTGTGGCACATTTCACGATCGAACAGGCGATAGAAGACATCAAACAGGGCAAAATGATCATCCTCGCCGACGGCAAGGACCCCGAAAACGAGGGCGATTTCTGCATGGCGGCTGAGATGGTGACGTCCGAAGCCGTCAACTTCATGGCCAAGCACGGCCGGGGCCTGATCTGCCTGTCGCTGTCGCGGCAGAAAGCGAAGGAACTCGACCTGCCGCCCATGGTGGGCAACAACACCTCCCGCTACGGCACCGGTTTTACCGTGTCGATCGACGCGCGCCACGGTGTCGCCGGCGGGGTTTCCGCCGCCGATCGGGCGACGACCATCCGCACGGCCGTGGCCGACCATGCGAAGCCCCAGGACCTCGTGCGGCCCGGGCACGTGTTTCCGCTGACGGCCCGGCCGGGCGGGGTGATCGTGAGGACCGGTCAGACCGAAGGCTCCGTGGACCTGGCCCGCCTGGCGGGTCGGACGCCGGCCGGCGTCATCTGCGCCATCATGGACGAAGACGGTTCGATTGCGAAGATCCCGGCGCTCGAGACCATCAGCGACCGGCACGGCATCGGCATCTGCACCATCCCCGACCTGATCGAATACCGCATGCGGACCGAGTCCTTCGTCCACCGGGTCGCCGAGGCCGTGATCCCCACCGCCGTCGCCGGCGAGTTCAAAGCCATCGTGTATGAAAACGACGTTGATGACCTGCTGCATTTCGCCATGGTGAAGGGGACCATCGACCCCGAGAAGCCGGTCCTGGTCCGGGTTCATTCCGAGTGCCTGACCGGCGACATCTTCGGCTCCTTGCGCTGTGACTGCGGGCCGCAGCTGCACCGGGCGCTGGCCATGATGGAGGCGGAGGGCTGCGGCGTGCTGC
The DNA here is from genome assembly GCA_016219005.1 of Deltaproteobacteria bacterium. Taxonomy (GTDB): domain Bacteria; phylum Desulfobacterota; class Desulfobacteria; order Desulfobacterales; family SpSt-501; genus SpSt-501. Next base: position 11,635 of record JACRCN010000101.1, read on the forward strand.
TCTACATCCGGCAGGAAGGTCGCGGCATCGGCCTGGTGAATAAGATCCGGGCCTACGCGCTCCAGGACCGGGGCCTGGACACGGTGGAGGCCAACGTAATGCTGGGGTTTGAGCCGGACATGCGCAGCTACGGCATCGGCGCCCAGGTGCTGGCGGACCTCGGCGTGCGCCGGATGCGGCTGCTGACCAACAACCCCAAGAAAATGGTCGGCCTGCAGGGCTACGGCCTGAGCCTCGTCGACCAGGTTCCGATCGAGGTCGAACCCAACGAGTTCAACCAGTGCTACCTCGAGTGCAAGAAGATCAAGATGGGGCACCTGCTGAGCCTGGAGAAAACACCGTAGCCGGCTGTCCGTTTTTGAGCAGCCGGCCGCTATAAGGTGACCGAGCTAACCAAATAGAAAGAGGAGCCAGAATGCCGAAGATCGTCGAGGGGAAACTCAACGCGGAAGGGAAGAAGTTCGCCATCGTGGCCAGTCGCTACAACGATTTCATCACCGAAAAGCTGGTGAGCGGGAGCCTGGATGCGCTGACGCGCTGCGGCGCCAAGGACAAGGACATCGAGGTGTTCAAGGTGCCGGGCGCCTTCGAGATCCCGCTGGTCGCCAAGCGAGTGGCCCAGACCCAGCGCTTCGACGCCGTCATCTGCCTGGGGGCGGTGATCCGCGGGGCGACCCCGCATTTCGACTTCGTGGCGGCCGAGGCCTCCAAGGGGATCGCCGCCGTCATGATGGAGACCGGCCTGCCGGTGATTTTCGGCGTGATCACCGTGGACACCATCGAGCAGGCGATCGAACGGGCCGGCGCCAAGCTGGACAACAAGGGGTTCAGCGCCGCCATGGCCGCCGTGGAGATGGTGAACCTTTTCGATGCCGTGTGAGCATCATGGGAACCCGGCGCAAGGCGCGTGAGCTGGCGATGCAGGCGCTCTTTTTCATGGACGTGCGCAGTGATTTTTCGGAGGAAACCTTCGGCCGGTTCTGCGCCAACTTTGCGCCCAAGCCGGACGTCCGGCCGTTTTTCCTGCGGCTGGTCCGCGGGGTGCTGCGGTCCCAGACCGAACTGGATGCCCTGATCGAGCGCTTTTCGGAGAACTGGAGCCTGGGGCGGATGTCCGGAGTGGACCGTAACGTCATGCGCATCGCGGTCTACGAGATGGTGTGCTGCCGGGACATCCCCGCCAAGGTCAGCATCAACGAAGCGGTCGACATCGGCAAGAAGTTCGGCACCGAGGAGTCCGGCGCCTTCATCAACGGAATCGTGGACAGCATCCGCGCCGCGGTCGAGGCAGGCGCGCTGCCGCTGCCGTGCGGCGACCTCGCGGCTCCCCCATCGGCGCTCGAAGCGCAAGATGAAGAAGGCTTGGATCCGGCGGCCGAGAGCGCAGCCGAAGACAGCGCGAAGGAACGCCCGACGCCAACGCCGGGCAGGTCGAAGGAAAAGAAGAAAGCGGTTAAGAGTTCAAAGCTGCTGGTTAAAAGGAAAAGGAAGGAACAGCTCCCACCGGAGGAATGAGATGATCATCAAAACCCTGGCGGTAGGCCCCATTATGGCCAACTGCTTCATCGTCGGCTGCGAGCAGACGCGCGAGGCGGCCGTCATCGACCCGGGCGACGAGGCGGACCGAATCCTGCTCACCCTGGCCGAGACCAAGCTGACCGTTACCCAGATTCTCAACACCCACGGGCATTTCGACCACGTCGGTGCCAATAAGCGCATGAAGAAAGCCACCGGCGCACCGATCCTGATCCACGCGCTGGACGCCCCGATGCTGCGCATGCTCTCGCGCAGCGCCGCGGCCTGGGGCATGTCGGCCGAAGATTCGCCGGCCCCGGACCGCACCATCGACGAGGGCGACACCGTTACCGTCGGCACGATCACGTTCAAGGTCTTCCATACCCCCGGCCACACTCCCGGCGGGGTCTCGCTGCTCGCGGACGGCCGCCTGTTCGTGGGCGACACGCTTTTCGCCGGCTCCGTGGGGCGTACGGACTTCCCGGGGGGTGACTTCGACGCGCTCAAATCCAGCATCCAGAAGAAGCTCTTCGCGCTGGCGGATGACGTGCAGGTATTCACCGGGCACGGCCCGGAAACGACCATCGGCGAGGAGAAACGCCACAACCCGTTCGTGGGGATGGGGGAGCGGTCTTAAAAGGCCCCCAGCTGACAGGGCTTGATTTTGATCTGCATGGCCTCGCAGGCGGCGCTCACCGCCATCTTGGGGACTTGGAACGCCACGGCGATCTCCCAGGCGAGACGGCAGGCAAGCCTGCCATCCTTGAGTTTTTCACGGATAGCGGTTTCCATGGCCGGGTCTGCCGCCGGGGCCGCCCGCACGATCTTTTTTTCGGGGGAGTACCCGAAAAGGCCGAGCTGGCATTTTACTAGCCGGATGCCGAGCAGGTCGGCGGCCTCGCCGATGTCGGCCGGCGGCCGGCCAAGGTCGGAGGCCAGCTTGAAAGCTACGGCACACGGCAGCTCGCCCTCCCGCGTCTGCCGCTGCAGCGCGTCCTTGAGAGCTGCGTCCATCGGGGCAGGGGACTTGCCGGCATGCTTGTGGACACCTTTCTTTCCAAGATCAGCCTTCATCGCAGCCTCCTCGATCCGTGCGCACTTGATGAAACCCGCAGTGTCTGATAGGTATTCAAGTTCAGGTGTTCAGGGAACTTTCCGCGCCCGCGTCAAACCGGAGTGTGTGCCGTGGCGTGAGCCGCAGCGTGGCCCTGAGGCCCCTGGACCAGCGAAAGAAGCAAGCGGGGCATAACGTACCATAGGGAGAGGGTATTGGCAACCTCACCGCCCAGCCCGGACAAGCCGGAAGCAAATTTGAAATCCGAAGCGCGAAACTCTAAAAAAAGTCAAATGCTCAAAGGGACTATCGCATCCCAGGATCCGATGCACGACCTCATGGCTCAATCGCATCGGCGTAAACCCACGCGGCAGATCAAGGTCGGAAGTGTCTCCGTCGGCGGCGGATCCGTGATTTCGGTGCAGTCGATGACCAACACGCCCACCGCGGATGTCGCGGCAACCGTGTCCCAGATCCGGCGGTTGGAGGAAGCGGGCTGCGACATCGTGCGGGTGGCGGTGCCGGATGAGGAGTCGGCCGCCGCCCTGGCGCGCATCAAGCCCCGGATCGGGATCCCCCTCATCGCGGACGTCCACTTCGACCATCGGCTGGCGATCGCCGCCGCGCGGGCCGGGGCCGACGGCCTGCGGATAAACCCCGGGAACATCGGTGCGGCTAAAAAGGTCAAGGCCGTGGTGGAGTGCGCCAGGGAGCGCGGAATCCCCATCCGCATCGGTGTCAATGCGGGGTCACTTGAAAAGGACATCCTCAAAAAATACAATGGCGTTACCCCCGAGGGCATGGTCGAGAGCGCGCTGCGCCACATCGAGCAGCTGCGTGCCATGGATTTCCACGCCGTCAAGGTGTCGCTGAAGGCCTCCGACGTCCGGCGCACCTTGGCCGCCTATCGCCTGCTCTCGCGCCGCACGGACCTGCCGCTGCACCTCGGCGTGACCGAAGCCGGCACCCTGTTTTCGGGGATCGTCAAGTCCGCCCTCGGGATCGGCATGCTCCTGGCCGAGGGGATCGGGGACACCCTGCGTGTGTCGTTGACCCGGGACCCGGCCGAAGAAGTCCGGGTGGGCTTCGAGATCTTGAAGGCGCTCGACATCCGCCGGCGCGGCCCCGAGATCATCGCCTGCCCTACCTGCGGCCGCACCCGGATCGACCTCTTCGGGATCGTCGAGCGGGTGGAAGAGGCCCTGGCCACATCGACCCTGCCGATCAAGGTCGCCGTCATGGGCTGCGTCGTGAACGGACCGGGCGAAGCGCGGGAAGCCGACGTGGGGATCGCCGGCGGAGAGGGCGTCGGCATCCTGTTCCGCAAAGGCAAGGTGGTCAAGAAGTTCCCGGAAGACAAACTGGTCGAGGTGCTGCTGGCCGAGGTGGATCGATATGAAAAGAGCTGGAAGCTGGAAGCTCGGAGGTCGTGACAAAGAATAAGGATTCAACCGCCACCGGGTCGCTGATCCGGCGGGTGGGCGCCCGATTGGCTATAAGCCATCTCAAAAATGGCAGATCACAGCCGAGGGCAAGGCGCACGCCGATCAAAAGGCGTAGCCGCGGCGGGTTGCGAGCATTTTTCAGGGGCGCGCAACGCCGCCATCGACTGTCAGATGCATTTTTGAGATAGCTTCTGATTTGTGTTGAGGGAAGGTGCTTTTGGCATTGATCTTCCAGCTTCGAGCTGGCAATTTTTTATACTTATAGAGAGGACACGCTACAGAAATGGGTAAACAGCCGAAATCCGCGATCTCACCGACACGCGCCGAGGATTACCCCGAGTGGTACCAGCAGGCGATCAAGGCATCGGACATGGCGGAACGCTCGCCGGTGCGGGGCTGCATGGTGATCAAGCCCTGGGGGTATGCCCTGTGGGAGAACATCGTGCAGGCCATGGACGCCATGTTCAAGGAGACCGGGGTCAAGAACGCCTACTTCCCGCTCTTCATCCCCCTGAGCTTCATGCAGAAGGAAGCCGACCATGTCGAGGGTTTCGCCAAAGAGTGCGCGGTGGTCACCCACCACCGGCTCGAGAAGGACGCCAGCGGCGCGCTGGTGCCCGCCGGCCGCCTGACGGAGCCCCTGGTGGTACGGCCCACTTCGGAGACCATCATCGCGGATGCGTTCTCGAAATGGATCAGCAGCTACCGGGACTTGCCGATCCTGCTCAACCAGTGGGGCAACGTCGTGCGCTGGGAAATGCGCACGCGCATCTTCCTGCGCACGAGCGAGTTCCTGTGGCAGGAGGGCCACACGGCTCACGCCACCCAGGCCGAAGCGTTGGAGCGGACCCATTTGATGCTGGACATCTATGCGCGGCTGGCGGAGGAGGTCCTGGCGATGCCGGTCATCAAGGGCGCCAAGACCGCTGCCGAGCGCTTTCCAGGGGCGGTGGATACCCTGTGCATCGAGTCCATGATGCAGGACTGCAAGGCGCTCCAGGCCGGGACGTCCCACTTTCTCGGGCAAAATTTCGCCCGCGCCTCCCAGATCAAGTTCCAGACGGCCGACGAGCAGGAGGAGTATGCCTGGACCACTTCGTGGGGCGCCTCCACCCGACTGATCGGCGGCGTGATCATGACCCACGGCGATGACGACGGCGTCATCATGCCGCCGCGGGCGGCCTCGGCCCACGTCGTGCTGCTGCCGATATTCAAGAAGGAGGACGAACGCCAGGCGGTGATGGCTTACACGGATGGACTGGCCCGGGAGCTTAGATCCCGGGCCTATTACGGCCGGCATCTGGTCGTCGAGGTCGACCCGCGCGAGATCGGCGGGGCGCGGGGATGGGAGTGGATCAAGAAAGGGATTCCGTTGCGGGTTGAGATCGGCGCCCGGGAGATCAAGGAGAACACCGTGTTTCTCGGGCGTCGGGACAAGCCCCACACCGAGCGCTCCGCATTGAAACGGGAGGCGTTCGTGGCGGAAATTGCCGGCATACTCGACGACATCCAGAACACGCTGTTCGCCCGGGCGGCCGCCTTCCGCAAGGACCACACGGTGGAAATCGCCGACAAGGGGGATTTCTACGACTTCTTTACGCCGCGCAACCTCGAAAAACCCGAGATCCACGGCGGGTTTGCCATCTCCGGCTGGTGCGGGTCGGCGGCGTGCGAGGCGCGGATCAAGGAAGAGTTGACGGTCACCATTCGCTGCATTCCGTTCGAGCCGACGGGCCGGCAGGAGGCTTGCATCGGCTGCGGCAAGCCCGGCACCTGCGTCGTGTTCGCGAAAGCATACTGAAGCTCGAAGAATGATCCGTATCAACGACATCCTCGACAAAATCACCGGGTACCACTCCGATGCGGATCTGGATATCGTCGAGCGCGCCTATGTCTATTCCGCGCGGGTTCACGCAGGGCAGGTACGCCTGTCCGGCGAGCCCTACCTGATGCACCCCCTCGAGGTGGCCAACATTCTCGCCGACATGCGGCTGGACGTCGTCAGTGTCGCCGCCGGCATCCTGCACGACGTTCTCGAAGACACCCGCGCGGAGCCGGAGGACCTCCGGAAGCTTTTCGGCCCGGAAGTTCTGAACATCGTCTCCGGCGTGACCAAGCTGAGCAACATGCCCACCTCCAGCACCCAGGAGCGGCAGGCCGAGAACATCCGCAAGATGTTTCTCGCCATGGCCGACGACATCCGGGTCATCCTCATCAAGCTCGCCGACCGGCTTCACAACATGCGCACGCTGCGCTTCCACTCGCCGGAGCGCCGTCGCGCGATCGCCCAGGAAACCCTGGACATCTACGTGTCGATCGCCGCCCGCCTGGGCATCTACTGGATCAAGACCGAGTTGGAGGAAAACGCCTTCAAATACATCAACCCCGAGGAATACGCGCGCATCGAAAACCTCGTCGCCAAGTCTCGGGCGGAACGCGAGCAGTACATCGGAACGGTCAGGGACACGCTCCGGAAGACGATGCAGGCGGCGGGCCTGAAGGCCGAAGTCCTCGGGCGCAGCAAGAACTACTTTAGCATCCATTCCAAAATGCAGGCCCAGAGTCTCACCTTCGAGCAGATCTACGACCTCATCGCCTTTCGCATCATCCTAGACACGGTGAGCCAGTGCTACGAGGCCCTGGGGCTGATCCATTCCCTGTGGAAGCCGATCGATCACAAGTTCAAGGACTACATCGGCCGTCCCAAGCCCAACATGTACCAGTCGCTGCACACGACCGTCATCGGGCCCGTCGGGGAGCGGATCGAGATTCAGATCCGAACCTGGGAGATGGACCGGGTGGCCAAGTCCGGGATCGCCGCGCACTGGAGCTACAAGGAAGGCCATCGCATCGATGAAAACATCAGCAAGAAGTTCGCCTGGATCCAGGACCTGGTCGACAACCAGGAGAGCTTCCGGGACCCGGGCGAATTCCTGGAAAACGTCCGCATCGACCTCTTCCCGGACGAGGTTTACGTCTTCACGCCCAAGGGCGACATCCGGGCTCTGCCCAAGGGGGCGACCCCCGTGGATTTCGCCTACCTGATCCACACCGAGGTCGGCCAAAAGTGCGTCGGCGCCAAGGTCAACGGCCAGATGGTGAGCCTGCCGTACGAGCTGCGGACGGGCGACATCGTCGAGATCGTTACCGCCAAGAACCACACCCCCAGCAAGGACTGGCTCAAGTTCGTCAAGACCATCAAGGCGCGCTCCAAGATCCGCCAGTGGATCAAGGCGCAGGAGAAGGATCGCAGCATCAGCCTCGGCCGGGAGATGCTGGAGAAGGCTTTCCGCAAGGAGAAGCTGAATTTCATCACGTTGTCCAAAACGGACCCGATGAACGCGGTGGTGGAATCGCTGGGGGTGAAAACGCTCGACGACCTCGTTGCCAACGTGGGCTATGGGAAGCTCACGCCGCTGCAGGTGCTGCGGCCTTTCATGGCCAAGCCCCAGACGGAGGAAAACAGGGCGTCGTTGCTGGAAAAGCTGATCAGCCGGGTCCGCAAGAAGAAACCGCGGGCCGGTGTTCTCGTCAAGGGGGTGGAGGACATTCTCATCAAGTTCGGCAAGTGCTGCCAGCCGGTGCCGGGGGATGCGATCATCGGCTACATCACGCAAGGCTACGGTGTCACGGTCCACCGCGCGAGCTGTGTGAACGCCTTGCGTGCGAGCCCGGAACGGCAGATCGAGGTCGAATGGAGCACGGAGTCCGCCGAGCGGTATCCGGTGAAAATTCAGATTCTATCTTTAGACCGGGTGGGATTGCTGGCCGACGTGGCGAGCAGCATCAGCAAATTCGGCGCCAATATCCTGAACGCCAGCTCCGAAACCAAAGAAACCCAAATGGTCGAAAGCTTTTTCACCATCAGCGTCGGGGACAAGGAGCACCTCGAAAAAATCCTCTCCGCTGTCAAGAAGGTAAAGCACGTGCAGGATGCGCGACGGGTGGGATGACCCGTTTTACGGCGCCTTTTGGATGCGACCGGATTTGATGCAGGCGCAGCAGACCACCATGGTTTCGGGCTGGCCGTCGCGCAGCGCCCGGACGCGCTGAAGGTTGGGGTTGAAGCGGCGTTTGGTCACGTTGTGGGCATGGCTGATGCGGCTGCCCACTATCGGTTTTTTCCCGCAAATTGCGCACATCTTGGACACGGCGGCACACTCCTTGTTACCTAAATTCACGAACTGCTCTATATACACCAGCCGCATGGAAAAAATCAAGCATTTTCTGACCCGCACGGCGCCGCCCCGGCTTTTTCGCGGTCACCCGGTGGGCTCCCGGCACCGGTTACCCGAGCCGAATCGTTAGCCGCTGCCCGGCGTGTCCCGCGCGGGAGCGTCCGGGGCTTCCTTTTCCGGCACACCCTCTTCGGCCAACTTCTTCTCGCTGCGGACAATATATTCCAGCGCCGGCTGATGGTAGCCGACATCGGGATACTCCGTCACGACAGAGCGGAACCGGCTGAGGGCTGCCTTGTAGTGCTTGGACTTGTAGTAAAACACCCCGATGCCGAACTCATTGCCGGCCAGGCTCTTGTAGCATGCCACGACATGATCGGCGGCGCTGCGGGCATAGAGGTCCCGGGGATACTGCTTGATGAGCCGTTGGAAGGCCTCCAGTGCCTTGCGCGCGGTGTTCTGGTCCCGGTCCGGGGTGGTGACGCGGTCGAAATAGCACCGGCCGATCTGGTAGATTACGTAGGGGATCGCCTCGTTGCGGGGGTGAAGCTTTTCGAATTCCTCGTAGGCGAATATGGCGTCGTCATACTCCTCGAGACGGTAGTGGGCATCGCCCAACTTCAACTCGGCCAGCATGGCGTATTTTGAGAACGGGTAAATATCCTTCAGCCGCTGGAAATGGTCGATCGCCTTCCTGTATTCGCCTTCGGTGTAATAATCCATTCCCGCCAGCGCCAGTTCCTCGGCGGTCTGGTTTTCATCCGACCCCCCGAACAAGCTGCTGATGGAACTTTTAAGGTCGCTCGCCGTTTCCCGGATGGTCGCACAACCGCAAACCAGCAGCCACACGGCCAGACCGAGCGAAAGGCCCCGAATCGATTTCACACTCATGGCGACCCGCATCCGTTCGACTTATAGGAGCTTCTGGAGGGCTTCCTCCAGCTTGGATTTGGCGACCATGCCGGTGATCTGGTTGACAACGCCGCCGGACTTGAAGAAAATGAGCGTCGGAATGGCCTTGATGCCGTACTTGCTGGGGATGACGGGGCTGTTGTCCACGTTGCACTTGGCGAATTTGATTTTGCCGCTGAAGCTTTTGGCCAGGTCTTCGACGACGGGGGCGATCGCCTTGCAGGGTCCGCACCAGGGAGCCCAGAAATCCACGAGGACGGGTGTATCGGACTTTAATACCTCGGCCTCAAAACTACCATCGTCGACTTCAATGATCCCATCTGCCATGATGCCAATCCTTTCTTGGGTGAAGTGATCTGTGATAATAGATTCAAAGCCTATGGATGTCAACCAGGACCGGTGTTAGATGATCACTGGTTCCAAAACCTCGGGGAGGTGGTGATGGTGAGGAAAATCCGTCTGGGCGCGCTCGTTTCGGGCGGCGGCACGAATTTGCAGGCCATCATGGACGCCTGTGAAAGCGGCGGGCTGGAAGCCGGGATGGCGTTTGTCGGCTCCGACAACCCGGATGCGTTCGCCTTGAAGCGGGCCGCAGAACGCGGCATCCCGACCTTCGTCGTCGATTACCGGGCGGTCATCCGCTCATTCCGGGCAAACCCGCAGGGGGCCGAGCTGCCGCCGGACTTCCGGATCGAGGCGGTACGTGCGAAGCAGGGCCTCCTGCCTCGGGACGCGAACCCCGAGGAATTGGCCCTGTTTCTGAAGACGCGGGCGGTCGCCGAGGCCGGGCTGATCGAGGCGATGCGCCCGTATCCGTTCGATCTGCTGATCCTGGCGGGTTTCATGCGCAACTTGACCCCATATTTCATCGATCGGGTGAGCCCGGATCGCACGCGGCCGCGTATCATGAACATCCATCCGGCGCTGCTGCCCGCCTTCCCGGGCACCGACGGCTATGGCGACACCTTCCGCTATGGCTGCAAAATCGGCGGCTGCACCGTCCACTTCGTCGACTACGGCGAAGATTCGGGCCCGATCATCGGTCAGCGCGCCTTTGCGATCCACGCCGACGACACCATCGAGGTTGTCCGCAAACGGGGACTGGAGCAGGAGTGGCAGCTCTACCCCGAATGCATCCAGCTCTTCGCCGAAGGGCGCCTCAAGACGGTGCGCATGACCCACGAACTTCCCGGTGGAAAAGTCTTCGAGCGGGCTGTGGTTAAAATACTGCGGGAGAAAGGATGAACCCGATGATTCCCTTTTATGTTGCAAACCGGTTGAAGTCTGGAATATCCGACGTATCGGCTAAATGTCATGTCTGAAATACTTATTTGCGAATTATCCCAAAGCGTGATTGACCTACCGATCCCGCAGGGCTGCACCAAATCTGCAGTTTGCTAAACCTGCATCTTCCATCCTTGCTTGAAAAAAAAGTTGACAGGATGTTTTGTGGGGTGGTATTGGAAATTCCCATGGGAAAACGATTGCCCATCCCATCGACTCTCAAAGACGTCGCGAATTCGGCAAACGTCAGCATCCCGATCGTTTCCAGGGTGCTATCCGGGAATCCTGAAGTACGGGTCAGTGCGGATACACGTCAACGAATCCTCAAAGCGGCCAAAAGCCTTTCCTACCATCCCAACGCGTCAGCCAGAAGTCTTAAAGCCAAACGAACATACACCTTGGCCCTTTTCGTGCCTGACGTTGGAAATCCGGTGATTCCGGAAATCATCCGCGGCGTCGAAGCCGGTGCTCAATCGGCAGGATATGCAGCTTTCGTGAGTCACCTCGACGAAAAGGCGGTGTCCGAACAGCGCTATCTTACCTGGCTCCAGGAGGGACGTTTCGACGGTCTCATTCTGGCAACCGCTCGGCTCGAAGACTCCATCGTAGAAGATCTGGTCAGATCCCGCCGCCCCTTTGTGTTGGTTAACCGCCGGGAATCCTCAACCAACATGCACATCACTGTCGACGATGCGGCCGGTGCCCGGATAGCGATAAACCATCTGGTTGAACTCGGGCATCGCAGGATTGCACATCTGGCGGGCCCATTGATGTTTGACACTTCCCTGCGACGCCTCCAGGGATACCGCCAAGAACTGGATGCCCATGGGATTGCCTACGATTCTTCCCTGGTGCAGGAGTATTCGTGGCAAACCTGGGAGGGGGGGAAGGTGGCGATGAAGCGCCTGCTCCAGGGAAAAAAGCCTCCTACTGCAGTTTTTGCCAGCAATTTCATGGGTGCGGTTGGTGCGTTAGGTGCCCTGAAAGAATTCGGATTGAAAATTCCGGAAGATTTTTCTCTAGTCGGGCTCCACGATTCCCCGATTGCCGAGGTTATCGACCCACCCCTGACGGTTGTCAAAATGCCCTTGCATGAGATGGGGAGACGTGCGGCCGAGATTCTCATCAACATTCTCGAAGACAGACCCTGCGTGATTCCACAGGTTCTGACACCCGAAGGCTTGGTTATGCGGAAATCGACAGCCCCGTGTCGCTGCCTATCATGAGTACGGTTTTTTTTGTAAGAAGTTGAGCAAACGTTTAACCAAAAGGAGGAAAAAATGGCTAACAGGAAGGTTTTCAAGATTTTTCTGGTACTCAGCTTGATGTTGATTTTGGTGCTTCCAGCTAACGCCGCTCGAACTCTCAAATACGGCCATAACACCAAGGAGAATCAACCGACAGGCAGGGCCGCATTATTGTTCGCAGATCTCGTCCAGAAGAAGACTAATGGAGAGATCGTGGTCCACGTCTTTCCAAACAACCAACTGGGAAACAACAAACAGATGGTGGACAATCTCAGGATGGGGGCTCTTGATCTGTGCACAACCGGGCTCGGCATACTATCCTATCTCAACGATGCCTTCATGATCATGCAGTTGCCATATGCCTTCCGATCGCAGGAACACATTCACAGAGTGGTGAAGGGTGGGATCGGACAAGAGCTGAAAGCGGACTTAGCTCAGAAGCAGGGGATAGTGATGCTTGCTCAGGATTGGGACCGGATGCCCAGGCACATCGCCGGCCGCAAGCCTATCAAAACGCTTGATGATTTTAAAGGCTACAAGGTCCGATGCGGCGGCCTGTCAGCGATGGCCGGATTTAAGGCACTTGGCGCAAGCCCCGTGGATATCCCTTTGAACGAAATGTACCTTGCTCTGCAGCAAGGGGTTACGGATGGCGCCGAGCTGCCGACGGATTACATCGCCGAATATTCCGTTTTTGAAGTGAGCAAGTACTACAACCAGACTTATCACACCTATGGGACTCAATTTCTTGGCATCAACAAACGGGTGTGGGATTCGTTGAAACCCGAACATCGGAAAGCCATCCAAGCCGCAGCTGATGAGGCCGGGTTGTACAATAACAAATTAGATGCCGAGTTGTATAACGATTACATCGAAAAACTAAAGAAGGGCGGCATGGAATTCATTAATACCGATGTGGAGTCTTTCCGTAAAGCCACCCACGAGAAGATTAACGAAATATGTAAAAACTGGACAGGCGGAGAGAAGTTATTCGAAAGAATTCAAGCGGTCAAGTAGAGCCGGATTGGGGATGAGTGAAAGTCTTACCACTTTAGTTTTCCAAGAAAATATGGGAGCAAAAGATGACTACATTGGATCGCCTTCTTGAGGAATTAGAGCGAGTTCTCAAGTGGATTTGCGTGGCTCTGGTGGTCGGCCTTTCCGTTCTCGTCTTCCTTTCTGTGTTTCTAAGATATTTGTTCAACAGCCCATTGGAGTGGGCCGATGAGGTGGTGGGTTTTTTCATCCTGGGTTTGACCTATTTCGGATCTGCGGTAGCATGCGGTCGCAGGTCTCAAATCTATGTTGAGCTGTTGGAGTCCTTTCTCAAAAAAAAGCCGGGCGCGTTGCGGTGGGTCAGAGTACTCACAGATGGTGTCGTGATGATCGCTCTGGTCCTCATGGTATTAGTGGGACTCCAGCTTTGCGTAGATTGTCGGACCCAGAAGACCGGAATTTTGATGCTCAGCTATTTCTGGGTTTACATGATTATGCCTGTGGGAGTCGCCTTTATGCTCCTCATGATGGTTAAGCGGCTGAAATTTGACCTGCAACGAGGATTCGTGACGGATAATTCAGCCGCTCATTGACCCGACAGGCACCGCCCTTTAAGCGCCTGGTCGCTCTAGGGATCTTACCGTTGAGGTACACTTTTCTTCCAGGAGGATACCACCATGGTGACTTTGTTGGTTGGAGGGCTCCTTTCTTTGATGGCCACGGGTATACCGATCGCCATCTGCATGCTCATCATCGGCATCGCATACATGATTCATGAAGATATCCCCATGATGGTGGCTGCCCAGTACATGACTGAAGGCGCCATGCTCAATGTTCTCATTGCCATTCCGCTTTATCTGTTGACCGGGGTGTTGATGAACGAGGTCGGCATGAGTCATCGCGTCGTGCGGCTCTGCAATGCGGTGGTCGGGCACGTCAGGGGAGGCTTGGCCGTAGTGAATGTCATGGCCTGCATGATATTCGCCGGGATGACCGGGGAAGCAGTTGCTGAGACAGCCGGTCTCGGGTCGGTAATGATTCCGGCGATGGAAAAAGACGGCTACGACAAACCGTTTGCTTCCGCTCTAACCGTCACGGCGGCTGTGATAGGACCGATCATTCCCCCGTCGGTTCCCATGATCATCTGCTCAGCCCTGGCATCCCTGAGTGTGGGGCGGATGTTCCTGGGAGGCATGATCCCTGGCATTCTTTTCGGCCTTTTTCTCATGGGGCTGAGTTATTTTTTTGCAATAAAAAGGAATTATCCCATCAAAGCCAAGACCGCGAAGGGTGAATTCTGGCCCGCTCTTAGGGACGCCAGCTTCGGCCTCTTAACCATCTTCATCATCCTGGGAGGCATCTTTACCGGTGTGTTCACACCGGTGGAGGCCGCCGGCATCGCAGCGGTCTATAGTTTCCTGGTGGGGCTCTTCATCTATAAATCGCTTGACCTGAAGAAAGTTCCTCAAATGTGCCTCAGTGTGGCGGTGAGCACCGGTGTCATCATGTTCATCATTGCCATGGCAGGGCTATACACTTTCGTGCTGACGCGTGCGCAGATTCCTCAGGAGGTGATCAAGCTGGTCATGGGAGTCAGCCATAACCAGACGGTTCTCCTGCTCATGGTCTGTATCGGTCTTTTTATTCTGGGGTGTTTCCTGAGCACGACCCCGGCCTTGCTGCTCGTGGTTCCAGTGCTGACGCCTTTGGTGCAGCAAGCGGGGTTTCATCCCATCCATTTCTGGGTCGTGATCGTGCTTGCGCTGCTTCTGGGCACCCTCACCCCTCCCGTGGGAATCAACCTCTATCTTGTCACCAGCATATCGGGGGTCGGAACCGGCCGCCTGATCAAAGAATTGCCGCCCTTTTATTTGGTGCTCATTTCGGTCATTTTTGTTGCCATTTTTGTACCTTGGATCGTCACAGCTCCCGGGGATTGGATTTACGGCACCCGGATGTAGGGAATAAGGAAAGAAAGGAGATTGGGTATGAACTCAAGGGAACGGGTCCTCGCAGTGCTCAACGGAGAGATTCCAGACCGGGTTCCGTGGATAGAAAACTATGTCTCAAACGAAGTAATGGCAGGGTTGCTGGGGCACGACAATTTTCTGCACGCCACCTATTCCCAGAAGATAGAGCATCCCGGGATGATCAGGGTTTCGCCGGAGATATGCAAACTGGTTCCCATCGACAATATCAGCTATGACATGGCACCGCCCCGGTTTGCGAAAACGGAGCGAATCGGGGGCCATGACCACATCACCGAGGGGCTCATCAAGGAAAAAGAAGATCTGCGGTTGCTTGACTCGCTTCCGGATCCCGATGACGAATCCCTGTATCAGCCCGCAGAGGAGTTTCTGGAACGGTACAAGGGGGATCTGGCTGCCATTGCTACAGTTCGAACCGGGCCGGGCAATACATACCTGTCGATGAGCATCGAGCGGTTCTGCACCAAGATCGTGACCGAACCGGACCTTGTAAAAGAGGTACTTTGGCGCTTCAGCAACTGGAGCCGCCGGGTGGCCAAAAACTTACAGGAATTGCCTTTCGATCTATTTTTCATGCCGGACGACATCGGATTCGGGCATGCCCCCATGATTTCAGCCCAACACTTCCGCGAGTTCTGCGTTCCAGTCATGCGAAACGTCATTGAGGTAATGAAACTACCCTGCATCTACCATAGCGACGGCAATATCATGCCCCTCATGGAGGAAATCATCGGGCTGGGAGTAGACGGGATTGCGAACATGGAACCCGGCCCGATGGATATCGACGAAGTCAAGCGGCTTTACGGTGACCGAGTGACCATCGTTGGAAACATAGATCTGCACTACACCCTGACGAAGGGAACCCCTGCCGAGACTGCCGAAGAGGTAAGGAAAAGAATCGAGTCGCTCGCTCCTGGAGGCAGATACATCCTCTCGAGTGCGAACTCTCTGCCCAACTACGTGAAGCCCGCCAATGTGCGCGCCATGGGTGAGGCATTGCTCAAATACGGTGTTTATAAAGATGCGGACAGGAAGCGGGGAAAGAGGCCAGCTGCTCGGTCCGCGGTGCAACCGCTGAGCCCCGAACCTGAAAAAGGAGAAGAAAAGGCACCGGACAAACAGGCCAGGGCACACCAGGGCGATCCGATCCGGAGCATCAAGGACGCTGTGAATCAACTCAAGCAAGGTGAGATCGCAGGGTTGGTGCGCGACGCCTTATCCGCAAACCTCGACCCCTTGGTGATTATCAACGATGGACTGATCAAGGCCATGGATGAGGTCGGTAAAAATTTTGCAGCCAACAAGATATTCGTTCCCGAAATGATGGTCTCGGCCATGACCATGAAGACCGGGCTTGACCTGTTGAAGCCTTTGTTAAAGGGCGGTGGGTCCTTTTCGCGGGGGCGTGTTGTGATCGCTACGGTTAAGGGAGACCTACACGACATCGGCAAGAACATTGTCGCGATGATGCTGGAAGGATCGGGATTTGAAGTGATCGATCTGGGGATCAACGTGAATGGTTCTGTCATACTCGAAAAGATTCGCGAGGCCAAACCCAGCATTTTGGGGCTTTCCGCGCTACTCACCACCACCATGCCCGAAATGGAGCGAGTCGTGCAGCTCTTGAGATCTGAAGGCCTCAGGGATAGTGTAAAAGTCGTGGTCGGTGGTGCTCCCCTGAATGCCAGGTTTGCGGAGGAGATTGGAGCGGATGGGTATGGGGCAGACGCTGCTTCGGCGGTTGACCTTTGCAAACGGCTGGTGGCGTAAGAACCAAGAACTGTGATCCGGGGCTGCCGACAGAAGTTATTGGTTAAGCACCCATCGAGGGGATTGATAGACCCGCTTCGCGCCAGACAAGGACAGGTACCACGAAAATTACTTCGATTAAGGAAGAAACCGTATCTATTACTTCATCGATCAAGAACGCCTACATCGATTTTAGCAAGATGACGGTGTCGGTTTTGGCTCTGGAAACCGATTTCGTCCGCGACGGCCGCCCGGTGGTGGGCTATGGGTTCAATTCGAACGGCCGTTACGCCCAAGAGGCTCTTTTGCGGGAACGGTTCATCTTACATTATAGATATGACCGAGCGCCGAGATATCGCGCCCGAAAGTAGTCGCTGGATAGAGAAGCCACCTGAATGGTATTCCCGCGGCCGGGCGCGTGCAGGAAGGCGTCGCCGCCCGTGTAGATCCCCACGTGGGAGACTTTATTCCCGCCGCGGGTGGCGAAAAAAACCAGGTCGCCGGCCCTCAGTTCCTGGGAGGGGATCGACCGACCCGCTTGCCACTGCTCCCCGGAGGTGCGGGGCAGCTCCAAGCCGTTCAGCTGGTAAACCACCATCGCCAAGCCGCTGCAGTCAAATCCCGATACGCTGGACTCCCCGGCCCACTGGTAGGGCACTCCGATGAAGCGCTCGGCGGTCCGGACGATCTCCTGGCGCAGCAGGCCTTCGTGGGTGCGGTCGGATTTCGCGGCGGCATAATCGCCCGGCGCGACGATGAAGTACTCGTCGATGACCCGGGCGGCCTTCAACCGCTCGGCGCGCTCGACGGCCTCCTCCCGGCTGGGAAAGTTGCCGATGCGGACCTTGTAGAACCCCGAGTCGTCAATGAAGTGGTAGGCGAAAAGCTTCTGGGCGAGGAGCTTCTGGGTAAGGCGGACCGCGTTGGTGATGTCTTTGAAGGCACCGGCCTGGACCGTGTAGCGCATGCGCGGGAGCACCGGCTTGGCCCGTGGCGTCAGCGGCTCCTCGGGCGCCCGGCTCTGACCCCCGCAGCCGGCAATCAGAACCAGCATGCCGACGGCCGCCAAGACCGATTTCAGGGCGGAAGCTCCCGTCGAGACTCGAACGAAAATCATGGCAAGTTCAGATTGAAATTAAAATTGTCTCCATAAATGGACCGTCTATTACTGCGTTCCGCCCAAAAGCACCCGCACGATGACCGGGAAGGCGACCAGCGTCCCAAGGGAGGCCCCGAGATTGACGAAGGCGACGACCAGCAGAATGCGGGTCACGTTGTTGCGCCAGAAACCGCGGACCGAGAGGATGTCGTCCGGCAGGCTCTCCAAATCCTTCACCTTGGGCTTGCGGGAGGAGGCTTCCACCAGTCCGGAGATCCAGCCCGCCGCGATCAAGGGGTGCAGCGTGGTGAACGGTGCCACGAGGGCCGATGAAATGATGGTGGCCGGATGGGCGAACGCCAGGGCGGCCCCGAGTCCGGCCAGGACCCCGGTGCACAGGCTCCAGAGCAGGATCATGTCCTGGCCGGCCTTGCTGCCGCCGTAGAAGAACCCGGCCGCAAAGAGGGCCACGATGCTCCCGGGGATGCCCCACTTCAAGATGGCGGCCCAGCGGCCCGGCGGCGGGAGTTGCTCCAGGGCGGGCAGGTCGGCGGCCGCACCCCAGTGTGCCTTGATTCCCGGGACGTGGCCCGCGCCCACTACGGCCACGGTCTTCCGGCCGGGGGACTGGCGGATTTTCTCGGCCAGGTACCGGTCGCGTTCGTCGATCAGAATGGACTTGAGCGCCGGCATGGATTGACCGACCTCGGACAGCAGCGCTTCCAGCACATCCTGCTGCTTCATGCGCTCGATGTCCGTCTCCGTGATGTCATC
The DNA here is from genome assembly GCA_016219005.1 of Deltaproteobacteria bacterium. Taxonomy (GTDB): domain Bacteria; phylum Desulfobacterota; class Desulfobacteria; order Desulfobacterales; family SpSt-501; genus SpSt-501. Next base: position 29,876 of record JACRCN010000101.1, read on the forward strand.
GGTCTGACCCATGGCGAGCAGCAGCTGCGCGAGCAGTTTTATGCGGCTCCACCACCCCATGGCGTGCCAGGCGCGCGACAGAGTGGTGCGGATGTCCCGGTCCGCCAGGCAGATGCCGGCGCCCACGGCATCGGCGCACTCCACCGCCTTGAGCATCTCCGCTCCCGGCGGCACGTCCATTTTCCGGGCAATCCGCTTTTGAAAGGAGGCGAGCAGGAGGTTGGACAGCAGCAGGAAGGCCTTCTTGTCCTTGATGACCTTGATGATGTCCATGTCCCGCCAACGGTCTTTCTGGCGCAGCGCCTGGTAGCGGGAGGAGCACAGCTCGATGCAGACGGTGTCGGGCTTTTCGCTGGCGATCACCGCTTCGACCAGCAGGACGCTTTCGCGGGAAACGTGAGCCGTGCCGATCAGGATGATTTCCTTGTCCGCGGCGGCGAGCCGGTGAATCATGTTGCTGTCGTGTGCCATAAAATTGTATAAGGAACCTCGGTGCGGGTGTACGGCCGGTGCCGCCGGACCCTTAGATTTGACGAACATTTATTAATCACTCAGCATATCGCATCCGACCAGGCATGGCAAGGTAAACGGGAAGGCGTGATGATGACGACGTCAAGCGATCTGGGAGGCTACCGCATTCTGGACGAACCCTACTATCTGGAGACCGGTGGCGAGGCGGTCGTTTTTGAAGCCGCCTGCCACGCCCGGCTGCCGGTGATGCTCAAGGGACCCACCGGCTGCGGCAAGACGCGCTTCGTGGAACACATGGCCTGGCGGCTCAAAAGGTCCCTCATCACCGTGGCCTGCCACGAAGACTTGTTCGCATCCGACCTGGTCGGTCGTTATCTGCTCAAAGACGACGAAACCGTCTGGATGGACGGTCCGCTGACCCAGGCGGTGCGCGGCGGCGCCATCTGTTACCTCGACGAGATCGTCGAGGCGCGCAAGGACACCACCGTGGTGGTCCACCCCCTGACGGACAACCGCCGCCGGCTTTCCATCGACAAGACCGGCGAGTGCATCCCGGCCCATCCGGATTTCATGATGGTGATCTCCTACAACCCCGGTTACCAGTCCATTCTCAAGGACCTCAAGCCGAGCACCCGCCAGCGGTTCGTAGCGCTCGAGTTCGATTACCCGGCCCGGGACCAGGAGGCGGAGATCGTCGCCCATGAGGGCCGCCTTGACACCCAATCCGCACTGAAATTGGTGACGCTGGCCGGGAAGATCCGGAACATCCGGGAACAGGGGCTGACCGAGGGCGCCAGCACCCGGCTTCTCATCCACGCTGCCCGGCTGCTCGCGCAAGGTGTTCCCGAAAGGCAAGCCCTGCGCACCGCCATATGCCTGCCCCTGAGCGATGATGAGCGGCTGCTGGAGACGCTTGACGATCTGATCGAGGATGTCTTTTGATCCACGTTCACTTTTTTTTCAGATGAACCCCATCATTCCACACGCCTTGGAACCCTTGTGCAGAGCCGACCCGGAGTTGGCGGCCCGCGTGGCGGAGCGGCTGGCGCGCAACCCTGGGGTGCCGGACCCGGCGCTGCTCGACCGGCTTGCCTCTGAAACCATCTGGGCCCTGGGGGTGGAGGTCTCCTTCGGGCAGGCAGTGGCTGCGGGCTTGGCCGAGCTGGTCGGTGAGGCAGCGCCCGACGGCCTGGATGTGTTTTGCCGCCATGTCCGGGATGCCGCTCATGCCGGGCCCACCCAGGGTCGGATCATGGCCGAGCGCCTGCCCGCCGTCCTGCAATGCGGCGATGCGAACGTCCTGGACGGATTCCTAAAGGCTTGGCGCGCTATGGCGCGGAAGGGCAGCCACACGCTGGGGGAGCCGCTGCGGGCGCTCGGTTGCCTGTTGGCGGCGGGCGACCGGCCCGGCGCGGCGGTCTACCTCGGGCTTCTCCATGAGACCTTCACACGCGATCTCACCTATGAGGAGGGCCGGTCTCTCAGCCGCGCCTTGCCCCGCATGGCGCTCGGGCTCGCTTTGGAGCGACGGGCGTGGCAGCTGGCCGAGCTGTGCCGCGTGATCCGCACGGACCACCGTCTGGCCGAGCCCTTCCTGACGGCTCTCGGCAAAGGGCTTGCGCTCTTGTCGGAGAACGCCTTGAAGGACTTCGTCTCCGGCGCGCTCGCGCGCTACCGGCGCAACCCCGGTCTCGGCACGCGCCACCTGGCCTTGGAATCGCGGGCCGGGCAGGAGCACTTTGCCACCCTGCAGGTGAGCGTCGGCTTTGCCCAGGTGCGAGACCGCCTGCAGCGCTATCTCCAGGCCCGCACCGGGCTGGCCCTGGCGCTGCGGCCGTTGCCCGAGGTTGCGGTCGCACCCGGCCTTGCACCCGGCGCGCTGGTATGCTCGGACGGACACGCCATCTATCTGCCCGTGGAGATCGGCCGGTTCGCCCGCAGGCAGGACAATCTCGCGCTCTACACGCTGCTGGTCCGGCTGGAGGCCTGCTTTCACGAGTTCGGCACCGTCGATTTCGATCTGGAAAAAGCCCTGGAACGCTGCCGTCCTTACATGGGCGGCGCTGCCCCCGCGGATGGGGAGGCGGGCGATCTGAGCCGCTTTCTGGGGATGTTCCCGGACAAGCCGCTGGCGGCGGATCTCTTCACCGTGTTCGAGCTGGGGCGGATCCGGAAACGTCTCGTCCGGCACTACCCGGGAATGGTGCGGCGTCATTACCCGCTGCTGCGGCGGGAGGCCCTGGCGGATTCGGGGCCTGGCGCCGGCGCTTTTCTGGCGTGTCTCTTTTTACGCCTTGCCCTGGGCCTGCCGGAAGAGGACTGCCCCGGCGCGGACGGCGCCGAAACCGCCGCGCTCGCAACCATCACTGCCGCATTCGAAGCCGCCCTCGCCGCCGGCAGCCCGGTGGAGGCGTCCGCCGAGCTGACCGCGCGTTTTTTCGATGTAGCCCTGTTATCATGCCGGATGGGGGGTGTGCGCCGTGAGCCCACCGCCGGACCGTACCGGCCGACTCCCTTCGGTTGGCGCCCCTGGCCGAACCCCGCTACCTCTGGCGGTCTGCCGTTCGGGTCTTTGGCGTATTCGATCCGGGCAGCCCTCGCGCAGAAGGGGCTCAAGGCCTACGCCACGGATATCCGCCGGCGCCTGGCGGCAAACGCCGGGGGGCTGTCGGCCCGGGATGTGCGCGAGCTCTGCGGTGCGGCCGATCTGTCCGGGGTCGAGGTGGACGAACTCCTGGGTTCCAACGGCCTGTCCCCCCCGGCGAGTCCGGACGAGTCCTCGGAGAACGACCCGGTGTTCTGGTACCCGGAATGGGATGAGGCGCTTGGCGACTACCTCCCGCAGCACGCGCGCGTGCGGCAGAGAACCGTCGCGGCGGATGGGGGCGGGTTCTATGTCGATGTGCTGCGGCGGTATCACGCGCTGGTCGCGCAGACCCGCCGGGCGTTCGAGCGTCTGCGGCCGGAGAGCCTCAAACGGTTGGGGCAGTGGGTGGATGGCGACGAGTTCGACACCCGCAAGCTGATCGATCTGGCCGTCGACCGCAGAACCGGGCAGGTTCCCTCCGAGCGAATTTACACCAAGCGCGTGAAGGACCGGCGTGAGGTGGCCGCCCTGCTGCTCGTGGACATTTCCCGGTCGACCGCGAACAGCGTGCCCGATTCCGGTGCCGCGGTGCTGGATGTCGAAAAGGAGGCGATCGTCATCCTGTGCGAGGCCCTGCATGCGCTCGGAGACGGCTTCTCCGTAGCCGGCTTCTCCGGGGCTGGTCGGCTGGGAGTGGACTATTTTCGGATCAAGGGCTTCGAGGAGCCCCTGTCGGAAGAGGTCAAGGGGCGGATCGGCGCAGTGCAGCCTCAGCGCAACACGCGCATGGGGGCCGCCATCCGGCACGCCGGCAGGGAGTTGGAGGAGACACCGGCAAGGGTTCGGCTGCTGATGGTGCTGAGCGACGGATTCCCCAACGATACCGACTACCGGCGTCATTACGCCGTCGCGGATACGCGCAAGGCGGTCTCGGAGCTGAGCGCGCGGCACATCCGCTTCCACGCCCTGACGGTGAATCTGCCCGCCGACCCCCGGTTGGACGAGATTTATGGCAAGGCCCGGCACCACGTGATTTCGGAGGTAACCGAACTGCCGGGACGGTTGCTGAGGGTCTACAGTGCGCTGACTCGATAGACGGCTTCGCCCAAAGCCCACCTTCGGCGTTGCGCGGCGCCTCGCGGGCCCTGCGGCGTACGGAAAGTACGCCTCGGTCCGCGAGGCTTGCGCGCCTTGAAGCTGGGCTTTGGGCGAAGCCGTCGGCCGGTTTGCCGAAAGCCCACCTTCAGCCTGTCGTCCAGAGTAGTTACCTTATTCCTTCGAGCTTTGAGCTTCGTTTGGGGTACCCATGCTCATCCACGACGGTCTTTACAGCTGGGAAGGCTTCGGTGGCAAGCTCAAGCTGGCCAGTGGCCAGTGCCGGCTGAGGATATACGACCTCACCCGGGACGCCTCCCGGGGCTTGGCGCACCTGCGGCCCGTCGTCGTGATCGTCTCCGATGTGCCCGGCCGCCGCATCTCCGTACGCAGCTGTGCGGGGCACGTCGCCACCTCGGTGGCACGGAACTTCAAGATCGATCCCCTTCGCATGATGTTCATCGAGTATTACCCCGAGAGCGTTTACGGCGAGCACCAGGACCACGTCATCCCGGAGAGGTACGAGGCGGTCGACTTCAACTGGACCGAGGCCGGTGCGATCCAGCCCCGGTGGCGTGCGCTCCGGCCGCCGCTGGTGGATGCGATTCGGGAGATGGTCGATGCGGAGAAAAACGCCCTCCGAGGACGGTGATGGCGGTGCTTCGGGGACTCTGGGAGGCCGAAAAGCTCTTTGCTTTCCGGCGTTCAAGCCTCCCGGCCAGGCAGTGGCTTACCGCATCGGAAACACCGCAAAGATCACCGCGCTCCAGACGGAATGCGAGACGATGACCGGCGCGAGGTTTCCGCAGCGCGCATACATGGCGCCCCAGAAGGCGCCGGCCACGGCCGCGGCGCCGACGAGCATGAAGTTTAGGGAGCAGACGTGCACGCCGGCATAAACGGCTGTCGCTAGAGCGCAGCCCGGCCAGCGGCCGAAGCGTTTCATCAGGTGGCGCTGCAGATACCCTCTCCAGAAAATCTCCTCGCTCGGGCCCGTCACGAAAAACAACAGCAGCGCAATGACTCCCATGGGCACCCCCGTTGCCTTGGTGTAGATGCCTCCGATCTGCCGGCCGGCAAAATCAAACAGGGTGGTGCAAACGGCCTTGCCGATCCAGAAGACCAGATACAGTGCTGCCGCTGCGGCCAGGCCGAGCGCTACCGCGCGGGCGTCGAACCGGAATTCCTCCCGGTGCGGCGGCTGGAGAAAAAAAGACAACCCCGCCAGGGACGCGGCGGAAATGGATATCTTGGCCCAAAAGGAGATCCCCCCGAGGGCAAAGGTGATGAACCACAGCAGGGACGCCAGCAGCACCGTGCCGATCAGAGGCGCGGGAGGCAAGTGCCTGTCTTTCACACCATGGCCTCCAGAACGAGGGAGATCACCAGCAACAGGCCGAAGGCCGTGTCGAGCTTGGCGGTCTGGGCGTCGGCATCCAGCGGGATGTCGGCCGCCATCTGGCGCAGGAGTTTCACCGCCAGCGGTGTTGACAGCAGCACGATCAGGGACCATGGGGGCAGCGGCCCGAACATGGCCATTCCCACGACGGCAGCGTAGGCCGCCACGATGAGCGCCAGGTAAAGAGTGAGGCCCTGGCGCTGCCCGAGCACGATCGGCAGGGTGAAGATGCCCTTGCCGCGGTCGTAGCTGACATCGCGGATGTTGTTGGCGAGCAGGACGAGTGCTACCAGCACGCCGAAGGGCAGGGAGACGAGAACGGCGTTGGTGCTGATGGATTGGCGCTGGACGAAATAGGCGCCGGCCACCATGAGCGGTCCCCACATCAGGAACACCGAGATTTCTCCGAGCGCCCGGTACTTGTACTTGAAGGGATCGCCGGTGTAGGTGATGCCGGCGGCGGTGCCGACCAGGCCGATCCAGAACACCGGCCAGCCCCGGGTCGCCGTCAGGAAGAGGCCGATCACGGCCGCCAGGCCAAAGAGGCAATAAGCGGTCGCGCGTACGTGAACGAGTGCAAGCCTGCCGGTCATCAGCGGGTGCGGCCGGTAGCGCGCCGTGGGCACCTCCGGGCTGTCCACCCCGTGGCGTACATCGTCATAGTCGTTGATGAAGTTGCTCGCTGCGTGCATCAGCACGGCGCCGATGAGCGCGAGGAAATACAGCGGCCAGGAGAAGCCGCCGTCCAGGGCCGCCATGGCACTGCCCACGCTCACCGAGATGGCCGTCATTGAAAACGACCACGGCCTGCTGGCCAGGAACCAGTCACGACAGACATGCATGCGTGTCACCTTTGAACCGCGGGGCGTGCGATCCGGACGGGGATTGGGACGCCGGCGGACGGAAGCGGGATCATGGTTGGGGTCGCTGGGGTTGCCCGACCGCTGTGCGGGCCTCCTCGGACAGGGCTCTGGCCCTTTCAACGGCGCGCTGCGCCTCCGCCTGGGCCTGAATCGCCTTTTCCTCTTCCGCGCGGATCTTGTATTTGAACTCCTGCCGGCGGGAAGGTGTGTTGCCGAAGCGTTTGCGGTAGTCCAGCGCCTGCTGGGTCTGCTCTTCGGCGCGCTGCACGGCCGCTCGGGCCTGGTCGTCGGCCTCGCGCGCCCGGCGCAGCGCCTCTTCCATTTCGATTCGCTGCTGCGCGTCCTGGCGGGCTTCGACCCGCCGCTGCGGCTGGTCCTGCGGTGGCCGGGCCTTGGCCGGCGCCGGCTCCGTGTGCTCGACCACGTCTTGGATTTTCGCTTCCGGCGGCGGAAGAGTGTCCGTGATGTGCACACGGCCCTTGGCGTCCGTCCAGGTGTAGAGCGTGGTCTGAGCGTTCAGCGGCGATAGGGTGGTGAGCAGCAACACGACCCCCGCGGCAGACAGAAGGTGTTTCATTCCAAGCCTCCGTGTTAGGGCATTATATGAAATTATATGGAAAAAGCGAGGGACTGTCAATTTGCTTGCCGGGTGGTTTCGGCGGCGCTATCGATGGCCCCAAAACGACTGCAGCTCCCGGCAGAACTCGTCATGACCCCGGATCGTCACGGGGTTCCAATGGTGCGGCAGCAGCGAGTGATAGGGGTGGGTGCCGTAGCGCTGATCGATCAGCACCACCACCCCCCGGTCGGTCTCGGTGCGGATGACGCGGCCGGCAGCCTGGAGCACGCGGTTGATGCCCGGGTACACGTAGGCGTACTCGAAGCCCTGGTCCAGGCGGGCGGCGAAGACCTCGCGGATCAGCTCCCGTTCCAAACAGACAGCCGGAAGTCCTACCCCGACGATGACGGCGCCCGAAAGCCGCGTGCCGACCAGATCGATCCCCTCCCCGAAAATACCGCCCATGACCGCGAAGCCCACGAGGCAGCGCGGGGTGTCGGTTTCGAACTGTGCCAGAAACGCATCCCTCCGGGCCTCGGACATCCCCGGTTCCTGAACCAGCGTGGTCGCACCGGGGTGCGCGGCGCGAAAGGCGTCCAAAACCAACCGCATGTAGGCATAGGAGGGGAAGAAAAGCAGGCTGTTTCCGCGCGTGTGATCCACGAAGGTTCGCAGGATCCGGGCGATTTCGGTCTTGGTCCGGTCGCGGTGGCGGTAGAGGGTTGAGACGCGATCGCAGACAAACACCCCCAGGTTTTCAGCCGGAAACGGCGACGGCAGGATCAGGTCGTCGGCGCGGTCACAGCCCAGCATTGTCTTGAAGTAATCCATCGGTGCGAGGGTCGCGGAGAAGAACACGGCCGATCGGCAGCGGTTGATCGCCTCCCCGATCTGCCGGGAAGGGTCGATGCAGAATAGCTTGAGCCGCAGGTCTTGCAGGGGCGCCTCGCTGCAGGTGGCGTAGGCCTCGTCGAACTGATCGGCCACCCGCAGAAAGTTGCCCGCCGCGAAATAGAACTCCAGCAGCGCCTCCCGGAAAGCGGATTTTACATTCTTTTCGAGCCACTGCTCGGCGGCCTGCAGAAACTCCCGCAGCAGGGGCAGGAGTTCCTCGGGCGGCGCGCGGTCGGCGATCGGTGCTGCGGCCTCCTCGCATCGCTTGCGGGCGGCGAGCATCCAGCGGTTGATTCGGCCCAGGCGCCGATATAGAGCGGGCAGGGCGTCTTTGACGGCTCGGCGCAGGCCGAGGACCGGCTGCTTGCCGAGTTCGGCCGAGAACATCTCCCGCGCACGCTCGACCAGGTTGTGGGCTTCGTCGACCAGGAAGGTGTACGCAGCGGTCTCTTCCAGGAAGAAGCGCCGCAGATACGCCTGCGGGTCGAAGGCGTAGTTGTAGTCGCCGATCACCGCATCCGCCCACAGCGACAGGTCCAGGGAAAATTCGAACGGGCACACCCGGAAGCGGCGCGCCGCTGCGGAAACGGCTTCCCGCGTCCAGGCGTCCTCCTGGAACATGGCGCAGCGGGCCTCCGGGAGACGGTCGAAATGGCCCCGGGCGTAGTCACACTCCTCGGGGTTGCAGGCACCGTCCGGCGTGAAGCAGATCTTCTCCTTGGCGGTCAACGTCAGGCTTTTCAGGTGCAGTCCGCGGGTGCGCAACTCGTCCAGGGCCTTTTCGGCCGCCAGCCGGCCGGTGGTGCGGGCCGTGAGATAAAAAATCTTGGCGGTGCCGCCATCGGCGATGGATTTCACCGCCGGGAAGAGCACCGCCATGGTCTTGCCGATGCCGGTGGCGGCCTGGATGAACGTGCGGCCTGCCTCCCGGATCGTACGGTCGACCGCCTGCGCCATATCTTCCTGGCCCGGGCGGTAGGCCGCGTACGGAAAGGACAGATCGCCAAGGGAAATATCGCGCTCACGGCGCCACCGGGTGATGGTGGAAGCCCATCTGAGATAGCGCGCCACCAGTTCGTCGAAGAACGCCGCCAGTTCGGCGAGCGTGAACTGGCGGCGAACCTCGCGGGTGGCGCCGGTGTCGAGCCGCGCATAGGTGAGTTGGACCCCAATGTCGCCGATGCCTCGGTCGACACCGTACAGGAAGGCATAGGCCTTGGCCTGGCCCCAGTGCAGCGGGTTGTCGCTGCGGACACTTTCCTCCAGGCTGCCCCGGGTGGTCTTGATCTCCTCGATCACCGGCCTGCCGGGGCCGGCGAACACTCCGTCGATCCGGCCGCCAATCTCAAGAACGAAATCTTCGGTCTCGACCCGGCGCGATACTGAAACCTCAGGCAAGTACCCGTCGGGCCGGGAATACTGGATCCTCTGGTGGATGCGGACGGCCTCCGCGGCGCGAGAGGAGCCGGTGAACTGCATCGCCAGGTCCCCGCTTCGCAGCACATGCTCCACCAGTTCGCGCACGCCGACTGCCAATTGTGTTTTCATGGGTGGGTGACCACTATATCTGAAATAATTATTTGCGATTTGCAATAAAAACTGGTATCAGAAAATTGTCTGTAAAGCCACTGCGACATTAACCCGGGAAAGAATCCCATGAGCAGTTCGAACGGCACGCTCAGCAAGATCATCCCCATCAGCGTCCCCTCCCAGACCGCGTTCAAGGACATCATCGGCCTGAGCCCCTCCATGAAGAAGATCTTTCGCGTCGTGGAAAAAGCCGCGGTCAGCAACACGACGATCATGTTGAACGGCGAGACCGGCACGGGCAAGGGCGTGATTGCCAGGGCCATTCACGAGTGCTCCTCCCGCCGAAGCAAGCCGTTCATCCAGATCAACTGCGGCGCGACGCCGGAGGGCCTGCTGGAGAGCGAATTTTTCGGCTACCGCCGCGGGGCGTTTACCGGTGCGGTTTCGGACAAGCCGGGGAAATTTGAAATGGCCAACGGCGGCACCATCTTCCTGGACGAAATCGGGGATATGAGCGCGGATCTCCAGGTGAAAGTGCTGCGGGTGCTGGAGGAGGGCGAGTTCGAGCGGGTCGGCGGCCACGAGACCATCAAGGCTGATGCGCGCTTCATCGCTGCCACCCACCGGGACCTCGAGGAGGAGGTCCAGAAGGGCAACTTCCGGGAAGACCTGTTCTACCGGCTGTATGTGATTCCCATCCTGCTGCCGCCGCTGCGGGAGCGCAAGGCCGACATCCCGTTTCTGCTGTCTCACTTTTTCGAGGAGTTTGCGCACAAGAACAACAAGCCGGTGATGAAGGTGGCGCCGGAAGCCCTGCAGATGATAGTGAAGCACCCGTGGCGCGGAAACGTGCGCGAGCTCAGGAACCTGGTTGAACGCATCGTCGTTTTGAAGGACGGGGACACCCTTGTGCCGGAAGACCTGCCGCTGAAGATGCGGATTCTGGAAGGCGAGGACGGCCGCCGCCTGGAGGCGGCCCCGGCCGATGCGGACATCCCCTTCCAGGCGGCGGTGTCCGAGTTTGAAAAAAAACTGATTTTAAACGCCCTGGAAAAAACCGGCTGGGTGAAAAACCGCGCGGCCGACCTGCTCAAGATCAAGCGCACCACCCTGGTTGAAAAGATCAAGCGCTACAATCTGGAAAAGCCGGGCGACGATTCGTGAACGCGCTGAGCGGAGGTTTTCGATGAACGTTGCGGACATCCTCTTCGTGGACGACGATCGCGCCATATTGGAGATCGTCCGGGAATATCTCACGGAGACCGGCTACCGGGTCGATGTAGTGGACAACGGGCTGGCGGCCCTGGAGCGGATCAAGGACAAGCCCTACCATATCGTTTTCACCGACATCAAGATGCCGGACATCGACGGCTTGGAGCTGCTTTCGGCCATCAAAGAATACCGTCCCGAGACCGAGGTGATCATCGTGACCGGTCACGGGTCCATGGAGTCGGCTATCCAAGCCATGAAGTACGGCAGCTACGACTACCTTCAGAAACCGTTCAAGCTGAACGTGCTGAAGATCATCATCGACCGAATCCTCGACGAGAAGAAGCTCAAGCAGGAGAAGATCGTCCTGAAGACCCGGGTCAAGGACCGGCATCGTTACGACGCGCTGGTGGGTGTCAGTCTCCGGATGCAGGAGATTTACGACACCATCGAGCGCATGCGGCAGGCCAGCCCGAACGTTCTGATCGAGGGCGAGAGCGGAACGGGCAAGGAACTCGCCGCCCACGTCATCCACCGCACCAGCGATCGCAGCCAGAATCCGTTCGTGACCGTTACCTGCCAGAGCATCTTCAAACACGTGGCGCCCGATCGCTATGGTGAACGGATTCGCGAGCTTTTGGGCTCGGCCCGGGAGGGCGCCCTGTTCCTGGACGAGGTGTGCGAACTGCCGGTCGAGGCCCAGGCCGAACTTACGGCCATCCTGCGCGAGCAGGTCTTACGCCAGGGAGTCGACCGCAGCCGGTCCGTGCGGATCATCGCCGCTACCAACCGGTCGGTCAAAGAGGCCGTTGCCAGGGGCAGCCTCGCGAAGGACCTCGGCCCCGGCTTGCACCAGGTCTTCATCCAGATGCCCTCGCTCAAGGACCGCAAGGAGGACATTTGCCTGCTCATCAACCACTTCCTGCACCAGTTCAACGCCCGCAGCCCGCATAAGGTGCTGGCCGTCGCCCCGGAGGCCATGGACTACCTTCTCGGCTACCACTGGCCGGGTAATGTCATCCAGCTGGAAAACGTGATCGAACGGGCCTTTGCCCTGGGCGTGGAGTTGGTCATCCAGATCGATGATCTCCCGGCTGAAATCCGCACGGCGGGTGAGATTCACCGCATGAGCTGACGGCTTCAATCCTGAGGCATCGGATTTACTCTCGGCTGACTCACAGGCGGATGGGGTCGTGTGTTGGCATGCCTCCATTCCGGCGTGCCGGGGTGGCAACGCGGAGCCCGGGAGTCCGCCTTGGATCTGGGTTCCCGGGCTCCCGATCGCCGCGTAATCCCTTAGCCGGCCGTGATGGCGATCTTTCGGGGAGCCGCCTTGGCAACCTTCGGCAGGCTCAGCCGCAGAACGCCCAGGTTGAGCTTGGCGTCGATTTTCGTCTGGTCGATCACTTCCGAAAGCGTGAACTGCCGGTAGAAGCGTCCCGTCTCGTACTCCAAGGTGAGGAATTCCTCATCGGCGGCTTCCAGGCGGTCGACATCCCCGGTGATGGTCAGGATGTTGTCCCGTAGATCGATGTTCAGCTTCTCGGGCTTCACGCCTGGGATATCGGCCAGCAGCGTGATGGCCTTGTCGGTCTCGAAGATGTCCACCTCCGGTGTGAACACCAGGCCCGGGATGGTTTGCTCCGCCGGTGTCGTCACCTCCTGCTTCTCCTTGACTTTGATTTCCTTGCTGTCCGTCATGGCTCATACCTCCTTGTCTCGGGCTAACGCACGCTGATCTGTCGCGGCATGGACGCTTCGGCCTTGGACACGATGATCGTCAGGATGCCGTTGACCAGGCTCGCCTGCACCTTGTCCGGATTGATTTCACCGGGCAGACTGATGACCCTCGAAAACCGGCCCGATTCCCGCTCGCGGCGATGGTACTTGGCCCCGCTTTTCTCCTCCGGGATCTTGCGGTCCCCGGAGAGCGACAGAGCGTTCGCGGTCGCCTGGATATCGAGCTCATCGGAGCTGACCCCCGGCAACTCGGCGCGGATCATGTAGCGGTCCTTGGCTTCCGTCAGGTTGATGAGCGGGAAAACACCGGCGGCCGGACGGGCATAGGGACTGATAAGCCCCTGGTACAGCCGGTCCACCTGGCGCCGCATGTTCTCGATCTCTGAAAATGGATTTCTTGCCTCCCAGCCCGGGACTCCAAAGATGCGTCGGTAGATCATAGATTGGCCTCCTTTCTGTTTGATTGCATCAGGTCAGTATTTTTGGAGCAAAATTTAAAACCAAACCAGTCCATGTCAAGATGGTATTTTTTTAAAAATAAAAATTACGAATTATGAAATGATTGACAAGTAATGAAATGACGCAGAACGGTGTCCGCTGGAGCCAATTGCGCGACCCGTGCGATAAAATCGCGCGGGCGGGCCAAGGGGTGGATAAGGGTATTTGCGGGAGGTATCCCGCCGGGTCGGGCAGGAGGGCTTCGGTTCAGTTTGCTTTCGCGGGGCCCAAGGCGAGCTTTTGACCGGGCCGGATCGGGTCTTTGGGCGATAGATGGTTGAGCTTGAAGAGCTGGTCTGCCGGAATTCCGTAGCGCCGGCTGATTCCGTAGATCGTCTCCCCCTTTTCGACCACGTGAACTTTCCCTTTGGAATCCTTCTCGGCTTTCGGGGAGGCGGGTGCGGATTTGGCAGGTGAGGCCTCCGGCCGGGGGATGGGGGCGCTTTCGGTTTTCGCCGACGCAGGTTCTTGTTTGGCCGCGGGTCTCACGGCCTCTTTGCCGAGTTGATCGATTCTGCGGTTCATGGAAGACTCCATCTGGGTCATCCGCTCCGCGAGGGCGGCAAAGTCCTTTTCTTTGCGGTCCAGGCGTGCCATGCCGCTGTCGATCCATTCGAGCTTGGCAAACTTTTCTTCGATCTGCTTCAGGCGGGTTTCAATGCTCTTGAGCTGGTCCTTGTCAGTGGACTTGGGGGAGGACAGGAACATCAACACGACGATGACGGCCACCAGCAGTCCGCCACCCGCGATCAGGACGGGTTTCAAGGATCGTTTGGCGACGTTATCATCGCTCGCGCTGTACTCGTAAGGTTCTTCCCGCCCTTCACCGTTGTCATACTTGTTACTCATGACGAAATCCTCTTTACGGGTGTCTTCACGTTCCGGCATGGTTTTCCCTTTTATGGTAGTTTTTTCAGTTCCACAAAATGCGGCGTTGGTATCTGTGAAACTGTCTATATATAGATACATTTTTTGTTAAACGCAATAAAAAACTAAACCATAGGATTCTACGGGCCGGCAAATGTCGGTGGAGGTCACTTCCAGGCGGGTCAGTTGGACGGGCTTACATCGGGCACAGGCACGTTGCCTTCGAACGGCTCCGGATTCTTGAAGTAATTGTCCGGGTCCGCCAGCAGCGACTGCAGTCGGTATTCGTAGTAGCCGATCCGCACGCGCTTGTTCTGCTGGGAGCCGAAATACTCCAGCGGTTTCTGTTGGAGTTCCAGGATCTTCTTTTCTAGACCTTCCTTTTCGCGCGTGATGATGTCCGCACTGGTCGGATGGGCGGTTTTTTTCACCTCATCGGCCCGCTGGCGGTCCTCCCGTTCGCGTTGCAGGTCGTCTTCGAGTTCCTGGACGATGTCCTCGATGCTCTTTGCGTCGGGCTGCGGGGCGGGAGCTCCGGCGGCTGGACCGGAGCTGATCTCCTCGGAAATCACTTTCACATTCCGGGCATCGGACGGGATGCTGTTCCCGAAGTGGACCGTGCCCTGTTTGTCGGTCCACCGGTAGATATCCGCGCTGAGGAAGGACAGGCCGGGCAGGATGAAACAAACGGCGGCAATCAGAATTCGAAGTTTCATTTCTTTTTTATTACCTCACATTCCTGGCGTGACTTAGCGGCCGTGAGCCGCCGGGCCCGGTAAATCCGGCAGGGCCGTGTTTAAAATCCTCAGGTTTAGCCCGAGGAGAAGCGCAACCAGCGGTATCATCGCTCTTTGTCGATATAGTCCTTGATGGCCCGGCCCTCCGGCGGAGGCAAGCCCTCGAATTTTACCCCGAACCCTTGGGAACCGCTCCAGACGATCTTCCCGGGAACGGCTACGGGATGGGAGAAGCCCGGCAGCGTGAAGTTGAGCAGGATGGTTTCTCCTGCCGGGACCCGTTCGCTGGTTTCAATGAACACGCCGCCGATGCTGATGTCGAGGATATAGCTTCGAAACCTGTTGCCCTTGATGAGGCAGTCCGCGTTTATCAGGCAGGGCCTGCGGGGGTTCTCCCGCATGGACGGTTCGGTTTCTTCCAGGCTCAGCGTCCGTTCCGGCACCTCCGTTTCCAGCGGATTGCCCAGCTGATCGAGCAGAAGCAGCTGTTGGTCTTCCGACATCTCGACGATCAGCTTGAAGAGCTGTCGGGTGACCCGTTCCCCCACCAGTTGTTTCAGGAGAATCACCTGCTGGGCCTTCGGCAAGTTGTGAATAAGGCTTAAGAGCCTGGCGGTGATGGCGTACTTTCCGGTCTGCGGCTCGGAGCCGACCATGGTGCCTCCGCGTTGGCGTCGGATATCCATCGGCCGGATGACGACACGATGGGTCCAGCCATTTTTCGACCATTATACACGGTCGGCCTGGAATAGTCAATATTCACATTTAAATTAAATGGTTATGCTGATGTTTTTTTAGGAGTCATTTCTCCGGGAGGATTTCGTACTCGGTCGTGATCTGGGCCACTCCGCGGACCGTCGCGGCCACCGAACAATACTTCTCCTGGGACAGATCGATCGCCTGCGCAACGGCTTTGTCCGTCAGGCCGCTGCCGCCCAGCCGGTATTTGACGTGGATTTTCTGGTAGGCCCAGGGCGGTTCCGGGTTGCGCTCTCCCGTGGTGATGACCTCCAGCAGCGAGAGTTTCAGCCGCTTTTTCTCGAGAATCTCCACCACATCCACCGATGAGCAGGCGGCCAAGGCGATCAGGAGCATTTCGGAGGGCTTGACGCCGATCCCATCCGCCTGCCCGGACAGCACCACCGAGTGATTACCGGAATCGATGCCGACGAAATGCTTGTCGCCGATCCACGTGAGGGTCGTTGTGACGGCCATGTTGCCTCCTGCCTGAATGGGGTTGAATGGTCGATTGGATTGTTTCAGTTCACCTGAGATAGTCCTTTGCAGGCCGTTGAGCCTCAGAAATATCTTTATCCCAAAGCAGCGCGCAAGTCGATAGCCGATCGCGCGGATTGACAGGAGTATGTTTTTTTAGTTTAACGAAGATCGCTTGTGAATCCTTGGGCGGTGCGGCCCGGAACGAGCGGGCGGCGGCTCCGCGGCCGATAGACTCAACACCTCTCTGGATAAGGAGGGCGCTATGGCAGATTTGCTTCGAACCCCTTTGTATGGACGTCACCTCGGCCTGGGGGCCACCCTGGTGGATTTCGGCGGCTGGAACATGCCGGTTCAATACCCCAGCGGGATAGTTCAGGAGCACCTGGCGACCCGCGCCCGCGCCGGCATCTTCGATGTCTCCCACATGGGCCGGTTCCGGGTGCACGGACGCGACGCGCTTGCCTTCTTCCAGCACGCGCTCACCAACAACGCGGCAGCCCTGGAGGTCGGGGAGGCCCAGTACACCATGATCCCCAACGAGGCTGGCGGCGCCCTGGATGACGCCTACCTGTACCGGTTTTTTCCGGATGAATACCTGCTGGTGGTGAACGCCTCCAACCGCTCGAAGGATTGGGAGCACCTGCAGTCGCTGCGAAAACGCTTTGCGGCCCTCGCGCTCGAGGACCTCACCGTCGCGATGGCCATGGTGAGCCTCCAGGGACCGGCCGCCCGGGACATTCTCTCGGCGATCGTGGGCGAAAACCTGCTGCCGGAGCCCGCCCGCAACCGGCTCGGACTCGCCGCCTTCGAAGGCGCGCGGCTCCTGCTCGCCCGCACCGGCTACACGGGCGAGCCGATCGGCTTCGAGCTGTTCCTCGACAGCAACCGGGCCGCCGCACTCTGGGACCGGCTGATGGCGGAGGGCGGCCAGCCTGTCGGCCTGGGGGCACGGGACACCCTGCGGCTCGAGGCGGCGCTGCCCCTTTACGGCCACGAACTGGGAATGGACCCCGAGGGGCGCGAAATTCCCATCTTCGCCTGCAACCTGGCGCGGTTTGCGGTGAGTTTTTCGCCGCTCAAGGGCGATTTTGTGGGTCGGACCGCTCTCGCCCGGCAGTTCGAAGCCTACCGGCGCATCCTCAACCGGGACCACAGCCGCATCCGTGACCTGCCACGCATGATCCGGCCCATCGCCCTCGTGGACAAGGGCATTGCCCGGGCGGGGGCGCGGATCCTGCGGCAGGGTCAAGACGCAGGGTTCGTGACCAGCGGCACCATGGTCCCCTACTGGCAGAGCTCCGGCACCGGGATTGCCTCCGTTCAAACCGTTGAGAAAGGCATGCGCGCCATCGGTATGGCGCTGGTGGACAGCGACCTGATGCCGGAGGACGAGATCGACATCGACATCCGCGGCAGGATGACGAAGGCCGTGATCGCCCCCTATCACCTGCGCAACGAGGCCCCGCCCAAGGCCTGGGCCATCGCCTGGAACGAACTGCGCCAGGTGAAAAAGGCCGCACCCACCGAACCCCCGGCCCGGCGGGACGCCCGCGCGCTGGTGCAGAAGGCCGTCGCCAACACCGCCTGGCGCCAGAAGGAGTGCGTCAACCTGATCCCCTCCGAGCAGACCCCCTCGCCCATGTCGCGGCTGCTTTCGGTGATGGACCCGGCCGGGCGTTACGCCGAACACAAGCCGGTCAAGGCCTTCAAGGAGGTCGAAGTCTTCTACTACCAGGGGACGGATTTCATCTCCGAAGTGGAGCGCCTGCTGGTCGAGCAGTTAAAGCAGTTCCTGGAGTGCACCGAGGTGGAGGCCCGCCCGGTGTCCGGCCAGATGGCCAACATGGCCGTCTTCAGCGCGATGCTGGATCACATCAACCGGGCCGACCGCAAAAGCGAGCAGCGCCGGATGCGCAAGGTCATGAACCATCACATCATCAAGGGCGGGCACCTCAGCGCCCAGCCCATGGGCGCCCTGCGGGATTTCGTGGTCCGCGATGCGCGCTCGGAGAGGCCGGCCGTGGTGAACTTCCCGGTGCTTCCCGACAACCCCTTCCGGATCGACGTCGAGGCAACCCGGAAACTCGTGGCCGAGCACCGGCCGGAGCTCTTCATTCTGGGCAAGAGCATGATCCTCCATCGTGAACCGGTCCGGGAAATCCGGGCCATGCTGGACGAGCTGCAGATCGACGGGGTCCTGATGTACGATATGGCCCACGTGCTGGGGCTGGTGGGGCCTCATTTTCAGCAGCCGTTCCGCGAGGGCGCCGACATCGTGACCGGCTCCACGCACAAGACTTTTTTCGGGACTCAGCGCGGCATTGCGGCGGCCGGGGTTACCCCGCAGGAGGCGCACTACGAGCTGTGGGAGGCCATCCAGCGCCGGACCTTCCCGGGCAGTCTCAGCAACCATCACCTCGGGACCCTGCTCGGTCTGTTGATGGCCGCTTATGAAATGAACCATTTCAAGGAGCAGTACCAGCCGCGGGTCATTGCCAACGCCAAAGCCTTCGCCCGGACCCTGAAGGACTGCGGACTGGATGTGGCCGGGGACCCCGCCATCGACTACACCGAAACGCACCAGGTGATCGTGAAGGTCGGTTACGCCAAGGGGGCCGAGACCGCCCGGCGTCTGGAGGAAAACAACATCATCCTCAACTACCAGGCTGCACCGGACGAAGAGGGCTTCACGGCCGCCGGCGCGCTGCGCCTGGGGGTGCAGGAGATGACTCGCTTCGGGATGGAGGCCGGCGATTTCGCGGAGGTGGCCCAGCTCATGGCCGACTGCATCCTGCGGGATCAGCCGGTGAAAGAAAAGGTGTGCCAGCTGCGCCGGCGTTTTTTAGACATGCGCTACTGCTTCGTCGGCACCGACATGGATACGCTGATCCAGCAGCTGCATCAGGCGATATAAAGCTGGCTCAAGGCGGAATAAAGGGATCGCATGGTCGACCGTCCCGTCACCACCGTCATCGACCGGAAGCGCTGCATCGGGTGCGGCGAGTGCGTACGAGTTTGCCCGTCGCAGACCCTTGAGCTGAAGGACGGCAAATCCGTAGTGACGGGCGCCCGCTCGCTCGGCTGCGGCCACTGCGTTGCCGTGTGCCCGGTGGAAGCGGTCCGGGTGGAGGCTCTCGATCCGCATAGTTTCCGGTTTCACACCTTTGCCTGCCGAACGGACTGGATGCCCTACGGAGCCTTCGACGCCGGCGAACTGGTGCGGCTGATGGCCTCGCGGCGTTCCTGCCGCCACTTCACGGGCCAGCCGGTGCCGCGTCCGGTGCTGGAGGACCTGGTCAAGATCGGCGCGACGGCCCCGTCCGGCACGAACAGCCAAGGCTGGACCTTTACGATCCTTCCCAGTCGCGCGGCGGTGATGAAGCTCGGCAGCGCCGTCGGCGCTTTTTTCAAGCGTCTCAACCGCATGGCCGAAAACCCGTTGCTGCGCCGCGGCCTGCGCCTCATCGGCCGGCCGGAGCTGGCGGGTTATTATCGGGATTACCATCAGAGTGTCGCGGAGGGCTTGGCCGATTGGGAAGAGCGCGGGCGCGACCGCCTGCTCCACGGGGCGCCGGCCGTCATCATCGTAGGATCGATCCCCGGAGGGAGCTGCCCGGTTGAAGATGCACTGCTCGCCACCCAGAACATCCTGCTCGGTGCGCACGCGCTGGGATTGGGCACCTGCCTGATCGGGTTCGCCGTCAGCGCCATGCAGAAAGACGGCCGGATAAAGGACCTGCTGAAAATCCCGCGAGAAGAAAACGTGCACGCCGTGATCGCCGTCGGCCACCCGGCGGTGGCCTACCAGCGGCTGACGGGCCGCAAAAAGGTCCTGTCGAGGTTCGTTGAGCCCTGATGTGTGCGGCCGGTCTGCGTCACATTGCCGGCAGTAAATGGGGCCGGAAGCGCTATCTCTATTGCCGTCAGCTTCTCTTAAAATGCTTCTTGCTGTAACCTGCCAACCCAACAAGACCAATTCCCAAAAGAAGCACAGTGGCGGGTTCCGGAACGGGAACACCGGCGCCGTTGTTTGATGCCAACGATATATTATCCAAATAGTTGGTTGGAGAGTTGCTATTTTCTTCGAATGGCCTAAAAAAGTTTATATCCAGAATACCGGAAGCTGCAGCCACAAATGAGGCGCTTAAAGTGGCATATTCAAAGGTGTTGAGGGCAATTTCTCCAAAATCGTAACTGCCAATTGTCTTGCCGTCCAAAGTGACTGTTATGACCCCTCCTGAAAGGTTGTTTATAAAACCCTCAGATGGAAAATAGGATGCGGCTATATTGGCAAAAAGTGTATATGCTCCACCGGTTACTAATTTAATGCTTTGAAGAATACTGACGGAACTCGTATTGGAGCCTCCGCCTGTCTTAACAAAAAAAGCCTCCGATGAGTTGAGTTGTCCAGGTCCATCGATGTCGACAACCGTAATACCAAACGGATGATTGTTGGGGTTATTGATCGCCCAAGCCGATAATCCATTAGCAAAATTACCATTCGTAATAACATTTGCGGCTGCGGATGAAGTCGCATGTCGGTCTTGCGGTTTATGCCGCCGGCGTTGCTGCGCAATCTTAGATCGCTTCAGGACGGGAGACGTTTGCTTATTGAATTTAGGGGGTTCTGAGACCAGGTTTTTTGCGATGTCTTCTAAATTAATAATGGTTGAGTTCGCGGGCTCCAAAGACCCAAAAATCAATACGATCGCACATAACATCCCCCAAAACCTGTTCATTTTGCCACCCCCGATTTACTGTTTGTTATAAGGCCTCCAAGTTTCCGATTAGATGCTCATTTAAATATAGAAGTATGATTGACAAGGCAAGCTTATTAATCTGCCCCGTGCTCGATTCCCAGGGGTTCATTAAGGAGGGCGATCACCTTTATCGATCCTCTGTTAAATGTGCGCCGCGATCCTATCCTCGAGGGTTTTGAGGAACCCCGTGTAAAAGTGGTCAGCCCCGGGGATCACTTCAAAAGCGGCCTCGGGGTTCCAGGCGGATCGATACCCGGCGATCATGGCCGGAGGGGCGATCTCATCCCGGCCCCCGGTGACGATCAGGCTGAGGCGCGCGATCGCAACAGGCGGGCCGAAGTCCATTAACGCCACCGGCGGCGACACCATGACCATGCGCCGGCAGCCGGCGGCTATGCCCGCGTTGACCCAGGCGCCGAAGGAATACCCCGCCAGATCGATGTCCGTCATGCCCAGGCCGGCCGTCCAGGCCAGGGCCGCCCGCACATCCGCGCGTTCTCCGACACCGTTGTCGAAGCACCCCGCGCTTGCGCCCACGCCGCGGAAATTGAAACGCAGCGTGCTGATACCCTGGTGAAGATACGCCTGCTGGATCGCGACAACGACCGGGTTGTCCATGTCCCCGCCATAGAGCGGGTGGGGATGCGCGATGATGACACCCCGGCTTCCCGCCGCGCGCTCCAGCGCCCCCGCGAGCCTCAACCCGTCGGAAGTGAAGTAAATGACTTCTTCGGTCATTTTTTCAGGACGGCGACGATGTCTTTGCCGAAAACCTTGCGCTGCCACGGCCTCAGCTCGGCCACGTCCGTCAGGTCTTCCGGTTTGGCGGGCTTGCGCAGGGCGATGGCCATCATGGCGGCCTTGCTGCAGACGAGCGCCGGTTCGATCTTCAGGCGCCGGCCCTGGGTTTCGCGCCAGCGTCGCAGGCGCTGGATGCGCTCGGAGGCGGCGGCGGACACGGCCTGCGGTCTGCGGCGCGGATAGCGGGGCAGCTGGGCGGCCGGCAGGTGCATGGCCACCTTGACGGCGGACAGGATGTCCCGGCCGTAGCGTTCCATCTGGGCCGGGCTCAGGACCCCGGCCTTTTCGAGATCGGCCGCATGCGCAGGCCGGGCGTCCGCCAGAGCCAGCAGCGTCTCGTGGCTGAACACCTTGAACAGCGGCCGGTCTTTTGCGCGGGCGATGTCGCGGCGGAAGGCCAGCAGTTCCTCGAGGACGGCGAGCCCCCTGGGGTCCAGGCGCCCCGCCCCCTTGCAGTTCAAAAACAGCTGCGTCCCGTCCGAGACCGTCGGCCGCACCTTGCTCAGGACCCGGCACTCCTCGACGACCCAGGCCAGCCGGCCCTTCTCCTGCAGCTCCTGCTCCAGTCGCTCCGCCAGGGGGGCCAGATAGCGGACGTCGGAGACGGCGTAGTCGAGCATGTCTTTCGGCAGCGGCCGCCGGGACCAGTCCTTGCGCTGGAATTTTTTGTTGAGCGTGACGGCGAACAGGTTCTTGAGCACCGCCTCGAGCCCGGTTTCGGTGAAACCGAGGAAGAGGCAGGCGAGCTGAGTGTCGAAGAGGTTGTTGATGCGAATATCGAAATCCCGGTAGAGCGAGCGCACGTCGTAGTCGGCGCCGTGGAATACTTTTTTGATCTGAGGATCGCGAAAGACCGATTTAAGCGCTGACAAATCGGGGAGTTTCACGGTGTCGACCACGACATTTCTGCCGGGGATGGAGATCTGAAGCAGGCACACCCGCTCCTGAAAGTGGAACATGGAATCGGCCTCGAGATCCACGCCGATGACGGCCTCGCGCTCCAGTTTGTCCGCCAAGTCGTCGAGTTCGGCCGTGGAGGTGATGATGTCGTGGCGAAGAGATTCGTCTTTAGACATTTTTCTGCTTGACCCGCCCGTTCCTTTTTCCTAAAGTATCAAGTTCTTGCAGTGAATCCGTTCAGACGCCGCCGGCGGCGGTTGTCGAACCCGACGAATCGGTGTAACATGAACCCATCGGAATTCCGAAGGCCTGTCCGCGGGTGAGACTGCTCCTGGGTGCTCCGCGGCCCTTTTTCCGGGCTGAAGCGCGAACGGCTCAACCGCCATATTTCTTGCCCACAGAAAGAGATTACAATGATCAGCATAACACTTCCGGATGGTAACATAAAGAATTTTGAGCAGCCGCTGTCCGGGCTGGACCTGGCCGTGAGCATCTCCGAAGGGCTCGCCCGCAACTGTGTCGCGATGGAGCTGGACCAGCGGCTGGTGGACCTGAACGCGCGCATCGACCGTGATGCGGCCGTGCGTCTGGTCACCACGAAGGACCCGGAGGCGCTTGCGATCATGCGCCACAGCGCGGCCCACGTCATGGCCCAGGCCATCCTGCGGCTCTACCCGGAGGCCAAGCTCACCATCGGCCCGGTGGTCGAAGAGGGCTTCTACTATGACATCGACATGCCGCCGGTGTCGGAGGAGGACTTTCCCCGCATCGAGGCCGAGATCCAGAAACTCATCAAGGCCAAGCTCCCGATCCGCCGCCGGGAAGTCACCCAGGCCGAGGCTCTGGCGCTCTACCAGCACGAGCCTTACAAGCTGGAGATGATTCAGGATCTGACGGAAGGCACCATCTCAGTCTACGAGCAGGGCGAATTCGCCGATCTGTGCCGCGGGCCCCATGTGCCCCACACCGGCTTCGTCAAGGCCATCAAGCTGCTCAAGGTGTCGGGCGCCTACTGGCGCGCCGACCCGTCCCGCGCCCAGTTGCAGCGCATTTACGGCACCGCCTACTTCGACAAGAAGGAGCTCGATGCCTACCTGCACTTCATCGAGGAGGCCAAGCGCCGCAACCACCGCAAGATCGGCCAGGCGCTGGAGTTGTTCAGCTTCCACGACGAGGCCCCGGGCATGCCCTTCTTCCACCCCAAGGGGATGGTCATCTGGAATGCGTTGCTGGAGTACTGGCGCATGGAACACCGCGTCGCCGGCTACGTGGAGACCAAAACCCCGATCATGTTGAACCGCGCTCTCTGGGAGCGCTCCGGCCACTGGGCGAACTATCGCGAGAACATGTACACCGCCATGATCGACGAGGTGGAGTATGCCATCAAGCCCATGAACTGCCCGGGCGGAATGCTGCTCTACAGTTGCAGGCCCCATTCCTACCGGGACCTTCCGCTACGGGCCGCGGAGGTCGGGCTGGTGCACCGCCACGAGCTCTCCGGGGTGCTCTCCGGCCTGTTTCGGGTACGGGCCTTCCACCAGGACGACGCCCACATTTTCATGACCCCCACTCAGATCGAACAGGAGATCCTGGGGGTGCTGCGCCTCGTGGAGCGAATCTACAGCACCTTCGGCCTGGGTTTTCACCTCGAACTGTCCACGCGGCCCAAGAAATCGATCGGCACCGACGAGCAGTGGGAACTGGCTACCGGCGGCCTGAAATCGGCGCTGGCCGCCTACGGTCGGGACTGCAAGCTGAACGAGGGCGACGGTGCCTTCTACGGGCCGAAGATCGACGTCCACATAAAGGACGCCCTGGGCCGGACCTGGCAGTGCGGGACCATCCAGCTCGACATGTCGCTTCCGGAACGTTTCAACCTGCATTTCGTGGACAAGGACAACGAGCGCAAGCGGCCGATCATGATCCACCGGGTCATCTACGGGTCGATCGAGCGGTTTCTCGGGATCCTTGTCGAGCACTTCGCCGGACGGTTCCCACTGTGGATGACGCCGGTGCAGGCCGTGATCCTGCCCATGAACGACGAAATGGTCTCCTATGCCGAAGAGGTCAAGGCCCGGTTCGACGCGGCCGGCCTGCGCACCGAGGTGGACAGCCGCACGGAAAGTCTGAATAAAAAGGTGCGCGAGGCCCAGCTCGTCCAAACACCGCTCACCCTCACCATCGGCGCGAAGGAGAAAGACGCCGGGACGCTGGCGGTGAGGACTCTGGACGGCAAGGTGACCTACGGGGTTTCCCACCAGGGATTCATCGACGCCGTGCTCGACAACATCCGTCGGCGCGCGCTCACGCTGGATGTCTTCCCGACCGGATGACCCCATGTGCTCGCGTAAACCCAAAACCCAACAGACGCCCGCCAACGCCGGCGTCTCCACGAGCCGGATCCCCTTCTGCGATCTGCGCTGCACGTGCGCCGATTTCGCCCAGGCCACTGCGCTCGACGGCAGCTGCCGTACTTTCATGTCTCTGTGGTGTAAAAAACTCGGCCGGCACGTGACCAAGAACGCCCCGTGCGAGGCGCGTTTCGGCCGGCGCCGACCCACGACGGGGTTTTAGCGAGCTTGAACGCGCAAGGCCGAAAGCTCACACACGGGTAAGGGTGACAATCCAATTATGCTGTCGCTACCGATGCACATGCTGCCGGACCTGGTCCCGCTCATCCTTTACTGCGTTTTTATCTATATCCAATCGTGCCTGCCGGCCCCGTTCGAGACGCCGGAAGCGTCGCATCTGGACAAACTGCTGCACCTCGGGGCTTATGGGGTGATGGCCGTTTTGTTCTATCGGACCTACCTGGCCGGCTGGCCCCGGGCGCTGAAGCGGACGCTGATGTGGGCCAGTGTGATCTCCACCGCACTCTACGGGTTGAGCGACGAGATCCACCAGTATTTTGTGCCCGACCGCAGCGCGGATCCCCTCGACTGGTTGGCCGATGTCGTCGGCGGTGCCTTGGGGGCTGTCATTTACCAGCGGCTCTTTGATGCCGCCCGCAAAAGCCGGAAGTTCCATCCGCCTCCAAGCTGATTGACAAAACTGACGGGTTCAGATAGAGAATCGTCTCAAGCTCAAGGTTTCAAGCGACAAATAGCCAAGGATAACGAAAACTTAAAATTTTTTGAAGGGCCTATGACCGCGGAAGCGAACCCGAACACGATCACGATCAACGGCAGCGAGTTCACCTTTCAACCCGGTGAAACCATTCTTGAAGTCGCCCGGCACAACGCTATCGACATTCCGACACTTTGTCATCTGAAGGCGGCGGACCCGACCGGCGCCTGCCGCGTGTGCCTGGTGGAGGTGCAGGGGGCGCGTTCGCTCGTGGCCTCCTGCGCCATGCCGGCCGCCCCCAGGATGGTGGTCCACACGGAGTCCCCCAAGGTGGTCACCGCCCGGCGGCTAGTGATCCAGCTGCTGCTGGCGTCGGGAAACCACAACTGCCTCGTGCAGGGTTCCGACGGCCGCAGTTTCGAAGAGTACGCGGCCCGGTTGCAGCATGCCGGCGGCGGCATCGAGCCCTGCCCGGTGTGGGGCGACTGCCGGCTGCAGGAGCTGGCCTGGCGCTACGGGCTGACCGGCGGTCGTTTCAGCCCCACCCCGGTCCGCTACCCGCTGGAAGACGTCAACCCCTTCATCGTGCGGGACTTTGCGCGCTGCATCCTTTGCGGCCGCTGCGTCCAGGCCTGCAACGAGGTCCAGGTGAACCAGGCCATCCACTTCGGCTACCGCGGCGCCAAGAGCAAGATCATCGCGGCCGGCGACCGGCCCTATCGCGACTCGGACTGCGTTTTCTGCGGCGAGTGCGTCCAGGCCTGTCCGGTGGGGGCTTTGGTGGAAAAGGATGCCCGCGGAAAGGTCTGGCCGAGAGATGTCCAGAAAACCGTCCGCACCACCTGCACTTACTGCGGTGTCGGCTGCCAGACGCAGCTGCACATTAAGGACAACGGGGTGGTCAAAATCACCGGCGTGCAGGAAGTGGCGCCGAACTACGGCAGCCTGTGCGTCAAGGGACGTTTCGGCTTCGATTTCATCGGGTCGTCCGAACGCCTGAAGACTCCGCTGATCCGTGAGAAAGACCGGTTCCGGGAGGCCACGTGGGAAGAGGCGCTCGATCGGGTGGCACGCCGGCTGGGGGAGATCAAGGCCGCCGACGGGCCGGACAGCATCGCGGTCCTGACCTCTGCACGCATTACCAACGAGGAGAACTACATCGCCCAAAAGTTCACCCGGGCGGTGCTGCAAACCAACAACATCGACCACTGCGCCCGTCTCTGACACTCCTCCACTGTGGCCGGTCTGGCCGCAGCCTTCGGCAGCGGGGCGATGACCAACACCATCGGCGACATCGAGCAGTCCGACGTCATTCTGATCGCCGGCTCCAACACCACCGAGAATCATCCCGTCATCGCGACCGTCGTCAAGCGCGCCGTGCACCTGAAGGGCAAGACGCTCATCGTGGTCGATCCCCGGCGCATCAAGATCAGCGACTTTGCCCACACCTGGCTCAGGCCCCACCTGGGAACCGATGTCGCCTGGATCAACGGCATGCTGCACGTGATCATCGCCGAGAACCTGCACTCCAAAGAATTCGTGGAAAGCCGCACCACGGGCTTCGAGGCGCTCAAGCAGGCCGTTGCCAGATACACCCCGGAGTATGTCGAAGCCATCACGGGCATCCCCGCCCGGGACCTGACCGAGGCCGCACGCCTCTTTGCAGGGGCTGAGCGCGGCAGCATCCTTTATTGCATGGGGATCACCCAGCACACCACCGGAACCGATAACGTCAAGTCGCTCGCCAACCTGGCCATGCTCTGCGGCAACCTGGGGATCGCCGGCGGCGGGGTGAACCCCCTGCGGGGTCAGAACAACGTGCAGGGCGCCTGCGACATGGGCGGACTGCCGGATGTGTTTTCCGGTTATCAGAAAGTGGCGGACCCCCAGGCCCGCGCGCGCATGCAGGCGGCCTGGAACGTCGACCGTCTGCCCGAAAAGCCCGGGCTGAAAGTCACCGATATGTTGCCCGCCGCCCACGACGGGACGCTTAAGGCGATGTACATCATCGGCGAAAACCCACTGGTCTCCGACCCCGACCTGAACCATGCCGAAAAAAGTCTGGGCCATCTCGAATTCCTGGTGGTCCAGGACATCTTCATGACCGAGACCGCCGCGAAGGCGGATGTCGTGCTGCCCTCGGCCTGCTACGCGGAAAAAGACGGGACCTTTTCCAACACCGAACGTCGGGTTCAGCGCGTGCGCAAGGCGGTCGAACCTCCCGGCGATGCCCGCGAAGACTGGAAGATTATCTGCGCGATCGCCGGCCGCATGGGCTACCCTATGCCCTACGCCGACAGCCGGGAGATCATGGACGAGCTGCGCCGCGTGACGCCGTCCTATGCCGGGATCAGCTACGAACGCATCGAACACGAGGGCATCCACTGGCCCTGTCCGAACGAAGAACATCCGGGAACGCCCATCCTGCACCGCGAGCAGTTCACCATCGGCCGGGGAATTTTCCACGCCATCGACTGGGTCCCTCCGGCCGAAAGGACCGACGTGGACTTCCCGCTTTATCTCACCACCGGCCGGGTGCTCTACCAGTATCACACCGGCACGATGACCATGAAGACCGGCGGTTTGAACGAGATCGCGCCGGAGTGCTTCGTCGAGATTTCCGCATTCGATGCAAAGGCCAACGGGGTCCAGGAGGGCCATCTCGTCACCATCGCCTCCCGACGGGGGAGCATCCAGGCCCGTATCCGGGTCTCCCCCAAAGCGGTGGCGGGGACCGTGTTCCTGCCGTTCCACTACGCCCAGGCCGCGGCCAACCGTTTGACCAGCGACGCCCTGGACCCGGTCTGCGGAATCCCCGAGTTCAAGGTCTGTGCGGTGAAGCTGCAACGGGCCGCGTGAACGCGGGCCGGGTCGAAGCTCGAAGGAAAAGCAGCCAGGCAGAGGGCATTGGGCATCGGGTCGCAACGAGAATAAAAAAAGCAGGGCCGGAAATTCGGCCCTGCTTTTTTTGCTTCGAGCTTTTTTATTCTTCCGCTTCCCGCGTCTCCGGCATGAGCAGTTCCGCCAGGTCCTCCCCGAGGTAGGTGCGTTCGTTCGGGCCGAGGATTCCCATGGCGAGACAGATCATGGTCCAGAGGTGGACCGTGTGATAGTGCCCCTCGAAGTGCTCGCTCAGGTCGTGGATCTGGGCGTGGCAGTTGTGGCAGGGGGTGATCGCGTAGGTGGCGCCTGTCGCCATGATTTGCTCGAACTTCAGCTTACCGTACTCGCGGCGCGCTTCCGGGAGCCCCGACTGCAGGAACCCACCGCCGCCGCCGCAGCAGTAGTTGTTGGAGCGGTTGGGGGTCATGTCAACGAAGTTTTCCTCGCCCACCACCGCTTTGACCACATAGCGCAGATCTTCGGCCACGGGATCGCCGAGACTTTTGCGCACCAGCTGGCAGGGGTCCTGGACTGTGAACTTGACCTTGAGGTCCTTGTTCCAGTCGGAGTTGACCTTGAGCTTGCCCTCGCGAACCCACTGGGCATAGAGCTGGATGATGCTCATGATTTCGAATTTGTGGGAGATGTTGAACTTTTTCAGTCCGGCCCGGACTGCGAAGAGTTCGTGCCCTCACTCCGTGTTGAGCCAATATTTGCAGCCAAGGTCGTCCACGGCCTTGGCCTTCACCTCCACGATGTGTTTCCACGACTCGGTGTCGGCCATGAACATGCAGTAGTTCTCGGCGGCCCAGCCCTTGGTGCCGTAAGTCCAGTCGGCGCCGGCCAAGTGCAGGATCTTCCACAGCGGCACCATCTCGTCCGGCTCGGTGACCGGTTCGCGGGAGTTCTGGTTGAGGAAGTACATGGCACCCTGCTTGTTGACGGGCGCCTGGAGTTCCTCCCAGCCCACTTGGGTATTGCGAACCTCCTCGGCGACGTCTTCGACCACGAACTTGAAGTCCTCCTCGGAGGCACCCATGGCGCTGCAGGTGTCGTGTTTGAGGGCCATGTTGCAGGAGCCCAGGATCCCCTTGGGGCGCTCATCCCGCGGTCGGCTCCCCCGAACGTTGAACACCAGCTGGGGAATGTCGATTTTCATAGGGCAGACATAGATGCAGCGCTGGCACATGGTGCACATCCAGGCCCATTCCGATTTCAGGAGTTCCTCGTCCATGCCGAGGGCCGCCATGCGCAGGAACTTGCGCGGGTCCATGCCCTCCAGACCGGTGGCCGGGCAGCCGGACGAGCAGGCGCCGCAGGTCAGGCAGAGGTTGAGATTTCCACCATCGGGCAGCAGCTGCTTCACTTTGTCGATGAACATGCTTTTCTTTTTACCGCTGATTTTGATCGCTTCTTCAGCCATTCCAATTAACCTCCCCTGGAATTATCAAGGCCAGTTGCTGGTATAAAGTCTGAACATACTAAATTGATGCAAAAACACAAGCGAAAAATGAAGGCGTGCGGGCCGGCCGTCAAACCGTAAACACCGAAGAGCCGGTGGTCTTGCGTCCTTCCAGGTCCCGGTGGGCGCGCGGGGCTTCGGCGAGCGGGTAGGTCTGGCGCACCGCGACCGTGACCGCCCCCTTCTGAACCACTTCGAAGAGGTCCCGGGCATGGGCCAGGAGGTCCTCCCGCCGGGCGGTGTAGGTCATGAGCGTGGGGCGGGTCAGGAAAAGCGATCCTTTTTGCGCCAGCAAAGCGGGATCGAAGAGTCCAATCGGCCCGGCGGACTGGCCGAAGGACACCAGCATGCCCATCGGCCGCAGACAGTCGAGGGACTTCAGGAACGTGGTCTGGCCGACCGAATCGTACACCACGTCGACGCCCTTGCCGCCCGTGATGTCCTTGACGCGGGCGGCGAAGTCCTCCTTCGTGTAGAGAATCGGGTGGTGGCAGCCGTGGGCTTTGGCGATCTCGGCTTTTTCGGGGCTGCCCACCGTTCCGATCACGGTCGCGCCCAGATGCCGGGCCCATTGGCAGACGATGAGGCCGACGCCGCCGGCAGCAGCATGGATCAGCAGAGTCGTGCCGGGACCGACCGGCCAGCAGCCTTTCAAGAGATACCGCGCCGTCATGCCCTGGAGCATCATGGCGGCGGCCTGCAGAGCGGATATGCCGGAGGGAAGCTGCACCAGCCGATGGGCCGGAATACGGCGCTTCTCGGCGTAGGCCCCGGGCGGAACGCCGGCATAGGCCACGCGGTCGCCCACGGCCACCTCGACAACCTCCGGGCCGATGGCCTCAACCACCCCGGCGGCCTCCAGGCCGGGGGTGGCCGGGAGGGTGGGCAGGGGGTAGAGGCCTGAGCGATGGTAGACGTCGATGTAGTTCAGGCCGACGGCCTCGTGACGCACGAGGGCCTCGCCGGGGCCGGGAGTTCCGGGGTCAACATCTTCCCATCGCAGCACCTCGGGCCCGCCATGCTGATGGATGCGGATGGCTTTGACCATATAATTATCCTCCTGCAATTCTCAAATTATTTGCATCCGCGCCCACTTGCGGCGCCGGTCGTCAACTTCGCCGTAGAATATCTGCTCCCATGGCCCAAAGTCAAGCCTGCCCCGGGTTACGGCGACCACCACCTCCCGGCCCATGACCCGGCGTGTCGCGTGAGTTTACATTTTTTTGAGCAGCTGGCCGGCACATGTCAGCATCGGGTCCCAGGCCGGGCCGAAAGGCGGTGCGTAGGCCAGGTCCGCCTGGAAGAACTGCGCCACCGTCAGCCCGGCATGCAGGGCCACGGCGGCGCCGTTGATGCGGTGGGCAGCCCCCTCGCGGCCGACGATCTGCATTCCAAGCAGGCGCCCCTTTTTCCGGTCGCCCACCGCACTCACCCACAGGGCCGAGGCCCCGGGGAAGGAGTGGGCCTTGGTGCTGGAGGTGATGGTTGCCTCCACCGGCTCGAAACCGGCTTCCCCGGCTTCCGCGATGTTGAGGCCGGTCCGCGCCACCTCGAGGCCGAATACCCGGAAAACCGCCGTTCCGGCGACCCCGTGCAGCGCGACCGTTTCCCCGCAGACGTTGTCCGCCACGGCCCAGCCGGTGCGGTTGGCTCTCAGAGCGAGCGGGATCCAGGTTTTCCGGCCGGTGACGACATGGTAGGCGTCGGCGCAGTCGCCGGCGCCGAAGATGTCCGGGTCCGAGGTGCGCAAGGTGGGGTCCACGGCGATGGAATTGGCGACGCTGAGCGCCAGCCCGGCCTCCTGCGCCAGGCCGCTCCGGGGGGCGACGCCGACGGCAGCGAGCACCATCTGCCCGCTGAGCGTCGCATCGGGGCAGACCACCGCAAGCCCGCCGCCCGCGGCCTCGATGCGCTGCGGCCGGAGGCCGGTGTGAACCCCGATTCCGTTGGCGCCAAGCTCCGCGTGGACGACCGAGGCGAGCTCCGGAGCGAGCCAGGGCATGAAGGCCGGGCCGGGTTTGAGCATGTCCACTTCGATGTCGAGCGCCCGCAGGCTTTCGACCATCTCCATGGCGACGTAGCCCATCCCGAGGACGATCACCCGTCGCACGCCGCCGCCGGAAAGCAGCGCTTTGATACGCCGCCCGTCCTCCAGCGTCTTGAGCCGATGCACCCCGGGCAAGTCGGCGCCCGGCAGCGCCGGATTCACGGCCGCGGCGCCGGTGGCGATCAGAAGCCGGTCGTAGGGCTGCGTGAAGCCTTGGCCTTCCCGGGTCGCGCCCTGCACGACCCGGCGTTTGCGGTCGATTACTTCCACGCGGTGGCCGGTGCGCAGGTCGATGCCCTGCTTTGCGCGAAACGCCTCCGCGCGCCGTACCACCAGATCTTCGATGTCCCTCTCCGGCGCCGCCAGATTGTAGGGGAGATTTCAGGCGCTGTAGGAGACGTCGCGGGTCTGTTCGAACACGATCACGTTCAGGTCGGGCCGGTTGCGCTTGGCGCGGCTCGCGGCGCTCATGCCGGCCGCATCGCCGCCGATAACGACGAAATTCATGGTTCGGCTCCTTCCGGGGCGGTTCCAGGCCACCTTGATTTTTCGAAATACTCCCGTTAATCTACTAAGTCAATCGCACGAAATTTTCAACCGCTGTCAGCCAGGATGAATCGGCCCATACCGTGACGAGCCTTCGTTTCAGAATACGTCGCATCGAATCGCAGCTGGCCGCGGCCATGGCCAAGGACCGTGAAGCAGTGGCCCTCAGCCTGGACCGGCTGCGGCGGGCTGGGGACCCGGTCCGGAGCGACGGCGCCATCGACCGGATCGAGGCGCGGCTGTCGGCGTCCATCGCCGCCAAGGCCCGCCGCCGGCAGAACATCCCGCCGCTCGCCTTCCCGGAGGCGTTGCCCATCACGGTGCGCAAGCAGGAAATCGTTGCCGCCATCCAAAAGCACCCCGTGGTGATCGTCTCCGGCGAGACCGGCTCGGGCAAGTCCACCCAGATTCCGAAGTTCTGCCTGGCCGCCGGCCGGGGCCTCGACGGAATGATCGGCCACACCCAGCCCCGACGGATTGCAGCCGTTGCGGTGGCCCAGCGGATCGCCGAGGAACTGGGACAGCCCCTCGGCGACGCGGTGGGCTACAAGATTCGTTTCAGCGACCGCACGGCCCGGGGCGCCTACATCAAGATCATGACCGACGGCATTCTGCTTGCCGAGACCCAGGCCGACCGCCGGCTGTCTGCCTACGACACGATCATCGTCGACGAAGCCCACGAGCGCAACCTCAACATCGACTTCATCCTGGGCTACCTCAAGCGGCTCGTCGAGCGCCGGCGGGATCTCAAAGTCGTGATCACCTCGGCCACCATCGACACCGAACAGTTTTCCAGGGCCTTCGGCGGCGCGCCGGTGATCAACGTGACCGGCCGGACCTTTCCGGTAGAGGTCCGCTACGCGGATCCGGGGACGGTCTCCGGGGACAACGGCGAGGTCAGCCACGTGGAGCTCGCCGTTCAGGCGGTCGCCGCCATCACGCGCGAACGCCGCGAAGGAGACGTGCTCGTCTTCATGCCGACCGAGCGGGATATCCGCGATGCCTGCGAGGCCCTGGAAGGCCGGGCCGGCCGCCACGCGGTCATCCTGCCGCTCTTCGCGCGCCTGTCCGCCGCCGATCAGGCGCGCGTGTTCAAGCCCGCCGGCCGCCGCAAGATCATCGTGGCGACCAATGTGGCCGAGACGTCCATCACGATTCCCGGCATCCGCTACGTGGTGGATACCGGCTTGGCCCGGATCTCACGCTATTCCCCGCGCACGCGGACCACCGCGCTGCCGGTGGCGCCGATCTCGCGCAGCAGCGCGGACCAGCGCCAGGGCCGCTGCGGCCGCGTGGAACACGGGGTCTGCATTCGTCTGTACTCGGAGGAGGACTACCTGGCGCGGCCGCAGTACACCGCCCCCGAGATCCTGCGCGCCAATCTGGCCGAGGTCATCCTGCGCATGATCGCGCTCGGCCTCGGGGACGTGGCCGATTTCCCGTTTATCGACCGGCCGGAGCCCAAGAGCATCCGCGACGGCTTCAGCCTGCTCACCGAGCTGGGCGCCATTGAGGAAGGGGGCAGAGAGAAGGCGGAGGAACGAAAGGGGAAAGGTGCGGGCGGAAGAGGGAAGTCGGAAGGGGGAAAGGACGGAAATAGCGTGCGGCTGACGGAGACCGGGCGGATGATGGCCCGGATGCCGCTCGATCCGCGACTGTCGCGGATGCTGATTGCGGCCCATCAGGAGGGCTGCGAAGCGGACATCGCCGTGATCGCCTCCGCTTTGAGCATCCAGGATCCGCGCGAGCGGCCGTCCGAGAAGTCGGCCGAGGCCGACCGCGCTCACGCCGCCTTCAACGCCCCGGCCTCGGACTTTCTGACCCTGCTGACCGTCTGGAAACGCTTCCGCCAGGCCCGCAGCGAACACCCGAGCCCCAACGCTCTCAAGCGGTTCTGCCGCGATCACTTCCTGTCCTTTCGACGCATGCGCGAGTGGGAGGACATTCACTCCCAGGTCACCGAAATCATGGCCGGGTTCGGCTGGCGCCGGCGACGGGCGGGCGCAGACGAGCCCGACTTCGGCCGGATCCACCGTTCGATCCTGGCGGGGTTTCTGTCCCACATCGCCGTCAAGAAGGAGCAGAACATCTTCCGGGCGGCCCGGGGCCGGGAAGTGATGATTTTCCCGGGCTCGGGCCTCTTCGGTTCCGCCGGCAACTGGATCGTGGCCGCCGAGATGGTGGAGACCTCGCGGCTGTTCGCCCGGGCGGTGGCCACCATCGACGCCGGCTGGCTCGAGCCGGCCGGCGGGAAGCTGTGCCGGTCGGTGTTCACGGACCCGCGCTGGGACATGCGTCGGGGCGAGGTTGTCGCCACCGAGCAGGTGAGTCTCTTCGGCCTGATCATCGTGCCGGGCCGGACCGTGGCCTACAGCCGGATCAACCCCGACGAGGCTGCGGACATCTTCATCCGCCATGCCCTGGTGCGTGGAGAGATCGAGCGGCCCTTCGCGTTCATGCGGCACAACCAGGAATTGATCGGCCGTGTCCAGGGCTACGAGGACCGCCTGCGGCGCCGGGACCTCTTGATCGATGAGCAGGATCAGGCCGCGTTCTACCGCCGGCGGCTTTCCGGGGTGTGCGAGCCGCGTTCCCTCGCTGCCCTCATCAAAACCCGGAGTGGCGACGCGTTTTTGTGCATGGCCGAGGCGGACCTCCTGCGCTACCGGCCCGACCCGGCGGACCTGGCCCTTTACCCGGAGCGGATGGCCGTGGGCCGCCGTGACCTGGAAGTCCGCTACCGCTTCGAGCCGGGTGCAGAGGCGGACGGCGCCACGCTGCGGGTGCCCGCGGCCCTGGCCCCCGAGGTTGCGCCGGAGGCGCTGGAGTGGCTCGTGCCGGGGCTGCTGCGGGAGAAAATCGAAATCCTGGTGCGGGGACTGCCCAAGTCGATCCGCCGGCGGCTGGTCCCTCTCGCGGGTGTCATCGACACCATTCTGCGCGAGATGCCGCGCAGCGAGGGTCCGCTCGTCTCCGCCCTGGAGGAGTTCCTCCACCGCCGTTTCGGCATCGATGTCCCCGCGGCGGCGTGGCCGGCCAATGACGTGCCGGACCACCTGCGCATGCGGGTGGCGATCACCGCTGCCGACGGCCGTGAACTCGCTGCGGGCCGGGACCCCGCGCTGCTGCGCCGTTCCGCGGCACCCGGCCGCATCCCGGCCGAGGCCCGCGCCCGCTGGGAAAGGGCCGGCCTCACCCGCTGGGATTTCGGCGAACTTCCCGAGGTGGTCGACAGCCCGACGGGCGCACGCAGCGCCTGGGTGGCCTACCCGGCCCTGGAAGCCGGGGCCAGCGGCGTGAACCTGAAACTCTACCCGCGGCGCGACCAAGCCCTGGCCGCCCACCGCAACGGAGTGGCAGCCCTCTGTGCGATTCACTGCGCCAGGGATGTGAAGTTCCTGAAGCGCAGCCTGGCCCTGCCCGAGGAGGTGCATCCGTCAGCTCGTTATCTTGGCGGGGCCCGGGCGCTGGAAGCGGCGATGGTCGACCGCGTGCTGCAGGACCTCTGCGCCGCGGACATCCGCTCGCCGCAGGGTTTCGAGGACCTATCGGCGGCCTGCGCCCCGCGGATCCTGCCGACCGGGCGCGAGCTTCTCTACGCCGTGATCCCCGTGCTCGAGGCCTATGCGGCGGCCCGCGGGCAGATCGCAGCCCTCGGCCGGGGAGGCGGGTTGCTGGCGGACTTCGGCCGTGGTCTGGCGGAGGAACTGGCGCACCTGGTCCCGAACCACTTCATCGCGCTCTACGACCGGTGCCGCCTATCCGATCTGGTGCGTTACATCCAGGCGCTCGCCACCCGGGCGCGCCGTGGAGCCGTGGATCTCGAAAAGGACCGGGTCAAGGCGGCCGGGGTCGCGCAAATCACCGGGCGGCTCAACGCGCTGCTGAAGGCGCTTTCCCCGGAAGCATCGGAGCAGAAACGGCGCGCGCTCGAAGCGCTTTTCTGGATGATCGAGGAATACAAGGTGTCGATCTACGCCCAGGAACTCGGCACCGCCATGCGGGTCAGCCCGAAGCGGCTGGAGGAAAAGATCGCAGAGGTCGGAAGAATGGTCTGAGAAGGCGGAAGCGGGAAGTTAGAGGGGGCAGGGAGAAAGCGGACGGCGGAAGAAAAACGGCGGGTCATCCACGTTCCGATTTCCGCATTCCGAAGTTCGAATTGATCTTGCCATGAAAAACGTGAATGGTCGAAGGATCTCCAAACGATGAACGCCATGATTGAAACTCCGCGGGTCAGCGTCATCATTCCCACCTTCGACCGCGGCTGGTGCCTGCGGGAGGCGGTGGATTCGGCGCTGGCGCAGGAGTTCACGAACTTCGAACTGATCGTGGTGGACGATGGCTCCACGGACGGCAGCGCGGGGATTCTGGAGGCTTACCGGCCGAAGGTGCGGCTGCTGCGGCAGGCGAACCGCGGGGTGAGTGCGGCGCGCAACCGGGGGATTGCCGCCGCCTGCGGGGAACTGATCGCCTTCCTGGACTCCGACGACCTCTGGCTGCCCCAAAAACTCTCGATCCAGGTCGAATTCTTCCGTGCGCACCCGGCAGCCCTGATCGCGCAGACCGAAGAGTCCTGGGTGCGCAACGGCCGGCGGGTGAACCCGGCCCAACGGCACCGCAAGCGCAGCGGGATGATCTTCGAGCCGTCTCTCGATCTGTGTCTCGTGAGCCCCTCGGCGGTGATGGTGCGCCGCGAGCTGTTCGACCGGGTAGGCTTTTTCGACGAGGACCTGCCGGCCTGCGAGGACTACGACCTTTGGCTGCGGGTGAGCTGTCGCATCCCGATCCACCTCATCGACATCCCCCTCATCGTCAAACGCGGCGGCCACGCCGACCAGCTCTCCCGCGCCTGGGGGCTGGACCAGTACCGGATTGCCTCGATCCGTAAGCTGCTTCAAGGCGCGCTTCTCTCCGCGGACCAAAGGGTGGCGGCCCTGCGCGTGCTGAAACACAAGTGCCGGGTCTATGCCGGCGGCTGCCGCAAGCGCGGACGCATCGAGGAGGCGCAGCGTTACGAAAATCTGGCCGTCATCCCTGCGTGAGCCTCAGGACCTCTTCGAGCGTCGTCTTCCCATCCCGCACTTTCTCCATTCCGTCCTCGCGCAGCGTGACCATCTTTTCCTGGATCGCCACGGCCTTGATGCGGTTGGAGTCGAAGGTCTGGATGATGAGGCTCTTCAACTCCTCGCTCATCAGCATGATCTCGAAAATGGCGATCCGGCCGCGGTAGCCGGTCTGAAAGCATTTCTCGCAGCCGATCGCCTTATAGATGGGCTTGGCCCCGAACTGCCGGGGGCTGACGCCGATGCTTTCCAGATAGACCGGCTTCGGTACATAGGGCTGTTTGCAATCTTTGCAAAGCACCCGCACCAGTCGCTGGGCCAGCACGGCGAGGACCGAGGAAGAGATCAGGAAGGGTTCCACCCCGATGTCCACCAGCCGAGTGATTGCGCTGGGCGAGTCGTTGGTGTGCAGGGTCGAGAAGACGAGGTGGCCGGTCAAGGCCGATTGGACGGCGATTTCGGCGGTCTCCTTGTCGCGGATTTCGCCGATGAGGATGACATCGGGGTCCTGGCGGACGATGGAGCGCAGGCCGCGCGCAAAGGTGAGCTCGATCTTCGGGTTGACCTGGATCTGGCTGATGCCCTTGATCTGGTACTCGATGGGGTCTTCGATGGTGATGATGTTGATGCCCGG
This sequence comes from Deltaproteobacteria bacterium, assembly GCA_016219005.1. GTDB lineage: Bacteria > Desulfobacterota > Desulfobacteria > Desulfobacterales > SpSt-501 > SpSt-501. The sequence continues at coordinate 67,705 of JACRCN010000101.1, forward strand.
CTTGTTGATGGAAGTCAGGATCGCATACAGCGTTGTGGTCTTGCCGCTGCCGGTGGGACCGGTGACCAGGATGATGCCGTTCGGCGAGTTCACCAGCTTCTGCACCATCTGCATGCGTTGGGGCGCGAGCCCGATGTCCTGCATCTCCAGCATGGAGCCGGATTTGTTCAACAGCCGCAGCACCAGCCGTTCGCCGAAGGAGGTCGGGATGGTGGACACGCGCACGTCGATGTCCTGGTCTCCCACGCGCACGTCGAACCGGCCGTCCTGCGGCAAACGCTTTTCGGCGATGTTCATCTTGGACATGACCTTGACCCGCGAGAGCAGGGCGGGCTGGATCCATTTGGGCGGCGTGAGCAGGTCGTAGAGAATCCCGTCCACCCGGTAGCGCACCGTGAAGCTGTTCTGGTAGGGTTCGAAATGGATGTCGCTCGCGCGCGCCTTGATGGACTGCGAGATGATGTGGTTGACCAGCTTGATGATCGGCGCCTCGCTTGTGTCGTCGAGCAGGTCGGCGGTCTCCTCGATTTCGTGCAGGATGCTGCTGCCGTTTTCCTCCATGTCCTGGACCAGCTGTGCAGCCGAATCGCGGCGCAGGTCGTACTGCAGGTTGATGGCCGACAGGATGGTCTCCCGGGTCGACAGGACCAGGCGGTAATCGGGGGTGTTCAACAGCCGCACCAGGTCGTCCAGAGCCTGGAATTCCAGCGGGTCGCGCATGGCGATCACGCAGCCGGACTCGCACACGGGGTTGGCCGGGTCGGCCGGATCCAAGGCGTTCAGCCCGCAATCCATGGCGGTCAACGGTTTGCGGCAGCTCAACGGCACGATCCAGTGCTTTTTCAGGAACTGGATCGGCACCTTCGCCAGCACGTCGGTATCGATGTCGTTGAGCGGGAGCTTGGGCCAGAAGGGGATGTCGAACTGGGCGCTCATGGCCTCGAGCAGCTGGTCCTCGGAGATGGCCTTCTGCTGCACCAGGATGTCGCCGAGGTGGCCGCCTTTCTCCCCCCGGAGCCGCTCGGCGGCGGAGAGCGCCTCCGCATCCACGCCGAAACGCGTGGTCAGTATGTCGGTCAGTTGGTTCATGGGCTGATACGCGATGCATCGCTGGGGTTTTCCAGCTTGACCTCGCCCTCTTTCATCATGGTGGGGATATTGTCGGGCGCGGGCCTTTTTTCGGAGAGGATCCGGTCGGCCTCGGCCGGGCTCTTGATGACCCGGGGGGTCAGAAAGATATACAGGTTGGTCTTCTGGTCGCCCTTGGACTGGGTCTTGAACAGCCATCCCAGGAGTGGGATGTCGCCCAGGCCCGGCACCTTAGTTTCGTTGGTGTTCCGGCTGTCGTCGATCAGACCGCCGATCACGATCGTGTGGTTGTCCTGGACCAGCACGGTGGTGTCGATCGTGCGTTTCTGGGTGACCGGCCGGGTGGCAGTGGTGGCCACGGTGGCAAGCCGATCCAGGCTGGTCACCTCGAGCGACAGCTTCAGGCGCACGTTGCGTCCCTCGCTGACGTGCGGGGTGATCTTCAGGATCTTGCCGACGTCCCGGTACTCGAAAGACTCGTAGGTGCCGCCGGATACGTCGGTGGTGGCCCGGGTCTGGAAGGGGCGGTTTTCGCCCACGGTGATGCGGGCCTCCTCGTTGTCGGTGGTCAGGACTTGCGGGGTGGACAGGATTCGGAAATCGTCGTCGGTCTTGACCGCGTTGATGATGGCGGTGATGTTGGACACCGTGACATTGCCGATCGTGATTGGCTCGGTCAGCACGCCCAGGGCGAGCCCGGTGGGGTTCACCAGACTGCTGACGGCGGACGTGGCAGTGGAGGTTCCACTGAAACCGCCACCGTAGACGCCCCTGTTGTTATTGATGCGGGTGTCCTCGAAGAGCTGCCACCGGATCCCGATGTCCAGGCTCTTTTGGGCATTGACCTCCATGATCAGGGACTCGATGTAGACCATGGAGCGGGGGATGTCGAGCTTCTTGATCACCGCCTCCACGACCTCGTAATCCTCCTTGTCGGCCATGACGATCAAACTGTTGGTGGCCTTGTCGGCGTTGATCTGGACCTTGCCGAGCACGACGGCGGTCGCAGACCGCGACGCGGCGCCGCCACCGGCGCCGGCGCCTCCCGCGCCTCCCACCGATCCCGCGGCGCCCTGCTGGGAGGGGATCTCCTGCAGCACCTTGGCCAGATCCTCGGCCGAGGCGTGCTCGCAGTAGTACACGTTGATCCGGCCCCTGCCGCGCGGGGTCTCCTTGTCGATGATGGCGACGAGATTTTTGATCCGCAGGGTGTCCCCATCGCTGGCCAGGATCACGACCGTGTTGGTGCGTTCATCGGCCACGATGACCGGCTGCTTTTCGGAGGTCCCCGCCGCTTGGGGCCTGGGGGGGCCCGTGGTTTTGAAGAGGTTGGTCAGCAGGGTCACCAGCTTGACTGAGTCGGCGTTCTGCAGCGGGATGATCGAAATCTGCTGGCCGGTCCCGGGCTGGTCGATCTGCTTCAGGATCTTGGCCAGGCGCTGGATGTTCGACTGCATATCGGTGATGATCAAGGTATTGGCCGGCCCATACCCCAGGATGATGCTGTTCTTGGAGACGAGCGGGGTGAAGAGGCGCTTGAGCTCCTCCGGGTCCGCGTACTTCAGGGGAATGAGCTGGGTGACGACCTTGTCCTCGGGATTGGCCTTTTCCAGTTCGAGCAGGGTCTGGATGTTCTTGGTGCGCGCCTCGGGGGACGGGATGATCTTCACGATTTCGCCGGCTTTCACCGTGGTGAACCCGTTCACCTCGAGCACGGACTCGAACACCTTGTAGGCTTCGTCGAGCGAGATGCGCGCCGGCGAGATGATGGTGACTTTGCCCTTGACGGCGTTGTCGACCACGAAGTTCGTCCCCGTCAGCTCGCTCATGAACTTGATGAAGAGGCTGATGTCGACGTTGTTGAAGTCAATCGAGACGAACTGCTCGCCCGGTCTGGCCTCCGTTGCGCCGGGTGCCGCCGGCTGGGCCGCTGCGCTGCCCACCCACAGCAGAACCCCCAACGCCAGGGCGGTCCATCCCACCACGTGTCGGTTCTTGTTGGACTGCGTGCTCATATCCACTCCTGGTGCGGCAAGGCCGCGGTTAATCGATCTTGTACTCAAGCGTCTCCTCGCGCCCCCGGCGCTTGACCTGGACCTGGATCGGTCCGTCCGCGGAAAGGGTGCCGAATACTTTCATGGCGTCCTCCACCGAGGCGATGGCCTGGTTGTTAACGCCGGTGATCACGTCTCCGTTGCGCAGGCGCAGCTTGCGGAAGATGGCGTTGGGTTTGATGCCGGTGATGGAGATCCCGGCCGGGCGCCCGTCTTCGATGTGGGGTCGGAACGTCGCCTGGCTCAGCAGGTCGCCGACATCTTCCAGGGCCTTTTCAACCTGCTCCCCCGTCAACGCCACATGCTCGCTCGGCTCGGCGGCCAGCCGGGGGGCCGGGGCCGTCTCGACGGCGGCGCCCGGCGCGGCAGCCCGAAGGATGCCGGGCTCCTCCATGATCAGAACCTCATCCCGCCCGTCCACGTTCAAGACGACCTTTTGACGAAGCACCATCTTGACGGCCGCCTTCTGGATAGTCCCCCCGGGACGGTACAGGAGCGACTCGCGGGTCTTCGGGTCCTCGATGACGGCAAAGAGCTGGCCGTCGATGCCGGTGACCGTGCCCCAGAGCTTCAGTTTCAGGCCCGTCTGCTTCAGCTTGTCCACGTCGATGTCGGCGGCCCCCGTACCCGGCGCGGCTATCGGCTTTCTGCCGGAGTTGAACAGGTTGCGGTCGACGATCGCCTGATAGTCCGAGACGCCGGCGGGCGATTCCGGTCCGGCGGGCAGAGCGCGACCGGCCGCGGGCACCGGCGGCGGGACGCTGTCGAGGCCGGCGATCAATACGGCATAGAAGATGCTGACGCCGAAGTACACCCCGGCGGTCGCCAGCAAAAGATTCGCAATGGTAAAGTAACGATTGACCATAGTCCCACTATGTCGATTTATCGGCGGATCATCAATGTTTTTTTGCGCCGGGCGCCATGGGTGCGCCGCACCGCGTGCGGCAGGCCTCCATCGCGCTATCCCTCCAAGAGGTGCGGCCAGCCGCGGGTTGTCATCAGTTGAACGAAAACCCGGGCGAGTTCAGCGCGCCGCTCACCTTGAAGGCTATCCCCGTGCGGCGTTGCAACAGGGTCGGCGGCAGGCTGCCGGCCACCTTGGTCATGAACGCCGGGTGGGGGGTCAACCGTCCGCTCAGGTTCAACGCGTTTTTACCCTGCGCCGCATCCAGCATAATGGTGCCGGACACCTCCGCATCCATGTCGTTGCCCTTCATCCGTCCGTTACGTACCATGACGGTGCGGTTCTGCAGGCTGAGATCGGCCTCCGCCGTCCGGAAAGTGAACTCATTCTGGTCGAAGAGCGGTGTCGCCAGTTCGATCCGGCCCTCGGAGACCGCCAGTTTGCCGGTCAGCGTGCCTGCATCGTTGACGCCAAGGGTGCCGTCCAGGCGGCCGGCGAGTTTGTTCCCGAAGAGGCTTTGGGTCGCGGGCAGCTTTTGGAGCAGCACCCCGGCCAGCCGGGCGTTGAGGCTGACCCGTTTTCGGCCACCGGCAGTGTCGATAGCGGCGGTACCGGAGACCTGCCCGTCGCCCACGGTCCCGTCGAAATCGTAGTGGGTCCTGGCCTGCCACAGGGAGAACAGGTCCGGGTGAATGCGCAGCCGGTCGATCACGCCGAGCGGGGCGTTCGCGTGGAAAACCCGCACGCCTTTGAGCGCGATGCCCGCGGGCAAGGCCGGGCGCATGTCCCCGATGGCTACCGACAACCCCGGCAGGCCGGCGCTCAGGCTGTGGGTTACATGGGCCCGCAGCGCCTCCGACGGGAAACCGATGTAGAGAAACACCAGCGCGGCACTCAACAGGTAGACTCCGATCAGCAGCCGTCTGTTCCGAGTGGTCATCGGTTACCCCTCACGTTTCCAGCGTTTCGACCTGCAGGATGGCATCCAGCAGACCCTCTTTCTGATCGCGGCGGGTGATGGAGAGCTTGCTGACCGACACCATGTTCTTCGAGGATTCCACCCCTTGCAGAAACGTCGCCAGCTGCTCCAGCGTGACGGCTTCCAGCTTCATTTCCACCCGCGAGAGTTTGAACGAGCTGTTTTTTTGCTCGGTTTTCGTGGGGCGCATGTAGCTCACCCGCTCCTTGACGCGGGCCTGGCCGGCCAGCTGGTCCAGGAACGAGAACAGGGTGAACCCCTTGGTCCGCCGGGCGAAGCGGGCCTCGAACTGCGTGGCCGCGGATTTCAGGCCGTCGTGATCGGCCTTGAGCCGCTGCATTTCCGCGAGCATGGTCGTCTTCGCCTGCACGCTGCGCCGCATCTGCGCGTTGCGTTCGAAGACGGGCGCTATCAGGAACTGCACGATCAGAAAGATCAGCAGGGCCAGGCCCCCGCCGGCGACGATGATCTTCTCGCGCTGGCTGAGCTTGCTCAGGTTCACATGCTTGGTGATCGACTCAAACATTTTACACGCCCTCTGACGCGGCGGCAAGCCGCTCCCACAATGCACCGGCCGGGCGGCCGCACCCAAAGCCCAAATTCAAGGCGCGCGAAGGCTGCGCTGCGAGGCGTACTTCATGTACGCCGCAACAACCGCGGCCTGATGCGCAACGCAGAAGTTGGGGTTTCGGTGCAGTCGCCCTCACAGGTCCACCTTCAGTTGAAAATTCACTTCCTTGCCCGTGCGGTCCATGTTGGCCGAGCTGATGGTGACTTTTTTGAACTCGCTGATCCGCTCCAGGTGCCCTTTGATTTCATCCACCGCGTTGAAGCCGGCGGTGGTGCCGGAGATCAGGATGGCTTCCGGCCCGATCACCATGCGGTCGAGCACGACCTGGATCTCCGCCGGGATGCTGTCGCTGATGTTCTTGAGGACATCGATGCTGCTCAGCGTGGACAGGGCCTCCCCGGGCAGTGCCGCGTTTTTCTTCAACTCCTGCATGTTGATCTGCATCTGCTGGTAGGGGTCGGCGACCTTCTTGGCGTCCGGGAAGGCCTCCCGGAAGACCGCGGCGATCTGCTGGTCCAAGTCCGCCACGCGGCTGCTCAGCAGGCTGGACTGGATTAGCACGCTGGCAAACATCAGGACCAGCACGGCGGCGGCCAGGACTCCGGTTCGGATCAGGTTTTCCCGGTGGCGAGAGATGATCTTGCGGCCCGGGAACTGGCTCCGGTAGACATTCAGGCTCTCCAGGCCCTCGATCTCCGCCAGGACCAGGGCGAGTGCTCCGTCCATCTGCAGGGGGTCCCAGGTGCCGGCATCGTCATCGTGCGGGACCGCGAGCAGCCGGGTGAGATCGGCCGGCTTCAGCTCGATCGGCAGGGCATCGGCCAGCGCCTCGATGTTCATGCCCGCGATCCCGCTTCCGGTCAGGAAAATCGCTGCGGGCGGTTTCGGCGAACCGGGAATCTCGTTGAGCGCGCCCATGGTCAGGCGAATGTGACTGCGGATGGCGCGGCCGCGTGCGGCCGGGTCGGGCGGCAGCGGAAATGTGCGGATCAGGCGCACCCTGGAGCCGGCGACAACGAACAACGCCCCGGACGTCTCGTCGATGTCCAGGCAGAGGGCGGTCTGATCCGGCTCGATATTGCGGCCGATCCACGCGGCGGCGGCGAAGCCGCTTAAGGTCACGCGTTCCGGCTCGATCTTGACGGCGGCAAGGGCGGCGAGGACCGGGGCCAGGCGCTGCCGCTCCATCGCCACGGTCAGCAGTTCGGTTTCGCTCCGGTCTTCGGAGCCGTCGAGAATGGCGAAGTCAACCAGCATCTCGTCCGCCGGATAGGGCAGGTGGGGCTCGAGCTCGTAGGGCAGCACCATCCGGATCTTCTTGGAGTTCCCGAACGGGACAAACACATTGCGGCAGGAGAAGAGGGACGCCGGGACGGAAACGACGCAATCCGCGTTTTGCAGGTCCATCGCGGCCTTCACGGCCTCGATCGCCGCCGGCAGCCCGCCCGACTCGTCCCCGGCCGCCTCTATGGGGACGGTGAGCGAGGCCGCAATTCGGCTTTCGCGCAGGCTGCCTTTGACCAGCACCGCACAGAGGCTGTCCGAGCGGATGTCGAGTCCGAGTACTTTTCTGCTCATGATGTCAATCCCTCGCCTGCGGCTCAGCCGACCTGCCAGCTGAGGATCCGACAGGTCCACTTGCCCGCCTTAGAGGTCTGCACCCGCTGCACCACGGCGGTGATGGTGACGCCGGCGTCGTGCAGCGTGGCTGTCGACTCCACGCGGAAAACGTCGCTGGAAGCCGCGATCAACTTCGCGTCGAGTTTGAGATCCGCCAGACCGGGTATCTGGGTTAACCAGTTCGGGTTTTTCATGTTGACCGTCTGCTTGCCGGAGACCATGTCGCGGCGAAGCTCGTCCAGAGTTTCCACCAGGTCGTTGTTTTCGGCCGGCACCAGCGCGAACAGCACCGGAAGCTCGGCGGTGGCGATGTTGATGCGGCCGGGGAAGGTGAACCCCGTGCCTTCACCCAGTGTTGCGCCATGCACCGTGAGAGTGCCGGAGAGTCCGGGAATTTCCGGCTGGCCGTAGAACAGCTCCGGGGTGATGCCCTTGACGAACAGCAGCTCGTCCAGGTCCTGCACCGGCCCGTTGCGGGCCGGGTAAGGGGGCTCGCGGTCGTTGTAGTAACTCGATTCCGCACCGGTCAGCCCGGTGATGGCGTCGTCGTCGCCGCTGTCCAGCCAGTCTTTCAGCGAGTTGATGATGGCGGTCGGCTGGCCGTCGTCCCTGAGATCCAGCTTAAGCTCCTTGCTGCGGTCGGCGAAGTACTGCAGGAGCCGTTCCCACAACTGCCTCTGGGGCTCGTTGAACTGGCGGCCCTCCGGGAAGTTCACCAGGGCGTTGACCTGGATCTTGCCCATCTCGTCGCGGATCGCAAGCGTGAGCCCGCCGTCCTCGAAGGGGAAATCCCGGAGCACCTCCTCGATCTTTACGGGGTCCGCCCATTCGTCCATCAGGGTGTCGGTGTCGTTTTCAGCCCTGTCCTTCGCGAGGATGGCCATGGCCACCTGCACTCCGGCCTTGGCCATCTCGGTCATTGTCAACTGGTCGCGGGCCGCCGCGCTGGAGATCAGATCGAAACGGGCGCGACGGTTGTATTCGAGCGAGGCCGCCACCAGCACCGTCATCACCGACAGGGTGACCAGCAATGCGACGCCGCGGGGGTTTTTCAGCGGTCGCACCAGGTTTTTAAGCATGATGGGCGCGCAAAAAGCCGCTTTACGTGCGACCTTGTAAAAAGCTCCAGGTTCAAGGCGTGCGCGTCTCGTGTCACGAGGCGTACGAATCGTACGCCGCAGCGACGACGAAATGAAGCGCAACGCCGATGTTGGGCTTTTTACGAAGTCGTCAAGCATGGTTCAGGCCTGTTTTCTGCGGACGAGCGGGAGCCTGACCGTCGTCTGGAATAAAAAGACATCGCCGCCGGCCGCAATCTCCAGCCGCATGGCCATCATCGCCGGCGTGGCGTTGGCAAATCTCTCCGACTCGGAATCCCACGTTTCGGACTCGGCCCCGTCCTCGGCATAATAAAGGAATGCCAACGATTTGACGTTTTCGCACACTACGGGGTCGCTGCTCCGTTCTTCAAAGCGCGGGTACGGGTAAAGGTAGTCGGCGCGCTTCAACTGGTAACTCCCGTCGGGCCTGGCCTGAACGTAATAGACGATCTCGGCGATTCCCCCGCGGGGGCTGCCTCCGAGCTGAACGTGCGCACGGCTGGCCAATCGTAATTTAGCAAATCTTGTGCCACCGATGTTTTCGTCGGTCCCCTGCAGGCGATACGGATCTGCCGGACCGCTGGCTTTGGGCGGCGTATAGAACGGCCGCTCGGTGACGACGATGTCTTCGAGGTCCGTCGCGATGCGGCTCAGGCAGTTCTTTCCCATCTCGAACGCGCTGCCGGCCTCTTCCATGGCCGCGGTGGTGGAGAAGACCATGCTGAACGAGGCCATGACGGTGGTCACCACGATACCCAATATAAACACGGCCACCAGGATTTCCATGAGCGTAAATCCATCGTCCTGCGGCCGGTGGATTTTAGCAGGGCGTTGAAAACCAAGCAATGGAATGCTAATGGATTCATGAAAGCCTAACGATAACATGCTCCTGTTTCTGTCCATATCCTTTTGCCGCATGGCTCGTTACTCTCGCTTGAACCGGTAAGTTCGGAACCCATAGGAATACTCGCCGTTGTTCAATGTCACCAGGACGTCGATGCGTTGCATCTCCCTGATGAACTGGCTGCCCAGGGCCGGGGACGGCGCGTCCTGGACACTGATCTTCCACTGGTAGCCGGCGAATTCCTTCCCGAAATCGCCCTGATCGGAAATCATCTCCGGCTTGCGGGCCTCCTCCCAGCGGGCCAAAGCGCTGCGGGCCAGCAGCGGGGCCTGGGTGTAGAACCGGCTCTCGATGTTCATGGAGATCGTTTGCGAGTGGAGCCGATAGACGCTCAGCAGGACGATCGCCAGGATGCACAGCGCCACCATCACCTCGAGCAGCGTGAAGCCGCAGGATCTTTGCCCATCTTGATGCTGGAAGCTTGAAGCAGGAAGCGGATCGGCCTTTGGCTTCTTTGCCCTTGAGCTTCGAGCGTCGAGCGTTGAGCTGGCCATTGCGTTCACCGCAGGTCCTCGAAGCCGACCAGGGTGTCGAACACCTTCACCTGGGAAAGGAAGGGCTCCAGGAGGAACGAACTGAACGCATCGCCGTGCCGCAGGTGAATCAGCACCTTTTCAGAATGACCGTCTCTGTAGAACCGGATTTCGGCCCGGCCGGTGGATGCGCGGCTCTTTCCGGGGAACTCCACGCCGACGATGCGCCCCCCGCCCGGCAGCAGCTGGGCCCGGCGCACGGCGCGGTCGATCTCCTCCAGACTCATCGCTTCCGTCGTATTCCAGATCCGGCCGGTCTCCAAGTCGATGTGCAGGGTTTGCTGCCGGCGGGTGCGCAGGGACTCCTCCCGCAGGGCCTGCACCTTCCCGATCAGCCAACGGCCGCTCTTCTTGGCATCGTCGAAGAACGGGGAGCCTTCGAATCGGGGTATTGCGAAAAAGAAGACGATCCCCATCAGGGCCATGACGACGATGAGCTCGAGCAGGGTGAAGCCGCCCGATCGGTCCTGGGCAATCGCTCTTGCGCTTTTTGCGCAGCCGGCAGGATCAGTCAACATCCCAGTTGTTGATGTCCTTGTTCTCGTTCTCGCCGCCTGGAACGCCGTCGGCCCCGTAGGAGATGATGTCGAATTCGGCTTTGAGCCCCGGCGAGAGGTAAATATAATCGTTGCTCCAGGGGTCCTTCGGGACCTTGCCTTTTTCCAGGTACCCCCCCTGCCGCCACTTCTTGGGGATCACACCGGATTCGGGCCTCTGCACGAGGGCCTGCAGCCCCTGCTCGGTGCCTGGGTAGATGCCGCTGTCGAGTTTGTAGAGCTTGAGCGCGGTCTCCAGTGCGGCGATGTCCATCTTGGCCCGAACCTGCTTGGCCTCCTCCGGCCGGCCCATCAGCTTCGGGGCCACGTACATCGCCAGAATGCCCAGGATGACGATGACCACCATGATTTCGATCAGGGTGAATCCTTTTTTGCCTGCGCTTTCGAAAAACGGGAAACCTCGGCGTTGCGTCCAGGCTGGAAGCTGTAAGCCGGGAGCTGGAACGTTAAAACCCCAAAGAGGATTCCTGTCCTGCTTCGAGCTTCGAGCTTCGAGATTCGAGACAGCGACACCCGAACTGTTTTTGTGCGTGAGAATCATATTAACCCTATCCCTCGTTTCATTTTCCTTTGAACCCCTGGCCTCTTGAACCCTTTTATTTCATCTAATCAACTGGTTCATCTCAAAAATGGGCAGGCAGATCGACAGGACGATGAACCCGACGATTGCGCCCATAACCAGAATCATCAACGGCTCGAGGTAGGCGGTCAGGCGCAGGATCGTGGTTTCCACCTCGTTTTCGAACACATCGGCGACCTTATAGAGCATTTTTTCGAGCTCGCCCGATTGTTCCCCCACCTGGACCATCTGAATGGAAAGCGCCGGGAACACCTTGCTTTCGGAAAGGGACAGCCACAGGGACTTGCCCTTGCTGACCTCCTCGCCGGCCTGTGTTACGGCCTCAGAGATGAGAACGTTGCCGACGATGTTTTTGACGATGTCCAGGGCGGTCAGCAGGCTCACTCCGTTTTCCAGAAGCGAGCCGAGGGTCCGGCTGAAACGCGCCACCGCAAGCTTGCGGGCCAGGTTCCCGAAAACCGGCAGGCGCAGGGTGACCTTGTCCGTCCAGTGCCGGCCCTTCTCGGTTCTGCGGAATTGTCTGGCCGCGACGGCACTCCCCAGCACAAGGAGCAGGATGGTCCACCAGTAGGTTTTGAAGAAACCGCTCAGGAAGATCAGCACGCGGGTCGGGGTGGGCAGGACCTGCTTCATGTCCGTGAAGATCGCCGTGATGGTGGGCACAATATACGCCAACAGAACGAAAAGCACAACCGCCCCGAAAAAGAGCATGAACATGGGGTAGGCGAGGGCGGCCTGGATGCGGTTGGAAAGCGCCTGTTGTTTCTCGGTGATCTCGGCCAAACGCTCGAGAACGATCTCCAGGGTGCCGGAGGTCTCGCCGGCCCGCACCATGTTGATGTAGATCGGGGGGAATATGCCGGGGAACTGGCCGAGGGCGTGGGCAAAGCTGTTGCCTTCCACGATTAAATCCTTGATCCTCGCCAGAGTGCGCTTCAAGCCGTGGGACTTGGTCTGGGGCAGCAGGGCATCCAGGGCGCCGACCAGAGGGAAGCCGGCCCCGATAAGGGTCGCCATCTGGCGGGTAATCAGCGCCACCTCGGAGGGCTTGACGCGCGCGAACCTCGCCCCGAAGCCGAAGGTTTTCCGGCTTTGCTTGGGCAGGGCTTCCCGTGCCTCGCGGATGGAAACCGTGTACTTGTCCGCGCTGCGCAGCTTTTGCCGGGCGGCCTGGACGCCCTCGGCGTCGATGATGCCGGATGTGGTGCGACCCTTGGCATCCAGCGCTGTGTACTCGTAAACCGGCATGGACTTTTTGGGTTATACCTCCAACTGGAGCAGCCTGCCTTCCGGCGCCGAATTCAAAACGATGACGCCTCCGGTCAGGATTTCAAGGACCCAAAGGGCAAGGGTTAACGTCGCCTTATTGGGCCGGATTCTGGGTCCGTTGACGATGGCCAACGCGTTCTGGCGATAACAAATTAATAATAAAGCATTTTATGAAAATTTACAAAGAAAATCTGAAAAAAGCCGCTGGCCTTGCAGGCGGCTTTTTATTTGAAAAAGTCCGGCTTTAGAAACGCCGGGTTGGGATAGGTGTAAAACCCTTTGCCGCTCTTTACGCCCAGCTCGCCGCGGTCGATCATGTCCTTGAGCGCCTGGGGCGGGTGGTCCTTGGGGTCCCTGGACTCGTTGTAGTAGACCATCTCGATGTCCCAGATCACGTCCAGGCCCACTTTGTCCATCAGGGCGAAGGGGCCTTCCTTCATGCGCGTGAAGATCATCCAGGCCCGGTCCACGTCCATGAAGTCCACGAACCCGTTGCCCCACATGTACAGCGTCTCGCGCTTGATGGACCGCCAGACGCGGTTGAAGCAGAAGCCGAGCAGCTCCTTCTTCACCGTCAGGGGCACAAAGCCGATGGACTTGATCCAGGCGATGCCCTTTTCCATGACATCCGGCCGGGTGCGGGTGCCGCCCATGATGTCCACCATATTGACCCCCTGCATGGGGAAGTAGAAGTGGATGTTGAGCACCTGTTCGGGCCGGCCGCCATCCTCCTCGAAGCGCGAAACCGGCATGGAGGAGCTGTTGGTGGCGAGAATGGCGCCGGGTGCGGCTTTTTCGCCGATTTCCTTCCAGACCTTCCTCTTGATCTCCAGGTTCTCGGGCACGGCCTCGAGGATGAGATCGGCATCCTTGACCGCCGCGCGCATGTCCTGTACCTGGCGGATTTTTCTGGCGCAGGCCTCCCACTGGTTCCAGGGGATGATGGGGGTGACTTTCTTGGCCTTGAGGTCGGCGCGGACCTTCTCGAAGGTCTGGCGGAAGGCGCCCTCGCGCGGGTCGAACACGGTGACCTCATAGCCGGTGCGGGCGGCGATCATGGCAACCTGGGTGCCCTGGATGCCGGTACCGACCATGGCGAACTTCTGCAGCGGCAGCTTGGACGATTTTTTCTGGGGCATGGATATATCCTCCATAATAAGTGCTCAAAGCTCAAAGCGGATAGTTTAGGGAACCACCGGTTCGATACGGATCCGGTCCTCAGAAAAAAAGGCCCCGCCGAAGCGGGGTCTTTTGAAAAAGCAAACTGGCTGCGGTTCTCCTATCCCATGACGGCAGGACCGAAGAAGGCCCGGGGGGCCCACATGACGATGTCCGGGATGAAGATGCACATGATCAATCCCAGCCACTGCAGGCAGACGAACGGTACCACCCCCTTGTAGATGTGGTAGATGTTCATCTCCGGCGGCGCGATACCCTTCAGGTAGAACAGCGAGTAGCCGAAGGGCGGGGTCAGGAAGGCCATCTGCAAATTGACGCAGATGAGGGTTGCGAACCACAGCTGGTTGAAGCCCAGCTCCATGGTGACCGGGACGAAGATCGGGGTCACGATCAACAGGATCCCAAGCCAGTCGAGGAAGCAGCCCAGGAAGAATACGATGCCCATCATGAGGAAGAGCACCGCAATGGGCGGGAGCTGGGTGCCGAGGATGAAGTTCGCGATGGCATCCCCGCCGCCCAGGCCCATGAAGATGGCCTGGAATGAGTTGCCGCCCAGGAAGAGCGTCATGATCATGGAGGTGGTGAGGGTCGTGGACCAGCAGGCGTCCTTGAGCATCTTCCAGCTGAACCTGCGGTAGCCGACGGCGAGCATAATGGCCCCGGCGCAGCCCATGCCGGCCGCCTCGGTCGGGGTGGCGATGCCGGCCACGATGCTGCCCAGCACGATGAAGACGAGGATCAGCGGCGGCACGATGGACTTGCCGAACATGGTGATTTTTTCGGCAGGGGTGTGGGTCCCGCCCGTTTCCGCCGGCCCGAACTCGGGCTTGATCCAGCAGATGACGGCGATGTAAAGGATGTAGAGAAGCGAGAGCAGGAACCCCGGGCCGAAGGCGGCGGCGTAGAGCCAGCCGACCGAGATCTGGGTCAGGCTGCCGTAGACCACCAGCATGATGCTCGGCGGGATCAGGATGCCGAGGGTGCCGCCCGCGCAGATGCAGCCGGCGATGAGCGGGATGTTGTACTTGACGCGCATGAGGGCCGGGATGGCGAGCAGCCCCACCGACACTTCGGTCGCGCCCACGACGCCGGCGGTCGCCGCGAAGATGGTGCAGGCGATGATGACCGCGATGCCGAGCCCCCCGCGGATCCGGCCCATGACGATGTGCATGGTCTCGAACAGGCGTTCGGCGATGCCGGAGGCGTCCAGGATCTGCGCCATGAAGATGAAAAGCGGCACCGCCACGAGCACGTACTCCTCCATGACGCCGTAGGCACGGTTGGCGAGCAGCGCAAAAACGGCGTCGATCGAGCCGCCCCAGCCGATCACCCCGAAGATCACCGCCAGCATGCCGAGGGAAAAGGCCAGGGGGTGCCCGAGGAGCAGCGCCGCGAACAGCAGGAAGAACATGGTGATGGCTAAGGTTTCCGGGCTCATATTTTCTCCCCCTTGAGCTGGTAGCATTCACGGATGAAGTTGGCGAGTCCCTGGACGAAGAGCAGGGAGAGGGACACCGGGATCACGGTCTTGAAAGGGTAAAGCGGCGGCTTCCAGGCGCTCCAGCTGTGCTCCCACTGCATCCAGGACGTGGCCGCGTACTCCACCCCGGCATATAGCATCGCCCCCACGAACGGCACGAAGATGATCCAGAAGGTGACCAGCCGCAGGATGAGCTGGATCTTCTGGGGCAGCTGCAGCGTGATGATGTCGATGCGGATGTGCTTGTCGTAGAGCATCGTGACCCCCATCGCCATCATGTAGTGAAACCCGTAGATATAGATGGTCGTCTCGAAGGCCCACATCGTGGGGAGTTGGAATAGCTTGCGCAGGAACACCTCGTAGCACACCACGAACACCATGGGGATGAGCAGGTAGGAAGTTAAACGGCCGATGAACTGGTTGACGGCGTCGACCGCGTGAACGAATTTTTTCAGCATGGGATGTGTCCTTTCCTCCGGGTGCAGCGGCATGTGCCCCGCGGCCGGAAGACGCCGCGGGGCACGAATATCACAGGGTTACTGGGTCAGTTTGCCTTTCAGCACATCGGCCTTGGGCCAGGGGACCACGCGGCCGCGCAGGTCGCGCCATTGGGCGAATTCCTGCTTGAACAGCTCCTGGGAATCGAGAACCTGCTTTACGTCCGCGTTCTTGGCAGACAGGTCATCCAGGTATTCAAACGAAGTCTTGGCGAACCCGATGATGGCGGCTTCGTCCATCTTCACGAACTCGGTTGACTTGCCCATGATCTTCAGGGCCTCGATGTTCAGGTTCTCCTGCCAGGCCCAGGCCCACAACTGGGTTTCCTTGGCGCAGATCTCGATGATGATCTTGAGGTCCTCGGGCAGTTCGTCGAACTTTTTCTTGTTGAAGACCACGTCGAACTGGCAGGAGGGCTGGTGCACGCCGGGCTCGATCACGAACTTGGTGATTTCATGGAAACCGGAGGGGATGTTGGCGGCCGGCGAGCTGAACTCGACGGCGTCGATGATGCCGCGCTCGAGGGCGAGATAGATCTCGGGTCCGGGCAGCGGGGTGACCGATACGCCCATCTTGGTCAGGATGTCCATGTACCAGCCGACGGTGCGCACCTTCATGCCTTTGAAATCGTCCAGCTTCACGGCTTTCTTGTTGGAGTGCAGTCCGAGTTCCTGGCCGACGTTGCCGCAGAAGAAGGGCACCAGTCCAAACCGGCCGTAAAGCTCGTCGAACATGGCCTTGCCGCCGCGCTCGTAGTACCAGATGTTGTAGCCTTCGACGTCGAGGCCGAAGGGCACGGAGGCATAGGCCACGAAGGCTTCGTTTCTGCCCTTCCAGTAGCCGGGCCAGGAGTGGAAGGCGTCCAGGGTGCCCTTGGAGGTGGCTTCAAAAATTTCCATGGCCGGGACAATGGCGCCGGTGGGGAAGAGCTTGATGTTGAGGCGGCCGCCGGAGGTGGCGCGCACGCTGTCGCAGAAATGCTGGGCCATGTCATGGAAGTTGAGCCCGCCCCAGGGGTCACTCATGCGCAAGTTGAAGGTCTTGTTGGAGGTCTCGAATTTCTTTTTGCTCCATTCCTGGCTGCGCTTGTCTTCGCCGAATTTCACGATCTTCTGTTTTTGCTGGGCAAAGGAATTGACCGGTCCCATGGCGACAAACGCCACGGCCACGCAAACGATCAGAACTGCCAATGCGAGCTTCTTCATCTCAATCTCCTCCGTAAATGCGGTTAAGGTCGACACACGGGGTTCTTCGGGACTTTCCATTCTGGAGCGGCCATCACCTCCTTTTGGGGTCTGGTGGGATTCTCCTCCGGATCTGCCTCAGAGCTTGAGTTCATCGAGTCGCTTCTTCAGGTAATATTTTCCGGCGGCCGTCATGCCCACCACCTCCGCCTGCACGAGGGCCTGGACGGCCTTCGGCCGGAAATCCCGCAAGCCGATCTTGAAAATATTCCGTTTGGCGTAGGGAAGCTCGATCGCCGTTGCCGGATCGAAGGCTTTTTTATAGTCGAGGTCCCTGAGAATGCCTTTGCTGGTGCGCCGGATGCGCCAGCCCACCACCGCCTGGGTGAAAATGTATACTCCGACGAGCAGGATGATGCCTATGATGATTTGAATGGTTTCGGACATGATGAGTTAGACTTTCCTCCCAAGGAAGTCGATTCCAAACTCCCCCCAACCCCATTTGGCGAAGGGGAATTTCGTTCCAGCGTTAGGATGGCGCAATGCGCCATGACCGGTTTCTAATAAGTAAGGACGACGCCGCCGTCGAAGAGCAGATCTCCGCCGACCAGGTAACGGGCGTGGCGCGAGAACCCGTAGATGAAGAGGTTCGCCACCTCGATCGGGTCCATCATCTCCTTGATGCGTGACTTGCCCAGCATCACATCGCGCACCACTTCTTCCTGCGTGATGCCGCGCTGGGCGGCCTGGGCCGGGATCTGCCCGAGGGCGAGCGGTGTTT
Source organism: Deltaproteobacteria bacterium (assembly GCA_016219005.1). Lineage (GTDB taxonomy): Bacteria > Desulfobacterota > Desulfobacteria > Desulfobacterales > SpSt-501 > SpSt-501. The sequence goes on from JACRCN010000101.1 coordinate 84,987, forward strand.
TGATGAAGCCCGTGCTGACGGTGAAGGAGCGGATCCTGCCCTCGCCCTCGGCCGAGATCGACTGCGCCAGGGCCCGCAGGCCGAACTTGGTGATATTGTAGACCGGTTTGTTCTTGGTGCATATATGGGCGTGGATCGAGGCCATGTGGCCGATTACACCTGTCCCGCCGCCGCTCTCGCGCATGTGGGGGATCGTCAGCTTGGAGAGCAGAAACGGCGCCCGCAGCATGAGCCGCTGCATCAGGTCATACTTTTCCATGGGGAAGTTGTCAATCGAATCGATGTGCTGCAGCCCGGCAATGTTGGCGACAAACGTGATCGCCCCCAGCTTGGCCGCGTCCGCAACGGCCTGGGTGAGCTCCGCGTCGTTGCACAGGTCGGTCTTGATGAAGATCATCTGGCCGCCCATGTCGCGCGCGATTTTCTGGGTCTTCTTGCCCTCTTTCTCGTTGATGTCGAGACCGACTGTCATCAGGTTGTTCGCGGCCGCTGCAATGGCAGTGGCCCGGCCGATCCCCGTTCCCGCGCCGGTGACGATGCACACGTTGCCGACGCTGAAGTGCTCGTCCTGAAGAACGAGTATCTGATCGCGCGTGATTTCCGGCTCTCTGATGTCCATGAATGGAATTCCTCCTTCTGCTGTGAAAACGGGCTCACCGGGCGATGTGGCAGGCTATGTGGGCCTTCAATCCGACTATCTCAGAACTGCATCCGATCGGGTATGTCCGCCATCAGAGCAAATATCGGGCCATATTCAGAGGACGCCGCTTTAATCGGGTCATAAAAAAAATAGATTAAATTCCAGATTATTACCACAATAGACCCTCATCATAGAAGATGCCGGCATACGACGGCGGCTCAAGTAAATAAGAATAAAAAATGATACATGTAGAAAAATTGCTACGTATACGGCCGCCCGTGCCGTATGGCAGTTTCCTGCTTGGCATGTTGTCTAAGCATTTATTGTCAAAATTGGTCTTACCAATCTATGATTAAATGTAAATTAAATTTTATTTTTATTTATCAGTTAATTATGTTAAATAATCAGGTCAGAAATCCTTAATATAAGCTTTATTGGTTTTAATAAATTACCATGATAGGAATTGTCAAGCTGTTTTTATTGCCGCGTCCCTTGGCGGCACTTTGCAGGTACACCATCGCATTGCCCTGACATGAACATGGAATCGGTGCCTTGATAAGGTTGGAGATGTCTTTAATAAGCGCTTGCCCGTTAGCATTATTTATGGTAATACCAATATAAAAACGATGGGGCACAAGGATTTCGAACCGGCCTCAAGAAACCTCAAGAGCTCGACCGAAGGCTGCGTGAGATGGTCCATCTTTACCGATCAGTCAACCAGAAAAAAGCAGCCGATCTGGTTTTCGAACAAATCCGGGATCTGATCTACGTCGGCCAGGTCAAGCCCGGCGACCAACTGCCCCCGGAGAGGGAACTTGCCGAAACCATGGGTGTCAGCCGGCCCACCATCCGTGAAGCGGTGGGTAAATTGGTCAACCTGGGGCTCTTGGAACCACACCAGGGTCAGGGGACTTTTGTCCGGAGTTTTTCAAAAGATCAAAATTTCAATCCGCTCAAAGCGCTGGTTCAAGACGAAGAAGGATCTGCGCAACATCTGTTGGAAGTTCGACTGGGACTCGAATGCAATGCCGCCGTGCTGGCGGCCAGACGGGCCACCGAGGAGGATATCGCCTTGCTGGAAGAAAGCCTGGCATCGATTCGGAAACTCACCGACGCAGGCCAGACGGCATACCAGGAGGACGTCTATTTCCACATGCGCATCGCCTATGCCAGTAAGAACCCGGTCCAGATCAATCTCATGAAGCACTTTTATGATCTTCTTCTGTTGGGCATCCGCGACAACCTGGTGCATCTTTACCGGGACCCCGGTAACAAGCACCTGATCCGTTCCCAGCATGAAAGCATATTCTACGCCATCAAGAGCCGCGATACCCAGGCCGCCTTTGATGCCATGCGCCAACACATCGTCTTTGTAATGGAGTCGGTCAAGGACGGCCCCCCCTCCGCAGGCATCGCTCGAAAGCCAAACGTTGCCGGCCCGTCCGGGCAGAACCCGTGATGCCGGTTGGCCGGTGCCCGGGATAGTGTATAATAATTGATACACTCGGCCTCGGGTGCAGATGCCAGCTGGAATTCGTACCCCGCCGGCCCGATGGTTGATTTTACCAAAGAATTTAGTCAGTTCGGCCGGCCGATAAGGGCACTAAGCTCCGCTGAACTGCGTCTATAAAGCCCGACCGAATCGAGCTTTTCGATTTACCATACATCATCTAACTATTTGTTTTAATTTATATTGATAATCGAACCGCGTGGCATGTTTATTGCTTTTTGAACGGCCTGGGGTCCATTCCCCGGTTGATCATTCACGGACAACTCTCACATCATTGGAGGAGAATGCTATGAAAGTGCTGGATCAAGGGGTCAACCCGCTGTTCATGGATCCCGACCCGGACAAAGCACGCGAATTCTTCCGCCAGAAGACGCGGGCCATGGTCGACAAGCGCATGACCGAAAAGGAAGTGGTGGAGAAGTTCATCCCGGACGGGTGCTATCTCGCGATCGGGGGATTCGGCGCCAACCGCATCCCTACGGCCGTCATCCACGAGATCCTGCGGGCGCGGCGCAAGAACCTGGGCTTTCTCGGCCACACCTCCACCCACGATTTCGAACTGCTTTGCGCGGGCAAGTGCTTCAACCGCCTGGATGCCGCCTACATCGTAGGCCTCGAAGCCCGCGGGCTGTCGCCGAACGCCCGCCGCTACATGGAGTCCGGCGAGGTCAAGGTGACCGAGTGGACCAACTACTCCCTCGCCGCGCGCCTGAAGGCCGCCGCCGAAGGGGTTTCGTTTGCCGTCATTCGCTCCATGCTGGGGACCGACACATTCAAGATGTCCGGGGCCAAGGTCATCGAGTGCCCGTTCACCGGCAAGAAATTTGCAGCGGTGCCGGCGTTGTGGCCGGATGTGGCCGTCATTCACGTGCACGAGGCCGACATGTACGGCAACGCGGTGTTCAGGGGCATATCGGTTGCCGACATGGAGCTGTCGCGGTCCGCCAAGCACGTCATCATCACGGCCGAGAAGCTTGTCACCAATGCCACCATCCGCGCCAACCCGACCGCGACCTCGATTCCGTTCTACCTCGTGGACGCCGTCGTCGAGATGCCCTTCGGCAGCTACCCGGGCAACATGCCCTACCTCTACTTCTCGGACGAGGAGCATCTGGCCCAGTGGATGAAGGTCGAGAAGGACCCGAAGGAATTCGAAAAGTTCCTCGATCACTACATCTACGGTGTGTCCTGCTTCGAGGAGTACCTGGAACGCTGCGGCGGCTTGAAGAAATTGAAGACGTTGCAGAAGCTCGAGAACCTGGTGGAAAAATAGCGTTCGATGCTGACCGCAAGACTTGCTGAACGAAGGAGGTAACCAGTGGCACCTTCATACAATACGATGGAAATGATGATCTGTGTGGCCTCGCGCTACCTGGAAGACGGCAAGACCGTGGCCGTCGGCACGGGTGCCCCCTGTGCCGCCGCCATGCTGGCCCAGAAAACCCAATCGCCCAACCTCGTCATCCTCTTCGAGGCCGGCGGGATTTCGCCCCTGCTGCCCCAGATGCCGATTTCCGTGGGCGACTCCCGCACCTTTTTCCGTGCGGTCATGGCCGCGGGCATGACCGAGATGATGACCACCTGCAGCCGCGGCCTGGTGGATTACGCCTTTTTGGGCGGGGCCCAGATCGACAAGTTCGGCAACATCAACTCCACCGTCGTCGGCGACTTTTACAAACCCAAGGTCCGGTTCCCCGGCAGCGGCGGCGCCAACGACTTCGCCTCGTTCTGCTGGCGCACCATGATCATGACGGTGCACAGCAAGTCACGCTTCGTGGAGAAATGCGAGTTCGTCACCTCCCCCGGCTTCCTCAGCGGTGCGGGTGCACGCGAGGCCGCGGGGCTGCCGGAGGGTGGTCCCTACAAGATCGTCACCGATCTTGCCGTCATGGGCTTCGAGGAAAAGACCAAGTCGATGATGATCGAGTCCCTGCACCCGGGGGTCGATCTGGACAAGGTCAAGGCGGAGACAGGTTTCGAGCTGGTCATCCCGAAGCAGATCGGCAGCACCGCGCATCCCACCGAGAAGGAGTTGAAGGTTTTGCGGGAGGACGTGGATCCGCTGAAGCTCGTGATCGGGCGCGCCTGAAAATACCGCTTTAAAGCCTCGGATCAGGCCCGAGAGCAAGGCGTCCTGCGGGTCGCAAGCGGGAGCGTACACGCCAAGTACGCGAGCATTTTGGGCCGCGGGACAACGCCGCCATCGGGTCTTGGATGGGGCTATAAAACGGTTTTTAAGAGCGTTGAAAATGTGTTGATCGGGAAGGGTCGGGTCTGGACCTGCCCTGTTGATGCGCTGAGGCCATAGGCTGGCCGCGAGTTGAGCCTCGAAGACCCTTCCCCGATTCC
>JACRCN010000015.1 GCA_016219005.1 Deltaproteobacteria bacterium
AGCAGCAAGGCAGTTGAAAAACGGTGCCCCAAACCGTAATCCGGCGTTGCCGGCTTTTGTAAATGCTCACAACCTGCCGTGGTTGCTGCGTTTTCGAATCGGCCTGCGACTTGCCCTCAGGCGTGCTCCGAGGTTGTGAAACCACCTATCCGCAATAAGGAGGGCGAGCCGACGGGCGGCCGGGCCCATGTCGGGATCGAACGCGCCGGGAGGCAAAGGGGTCCGAGGCGCCAACTCCGGTCTTGTATCCGGATTCGTCCGCGCGTATAATGGCAACACGTGTCTTCACTCAACCCGACGCGAGGTGAGAACGCCGTATGACGAACGTTTATTACGTGGATGGAAAATTTGTGCCCGCCGCCGAAGCCGCTTTCCCCATCAATGATCTCGGACTCCTGCGGGGGTATGGTGTGTTTGATTTCATGCGCACCTATAACGGCAAAGTTATCTTCATCCAGGACCATATCGAGCGCCTGGCCCGCTCGGCGCGCGAGATCGGCCTGGATCTCCCCTGGCCGAAGGCGGAGATCATCCGCCTGGTGGGTGAGACGCTCCAGCGCAACGACCCGGTTGAATCCAGTGTCCGCGTTCTGGTCACCGGCGGGTCCAGCCCGGATTTCATCACCCCCCAGGGCCATCCGCGCTTGGCGATCATGGTCGCTCCCCTGAGCCGCTACCCCGCGGCGTGGTATTCGGAAGGGGCCAAGGTCATCACCGTCCGGCACAACCGCCCCATCCCCGGGGCCAAGAGCATCGACTACATCCGCGCCATCCTGGTCCTGGCCGAGGCGCGGGAGAAAGCGGCCATCGAGGCGGTCTACGTCGATTCCCAGGGCTGGGTCCGGGAGGGCACCACCAGCAATATCTTCGCTTTCTTCGACGGGACTCTCGTGACTCCGGGTGAGGGCATCCTGAGCGGTATCACCCGCCGCAAAGTCCTCGGCCTGGCAGAGGGCAAATGCACGGTTCAGATTCGCAACCTCCAGCGCGGGGAACTCGGCGTCGCCGACGAGGTGTTCATCACGTCCTCCAACCGCCTAATTGTTCCGATCGTCCAGGTGGACGAGGATGGGATCGGCACGGGCAAACCGGGTGAGCGGACTCGGGCGTTGATGCAGGCCTTTGCCGAATATACCGCCCGGCTTTCCGCCAGCCGTGAATGAGGAATATCGCAGCATGAAATGCTCCGGCTTGTACGATCTGATCATCATCGGCGGCGGCCCCGGGGGGCTGACCGCAGGGATTTACGCCATGCGTGCCGCCCTCAAGACCGTCCTGGTGGAAATGGCGGCGCCCGGCGGCCAAGTCAACCTCTCGGATGGAGTGGAAAACTGGCCGGGGGACGAGCACATCGGTGGCTCGGAGCTGTCGATGAAGATGCTCGGCCACGCCCAGTCGTTGGGCCTCGAGATCCGTTCCGACGAGGCCACGGCCGTGGAGCCGGGACTGGACTATCACACCGTGCGCCTGGCCGGCGGCGGCTGTCTCCAGGCGCATGCCGTGGTCCTGGCCACCGGGGGGAGCCCCCGCAAGCTTGAAATCCCAGGGGAGAGGGAGTTTTACGGGAAAGGGGTATCCTACTGTGCCGTCTGCGACGGCTTTTTCTTTCGGAGCAAGACGGTTACCGTCATCGGCGGAGGGGACTCGGCCATCGAGGAGTCGCTCTACCTGGCCAAGCTCGCCAAACAGGTGTTCATCGTTCACCGCCGGGACCAGTTGCGAGCAGGCGCGCTGCTCCAGCAGCGCGCCAAGGCCGAGTGCAAGATCGAGTTCCGGTGGAACTCGGTGGTCACCGCCATCCGGGCCAACTCAAACGGCGTGTGGGCAGTGGATCTGAAGAACACCCGGACCGGGGAGCCGACGGAGCTCGCCACCGACGGGGTGTTCATCTTCATCGGCTTCGTGCCGAACAACCGTCTCGTTCCGGCCGGCATCAAAATGAACGCCGACGGTTACGTTGTGACCGACGACAAGTGCGCCACGACCCTCCCGGGAATCTACGTGATCGGCGACCTGCGGGAAAAATATGCGCGCCAGATCGTGCTTTCGGCCGCCGATGGCTGCACGGCTGCCCTGGCGGCCGCCCATTATGTGGAAACCCGCAAGGCCAGCCTCGAATGCGAACTCCCGGAGAATCTGCGGGACGGGTGGGCGCACTAAAACCCTCAACCCTATCGGGGTGTCCTAAAACAAGCATCGGGTCGCCCGCCAAGGCAACATCAGCTCAAAGCGCAAGGCTCCAAGCTCAAAGGATAAGGACCCCATCCGCTCAGCTTGCAGCTTCAAAATGTGAGCATTTACAAGAGCCGCACAACGCCGGATCATGGCCTCAGGCGCGGTTTTTCAACACCCTGCCATGTTCGATGCCGGATTACACCCATGTCCACGGCCAAGAACTTCCTTTTTGACATCATCTGCCTCGCCGGGATGCTGGCCGGTCTGCCTCTGCTCGGGGTCTGGCTGGCCGGGTTTCCGCTGGCGCCGTATCTCGAGTTCCCTCCGCACACCCGCTCCGTGCAGCACGCGGCGTTTTCGTGGCCGGCGTTTGGCCTGATCGCCGCGCTGGTCGCGGTGACCGTAACACCCCTGGTCCTCAGAGGAATCCGGGCCTATCGCCGCCTCCCAGCGGTTCAGGAGTTCCAGCGCCATCCATTCCCGTGGTGGGGGTGGGTGGGGATCTTGGCCGGGACGGCGGCCTGGGTGCTGGCCTGGACCCGATGGCCCTGGTTTGCTGCACTTCAGCCCCATACGTTTTCGCCGCTGTGGGCTGCCTACACCGTGGTCGTCAACGCGCTCTGCTGCCGCCGGACCGGGCGTTCGATGCTGACCGACCGGCCGGTCTTTTTTCTGGGCCTTTTTCCGGCCAGCGCCGCTTTCTGGTGGGGTTTTGAATACCTGAACCGTTTCGTGCAGAACTGGTATTATGCGGGCCCCGAGCTCGGCTCCTGGGCCTATTTCGGGGTTGCCACCCTGTCGTTTGCGACCGTCCTGCCGGCAGTGCTGAGCACGCGTGACCTCGTGTGCTCGTTTACCTGGGTGCGCCGCGCCTTCGGCCGCATGCCTCCGATCCCATGGGCTGCCCATCCGCTCCTGCCGCGGGCGGCTCTGGTGGCGGCTGCCGCCGGCCTGGCCGGGGTCGGAGTCCGGCCCGATTATCTTTTTCCCCTGCTGTGGGTCGCGCCGCTGCTCATCATCGTCGCGCTGCGCGGCATCCGGGGCGCGCCCCACCCGCTCCAGGATTTCTGCACGCAGGACTGGACCCAGGCCGTCTCTGCCGTCCTGGCGGCCCTGGTCTGCGGCGGGCTTTGGGAGATGTGGAATTATTTCAGCCTCACCCACTGGAAATACAGCATCCCCTTTGTTCAGCGCTTCGAGGTTTTTGAAATGCCGGCCCTGGGCTATGCCGGCTACCTGCCCTTTGGGCTGGAGTGCGCCGCGGCCGGCAACCTTCTGGAGGACATCCTGCCCTCCGCCATTAAATGGCCGTCCGGGCCGAAAAACCATTGAACGGCTTGCATCCGCCGTCAAACGACTTACCCTGAAATCGGTTTCACGGCGTTGCATCGGCCGGCGGAGGTCAAGACGCATGGCATTCATCAAAGTTTCCGGGCTGGTCGGGAAGCTTTACGTACCGGATGGCCGGCCGCCGGGATCGAAAAAACATCCGTGCCGGGACTGCTTCGGATGCCAGCAGTGCAGCGACGACCGCTGCAGCCTCTGCCGCAACGGGACTAGGGCCGCTGCCGGCCGGGGGTACGACGGAGGAAAACCCATGCGCGACGGAAAATGCAACATCGATTTCGCCTCGACCGTCACCGTGAGCGAAATCTTGCCCACAGTGCCGCAAGGGAATTCCTCCGAAACCTGCTGCGGTCCGCCGCCGGCACCCGCCAGCAGCCCAAACGAGCGGCCGGGCTACCGGCTGCTGCCGTTCGTGGCCGGTTTCATCCATACCCCGGCCGGCCCCGTGCCCCGGGTCGCCACGGCTCTGGCGCCGGCCGACCTCATCGGGGTCGCGGCGGTGCGCTGCGGCATCGGCCGCAACCGCCGCGCGATCGCCCCAGGCCTTTATGCCGTGGGACCAGCCTGCGCCGATTCGCCGGTGCTCGTCACCGCGAACTACAAGCTCACCTTCGACACGCTGCGCCGGGAGCTTTCCGGCGTCGGTGCCTGGGTGCTCGTGCTCGATACGCGCGGCGTCAACGTGTGGTGCGCGGCAGGCAAGAAACTCTTCTCTCACGACGAGCTCGCCCTCCGGGTCCAGCGCACCGGGCTGGAGCGGGTGGTGCGTCACCGCCGGCTGATCCTGCCTCAGCTTGCGGCCTCCGGTGTCTCGGCCCGCCAGGTGAAGAAAAAATGCGGTTTTGAAGTGGTCTGGGGGCCCGTTCGGGCAAGCGACATCCAAACATTTCTGCGCAACGGGATGAAGGCTGAAGCGGCGATGCGGCGGGTGACGTTTACCTTTGGCGAACGGCTGGTGCTCGTGCCGGTGGAGCTGTCCTTTCTGCCCAAGCCCACGGCCGTCATCCTGGCGGCGCTCTTCTTGATGTCCGGCATCGGCGGAGGAATCTTCTCCTTCGACGCGGCCTGGGCCCGCGGGCTGGCCGCGGCGGCGGCCTATGCGGCGGGGGTTCTCGCCGGGGCGGTGGCAACACCGGTCCTGCTGCCCTGGATCCCCGGCCGCGCCTTTGCCGTGAAGGGCGCCCTGACCGGAACGGCTGTCGGCGGGCTGCTCATTCTTCTTCTCCGGACCGGTCTGCACGCCGCCGAACTGCCCGCCCTGCTGGTGCTCACCGCAGCGGTGAGCTCGTACCTGGCCATGAACTTCACGGGGTCGACCCCGTTTACCTCGCCGTCCGGCGTCGAAAAGGAAATGCGCCGAGCCATCCCGCTGCAAGCGGCGGCGTTTTTAGCGTTCGCCCTGGCGTGGGTGGGGTCGGCGTTTGTCGGTTGAGGGAGGTTCGAAAGGTATGGAAAAATTGCGCTATCTGCCCGGGGTGACAACGCTTGCGCTGGATGCGGACGCCTGCGTGGGGTGCGGCACGTGCGCGGTGGTCTGTCCCCACGGGGCCGTGCGGATGCAGAACGGCAAGGCGCGGATCGCCGATCGCGACGGTTGCATGGAATGCGGTGCCTGCGTTCAGAACTGCCCGACCGGCGCGATCCGCGTGACACCCGGCGTGGGCTGCGCCGCCTACATCCTCAAGAAGTGGATCAAGGGGAAAAATGCCGCTGCCGGCGGCGAGGTCAATTGTTGCTGACGATCATGGCTTGCCGGACAGCTTGTCCCACATCGCCCGGGCCTGAGCCTGCCGGTCAGCGGGTTGGCTCGCTTCTTCGGTTCCAGGGGGCCCTTCGAAGCGGCCCCCGCGCAGGCGGGCGATCCGCTCCTCCAGCGGTGGGTGGGTTGAAAACAGGCTCATCAAGCTTCTGCCCGAGAGGGGGTTGACGATGAACATATGCGCCGTTGCCGGGCTCGCATCCATCGGCAGCCGTTTCGAGTAGGCGCCCAACTGCTCCAATGCGCTCGCCAGGCCCTTCGGGCTGCCGGCGAACGACGCGCCGGTGGCATCGGCCATGTATTCGCGCGCGCGCGAAATCGCCATTTGGATCAGCATCGCCGCCAGCGGCGCCACGATGGACATGGCGATCAGTGCCAGGCCGCCCCCTCCGCCCCCGCTTTCTTCCGAGTCGCGGCGGCCGCCGCCGAAGATGGCGGACCAGCGCGCCATGTTGGCCAGGATCATGATAGCCCCGGCCATGGTCGCTGCGATGCTGCCGATGAGAATGTCCCGGTTACGCACGTGGGCGAGTTCATGCGCCAGCACACCCATCAACTCTTCCCGGCCCATGAGCTTGAGCAGCCCTTGGGTTACGGCCACTGCCGCGTGCTCGGGGTTGCGGCCGGTCGCGAAGGCGTTCGGCGCCTCCTGAGGGATCACGTAGACCTTCGGCATGGGAAGCTGGGCCCGTTGGCAGAGCGTCTGTACCGTTTTCCATAACTCGGGGGCTTCCTGGGGTCCCACCGCCTGGGCATCGTACATTCTGAGAACGATCTTGTCCGAGAACCAGTAGCTGAAGAAGTTCATGCCGGCGGCCACCAGAAGGGCCACGAGCATCCCCTGCTGCCCGCCGAGCCAGTTCCCGATCAGGACGATCAAGGCGGTCAGCGAGGCCAGCAGCAAAGTGGTGCGAATTTGATTGCCCATTCGGTTCGACTCCTTTGACGACCCGCGCTGCGGGTTGCATCCTGAAATCACCATATTTTTGGCTCAAAACATATTGCAGATCGACGCCAAAGCAATATCCGGCTTCTCTTTTTTGCACTCCTTCGGCTCGGACAGGCGCTGCCTGCGCCTCATCAGGGCAGCGTGCGACGAAAAGCTTGAAAAACATCTACATTAATAAGTTGCTTGATTGATATAAAGAAATGGATTATAGAAAAATGCCGTCTTGTTCTTTCCGATGCATGGGGTCGTTTGGAAAACAGCGGAGTCGGCCGGCAACGGAAATCGACCAGTGCTGCACCGCCTTGCCGGACAGGCGGCGTAACGGTGTTTAAAGCGGCGGATACCCTCGCGCACAAGCAGGATGTTATGGAGAGCCTCCAATCAAATCTGGTCCTGATCGAAACCACTCCTGACCCTCACACCGTGGTCGAAATCCATCCGGAGCCAGCGGCGCAGACCTCCCCGCCCGCCGAGGTCACGGCGGGTGAGAAGGGCCTGCTGACCAAGCCCGAGCCAACGCCCGGCGAGTCGAGCACGCCCGAAGAAGGCCGCAAGGTTCTCAGGGAGCACCTGGTCAACCGCCTGAACTTCGTCCATTTCCAGGACGAGGTGATTCAGGTTCACTTCACCCATCGTCAATGCGACCGGGAGTTATCCATGGCGGCCGCTCCCCAGCCGTGTCTCGGAGAAATCCTGGAGTGCCGGTGGGCGGAAAAGACCGACGTCGCCTCCTTGCTGCGATGGCACGATCTGAAATACATCCTCGTCCCCCGCGGCCAGAAGTTCATCAAGGCCGTCGTGGAAGTCCTCGAGATCGATGATCGGGGCGCCCGGCTGGCCTTGCCGGGGGTGAGTTTCGAGACCAGCCACCGCAAAGTCGAACGCCAGCGCTGCCGCGACATTTCCGTGGTCGTGATCCAGAATTCATCCTCGTTCTCCGGCACGCTGCTGGATTTCAATGCCGGCTCCTTCCGGGTCGAGCTTGCAGCCGCGCCGCCCCAGAGCTTCGGCTGGATCGATGCAAGCCTGCCGGTTACCGGCATTTTTTTTGACGGCAACCAGACCTACTATTCGGGCGAATGCCGCGTTTTGCGGCACTCCCAGGGGGCGTCCAGCCGCAGCTACGTGTTGGAACCTCTGAAGCATGAGATCCAGCGCTATCGCAAGGCCGAGATCCGGAGCCAGCGCCAGAAGTTGAGCCCGTCGCCCAACCTGATCTTCCGGCACCCGCTTACCCGCAAGCGCGTGGACCTCAAAGTCGTCGACCTGTCCGGGTCCGGGCTCTCGGTCGAAGAGGACGACCATGCCGCCGTCCTCCTGCCGGGCCTGATCCTGCCCGAGATCGAAATCCGCTTCGCCGACAGCCTCTCGATCACGTGCAGCGCGCAGGTGGTCTTCCGCAAACCCGCCGCCCTGAAAGACAACGCCCTGCGGGTCCACTGCGGGCTGGCGCTGATCGATGTGAGCGCCCGGGACCACGTTAAAATGCTGGCGTTGCTGCACCAGGTGAAGGACAAGAATTCCTACATCTGCAACGACCTGGACCTGGAGGCCCTCTGGGACTTCCTGTTCGAGACCGGGTTCATCTATCCCAAGAAGTACGCCCTGATCCACAAGAACAAGGAGCCGATAAAGCAAACCTACGAGAAGCTCTACACGCGCAGCCCCGAAATCGCCCGGCACTTTGTCTACCAGGACAACGGCGTGATCCTCGGCCACATGGCGATGCTCCGGTTCTGGCAGAACTCCTGGCTGATCCATCACCACGCCGCCCGCAAGTCCGCGCTGAACAAGGCCGGGTTGGTCGTGCTCGATCAGATCGGGCGCTTTACGCACGACACGTTCCGTTTCCGCAGCCTGCACATGGACTATCTGGTGTGCTACTACCGGCCCCAGAACAAGTTCCCCCAGCGGCTGTTCGGCGGGTTTGCCAAGCTGGTCGACAACCCCCGGGGCTGCTCGGTGGACTCGTTCGCCTACTTGAGCATGTCGAAGGCCGGGGCGGAGGCCGACAGCCTCCCGGAGGGCTGGCAACTGATGCCGGCGGCAGCCGGTGATGTGGAAGACCTGGAATACTTCTACGCGCAAGCCTCCGGCGGGCTCATGCTCAAGGCCCTGGATCTGGAGCCCGCCACCTGGCAGAGCGACGGCTTGTGCCGGGAGTTTCAGAAGCTCGGGTTCAGGCGCGAACGGCACGTGTTCTCGCTGAAGCGCGACGGCCGGCTGAAGGCCTTGATGTTCGCCCACGTCTCGGAGATCGGCCTCAACCTCTCGGAGCTGACCAACTGTGTTCACGCCGTGGTGCTCGATCCCGAGGGCCTGTCCCGCGCGACCCTCACCGCCGGCATCCGCGCGGTGACGCAGGCCACCGGCCAGCAGGAGGTGCCGGCGCTCATTTTCCCCCTGGCCTATGCGCAGAACAGTGGCATGCCCGTCGAAAAGACTTACAACCTCTGGGCGTTTCACATCTACGGCCAGGGTCAGGCGTACCTGAAATACGTCAACCGCATGCTCCGGCACGTTTAAAAATGATTCCCGGCCTCCCCCGTGAGAGAGGCCGCTCCGATAAGCGGCAGGACCGTTCAACGCCCGGGGTGCACTCCCCGGCAGATCACGAGGGGCGTGTAGGTGAACACGCGCGGGTCTGAAAAGTGCCGCTGGAGCTCGGCGATGAACTCGTCGATCCCGCCCGGGTATTCCTTGAAATCAAACCTTGAAAGCTTGCCGGCGATCTCCGCCTTCTTCGTCCAGTTGAACTTCTCGTTTTTCTTGAAGGTGCCGTAGATGAGGTTGTGCGGGACGACCTTGACCCGGATGTCGTCGAAACCGAAGTCATAAAGGAAGGAGTAAAGCTTCACCCCCACGTAGGGGTCGAAGTCGCGGCGCTTTTCGAGCTGCTCCATGATCCCGGTCACCGCCCGCTCGACGCGCGCGGGCAGCCCGCAGAAGCGCAGGCAGTTGCAGTCGAGGTCTACCAGGCAAAGAATGCCGCCGGGGGCGAGCGCGCGGGCCGCGTTGCGGACCATCTCGGCGCTCTCGGTCCGGTAGTATTCGAGCACGAAACGGATCCAGATGAAATCGAAGCGGCCCAGATCGTCCAGAGGATCACGGATGTCCCTGATGGTGAACTCAAGCCCCTCGGCGCGGTAGTGCTGCCGGGCGTAGTCGATGCGCTGCCCGGCGATGTCCACGCCGAGGGCCGATCCCCCGGGCTGGACAAGCTTGTGTAGGCGCAAGGTGGTCTTGCCCGAGCCGCAGCCGAGGTCGGCCACGCGCATCCCGGGTTTGAGGCCCGCCCAGCGCGCCTGTCTTTCCACGGCCCGTGCGTCTGTCTTGACATCGAGACGGATGGCCTCCTCTTCACTTTCCATCAGATAACCGCGCTCAGCCATGGCCTCTCCTTCGGGGTCATTGCCTCAGCGGCCTATCTTAGGCGCTCCGCTTTGTCAATCTCTGATTTCGCCTTGCAACCGCACCCCGGTGCTGGTAATTAGTCATGAATCGGACGGCGCAGACCGCCGATGATCACATGCGGGAGGAGCACATGTCATGATGGATCAACCCAGCGAACCTGTCGAAGAGAACTTTGCGGCAATGCTCGAAGCCTTCAGCCCGGGCAAGGCCGCCGAGGTGCATATTGGCGACCGGGTAAAAGGGCGTATCATTTCAATCGGGAAGGACACAGTCTTCGTCGACACCGGCATGAAGATCGACGCCGTGGTCGAACGGAGCGAACTTCTCGATGCCGATCAGAACCTCACCGTCGCCGAGGGCGACGAGCTCGAACTTTACGTGGCCGCCGTCGGCGAAGGCGAAATCCGCCTTTCCCGGGCCATATCCGGCGCCGGCGGGGCCCAGGCCCTGCGCGAGGCCTATCAGAAGAAGGTGCCGGTGGAGGGCAAGGTCAAGGAACCCTGCAAGGGGGGCTTCCATGTGGAGGTCATGCAGCACAGAGCCTTCTGCCCGGCGAGCCAGATCGACATCGCCCCGGGGTCGGACCCCTCGGTCCACGTGGGGACAACCTACCAGTTCCTGATCACCCGCTTCGAGGACAAGGGCCGCAACATCGTCGTCTCCCGGCGCGCGCTCCTGAGTCAGGAGTTGGAGATCGCCCGGAAGCAGTTCATGGAGACCTTGAAACCGGGCGATGTTCTCGACGGCCAGGTCACCCGGATCATGCCTTTCGGTGCGTTTGTGGCGCTCTCCCCCGGAGTGGAGGGCATGGTGCACGTGTCCGAAATCGGCTGGTCCCGGACGGCCGCCCCCGAGAACATGCTGCAGCCCGGCAGCCGCGTGCGGGTCAAGGTCCTTGGCATCGATACCCCCCCCGGCGCGAAGCAGACCCGCATCGGGCTCTCCATCAAGCAGCTCGAGGAAGACCCCTGGCTCAGCGTGGAGGACAACGTGCACGCGGGGGATGTCGTCCGCGGCCAGGTCACCCGCTGTATGCCCTTCGGCGCCTTTGTCGAAATCGGCCCGGGCCTGGAAGGCCTGGTGCACATCAGCGAGATGAGCTACACCCGGCGGGTGGTGAAGCCGGAGGACGTGGTCACTCCGGGCGAAACGGTCACGGTGGTGGTCAAGGCCGTGGAGCCGGAGAAACGGCGTATCTCTCTCAGCCTGAGAGATGCCGAGGGCGACCCCTGGGCCGAGGTCCTCGAACGCTTCCCCGTGGGCAAGCGGGTTGAGGGCGTCATCGAGAAAAAGGAGAAGTTCGGCTATTTCGTGCGCCTGGCACCTGGCATCACCGGGCTTCTGCCCATGGGGAGCATCCGCCGGTCTTCGGCCGCCGGTGCGCTGGAAAAGGCCCGGGAAGGGGACACCCTCACGGTGGCCGTGGAGGAGATCAGCGTGCCGAAACGCCGGATCTCGCTCGCTCCGGGCAGCACGGACGACGAGAGCGAGTGGCAGAGCTTCACTCCGGGGACCCAGGGTTCCCTCGGCGCTCTGGCCGAAAAGCTCCAGAATGCCCTGGCCGGGCGGAAAAAGTAGATACCACAGGGTCCGAGAGGTCAAGGGTTCAAGCGAATAGCGGCCAGGTGCTGTTTCGTTTATTCTAGACTTCTTGGACCTTTTTGTTTTGTCACACCCGATACGCCTTGCGGTGCGTGAATTCCGCCTGCTTGCCCTCGTTCCACTGCGCCACCGGCCGCAGGTATCCGACCACGCGGCTGTAAACTTCGCACCGGCGGTAGTTGGATAGTTGCGGGCTCTTGCGGTAGCAGTCATCGCATTTGTTGTGGAACTTGTCGGGCTCGGGCTCGTAGACTGCCCCACCACTGATGGCAAACCCCTCCGGGGTGAGCGCGACCGCCACGTTCACATCCTTACCGCAGTCGTGGCATTGGCCCTCGAACCCGAGCATAGCCTTGTCCGGGTGGGATTCAAACAACTCGTGCAACCGCGCAACCGTCATCATAGGACCTCTCTCCCCTCGCACTCAAAAATTGGCCGGTACCGGAAAATGGTGAATTCGCTCGAGGTGAAGTTGAGCGCAATCGAGGCAATCCAGGCTGCAAGTCCGCGCCGCACCGGCCGTACCGCGGACGTACCAGGTTCCGAAAATTAATTCCATATTATCCCCCTTCCTGTTGTATGTCAATACCGCACTACCCCCAATATATTGTATCTATTTGTAATCATTGCGTGAAATTAACGGCCCGCGCAACAGGCTCCCGTGGGTATATCAGACCGGGGGTTCCATGGCCGAGTGTTCCATGAATCGAAAGTTGCGTTGAATCCCGGTGAACCGGTGCTTACCATTGCGGCAACGTAAATAGAAGCCAACTCAAAAATAGCAGATCACAGCCGGAGGCAAGGCGCACGCCGATGAAAAAGCGCAAGCCGCAGCAGGCGGTGAACATATTTCAGAGGCGGGCCACGCCGCCATCGACGGTCAGATGCACTTTTAAGATAGCTTCCAACGTGAAATGCAGGTGATGCAGGGAGCGGACGGCGATGCGTGTGCGCAAGGCCGGACAGCGAAAAATGCAGGGGAGAGCGACATGAAAGCCATATTGAAATGGGCGGGGCTGGTGGTCGTCTGTGTGGTGGTGGTGGTGATCGCCGCCTTCCTGATCATTCCTGCTTTTGTCGACGTGAAGCAGTTCAAGGCGCCGCTGGAAAAATACCTGAGCGAGGTCAGCGGCCGGCCGGTGTCCGTGGGCGATGACGTGCGCCTTTCCCTGTTCCCGTGGGCGGGGGTGTCCTTCTCCGACCTGCGGCTGGGAAACAGCCCCGGGTTCGTTGAAAAAGAATTCGCGGTGGTGAAATCCTTTGAGGTCCGCATCCGATTGATGCCGCTGCTTTCCCGGGAAGTCCAGGTGGATCGCCTCATCATCAACGAGCCGCGCATTTTCATGGTCAAGAACCAGGATGGCCGCGTCAGCTGGGATTTCGGGAGCAGCGGCCCGGACGCGAAGCCACCGGCCCCGGCCGCGAAAAGCGCGCCCGGCGCCATGCCCGGTCTGCCCATCACGTCGCTCGCCGTTGGCGAACTGAGCCTGCGAAACGGGAGCGTGATGCGGATCGACCACGGGACCGGATCGCGCCACGAAGTCTCCGGATTGAACATCCTGCTCAAGGATGTGGCCATGGACCGTCCGGTCCGGATCTCCATTTCAGCCTTGGTCGATCAGAAGCCCGTCTCGGCCGAGGGGCGTTTCGGGCCGGTGGGGGCTAATCTCGGCCAAGGCACGCTGCCTTTGGAGTTGAAGGTCAGCGCTTTCAACCAGATGAACCTGCAGCTGAATGGCAGCGTCGAGAACCTGCTGGTGGCCCCCCGGATCAATGTCAGCCTGGACGTGGCGGAGTTCTCGCCGCGCAAGCTCCTTGCCGAGATCGGACAGTCCCTGCCCCCCACGGCCGACGCGAAGGCGCTTGACCGCTTGGCGCTCAAAGCCGCCGTCAAGGCCGACGCCAAAGCCGTGGCGCTTACCGGGGCCGTGCTCAGCCTGGACGACTCGAAGCTGAGCTTTGCCGCGACCGCTGCCGAGTTCTCCAAACCCAATCTGGTCTTCGACCTCAACCTCGATCACATCGACATCGACCGCTATCTGCCGCCGAAGGCGCCGGCCGCCGCCGGCCGGCCGGCGGACGCCAAACCCGCGACCCACGAGCGCCAGACCGACTACGGGCCGCTGCGTACGCTGGTATTGAATGGAACCGTCAAGATCGGCAAGCTCAGCGTGAACCAGGCCAGGCTGGAGGACGTGAATCTGAAGGTCACGGCCCGGGACGGGATCCTGTCCCTGGACCCCTTCGTCATGAACCTCTATCAGGGAACGGCTTCCGGCAAGAGCGTGGTGAACGTGAGGGGCGCAAATCCCGTCACCGATTTGCAGCTGACCGTCGCCAATCTGCAGATCAATCCGCTCCTGAAAGATCTTGCCGGCAAGGATTTCCTGGAGGGCGCCACCCACGCCCAGGTTGCGCTCTCGATGACCGGCGACGACCCCGCCCGCATCAAACAGACGCTGAACGGCAAGGGCCGCCTCGACTTCAAGGACGGCGCCATCGTCGGTGTAGATCTGGCGGGCATGGTGCGCGACGTGAAATCCGGCTTGCGCGGAGAGGTGCCGAGCGGCCCGAAACCCCGCACCGATTTCTCCGAACTGGTGGTCCCCTTCACCCTCCAGAACGGGGTGTTCCATACCGCCGAGGCCGCCATGAAATCCCCGCTGCTGCGGCTGGCGGCCGCCGGTAACGCGGACCTGGTGAAGGAAACCCTGGACTTCCGGGTGGAACCGAAACTGGTCAGCACGATCAAGGGGCAGGGCGACGCTAAGGACCGCAGCGGTCTAGGGATTCCGATCCTTGTGTCGGGCACCTTTGCCAGCCCCGGTTTTCGCCCCGACGTGGAAAACCTGGCAAAGGACCAGCTCAAACAGCTCCTAGGCCCGTCGGACGCGGGGGCGGCGCCGGTCAAGGAAAAAGCCAGCGAGATCCTCAAGGGTATCCTGCCGCGCAAACAATAGCAGGGTGTCGAAAAACCAGCATCGGGCTGTCGGCCGAGGCAACATCGGCTCAAAGCTCAAAGCTCCAAGCTCAAAGGAAAAGACCCCATCCGCTCAGCGTTCAGCTTCGAGCTTCAGCTTCCGTGAGCATTGACACTATCCTCGCACCGCAGGATCACGGCCTGGGGCGCGGTCTTACAGCGCCTTGATCGCCCGCAACCGAACCGTGAGGGATGATGCTTATGCGAAAAGCGACGAAGGGTTCCATCGCGGCCGCCCTGCTGCTGGCCGGGCTGATGAGCGGCTGTGCCGGCCTCGGCAAGCCGATCGAGTCCCCCCGGATCTTGCTTTCCAGCATCCAGGTGCTGGAGCGCAAGGGGCTGGAGACGGCGTTTCTGGTCCATCTGCGGGTGATGAACCCCAACGATATGGACCTGGATGTCATCGGCGTGGATTGCGACCTGGAAATCAACGGCAAGCCTTTTGCCTACGGCATTTCCAACACCCCGGTCAAGGTGCAGGCTTTCGGGTCGGAGACCCTGCCGGTCACGGTCTACTCATCGGTGATCGATATCATCAAGGGCTTGTTCGGGCTGCAGCAGAGAGAGGATTTGAGCTACCGGATCAAAGGCAGGGTGCGGATGGCGGGCGGCGGGCTCATGCCGTCGACGCTGCCGTTTGATTCCCATGGAACGGTTTCGATCAAGGATCTGGCCTCCGGCAGGAGGGGCCCGTCCTGATCCGCCCGGATGCCCATGCTTCGAAAACAGGGGTTGATTCGAACGATGAATTCAGTATAAAAATGGCTTGGATCCAAGCTTCCGATCCTGCACCGGAAACGGTGCAGTTTTTTTTAAATGCGAACATAATCCAACCCCATCCCTTTCTTGAACCGAAAGGTATAGACCCATGAAACTCGGTATCATCGGACTGCCCCTCTCCGGCCGGTCCACGACCTTCGAGGCCCTGACCCGCCAGGGAGGCGAAACCGCCTCCCGCGGCGAGGACCGGATTGCCGTGGTGCGCGTGCCCGACGAGCGCGTGGACCGGTTGAGCCTGATGTTCGAGCCCCAGAAGACCATTTATGCCCAGGTGGACTATTTCCTCGCCGGCCAGGGAAGCCAGAAGAAGGAGGCCAACCCCTGGTTGCCCGTGAAGGACTGCGACGCCCTGATCCACGTGGTGCGCAATCACGGACCGGACCGCACCCCGGCTGCGGACGTCCGCGCGGTGGAGCAGGAGCTGATCCTCTCGGACCTCGTGCAGGTGGAAAAGCGCCTGGAACGCATTGAGCTCGACCACCGGCGCGGGAAAAAATCGAACCTCGAGGAACAGCAGCTCCTGACCGAGTGCCGCCGGCTGCTCGAAGCCGAAACCCTGCTGCGCCGCAAACCCGAGCTATCCGATGCCAAGCCGCTGAGAGGCTTTGCGCTGCTCACCGCCAAGCCCATGCTGGTGCTCTTCAACAACGAGGACGGCGACCCGGCGCTGCCCGCCATCGGGGACATCGCCGATCGGGAAAAATGCCTGGTGCTGCGGGGAAAACTCGAACAGGAACTCGCCCGCATGAGCGAGGAGGACGCTGCCGAGTTCCTCAAGGAATACCAGATCGGCACTTCCGCCATGGGACGGATGATCCGGCTGTCCTACGAGGTCATGGGGCTTATTGCCTTTTTCACGGTCGGCAGCGACGAGGTCCGCGCCTGGACCATCCGCCGGGGCACCCCGGCCGTGGAGGCGGCCGGCGCGATTCACAGCGACATCCAGAAGGGTTTCATCCGGGCGGAGGTGATCTCCTACGAGGATCTCATGGCGGCGGGCTCGACGGCCGAGGCGCGCCGCCGCGGGACGTTCCGCCTGGAGGGCAAGACCTACGAGGTCCAGGACGGCGATATCATCAACTTCCGTTTCAACGTCTGACGACCTCGTACATTGAGTCTTTCCACGTGGGTGCGGGATGGGGGAAAAATGGTTGCTCCGGAATTCGTGTTGGACATCGTCGCTCAGGGCGCCTGGAACGGCGGGACCCGGCTGGACAATTCTATTTACGAAAACCAAGGCATGCGCTTCAAGGGTGGCATTCCCGTCAGCCGGCAGACCATCGAAGAGCGCATCGGTGTGCGCACCCGCCGGGTCGCTTCCCTGGACGAGCGCATCGGTGTGACCGCGTTCCAGGATCTGCTCGATACCTCCGGCATCGA
Organism: Deltaproteobacteria bacterium; assembly: GCA_016219005.1. GTDB lineage: Bacteria > Desulfobacterota > Desulfobacteria > Desulfobacterales > SpSt-501 > SpSt-501. The sequence goes on from JACRCN010000015.1 coordinate 16,387, forward strand.
CCCGGCCCGCTTCCGCGTGCTCATCGCCGCCACCAACATCGGCGAGGACAAATTCGACCCCGGACCGACCAGCCTTTACCTGTACGACCGCATCCGGCAGACCTGCCCCCGGGCGCTCGTATTCGACCTCTATGCCGGCTGCCCCGGGTTCAACGTGAGCGTGGAGGCGCTTTACATGCTGGCACTGGCAGGAATGCTTGAATCGGGGGACCTCGCCGTGATCGTCGGCGCCGAGAACATCCATCGCGCCGAGGCCTTCAAGCCCCTGGACACGAGCAACATCATCTTCGGCGACGACGCCCTGGCCACGGCGCTGGAAATCGGGGGACTCGCCGGAAGCTCCGGCCCCGGCCGCGTGAGCGCCGAGGCTACTGTCGAGACCAGCGGGGACTTCATCGGATCCATCGCGGCAGCACTCCTGCCCTGGGCGCGCGAAGGCCGCCTGGACGGCATCATTGTCGATAACCAACTGGGCAAAATCGAACACCGGATTCCGGCCACCGCCGTCCGGCTGCAGCACGCGCTGATGGAACGGCTTTTCCCAGGAGAAGCCGCCGCCGGTTCCTTCAAGAATTTTCGCACGGCCTTTGAAATCTACGAAGCCTACGGCGCCGGTTTCGGCTACGACCTGATGAGCACCGACGGTAGCGCGCACACCGTGCAACGGGTGGCCAGCGCGTATACGGCCTCGGGCAAATATCGCAGGCTGGCGGCAGTTTTCCTCAAAAAAGGGCAGCCGGTCCGCCTCAGCCTTATCGAAGGCTTGCCCGCCGCCCGGGTTTCTCCCGCCAAGGGGGTCATCGACACGCTGACCCGCAGCCATGGCTGTTTTGCAGGCTTCATCGAGGCCAGGTTCGATGAAGACGGGGTCTATGGCGTGATGGACGGGAAAGGCGTGTTCCTCTATGCCACGCGGGGGGCCAAGGCGCACCTCTCGGCCCTGCTCGCCGCCAACCGGCTCGGCCTGCAGGACATCGATCTTTTGATCGAACACCAGGCGAACTTCGCCATGCTGCCCCTGACCCTCGAGCAGGTGCTTGCGGATGGGAAAACGGCCGAACGTGAAAAGGTCGCCCGCTTCCTGGCCGAGAAAATGGTGACGAACATCCACGAGCGGGGCAACTGCTCGGTGGTCTGCATGCAGCGGCTGCCCTACGATCTTGCGCGCGGCGCTCTCACGCCCGACACGATCCAGGGATTCCCCGTCAACCGCAACCTGGAGCGCCTCAGGCAGGCCCGCACCATCCTCTACGACTCCGTCGGCGCCGGGATGACGCGCAGCTCCTTCCTGCGCCGGGCCTGACACCCCCCAGCCAAGGCGGATTCGAAGCCGGCCGTAAGTGCGTCCGCTCAGCGGGTGGCCTGTTCGAGCCTGCGCGCAATGCCCTCCATCTGGGCGCCGGTGAGGGGCCTCGGCTTGATGTGCTCGAACAGCGACGGGATCTGCTTCGGGTTGACGACCGGGATGCCGGCGGGCGTCGTGCGCTTGATAAACCACCCGGGAGCCGCCACGACGGCGCGTACGGCCACCTCCTCGCCGGTGGTGCGGCCGAGCCACTCCGACAGCCACTCCGCCCGTTTCTCAGCCCGGGCGACGGTGTGATCGTCGGTGGTGCGCGGGAAGAACAGTACGTGCCCGTTATAGACCACCGTAGCCGGCCCGACGCCGCCGGCCCGGCCCGGCTTAGGCCGCGTCGTGGTTTCCAGCGCGAACACGCCCTTCTTCCCCACCACCACATGATCGATGGTGAATCCCTCCGCCGGCACGTCGTGATAGACGCGATAGCCTTCCGGGGAGAGGCAGCTCAACGCCCGCACGACCGCGACACGCCCCTCATAGCCCAGCCGCAGATGGCGCCGGTCCCGCATCAGGCGGGTGAGCCGCGTGAGGCTGAGCGCGTAAAAGGCGATCCCGACCGCCCCGGACCCGGCGGCGGACAACGCCCGCGTCTCGGGTTCGCCGAAATACACATCGGCGATGATCACCCCGACAAGCAGGGCGAGGAAAGCCAGGCTGCCGGCCGTGAAGTCCCCGATCTCCTGGTCGATCCGGTCGATTTCCTCCAGCAGCGCCTGGCCGGGAACGCGCGCGTCCCCCATGGCCGGCAGCGGGGAGGTGGCGGAGTGCCGGCGCTGCCGGATGGCCCGGTAGAAGACGATCAGCAGGCCCGCGCTGATCATCAAAACGGCAGCCGGCAAAACCGTTGGCAGCATCAGCATTCGAACAGGATCCTCTTGTTCGCGGTGACGGTGTGCACCCGGAGCGGGTGCGGAATGAATTATAATTGAGTCAACCCGAGTGGCGATGACAGAATATGCCACACGTGCCCCCAATTTCAAAGATCAAATCGGTGAGCGGCCGGAGTTTGGCCGAAATGGCCGGGGGCTTGGCCCGTTGTTGCGCTCGATATGGGTTGACATGCCGGCGATCATTATCTACCTAACAGGACATTCGCCTTGAACAACACCAAAGGGAGAACCCCATGCAGGTCACTTTTTACGGTGCGGCGCGCGAAGTCACGGGATCCATGCACCTCATCACCACGGACCGCGACCGCGTTTTACTGGACTGCGGGCTCTTTCAGGGTCGGCGCCGGGAGGCCGCCGAGAAAAACCGGGTTCTGCCCTTCGACCCCGGCCTGCTCACCAATGTCGTGCTATCGCATGCCCACCTCGACCACTCCGGGCGGATCCCGGTGATGACCCAGAACGGATTCCCCGGCCGCGTCATCTGCACGCGCGCCACGGCCTCGGCCTGCGAGTATCTGCTCCCGGATTCGGGCAGCATTCAGGAGTCGGACGCGAACTACCTGAACTACAAGACCGTGCGTTCGGCGCTGACCCAGAAACGTTTCGCCTGCCCGGGCGGCAACGACAACGCCCCGGACCTGGGACAGACCAAGCTGCTCCTCAAAAAGGGCCGCCACGAGCTCAACGTGGGCACCATCAACGACCTGATCGCCAAGCTGCGCCTCGAGGCCGTCGCACCTCTCTACACGGCGGCCGACGCCGAGAAGTCGCTCTCCTATCTCGACGGCTATCCCTACCGCAGCACGGTCACGGTCGGCAACGGGATGACCTGCACCTTTTACGACGCCGGGCACATTCTGGGTTCGGCCATCAGCGTGATCACCTCCCACGCGAACGGGCGCACCGTCCGGTTGGCGTTCACGGGGGACATCGGCCGCTTCGGCAAACCGATTCTCAATGACCCCACCCTCGTCTTCGCCGAGGCGGAGCGCGACGTCGACCTGCTGGTCATGGAGAGCACCTACGGCGACCGCCGGCATGAGGCCGTGTCCGACCTCAAGGGACAGCTCAAGGCCGTGCTGGACGAAACCTTGCAGCGGGGGGGCACGGTGCTGATCCCGGCGTTCGCTTTCGGCCGGACCCAGGTCCTGCTCTACCTCCTGCACGAGATGGCTGACGAGCACACCCTGCGCAACATCCCGATCTACGTGGACAGCCCGCTCGCATCCAACCTGACCCGGGTGTTCGCGGAGCACCCCGAGGTGTTCGACCCGGAGACGCACGCGACCTTCCTCTCCAAAGGGGAAAACCCGTTTCGTTTCGATCAGATCAAGTTCGTCAGTTCGGTGCAGGAGTCCATGCTCCTCAACCGGGAAGACAAGCCCCAGATCGTCATTGCCGCCTCGGGGATGTGTGAGGCCGGCCGGATCCTGCACCACCTGCGCTTCAAGATCCACAACGAGCGGAACACCATCCTGATCGTCGGCTACATGGCCCAGAACACCCTGGGCCGGCGCATCGAAGAACTCGGCTTGTCCTATGCGCAGGCCGGGAGAAAGGGCGAGGCGCCGCTCGTGAAGCTGCTGAACAAGGAATACCCGCTCAAGGCCCACGTGGCCAAGATCGGCGGTTTCAGCGCCCATGCGGACAAGGACGAGATGCGGCGCTTTTTGAAGCAGTCCAACCTGCGGATCAAGCAAATTGCCCTGGTGCACGGCGAAGCGGCACAGGCGCTGGCATTTGCAGAGGAGCTGAAAACGGAAGGCTATGACGTTGTCGTGCCGCGCCGGGGGGAAACGCTGGCGGTAAAATAGAAAAGCAATGCGCAAGCAGCCGCACGGCATTGACAATCCCCCTGCTCCCGCTCGCCGGGCGCGGGAAATCTTCGATTTCAGGCCCTCCACGCCTTGCGGGAGCAGCACCCGTCGCCGACACCCGGACAACCCGTCAGCGCGCCGCCGCAACCGATCCTATTCTCCCCCGCGATCTTCAGACCTCGAAAGTCCTTGACACGGCCGCGGCCGTCGTGCCATGGTAAGCTATATGATAGCTTGAATGGCTATTTGATAGCCAACCCAATACAGAATCGAGCATGGCCCGCGTGACATCGGAAGACGAATCCCTGCGAGACGGCCTGCAGTCCGAGCCGAAGGTGCTGCGGCTGGAAGACAAGCTGACCCTCTTCCGGCTGCTCGCAGCTGCCGGCGTCAAGCGGCTGCAGGTCGGCTCCTTCGTGCATCCCAGGATCGTCCCTCAGATGGCCGGCACCGGAGTCGATCCGAAAGCGCTCTGCAAGGCGGTGGACGCGTATGAAGCGCTGCTCGGAAGGCCGCTTCCCGGGCGCATGAATCGCGTGCTCAGGTCCCAGGGGAGCTGCAACCGGTGAAAGCCCCGATGAAACAGGCCGAACGTCACGTGGAGTCCGTGCTGGCGACACTGGATATACTCGATTGTTTCCTGAAGGATTCCTTGCTGACGGTCAAACAGCTGATCGACGCCACGGGGTTCACCCGCAACCGGGTGATGCGGCTGGCCGGTACACTCGTTCACAAGGGCTACCTCAGCGTCGATTCCGGCACCGGAGCCTTCCGCGCCGGCCCGAAGGTATTTGCCCTGAGCCGGATGTTCGAACGCAACCAGGGCCTCGCGTCGCTGGTGAGGCCCATCCTGCGCGGGCTTGCGTTAAAGACCGGCGAATCGGTTTCTCTGTATGCAAGACAGGGGCTCGAGCGCGTGGTGGTCGCCCGCGAGGAGGGCACCCAGGCGGTGCGATACACGGTCACGGAGGGGCAGCACATGGACCTGCACGCCGGCGCCGGAGGCAAGGTCCTTCTCGCCTATTCCCCGGCGGAAGTGCTGGAGGCGGTGCTGAAACATCCCCGCCTGCCGCAACGCACACCGCAGACCACCACGAACCGGGAGAGGCTGCTGAAGGAGTTGAAGCGGATCCGGCAGCAGGGATATGCCGTCAGCATCGGGGAGAGAAACCCGGATGCCTGCGCGATCGCGGTGCCCTTGTTCGATGCCGCCAGCAACCTGGTCGGGGCGCTGGGCATTGCGGGGCCGATCAGCCGTTTTACACCCCCCACCCGCAACGCATTCGCGCAGCTGATGCTTGCTGCCGGCCTGAAGATCTCCCGGCAGCTGGGATGGGAGAAAGCCTGACCGCAGATCGGCACCCTCCCGGGTCGACCCGGATGAACTAAGGAGAAATGAAGAAGATGAACACCGCCCGGAAGCTTCCCCTGGAGGGGATCATGGTCCTGGAACTGGGGCATACCGTCATGGGGCCGACCTGCGGCCTGGTGCTGGCGGACATGGGAGCCGACGTCTACAAGGTCGAACGCACCGGCAAGGGCGACGACACGCGTTGGCTGAAAGGGTTCGGCGCAGGCTTCTTCACCTGTTTCAACCGCAACAAGAAAAGCATTTCGATCGATCTCAAATCCGAAAAAGGCAAAGCGGTCCTGCTCACGCTGGTCGAGAAGGCCGACGTTCTCGTCGAAAACTTCGGGCCCGAAACCGTAGACCGCCTCGGCCTCGGCTACGCGGCCTGCGCGCAGCGCAACCCCCGCCTGATCTATTGTTCCCTGAAGGGCTTCATGCCCGGGCCCTACGAGAAAAGGCCGGCACTGGATGAAGTGGTGCAGATGATGGGCGGACTGGCTTACATGACCGGCCCCTCCGGCAGGCCGCTGCGGGCGGGTGCTTCCGTCACGGACATCCTGGGCGGCAGCTACGGCGCCATCGGCATCCTGGCCGCCCTGTATCAGCGGAAAATCACCGGCTGCGGCCAGCTGGTGCAGGCCACGCTGTTCGAATCGGTGGCCTTCCTCATGGGGCAGCACATGGCCATCGCCGCCATCACGGGCCAGGCCCCGCCGCCCATGCCGGACCGGGGCCGGGCCTGGTCGATCTACGATCTGTTCAAGACCGCGGACGGCGAGCAGGTCTTCATCGGAGTCACGTCCGAACGGCACTGGCAGCGGATGTGCGAGACCTTCGGATTTTCCGAATGGGGCCGGGATCCGCGCCTGGCCTCCAACCAGGGCCGGATCGATCAGCGCGAGTGGTTTTGGCCCGCGCTGCAGGATCGCCTGGGACGGGTAAAAAAGGCCGAGCTGATGGCGCTCGCCGAAAAAGCCGGCATTCCGTTTGCGCCGGTGGCCCGGCCGCAGGACCTTTTCGAAGACCCTCACCTCAACCAGTCCGACAGCCTGGCTGAAACCGGCCTGCCCGGCGGGGGAGTCGCCAAGCTGCCGAAAATCCCTTTGCGCATGAATCGTTCGGGCTTTGACCTGCGTCTTAATCCGCCCGGCGTCGGCGAAGGGTCGCTGGAGGTTTACCGCCAATGCGGGTTTTCGACAGCTGAAATTCGCAGCTTGGCGGATCAGGGCGTCATAGGATTGGTCGAAGCGGAGCGATCAGCCCTTGGCTAAAATGGGCATAGCCCGGATCAGCGGCAAGCCGGCGGCGTAAAGGCCGTATACCCCGGTTGGGCATCCAGGCATCATTGAAATAGCGCGGCTGGCGCAAGCTGCGGGCTTGGTCCTGGAAGAATCTTATTGTACGCGGAATTTGAGCGGGGTATATGTCCCGGTACGGTCTTTAACTCAACCACAAAAGGAGGCTCGGTCATGAAACGGATGGGATTGCTTTCACTCGCGGTCGTGGCGGCGGTCGGGCTCTTGGCCGCCGGCCAGTGGTCAGCGGCAGGGGCCTGGGAGCCGAAAGGACAGTTGGAATGCATCGCCCCGGCGAACCCCGGGGGCGGGTGGGACGCCGTTTGCCGCTCCACGTCCAGCGCGCTCCAAAAAAGCGGGATCGTGAAGGAGACGATGTATGTTACCAACATGCCGGGCGGCAGCGGCGCGGTCGCCATTGCCAACGTCATCACGAAACGCAAGGGCGACACCAACCTGCTGGTGGCCGCATCCAATGCGCTGACTTTTACCATGGCATTGAACCGGACCACCCACACGTACAAGGACATTATCCCCATTGCCCAGATCGGGGCCGAGATCGGCGGGTTTTTTGTGAAGTCGGACTCCAAGTACAAGAACCTGGCCGACCTGATCAACGCTCTCAAGGCCGATCCGAAGTCCGTGACTTTCTGCGGCGGTTCGGCCCCCGGCGGCCAGGACCACATCAAGGCGGCGCTGTTCGCCAAGGCGATCGGGGTGGAGCCGACCAAGATCGTCTACGTCCCGTACCAGGGCGGCGGTGAGGCCCTGACCTCGCTGCTGGGCGGCCACACGGAAGTGGGCGCCATAGACATCTCCGAAGCCGCCGGTCAGTTCGAGGCGGGCAAGGTCCGCTGCCTGGGGCTGTTGTCCGAGAAGCGCTCCACCAAGTTCAAGGACATCCCCACCACCTACGAACAGGGCGTCAAGGTGAGCTACCCGATCTGGCGCGGAGTGTACATGGCTCCTGGGACTCCGACCGAAGCCGTGAAGTTCTGGTCGGAAGCGATTCAGAAGATGGTGGCCACACCCGAGTGGGCTGCGGAGCGGGAAAAGATGGGCTGGGAGCCGACCTATCGCTTCGGCGACGATTTCGACAAGTTCGTGACCGCAGAGCTGGCCACTTTCAAAGACCTCCTGAAGGAACTCGGTTTTCTGAAATAACTCCGCCGCTCGGCGCTGTCTTGTCGGTGCGCGTCCTGCCCCTCTTCCTCGAAGATGGGCAGGACACGGAGGTGAGGATGGTCGGTATGAATGCCATCAAAAAGAAAATCACACGCACACAGGTCGAAGGGCTGGTCATCCTGCTGGTGGCCATCGGTTACCTGTGGGAAGCGCAGAATGTGCCTTTACTCTACCAAGTGCCGGGCGTACCCGGCCCCACGACCTTCCCCTGGTTATTAGGGATCGTCTTTGGACTGAGCGGCGTATGGCTGCTCGTCTCCCCGCACAGGCTGATTGCCCGCCTTCGAAAAGAAGCCGCGGACGAAGACGAGGATGCACCCGAGGCGCCCGCACCCTCCGGGGCCGCTTTTTGGGATCCCATCACCCGCGACTGGCATTTCTACACGATATGGGCCGTTATCCTGGGCTATCTCGTCCTCATGCCGTCGCTCGGCTTCCCCGTCGCCACGGCCTTGCTGCTGGCGATGTTCGTTTCCCTCCTGGGCGAACAGCGCTGGTGGGTGGTGGCAGGGCTCGCGCTGGTGGCAACCACCGTGATCTACACCGGCTTTGCCCTGGGCTTGAGGGTACGGCTGCCGCTGGGCGTGCTGGAGCCCCTGGTGAAGTGAAGCGAACAACCCCCACCCGGGCTGCGGCTGCCGCCCGGGTGGGCGGCCAATCGATCCCGACCCGGATCGGGACTAGGACCGCACCATGTTTGAACATCTCATAAACGGCTTCGGCGTCGCACTTCAGCCCTTCAATCTGCTGATCGCCTTGGTGGGATGCCTGATCGGGACCGTGATCGGCGTGCTCCCCGGCCTCGGGCCAACCGCCACCCTGGCCATGCTGATCCCCCTGATCTTCAGCATGCCCCCCGCAACGGCGTTGATCCTGCTCACCTCGGTCTATTACGGGTCCATGTATGGCGGGTCCACCACCTCGATTTTGGTGAACATCCCCGGCGAATCCGCCTCCGTCATCACCACCATCGACGGCCACAAGATGGCCATGCAGGGACGGGCGGGACCGGCTCTGGCCATCGCCGCCATCGGGTCCTTCATCGCCGGGACCTTTGCCGTGGTGGTGTTGACCTTCCTGGGGGCGCCCGTGGCCGAGTATGCCCTGCATTTCGGGCCGGCGGAGTTCTTCGCGCTCATGGTCTTCGGGCTCGCCACCGTGGCGAGCCTCACCGGCACCAACGTCACCAAGTCCGTCGTGACCACCTGCCTGGGGCTCATGATCTCCACCGTCGGCATCGACCTGGTTTCCGGCGCCCCCCGCTACACCTTCGGCAACCCCTTCCTTCAGGACGGGATCGATTTCGTCGTGGTGGCCATCGGCATGTTTGCGTTCACCGAGGTCATCATCACCGCCCGGGAGGTTCGAGAGGGCACCCGCGCGGAGGTGGTCAAGGCTGCGGGCATCTGGGTCAGCTGGAAGGAGGTGGTTTACAGCCTGCCCTCGATCGCCCGCGGGACATTTTTCGGATTTCTGGTGGGCATGCTGCCGGGGGCCGGCGCGACGCTGTCCACTTTCATCGCCTACAATCTCGAGAAGCGGATCTGCAAAAACCCGGAGCTGCTGGGGACAGGCGACATCCGCGGGGTGGCCAACCCCGAATCCTCCAACAATGCGGCCAGCGGGGCCTCTCTCGTGCCGCTGCTCACCCTGGGCCTTCCCGGCGGCGGCGCGACCGCGATCATGCTCGGTGCGCTGATGATGCTCGACATCACCCCCGGCCCCCTCATGTTCGAGAAGCACGCCGGCATGATCTGGGCCCTGATCGCCAGCATGTACGTCGGCAATGCGCTGCTGCTTATCCTGAACTGGCCGCTCGTGAATGTCTTCGCGCGGATCATGACCGTGCCGGTCAAGTACCTGATGCCGATCGTGCTGGTCATCTCCACCATCGGCGTGTGGTCGCTGAGCTACAGCGAGGTGGACCTGATCCTCACGGCCGGGGCCGGCATGCTGGGCTACTACATGCGCATGCACAAGTACCCGGTCGAGCCGCTGATCCTGGGTCTCATTCTGGGCGGCCGGATGGAACAGGCCTACCGCCAGGCGCTGATCATCTCCAAGGGCAGCAACCTGGTATTCCTGCAACACCCCATTTCTCTCGTCCTGCTTATCGGCGCGCTGCTCTTCCTGTTCCTGCCGACGCTCCTCGCCAGGTCGAAGCAGTTTTACATGGCCAGAAAGACCAGCGTCGAGGCGGCATAGATCGAACGGAGTTTCGACGGATGAGCCGTTTTCTACTGCTCGATATCGGCGCCGGCACGCTGGACGTGCTCTGGTACGACACGGAATCCGTGCACCATTACAAGGCCGTGGCGGTCTCGCCGGTGCGGACGATTGCGGAGCACGCCGCGCGGCTGACGGGCGATCTGCTGGTCACCGGCTGCGAGATGGGCGGGGGCCCGGTGACAACCGTCCTGCGCCGGCGGGCCGGGACCCACGCGGTATTCATGTCGGCCTCGGCGGCCGCCACCCTGGCGCACGACCTGGCGCGCGTCCGCGGCTGGGGAATCACCGTCGTCGGCGATGACGAGGCCGAAACCCTGCGAAGGCGGGGAAAATATTCCCACCTGGTGTTGAGGGATGTGGAAGCGGACCGGGTGCAGCGGATCGTGGAAGGCTTCGGCGTGCCCTATGAGTTCGAAGCCGTTGCGATCTGCGCCCAGGACCACGGGGTGCCGCCGCAAGGCGTATCGCACCTGGATTTCCGTCACAACCTCTATCGCGAACGGCTGGATGCGCAGCTGCTCCCGCAAACGCTGCTGTTCGCCGCAGGCGAGATTCCGCCGGTGATGAACCGGCTGCAATCCATAGCCAAAAGCGCGCGCGAGCTGCCGGCCGGCGAAATCTACGTGATGGACAGCGGGATGGCCGCCATCACCGGTGCTGCCTGCGACATGGCCGCCCGGAACACGGATCGGTTCATGGTGCTCGACATCGCCACCTCGCACACGGTCTGCGCCGCCATGCTGCAGGGCGAACTTGCCGGGTTTGTCGAGTATCACACGCGGGACATCACCCGGGAGCGGCTGGAGGGGTTGCTGCGGGACTTGGCCGACGGGCGCCTGGATCACGCCGGAATCCTGGCCGAGGGCGGCCACGGCGCCTACATCCGCAAGACTGTCGGTCCGGAAGCCCTCGATACCATCATCGCCACCGGCCCCAAGCGGAAAATGGTGACCGGGTCCCGCTTGCCGATGGTGTGGGGTGCCCCTCTGGGCGACAACATGATGACCGGTACGGTGGGTATGCTCGAAGCTCTGCGCTGCCGGAAAAAACTGGACCCCATTTTCTATGTTTGATTCATGAGCGGCATGCACGAATTCGTGAGGTTGACACCTCAGCGCAAGCGATCAGACCGGAACCGGATCGCCTGAAAGATAGTGCCGGGAAACGCAAAAGATTGCTTGCTTTCGCCTGCCATATCAAATATGGGTGGCCATCGATGGAACAGCAGCTCCGTTGTAAACATTATTTTATTAAACACTTTTAATAGGTTGCATTATCGTAGCCTGCCGTCAACCACTGAGAAGAGGAGGAAATGAAATGGGTTCGAGAAAGTGTCTCCCACGAACGACCGGCCTGATTCTGATCGCATCTCTCGTCGCTGTCCTAGTGCTGGGCAGCGGGTTGGCAGCCCCTTTGTTGGCTGCCGCCCCGCTTAAGGTGGCCGCGGTTTTTGAGACCCCCATCGAAGAGCCATGGGTGAACCAGATACATGTCGCCCTGCTGCGGGCGAAAAAGGACTTGGGGGTTCAATACGAATGGTCCGAGAGTGTCAAATCCGCTGATTTTGCACGGGTCATGCGGGAATATGCGGAAAAAGGCTACCAACTCATCACGGGAGATGCCTTCGGCGCCGAGCGGATCGCCCGCCGGGTGGCCGTGGACTATCCCAAAATTGCGTTCGTTTTCGGTTCCGGCATCGGCCCGGCCGAGCCCAACTTCGGCGTCTTCGACAACTGGATACATGAACCCGCTTTCCTTTCCGGCATGATCGCCGGCAAGATGACCAAAAGCAACACCATCGGCGTGGTGGCGGCGATGCCCATACCGGAAGTCAACCGGTTGGCCAACGCCTTTTATGCGGGCGCCAAGGAAGTCAACCCGAAGGTCAAGTGCAAGTTTTCCTTCATCGGTTCCTTTTTCGACCCGCCCAAGGCCAAGGAAGCCGCTCTGGCGCAGATCGAAGCCGGTGTGGATGTAATCTACGCCGAACGGTTCGGTGTGATCGAAGCGGCCAAGGAGAAGGGAATCCTGGCGATTTCGAACATGTCGGACCAGTCCAGTCTTGGGCCGGACAATGTCATTACGGGGCCGGTGTGGGATATGTGGCCGACGGTCAGCTATATGGTCAACCTGGTGAAAGCCGGCGTGTTCACGGCCCAGGATTTCGGCGGATTTTCCTTCATGTCCAAGGGCGGCTCCTACCTGGCGCCGTATCACAAGTTTGAGACCAAGCTCCCCGCCGATGTCAAGGATCTTGTGGCCAAGCGCAAACAGGAGATCCTGGCCGGCACTTTCCGTGTGAACATCGACGAATCGATTCCCAAGTCCGACTGAGGCGTCTGTCGAACCGCAAATCTGAAATGATGTGACCGGAGCCGGTATCCGAGGTGCTGGTCCGCGCGGTGCGCCGCCGACGGCCGCACCGCCGGATGCCGGTTGCGTGGCGGCGGGCAGCCCATGGCCCCCTCCGAGCGGCTCCGCTGTTCATCCGCATCCTTGCCCTCCGCTGGTTGCAGGCCGGAAAGATTCACTATGGAAAACCCGTCACTGCTGGAGATGCGCGGTATCAGCAAGCGTTTCGGCCATGTCCGGGCCAACGACGGTGTTGATCTGACTCTCAATGGCGGCGACATCCTGGGGCTGCTCGGGGAAAACGGGGCCGGAAAAACCACCTTGATGAACATCCTGTTCGGGGTTTACACGCCGGACAGCGGGCGGATTGCCATCGCCGGCCGGCCGGTGCATATCCGCAGTTCCTCGGACGCGCTGGCGCACGGAGTCGGGATGGTGCACCAGCACTTCCACCTGGTGGCCCGCCATACGGTTCTGGAAAACCTGATGGTGGGGCAGTCCGGCCGCGGAATTCGTCTGGATCGCAACTTTATTCTGCAGCGCATGCAGGATATCGAACAGCGGTTCGGACTGCATTTAGTCCCCGGCGCCCGGGTCAGCGATCTGACGATCGGCGAGCAGCAGCGCCTGGAGATCGTGAAGGCCTTGATCCGCGGCGCTCGCATTTTGATCCTCGACGAGCCCACAGCCGCCTTGACCCCGCAGGAAACGGAAGGGTTGTTCACCGCCTTGCGGGCCATGGCGTCCCAGAGCATGGGAGTGGTTTTCATCAGCCATAAACTGCATGAGGTCATGGCCATCACCCAGCGGGTCGTAATCCTGCAACAGGGCAAGGTCGCCGCGGAAGTGCTCAACGACGGCACCATCAGCCAACGGCGACTGGCCGAACTGATGTGCGGCCAGGAAATCTCACCGCCGTCCAAATCTTCTGCCAAACCAGGCGCCGTGAGGCTGCGGATGGAAAACCTGCGGACCCCGGGCGGGGCCCGGCCCAGTTTGAAAGGGGTCTGCCTGAAAATCCGCGGGGGCGAAATTCTGGGAATTGCCGGCGTCTCCGGCAACGGGCAAAGCGAATTGGCGGATGTCATTGCCGGCATGCTGCCTCCGGCCGGCGGCATCTTGGAGATCAACGGGAAACCGGTTCCCCGCTACACGCCCCGCAGCATGCAGGCATTGGGAGTGGGGCGAATCCCGGAGGACCGCATGGGCACCGGCCTGATCCCTGCGCTGCCGCTGAGCAGCTGCATGGTGCTGTCGCGCATTCAGGAATTCCGCTTTAGCCGCTGCGGATTCCTGAAACATGCGGCGATCCGCCGCTTCGCCGATCAGCAGATCGAGAGTTTCGGGATCAAAGCCGCCGGCCACCAGGTGCGCACCGGCACGTTATCCGGCGGGAACCTGCAGAAAGCGTTGCTGGCCCGCGAACTGGCCTGGAATCCGACGCTGCTGCTGGCCGCCCAGCCGACACGCGGCCTGGATGTGGCCGCCACCCGGTTTGTGCACCAGCGTTTCCTCGAGCTGCGCGACCGGGATTGCGCCATTGTGCTGATCAGCGAGGATTTGGAGGAGCTTTTTGCCTTGTCGGACCGCATCGCCGTCATGTATGAGGGCCGCATCATGGATATTTTGGACATCCAGACGGCGACCGTCGCCAACGTCGGCCTGCTGATGGCCGGCGTCGGGGGATCGAAATGAACGGGGTCCGCCTGGAACTCAGGACCCAAACGCCCTGGTGGCTGAACCTGGTCCTCCCGCTGGCGGCCATCGGCCTCACGCTGGTGCTGTGCAGCGGGCTCATCGTGCTGGCCGGGGCCAATGTCTTTACGGCCTACACGAAGCTCTTTCTCAGTTCCCTGAGCACGCCCTTCAACCTGGTCGAAACCGTCGTGAAGGCGACCCCCCTGGTCTTCACCGGTTTGGCCGTCACCGTGGCTTTCCGGGCCAAATTCTGGAACATCGGGGCGGAAGGCCAACTCCTGGCGGGCGCCATGGCAGCGGCTTTCATCGGCGCCTGCGAGGCGCTGCCGGCCTGGAGCCTGGTCCCCCTCATGGTTCTCGGCGGTGCGCTGGCCGGGTCGATCTGGGCCCTGATACCGGCGGTGCTGAAAGCCCGCTACAAGGTGGATGACGTCGTTACGACCCTGCTGCTGAATTTTGTCCTTTATTATGGCATGATGGCGCTGCTGGACGGGCCCTGGAAGGACCCTTTGAGCGGCTACCCGGATTCCCCGGACATCCGTGCGGCGGCGGAGTTTCCGATTCTGTTGCGCGCCACCCGCCTGCATCTGGGGGCCCTGCTGGCGGCGGCAGCGGCGGCAGCGGTTTGGCTCATGATGCGCCACACCACCCTGGGCTTTGAGATCAGCGCCGTAGGCGAAAACCTGAAAGCGTCCCGCTATGCCGGCATCAACATCGGGGCGGTGATCCTGCTGACGGCCACCACCTCCGGCGCCCTGGCCGGATTGGCCGGTGTGGGGGAGGTCGGCGGCATTCACTTCCAGGTCATGGCCGGCCTGTCTCCGGGCTATGGCTACACCGGCATCGTCATCGCCATGCTCGCGCGCCTGAACCCCATCGGGGTGGTGCCGGCAGCGATCTTTTTTGCGGTTGTCATTACCGGCGCCGAAGCCATGTCCCGGGCCACCGGGGTTCCGGTTTTTCTGGCCGACGTGATTCAGGGCATGTCCCTGATCACCATGCTGGCCGCACTGATGCTGACCCAATACCGTATCCGCGCGAATCGGACCGAGCATGAATGAAATCCTGTCGCAGATTTTTCAGGTGGGTTTTTTCGCCGCTGTGATCCGCATCGCGACACCTCTGGTTTTCGGCACCCTGGGGGAGCTGTTTGCCGAGCGGGCCGGCATCCTGAACCTGGGCATCGAGGGGATTATGATGCTGGCGGCCATGAGCGGTTTTTCGACCGTCTTTTTCACGGGCAGCCTCTGGCTGGGCGTGCTGGCCGCCGTGCTGACCGGAGTCGTTGCCGGCTTGGTGATGGGGCTGTTGACGGTCAGCCTGGGGCTGAGCCAGCACGTATCGGGCATCGGCCTGACCTTGCTGTGCTCGGGGCTGTCGTTTTACTGCTACCGGCTGATTTTCGGCCAGCCGTCCACGCTGCCGGCGATCAAACCTTTTGAAACCGTCGCATTGCCCGTGCTGGCGGAGATCCCCATCATCGGCCCGATTTTGTTCAACCAGTTCGCCCTGGTCTACCTGGCCATGCTGATCGTGCCCGCGGCGGCCTTTGTGCTTTTCCATACCCCGTGGGGCTTGAATCTGCGGACCGTGGGGGAAAACCCCCTCGCCGCTTTCTCGGCCGGGGTCAGCGTGACCGCCATGCGCTACCAGGCGCTGCTGCTGTCGGGGGCCCTGATGGGTCTTGCCGGAGCCTTCCTGTGCATGGCCCAGTACAATGCCTACACCTTCGGGGTGATCTCGGGCCGCGGTTGGGTCTGCATCGCCCTGATCGTTTTCGGCCAGTGGAACCCCTGGAAAAGCGCCGCCGGGGCCATTCTGTTCGCCTGTATCGATGCCTTGCAGTTGCGCTTGCAGGCGAGCAGCGCGATCAACCTGCCCTATCAGGTGTTCCTGATGCTGCCGTTTGTGCTCACCATCGTGGGGATGGCCCTGGTGTCCCGGAATGCACTGGCGCCGGCCGCCCTGCTCAAACCCTTTCGCAAGGAGGCCCGTTGATGCTGGACCTCGTTCTTCGCAACGCCAACCTGCCGGATGGCCGACGGAAATATGACATCGCGGTCCGGGACGGACGCATTGTGGAACTGGCGCCGGCGATTGCCGATCGCGCTCGCAAAGAGATCGATGCCGCCGGGTGCCTGGTGACCCCGCCTTTCGTGGACAGCCATTTCCACATGGACTCCGCCCTGAGCTACGGCGAGCCACGGATCAACCGCAGCGGCACCCTGCTGGAGGGCATCCAGCTCTGGGGGGAGCTGAAACCGCAGCTGACGGTTGAGTCCATCAAGGCCCGCGCCCGCAAGCTGTGCCATTGGGCCATCGCCCGCGGCACGCTTGCCATCCGCAGCCATGTCGACGTGGGCGACCCGCAGATGCTGGCCGTCCGCGCCCTGTTGGAAATTCGTGAGGAGTTCAAGCCCTGCCTCGACCTGCAACTGGTGGCCTTTCCCCAGGACGGCTATTTCCGGCTGCCGGCCAACCGGGAAAACATGGTCCGGGCGCTGGACATGGGCGTCGACGTGGTGGGCGGCATCCCGCACTTCGAGCGCACCATGGCCGACGGCGCCGAGTCGGTGGCTGCCCTGTGCGAGCTTGCCGCCCAGCGCGGCCGGATGGTCGACATGCACTGCGATGAAAGCGACGATCCATTGTCGCGCCACATCGAGACCCTGGCGTATCACACCCAGCGGTTGGGATTGCAGGGGCGCGTGACCGGCTCGCACCTGACCTCCATGCACTCCATGGACAACTACTATGTCAGCAAACTTCTGCCATTGATGGCCGAAGCCAGGGTGCATGCGGTGGCCAACCCGCTGATCAACATCACCCTGCAGGGCCGCCACGACACCTTCCCCAAGCGCCGGGGCATGACCCGCGTAAGGGAATTGATGCAGGCCGGCGTCAACGTCGCCTTCGGCCACGACTGCGTCATGGACCCCTGGTACCCCCTGGGCTCCCATGACATGCTGGAAGTGGCGCACATGGGCCTGCACGTGGCCCAGATGACCGGCACCGAAGAGATGCGCCGCCTGTTCGAAGCCGTCACCTTCAACGGCGCCAAGATTCTGGGATTGGCGGGCTACGGGCTTGAGCCGGGCTCTTTTGCCGACATGGTCATCCTGCAAGCCGGCGACCCGGTGGAAGCGCTGCGCCTGAAGCCGGCCCGGCTGTTTGTCATTCGCCGCGGGGCGGTCATCGCCGAAACGGCACCGGTTGCCAGCCGCCTGAACTTGGGAGGGTCATCTTTATCTGTTGACTTCCGGCAACCTGCCGATTGAAATCTCCTGGAGAGCGAACGATTCTACGCCTTTCCTTCCAAGCGTATCTGGACTTGCAGCTTACACTTCCCAATTCCATTTTATTCGTCGTGGTCTGAAAATTCGATTGAGGCGAAAGTCAATCCTGAAGCTATTTTGGATTCGAATAGATCGGTTGGACGGTGTCTCCGTCAGAAAGATGTCCGCCGGCGTTCAGTGCCACTTTTTCGCCCTCCTCGATGCCTGATTGCAGCTTCACCGTTTTGCCGTCGCTTCCCTCTATGACTAAAGGTCGGAAATTTACCCGGTTGTCTTGCCCCAGCACAACTGCAAATGGCTTGTTGTCGCGAAAATTCAACGCCTCGGCCGGAATTTCCACGCGCGTTGGCGCCTGAAAAATCAACGAAACCTGCACGAAGCTTCCCGGAGTGAAAATGCCTTGGCGGTTGTCCACGTCAAACTCCAGAAGCAGGGTGCGGGTTCGGGCGTTGAGCTGCACGCTGGTGCGGCTGAGAGCGGCGAACACTTTTTTTTCGGGCCGGGTGCTATCCCAGATATAAGCTCGATCCCCCACTTGGATGCTGCTTGCCGTTTTCTGGTCGGCATAGGCGTAGACCTTGAGCCTGTCTACATGGGAAACCGTGACGACGGGCGTCGCAGCCGCTTGAGAGTTGCCGGCGTTCTGGATAAGAGCGCCCACGTCGACGAAGCGAGCCGTGATGGTTCCGGCCAAAGGGGCGCGGATGATCTTATAATCCTTCTGCGCTTCCAACGCTGCAACGTTTTTCTTCGCAACCTTAGCTGCGGTTGCCCTATCTTCGGCGCTCTCGGTGGATACGGCCTTCTTGGGGAGCAGGTCCAAATACCGTTTAGCATCCGCGTCTTTATTTTTTGCATCGGCCAGCGCCGCCTCGTGAAAATTGAAAAATACATGATTCACAGCATTCCCATGCAAGGCATCTTGATTAATATCTCTTAAAGGCGATGCACTTGATGGGCGCTTCAGCGCGGGTGATCGATAGGCAACTGCAGTGCAAGCTCTATGCGCCGACGATGGCTTCGGGTGATCGGTTGCATAACAAAGGGGGTTCTTACGGGGATCGGGAATTTTGGGCAATGGTCTCCATGAACCATCTGACATGAGGTCCTGGCGATAGTGAACGACGACACGGGTCAACGATTGGGTGAGATGGTGGCCGCCCTATACCGCTCCGAGTCGCGCCGCATCTTCGCCACGTTGGTAAGATTGCTCGGTGACTTCGACCTCGCCGATGAGGCACTGCACGACGCCTTTAAAGCGGCGTTGGAGCAATGGCCGCGAGACGGCGTGCCTGCAAATCCACGGGCGTGGCTCGTCTCGACGGGCCGTTTCAAGGCCATCGATGCGATACGACGGCGCGCACGGTTCGACGCTTCGCAGGCGCTTCTCGCCGAGCGACTCGCCACCGACACCCACGATCCCACGGCGTTGGACAATGAGAGCATCGCGGACGACCGACTACGGCTGATCTTTACCTGCTGTCATCCGGCTCTTTCGCCGGAGGCCCGGGTGGCGCTGACGTTGCGGGAGGTATGCGACCTGACGACCGAGGAGATCGCGCACGCTTTCCTCACCGTTCCGTCCACGCTGGCCCAGCGTATCGTGCGCGCCAAGGCGAAGATCCGAGCGGCGCGCATACCGTATCAGGTGCCGTCGCTGGCCGAACTGCCGGACCGGTTGGACACCGTGCTCCAAGTGATTTACCTGGTGTTCAACGAAGGATACTCCGCGACGTCGGGACTATCCCTCACCCGGACCGATCTCTCGGGCGAGGCGATCCGGCTGGCGCGGCTGCTAGTCGAGCTGTTGCCGGAGCCTGAGGTGCTGGGACTTCTCGCGTTGATGTTGCTGCAGGAATCGCGGCGCGTGGCGCGTACGTCGCCGGCGGGTGACTTGATTCTGCTGGAGGATCAGGACCGCTCGCTATGGAACCGGGAGCTGATCGCGGAGGGAAAGGCACTGCTGGAGCAGGCCCAGTCGTTGCGCCCAATCGGAGCGTACACACTGCAGGCGGCGATCGCGGCGGTGCATGCCGAGTCGCCCAAGGCCGCCGGTACGAACTGGGGCCAAATCGTTGAGCTATACGATGCGCTCCTGCGGGCGGTACCGTCATCCGTGGTCGAGTTGAATCGCGCCGTTGCGGTGGCGATGCGTGACGGACCCGAAACAGGTCTGGAACGGATCGACGCCATCCTCGCGCGCGGCGATCTGTCCGAATACCATTTAGCGCACGCGGCGCGAGCGGATCTCTGTCGACGGCTGGGGAGGATGGCGGAGGCCCGGTCTTCCTATGAACGAGCGCTGTGCCTCACCCGGCAAGATCCCGAGCGGCGGGTTATCGAGCGGCGGCTGGCCGAGCTGCAGATTTGATTGACCTCTTGTCGATTCAGCCCGCCGCTGAACGACTATAGAGTGAAAGGAGCCGATCGGTCCGGTAGCGTTGGATCAATTCCGTTCGAGACCATCCGGAAGGCCGGCTCCGAACCGGAACTTACAAGGAGATATGACGATGCGGTTCATGATTATTGTCAAGGCGACTAACGACTCGGAAGCCGGGGTCATGCCGGAGGAGGAGCTCATTGCCGAGATGGTGAAATACCACGAGGAGCTGGTGAAAGCCGGCGCCCTGCTCGATGCCTCGGGGCTGCAGCCGAGCTCCAAGGGTTGGCGCATCAAGTACTCCGGTGAGAAACGAACATACGTAGATGGGCCCTTCGCCGAAACGAAGGAACTCATCGCCGGCTACACGCTCATTCAGGTGAAGTCGAGGGAAGAGGCGATCGAATGGACAAAACGCTATCCCAACCCCGCCGGCGACGGCAAGAAGGGCGAGATCGAGGTGCGTCAACTGTTCGAACTGGAGGACCTCGGTCCCAGCGAGGCGGTCGAGCGCTTTCGCAAGATACTGCATCGCCTCGGAAGCCCTCCAATCCATTGAGACGGCGACTACCGTCCGGATCCGGCAAGGCAAGCTGTCCGTCACCGACGGCCCCTTTGCCGAGACCAAGGAACAGCTTGCCGGGTTTTATCTCATTACGGCCAGGGACCTGAACGAGGCCATTCATCTGGCCGCGGGAATTCCGCCGGCGCGCGTGGGCAGCATTGAAGTAAGGCCTATTCGCCCGATCCGGGAGATGGCCGAACCCTGACCGACGGCCTTCACGCCGATGGACTGTATGGCAAAATTGACTTCAGACGCGTCGATATCGCTGGGCCGCAGGAGAGCGTAAAGGCCAGCGATGCGAAAAATCAGGAGGAGATCATGAAATACATTTGCCTTGGATACATTGAAGAGAAGAAGTGGGAAACGATGTCCGAAAGCGAGCGGAACGCCATGATGGATGAGTGCTTCACCTATGACGAGGTGCTTCGGAAGAACGGACACTTTGTTGGCGGGGAAGCGCTCCAAGGCGCTCGCAACGCCACCACCCTGCGATGGAAGAACGGCAAGGTGTCCATCACCGACGGTCCGTATGCTGAGACCAAAGAGCAGTTGGGCGGGATCCTCGTGCTTGAAGCGAGAGACCTGAACCACGCCATCCAGTTGATGTCGAGACATCCAGGCGTGAAGGCAGGACCCTTCGAGATTCGCCCGGCTGAGGACTTGTCGGCGCTGGTGGCGGAAAGCGAACGGCGCCGCTCAAAAACATAAAGATGGATCAACCTGACCGGCCGAGCTGCCGACACGACCAGCACTGCCGATCGGGAACTGGTTCTTACGCCTCTTTTCAAGGCGTCGCGTGCGCTTGGCGTTAGGCGTGGACTGAGCGCGGGCGCGTGATGCGCCGGTGGGGTCCGAAAGGCTTCACGGCGCCTTTCTCAAGCCGGGCCTGGAGCGCGACATGTGTCGCCAGGGCTGGACATGGATAAACTCGCCGATCACCTGGCGAAGGCAGGAGACAACAAATGAAACCGGTCAAGCACGGCATAAAGGTATTCAGGTTTCTTGGTGTCAGACGCGAGAAGGTGTTCGAGGCATGGACGAAACCTGCGCTCATGAAAAAATGGTATTGCCCGGAGGAGTGCAGGATCCTTAAGGATGGGCCAGCGCGTTCAGGAACCTATCGAAGCTGTTGAATACGGGAGGATGAATATGTTGCTCGAGAAGAAGAACGCCGTCATTTACGGAGCCGGAGGATCAATCGCCGGGGTCCATTATCAAGAAGACATCATCTGGTGGGAGGTCTCGAAAAGCTGGAGGGCGTGTTGGAAGGCCTGCAGGGGAAGACCGTGGTCTACATTTTCAGCGACGGCGGCTACGAAAAAGCGTCCGGCAGCAAAGACCCCGGCGACAAAACAGCGGAACTCGTCCGCAAATCATGTTGCCTGGACCTAATGATGTAGCATATTGTACCAGAAACTCTGGATTCGAAAATCGGCTATGCGAGTAAACTTTCCTGAATCCGGTCACCGGAATAGCAGGGCGCGCCAAATGACTTACAATTTCGACCCGGATCGCTGGTACGACAACGAGCGATCTGCAATAGAGCTCATACGTCAAAGGGAGGAGTGGACCGATGAAGCGTACGAAAAGGCGTTGGAGAGTCTTGGCCAGCGGTACGAAGAGATGATCCGCCGCCTCGACGGCACCTTCCAGATTCCAAAATGAGACGACGCCACTGCTTGACAGCGATCACCAAAATCTGCCTCTAAATAGAAACATCCTTTGCCGGACCGCATACCTGCTCCACAACTTTACCCGCCTAATGTCTAATTCCGCGCGTCTTAATTGCCGTCTTTGAGCGACTGCACGGCCTCGCCGATAACCTGCGCGGCACGGACGACCTCTTCCGCGGTGGTCATGCGGCCGGTGGTGAGCCGCAGCGTCCCCATGGCCCATTGCACGGGCACCGCCATGGCTTGAAGCACGTGCGATACCGCGACGCTGCCCGCGTGACAGGCGGCGCCGGCCGAGGCGGCGACTTCCAGGCCGATCGCTTCCAGCAGCCGGTTGGCTTCGAGGTTCCGGAACGAAAGGCTCAGGGTGTTGGGGAGCCTTCTTTCCGGGTGGCCGTTGAGGCGGACATCCGCAACCGCGGCGGTGATGCCCGCCTGAAGCCGGTCGCGCATAGCCTGCATGTGCCGGCCATTATGCTCCAGGTTGCGGGCCGCGATGTCGCACGCCTTTCCCAGCCCCACGATTTCCAGGATATTTTCGGTTCCCGCTCGACGGCCCAGCTCTTGCCCGGCGCCGTGCATGAAGGTTTCCAGCATGACGCCCTTGCGGGTGCAAAGCGCCCCGACACCTTTCGGTGCATAGAGTTTGTGGCCGGCGAGCGACAGCAAATCCACGCCCATGGCCGCCACGTCCACCGGGATCTTGCCCGCGGATTGCGCCGCGTCCGTGTGGACCCGTATGCCGCGGGTGCGCGCCAGGGCTGCAATCTCGGTAATCGGCTGGATCGTGCCCACCTCGTTGTTGGCGTGCATGATGGAGATCAGGACCGTGTCCGGCCGCAGGGCGGATGCGACATCCGCGATGTTCACCATGCCCTGTGAATCTACCGGAAGATAGGTCACCGCGTAGCCGTCTTTTTCCAAAAACGCGCATACGTTGAGCACGGCCGGGTGCTCGATGCGGGAGGTGACGATGTGACGGCCGCGGCCGCGCAGGGCGTGCGCCGTGCCGAGGATGGCCCAGTTGTTGGCCTCGGTCCCGCCGCTGGTGAAAATCACCTCTTCGGCGTCGCAGTTCAACAGGCCGGCGACCTGGCGGCGGGCGGTGTCCAGGGCCTGCCGGGGCTTGACGGCGTACAGGTGGCCGCTGGAGGGGTTGCCGAACTCTTCTTCCAGGAACGGCCGCATGGCGGCGATGACCTCGGGGTCGTGAGGTGTGGTACCGTTGTAGTCGAGGTAAATGGGCTTCATGTTTCGGTCTCTCCTTGATTACGGGGGATCGAGCTATGGCTCTTTCTTCCTGAGGTTGCCCAGTTCGGTGCGGAGGAAAATCGAGCATGCGATTTCGCGGCCGTCGCTGAAGCGGATCAGGTAGGGTTGGCCCGTCGTGGAGGAAAAAGAGGCCACCTTTCCGATGAAGTCCTCGGCGGAGCCAACGGCCGGCTCGCTGTGCCGCCACTTGCGTCGTAGAAACTCGGCGGCGGCCGCCGCACCATAGGACCGGCCGTTGCGGATGAAAGCGGCTTCGGTCATCCGTTCTATCGTGGCGATCAACGCTGCAATCTGCTTTTCATCGGCGGGCGGGAGATCAGCTGCCCTTGAAGCAGCCGAACAAACCGATAAGGCAACCGCCGCTGCGACGATCGTCGGAATCAATGCCTTCATAAGCGGGTATTCGGCAAGCGGTCTCTGCCCGGTGGGCGTTCACGCGATATTCCGGATCAACTCTTCCGTCGACAGAACCTGGGCGTATGCCGCGGACAACGCCGCCATGAACGCGGCATGGACTTTCGCGGCCGGTGCAGTCTCCTGGCCAAACGTCAGCGCGCGTGTCGCGCAGGCATCGTGGGCCACCCTGCACTGAAAACCCAGGTCGCAGGCGGCGCGCACGGTGGCGTCGATGCACATGTGGCTCATGGCCCCGCAGGCGGCAACCGATGTGATGTCCGCATCCTTCAGATGCTGCCGCAGGGTGGTTTCCCGGAAGCTGTTGGGAAAGTGCTTCACCACCAGGGTCTCACCGGGCATGGGCGCCACCGACGGGTGGATCTCGGAGCCGGGCGTATCCGGCAGAAAGAAGGTGGCGCCGGGCCGGGTGGCCAGGTGCCGGATGTGAAAGACCGGCAGCCGTTTGTCCCGGAAGTGGCGCAGCAGCCTGGCCGCGTTCGCGCAGGCCGCCTCAACTCCCTCGAGGGTCATCTTCCCACCGGGGAAGTAGTCGTTTTGGATGTCCACCAGGATTAGCGCTGTCTTGTCCATGGTATCACAGAAAATTGAGGTGATGGGGTTCACATATTGGAATCAGTACGACAGATGGCAGCCAACAGTCAATGATCACCTCCAAAGGCAAAACGCATCTCAAGGCGGTTCGCCATGGGGGGAGCGTTGAGTGGAGAGGCTGACGAGGTAGCGGCGGTCTCCTGGAATCCAAACGGGATGCGCGGCATCGGGCTGAAGGCAGATGGGGTGGAGCGTATCGGGACGGGGCCGCATCTGAGGCCCCGTCCCGATTAATCCATGTCCGGGTCAGGCGCAGTTTTTCAACACCCGGTCAGGCCATTTTGAGGACCATCATGCCGGCATTGCCGCGCTGAACGAGCAGCGTGACCCCATCGCCGCCCTTGTGATTGGCGAGCAGCCGTTTCAGCTCGCCCGTGGAGGACACACTCTGCCGGTTGACTTCGAGAATCAGGTCGCCCTGCTGAACGCCGGCCTTGGCCGCCTTGCCGTCCGGCCGGACGCCGACCACGACCACGCCGTTTTCACGGCTGGTTTTCAGCCGCTGGGCCATCTCCGGGGTCAGGTCGGTCACTTGCAGCCCGTACTCGCCCTCTTTCTCCACCTTGGGTTTGCCTGCATCGGCCACCGTTATGGGCCGCTTGGCCACCTTCAGGTCAACGGTCCTCTCCCGGCCGTCGCGGACAACCGTGATTTTCGTGGTCTCGCCCACCTGCAGGGTGGCGGCCCTGGCGGTCAGCTCGCGGCTGCTCCTGACCTTCTCGCCGTTGACCGCGGTGATGATGTCCTTGGCCTTGATGCCGGCCTTCTCCGCCGGGTTGCCCGGCACCACGTCGGTCACCAGCACGCCTTCAGTGCCTTTCACGCCGTAGTATTCCGCCAGGTCGCCCTTGAGGTCCTGAATGCTCACCCCCAGCCAGCCGCGGGTAACCTCCCCGTTCTCCTTGAGCTGGGCGACGATTTTTGTGGCCATGTCGATCGGGATGGCAAACCCGATGCCCTGGCCGTGGGCGATGATGGCCGTGTTAATGCCCACCACCTCACCGTTCAGATTGACCAGCGGCCCACCGCTGTTGCCCGGGTTGATGGAGGCATCGGTCTGGATGAAGTCGTCGTAGGGGCCGGAGCCGATGGCGCGGCCCTTGGCGCTGACGATGCCCGCCGTGACGGTCTGCTCCAGGCCGAATGGGCTGCCGACCGCCACCACCCACTCGCCCACCTTCAGGTCCGACGAGCGGCCCAGGCTCGCGACGGGCAAATCCGCCTTGGCGTCAATTTTGATCAGGGCCACGTCGGTCTGCGGGTCGCGGCCGATGACCTTGGCCTCGAACTCGCGCTCGTCCTTGAGCTTGACCTTGATCTTGTCGGCATCTTCCACCACGTGGTTATTGGTGATGATGTAGCCGTTCTTATCAATAATGAAACCGGTGCCGACGCCATCCTGCCGGCGCTCCTGGGGCGGCATCTGCTTGCCGAAGAAGTCCTTGAACCGTTCGTTCCCGCCAAAGGGGCCGTTTTCGAAGGGGTTGTCTTCGAACGGGCGCATACCGGCTTCGCCCCGCGTCGTCTTCTCCACATGGACCTTGACGACGGCGGGGCCGACCAGTTCGGCCAGCGCACTGAAATTGTCCGGTATCATCCGGGGCGCGTTCCTGGCCGCCTGCAGGCCGCTTGCGACCAGCAGTCCGACTACCAGCACCATTGCCATGACCCATGTAAACCTGAATTTCCGTTTCATTGTTCGTTACCTCCCGGTTTGATGTCGGCCCATGCGGGCTCGATTGATGGCCCAACACTAAACCGCCAAGTTCACGGCAAGATGACCCTGAGATGATCAAAAGGTCATCTTTATCCGGCGCGGTCTTTCATGCATGCAGCAGATCCCTGCGGCCTGAAAAGGGGAATTTTCCGCGGGGGCGAGCTATCCATATGACGCGTCGGGCCACATCCGGAAGATTGTGCGCGTGCCGAGCCGCTGGGCCTCAAAGCGATTATTTTTGGCTGGCTGAAGAAATGGGCAGGATTGAAACTAGGGGGTGGCCATGATTGTCACAGGGGCAAGCTTGCAGGTGAGGCAGCAGCCAGCATGAGCTGGAACCGGCTTCCGGTTGACAGGTCATGCCCGTCAGTTTTTCTGTGTTAGAAGTTTTCCGGAAAGTTCGGATTAATGGCGGCAATGTAAACCGGAGATAGCATTTGCACACAAAAAAATAATGGGTTGGGCCGAACGGCCCAACCCATTATCGAGCA
The DNA here is from genome assembly GCA_016219005.1 of Deltaproteobacteria bacterium. Taxonomy (GTDB): domain Bacteria; phylum Desulfobacterota; class Desulfobacteria; order Desulfobacterales; family SpSt-501; genus SpSt-501. Next base: position 42,966 of record JACRCN010000015.1, read on the forward strand.
GATTGCTGAATTACTTTTTGAACTTACTTCTCCCGAAAGCGGCCAGTCCGGCTAAACCCATTCCCAGTAATATCAGCGTTGCCGGTTCAGGAACCGACGCGCCATTCTGAGCAGTATAGCCTTCTGATCCACCGTCGCCGGTGTGGTTAAAATCGGAATCGAAATTAAGATTCAGGCCACCATCATTTTGGTTCGAGCCTAAATCGGGATGGTTTGGAAAATTGTTGAAATAGTTTGGGTCAGGGTCACCAGGCTTCGGATCGACACCAAATTGATGAAAATCATAATTAAACAAGGACCCTGCATTAAGACTTGACGCACCCGACGATTTTTTATGTCCTCCTCCTCCTCCTCCGAAAAATAAGAACGCATGCCCCATGTTAGCGACTCCAACGACCACCAAACTACAAACCAAGCCTAATAAAAACTTCCTCATTCGCCAAGACCTCCTTTTATTAAATGGATTTTTGAAAACGAGGGTTCACCCTCTTTAAAGCACTATATAGCAATTAGCATTCCAGAACTCATAATATTTTTAAATAAATGTAAAATCAAATAGTTATAATTTTTTAGCGGTGGGATAGCAATACTCTCTTGGGGGGATAGACACTTAGAGGTGGGTAAAATATTTCTCAAAAAAAAGCAAAATGGTTCAGATCCTGATTCACAGAATCATCCCCTCTCTGCCTTGCTGACCAAGTGCAGGATTGCCGAACGGTTTACGGCTTCCTCGGCCGAGAGTAGATCACGTGCGGCTGTCGGGCGCATGCGCTTTTCGTGTCAGCCCGAAATCGTAGACCCCCGGGGAAGATCCCTCGATCAGGGTTGCGCCGACCGTTTTCGCATAATACTCCGCCGGGCCTACTCCGCCGATGATGGCGTAGGCGTAGCCGTCATCCCGCATCGCGTGCAGGCACGACAGCAGCAGCGCCAACCCAACGCCCTTGCCTCTCGCATTTTCAGCCACACCGGTCGGGCCGAAAAAATTCTTGCGGGTGCAGTCGTAGCAGGCAAACCCGATCAGTGTGTCTTTTTCAACTGCGATGTAGCAGGTGGGTGGGTTTGCGGCGAAGGCTGTTTCAGATTCCAGCGCCCAGGAGCTGCTGAAGGTGCGGTCCACCCAATCCAACAGAATGGATTTCTCCCATGGGTTCGGGCGGCGGGCCTCGATGCCGATTCCCTTGGTTCCGCAAAGCGGTTCATAGAGATCGGGCAGGTCATAGAGTTTGACAAGCATGTCCGGCATGAAACGGTGCTCCCAAATCCTGATGAACGAATGCTGCAAGGCATTGATGAGCGCGTGGGGCCATCGATCGGGTTCCATGAACCTTTCGCCGGCGACCGGTTTTCAATAAGACAACCAAAATGCAATGATGTCAAGATGTCAAGATGTTGGGACGGAGGGAAAACGGCCGACATCGGTGTGGGGTATGAACTTGGCGGCGCTGAAGCGGTTCATGAATTCCTGGTTGACGTTGAGTTCGAGGTAGGTGGTGCGGTCGCGGATGCGGTCGATCTCGTCGACGGCATTCTCGGAGGTCAGGGCCAAGGCGGCCCCCTGCAGGGAGCTGTTCCCGATGGGCACGTAGCGCTCAAGCGGCAAATCCGGCAGCATGCCGATGGCGATGGCCGAGCGCGGGTTGATGAAGCAGCCGAAGGTGCCGCCCACGTAGAAGGCGCCCAGTTCGTCGAGATTCAGACCCACGGTCATGGCGACCGTTTCGAGGATGGTGTACATCGCGGCCTTGGAGCGGATCAGGCTGTCCAAGTCCGCCTGGTGGATGGTGAGAGCCTTGCCGGTGGCGGACTGCTCGGCCGGGACCACGACCAGGTGCCGCAGGCCCTCGACAACGCGCAGGCGGTCGCCGCAGGCGGCAGGAACCAGCTTGCCGCGGATGTCGATCATGCCTGCCAGGAAAAGCTGGGCCGCCAGGTCGATCACCCCGGAGCCGCAGATTCCGATGGGAGACATCTCCCCGATGGTGTGGATATCGAACCTGCGGCTGGCCGGGTCGATCGCCACCCGGTCGATGACTCCGGGCCCTGCCAGCATGCCCATCCGGGTCACCCCGCCTTCGAGCGCCGGGCCGGCCGCACCGGCGCAGCCGATGAGCCAGTCCTGATTGCCCAGCACCACCTCGGCATTGGTGCCGACATCCACCAGGAGAGCCGGCTCCTTTCGGCGGTGCAGGCCTGAGAAAAGGATTCCGGCAATGAGGTCGCCGCCGAAGTAGCTCCCGATGTTGGGAAAGACCAGCACCCGTGCAAAGGGGCTCACCTGGATTCCGAGGTCGGACGCCTTGAGCACGCCCGGCCGGTTGACCACGGGAATGTAGGGCTCCCTAATGATCCAGCGCGGTTCCAAACTCAGGAAGAGGTGGGTCATGGCGGTGTTGCCGGCGAGCGACACGGCGCAGATGTCGCGCGCCTCGATTCCGGTCGTCCGGCAGATCTCGCCGACGGCCGTGTTGAGGCCGCCGATGATGAGGTGATTCAGCTCCTGGAGGCCGCCGGGGGAGTCGGCATGGTGGATGCGGGCGAGCACATCCGGGCCGATGCCGAGCTGGGGGTTGTCGAAGGCGTGTTCGCCGAGCACGCGGCAAGAGGTCAAATCGAGCAGCTGGAGCGCCACGCGGGTCGTGCCCAGATCCACGGCGATTCCCGCCGCGGGCCGTGGTGCGTCGCAAGCGTCGATGCCGGTCAGGACCCAGCGGCGCCGGTCGCGGAACACGCTGCAGCGGATGCGGTAGTCGGTCTTGCGCAGCAGCAGCGGCAGATGCTTGAGGAGATCGAGGTCGACGTCGACCGCTTCGGCCCCCAGCTCTTTTTTCAGGGCCGCCAGCAGGCGGTCCATGTCGGCGGTGTTGTCCTTGAGGGTCGGCGGCGGTAGGGCGACGCACCGGATCCAGGGGGAGGGCGAGGGACTCACCGTTGTGCTTCCAGCCCGGAGATGATTCGGTTCATGATCGCACCGGCGTCGCCCAGGATCAGGAAATCGCAGACCACCCCGGTCAAGGGCGTGGGCTCGGGGTTGATCTCGATGACCACGGCGCCGGCTTGCTTGGCGAGGATCGGCATCGAGGCGGCCGGCTGGACCACGGCCGAGGTGCCGACTACGAGCATGACATCGCAGCGCGCCGTGACCTCCTGGGACCGCCACAGGGCCACCGGCGGGATCATCTCCCCGAAGAAAACCGCATCGGGCCGTAAAATGCCGCTGCAGCCGCAACGCGGTGGGAGCACCGAGGCGTCGACCTTGCGCGTCTCGATGCGCCGGTCGCACTTCATGCAGCGCTGCCAGGCAAACGTGCCGTGAAATTCGATCACATCCGTGTTGCCGGCCATCTGGTGCAGCCCGTCGATGTTCTGGGTGATCACCGTTTTGAGGATACCCAATTTCTCCAGCCGGGCCAGACCCTTGTGGCCGTCGTTGGGAGCGGCCCGGTCGATGATATCCTTCAGGTCCTTGACGAGGATCTTCCAGACCCGGGCCGGGTCCCTGATCAAGGCATCGATATGCGCGATCTCCATGGGGTCGAACTTCTCCCAGAGACCGCCTTTGCCCCGGAAGGGCGGGATCCCGCTCTCGATGGAGATGCCGGCCCCGGTCAGGGCAACGGCATTCTGGGCGGCCGCCAGGTGCTTCACCGCGCGTTGAATAAGATGGTCCATTGTGAGTCTGTGGCGTCCTGAGTCTATTGAGACCATTGCGTCTGTGGCGTCCTCGGCGTCGTTCCTACGGGTCTTATGCCCTCATCGGCTTCGGCCGGGGCCGCGAAAAAGAGGAAGTTCGATCCCTCTTTCTGCCGGCGGCCGTAAAAAAAACGGCCCGCCGATGGCGGCGCGGGAATCCCACCGACCTTACGATGCGGTAGATCGACAAGTCGGTGCGGGGGCAATGCATTGCGGCGGTCAGGACTTCGGCTTTCCCGGAGGCCGTTCCTCTTCCGGCAGCTGGTCGATATACCATTGCATCGGATCCAGCAGCTCGTAACCCATGGCCTGCAGCTTCTTTTTCACCTGGGCCACGTTTTGCGTGAGCAGGTACGGGAACACGGCGCGCTTGTTTTCGTCCCAGTAGCGTGCCACCAGGACGCTGCCGAAGGAGACACCCATCTCGGTGATGGCATCGACGATCCGCTTGAGCTGCCCGACCTTTTCCTCGACCAGGATGCAGAGCAGTGTTCCGGGCTGGCCGATGCCGAGCACGTTGATGAAGGCCCGCAGCAGATCCCTCACGGAGATAATCCCCTGCAGCCGCCCCTCGTCGTCCACCACTGGCAGCGCGCCCACTCTGGCATTCTGGATCACCATGAGCGCATCCTGGATCGTGTAGGCCGGGGGAATGGAGATGACCTTTTGGGTCATGATGTCCTTGACCCGGAGGTTCTTCAGGCTTTCCTTTTCCGCCGCGGTAATGCCTTCCTTGAAGAAGCGGTAAGGCAAGGCGCTGCGGAGATCCCGGTCGGTGACGATGCCGACGAGCGTGTTGTCTGCGACGACCACCGGCAGGTGGCGGATACGGTTGGTGGCCATCAACTCCTGGGCTTCGAAGATCGTGGTGTCCGGATTAACGGTGATGACCTTGCGGGTCATCGATCTGCTGACAAACATAGTTCCCCCTTGGTAATTCGGTAAATGTTGACCGCTTCAGCCGTTCAGTAAGATCTCCACGTGATTGCGGGCCAGCTCCGGCAGCCGCCGCAGGGAATATCCCCCCTCGAGCACGGAGATGAGACGGCCTTCGGTATAGGTGTTGGCCATCTCGACCAATTTATGCATGATCCAGGAGTAGCATTCCGTTGACAGCTTGATGTCCGACATGTCGTCGTCGCGGTGGGCGTCGAAGCCAGCGGAGACGAGGATGAATTCAGGCTTGAACCCTTCAAAGGCCGGGAACAGGTCCCGTTCGACCAGCCGTTTCCAGTCCTCGTCCCCCAGCCCCGGCAGCACCGGCGAGTTTTTGGTGAACCCGTAACCGGCGCCCCGGCCGTATTCGAATTCGCGTCCCGAGCCCGGGTATGCGAAGGTCGGGTGCTGATGGATGGAGTAATAGTAGATGCCCGCGTCTTCCTCAAATATATGCTGGGTGCCATTGCCGTGATGGACGTCGTAGTCCACGATGCCGATCCGACGCAGGCCCCATTCCTGCTGCAGATAGCGCGCAGCGACGGCGACGTTGTTGAAGTAGCAAAAGCCCATCGCCTGGTTGGCCTCCGCGTGGTGACCGGGTGGCCTGACGGCGCAGAAGGCGTTGTCCAGCTCGCCCGCCATGAGCCGCCGGGCGGTCTCCAGGATCCCGCCCACGGCCAGCCGGGCGACCTCGAAGGTGTCGGCGCACATCTGGTTGTCGGGAGATTCGAACATCTGCTTGTTGGCCCGGCAGGCGGCCTCGAAACGCTTGACGTAGTCGGCGGCGTGGACGGCGAGGATCCACTTCATGTCCGCGGGGCTGGCCGTGATGCGGATAAGCTTGTCCAGCAGACCGCTTTCTTCGATGCCCTGGAAGACGGCGGTGAGCCTTTCCGGAACTTCGGGGTGATAGGGGCCGGTCTTGTGGAGCAGGAAGCGGTCATCGTACAGAAAACCTGTGCGTTTCATCGGCTTGCGTCCTCTCGAAAGGCGTGTCCTCCGAGCGCCGAAACGGCGCGCCGCCGCTCCACCCGCTGCCGCTGATCAATGAACGATTTTGTCGAAGATCTCAAACGCGGCCTTGACGCAGGGACTGCTCAGCGGCATCTGGATGGTCGGACGGCCTTGGTAGTCGAATTCGTAGACCGTGCGGTCATAGGGCACGGTCCCGGCAAGCTCCACGCCGGCGTCCCGGATCATCTGGAGCGTCTCTGCGGAAGGCGGCTCCTTGACCTGGTTGATGATGATGTAACTCCGGCCGACCCCGATGTTGAGCTCCCGGGCCAACTCGTTGATCCGCAGGGCCGCCTGAAGCCCTCGCCGAGACGAATCCGACACCAGCAACAGGGCGTTCACATTCTTGGTGGTGAGCCGGCTGATGTGCTCCATCCCGGCCTCGTTGTCCATGACGATGTAGGGATAATTGTTGACCAGTTTTTCCAGGAAACCGGTCAGAAGCGAGTTCGCGGCGCAGTAGCAGCCGGCGCCTTCCGGGCGGCCCATGACAATGAGGTCGAAGCCGTCGGATTCGACCACCGACTGCTCGAGCTTCATGGACATGAACACATCTTTGGTCATGCCGTTCGGCACGTCCCCCTTGCGCATGTCCTCGCGGGCGTTGCCAAGAGTGTCGCCCAGGGGCACCCCCAGCACCTCGTTCAGGTTGGAGTTGCAGTCGGCATCCACCGCCAGAATCGGCGTTTTACCGTGTGTCAGCAGATAGTTGATCATCAGCCCGGCCAGGGTGGTCTTCCCGGTGCCGCCCTTGCCGGCCATTGCAATCGAAAATGCCATAGATTCGTTCAGCCCTTTCAGATTTTTAGGAACCCGCCGCGCGCCTGCGCCGCGGATACTCTGGAGTGTTAAACCCATTAAGCCAAGTCGGTCCAACAGTCAAGCAAATTGGCTTCGGCGCAGCATTCGGCGGGCAAACTCCTTGAATTGGTTCTGGCCTTATGTTAATCGCAGATGGGAAGCGGGCATGACGTTCGTCCAACAACTCGACTGCGGGGAGGCAATCAATGGATTTTGAACTCGGAAAATCGCAGAAAGATATCCAGAAAGCGGCCAGGGAGTTTGCCAAAGGCGAATTCGACAAGGAGCTTGCCCTCGAGCTCGACCGGAAACACGAATTCCCGCGCAAGATCTGGCAGAAAGCCGCCAAGCTGGGTTTCATCGGCGTGCACTATCCGGAGACGTATTCGGGCCAGGGGCTGGGCGTGATGGAAAACATCCTGATCGCCGAAGAGTTCTGCGCCCGGGATTCGAGCATCGGCAGCGCCGTGATCCTGGCGAGTTTTGCCGCTGAGTGCGTGCTGCGCTTCGGCAGCGAGGAGCTGAAGCGGAAATTCCTCCCGGCGGTGGCCGAGGGCAAAATGCTTTCCGCCGGCGCCTTCACCGAGTCCGGCCATGGCTCCGACATCACGGGGCTGGATACCCTGGCCGTACGGCACGGCGACGAGTGGGTCATCAACGGCACCAAGACCTTCATCACCAACGGCGGGCTGGCCGGCTTCTACTGCACCCTCTGCTTGACCGACGCAGGCACGCAGCCGGCCTATCGCGGAATCAGTATGATTCTGGTGGAGGCCGACCGGCCGGGGCTTACCACCGCCGACCTCGGCGAAAAAATGGGCATCCACATGATGGCCACCGCCGAAGTCAACTACCGGGATGTGCGGGTGCCGGCCGCTAACCTCATCGGCAAGGAGGGCCGGGGCTTCTACCAGGTGCTCGAGTTCTTCGACGAAAGCCGGATCCTCGTTGCTGCCCAAGCCCTGGGCATCGCCCAGGGGGCGTTCGACCGGGCGCTCGCCTACGTGAAGGAGCGCCAGCAGTTCGGCAAGCGCATCGCGGACTTCCAGGTGACCCAGCACAAGCTGGCCGACATGGCCACCAAGATCGAGCTGGCCCGTCTGATGACCTACAAGGCGGCTTGGAACTATGACCAGGGCCACATAGACCCGAAGCTCACCTCCATGGCCAAGATGTACGCCGCGCGTACGGCGGTCGAGGTGGCGGACGAGGCCATCCAGCTGCTGGGCGGCTACGGCTACATGACGGAATACGAGGTGGAGCGCTTCTACCGCGATGCCAAGATCACCGAGATCTATGAGGGCACCAAGGAGATCCAAAAAAATACGATTGCCAGCGCGGTGCTCGGCAAGCTGAAGTAGAAGCCATCTCAAATTTTCTGCGGCATGCGCCGACGAGTGCCTTAGACGCAAGGCCCAACCATGAAAGGAAAGGCGATCATGATCGAACAGCTGAAGAAAGCGTTGACCACGGGTGTTGGCCTGGCCCTCAAAACATGGACGGAAGTAGAGGCCGCGGGAAAAGAAGTGATCAAGAAGGCCCAACTCTCTGAAAAGGATGCCAGTCAGTTTCTGAAAAACCTGAAGGAGAGCTACGAAAAGACCCAGAAGAAAATGGAAGTTCAGGTCAATCGCCTGGTCAAGGACGTTCTCAAGAAAGCCGATGTTGCGACCAACGATGACGTGAAGGCTCTCAAGCGGGAAATCCAAAGCCTCCGGAAAGAACTCAAAGCGGCCCAAGCGCCGAAGGCGGCTAAGAGCAAACCGCCCAAGGCCAAACCCAAAGCCAAGTCAGCCGCCTGAAGGGCAGAAACCCCGGCTCCGGGCCGACCATGCTGAGTATCCGCAAAATCGGTGTCGTCAGCAGGACTTACCGCCATCTCAACCGGTACCGCCAGATCCTTGCGGTGCTGCTGAAGCACGGATTCGGTGAGCTGGTGGAGTCGCTGAAGATCGACCAGTACCTTGAGGTCGGTCTTCAGTTGATTTCGAAGAAGCGGGCGCCGCGCGAGGAGCCTCTCACGCGGCCGCAGCGCGTGCGCATCGCCTTGGAGGAGCTGGGCCCCACCTACATCAAGCTCGGCCAGGTGCTCTCGACCCGGCCGGACCTCATCCCCGTCGAGTTCGTCGAGGAGCTGTCCAAGCTTCAGGACAGCGTTCCGCCGTTTCCCTTTGCCGACGCGGAAATCATCATCCAGCGCGAGCTGGGCGCACCGTCCTCCGATGTTTTCGACCACATCGACATCGAACCGGCGGCCTCGGCGTCCATCGGCCAGGTCCACCGCGCCCGCCTGAAAAACGGTGAAGAGGTGGCCGTGAAGATCCAGCGACCCGGCATCCGCGCGATCATCGAGGTGGACCTCGAGATCATGCTGCATCTGGCCACCCTGGCGGAACGGCACGTGGAGGAGTTGGCCCTGCACAAACCGGTCAAAATCGTCGAAGAGTTTGCCCGCACCCTGGAGCGGGAGATCGATTACCGTATCGAGGCCACCCACATCGACCGGATCTCCCAGGGATTTCTCGACGATCCGATCGTCTACATCCCGGCGGTCTTTAAGGAGTTCAGCACCGCCAGCGTTCTCGCCACCGAATACGTGGAGGGAATCAAGATTTCGAACATCGGCGAGCTCGATGCCGCCGGTTATGACCGCCGGCTGCTCTGCTCCCGTGGAGCCGACATTGTCCTGAAGCAGGTTTTTCACCACGGATTCTTCCACGCGGACCCGCACCCCGGGAACATTTTTGCGCTGCCCGGCAACGTTATCTGCCTGCTGGACTTCGGCATGGTGGGGGTGGTGGACCGCCAGACGCGGGAGATGTTCGTTGAACTGGTGGACAGCGTCGTGCGCCGCAACGAAGCCCGGGCCGCCCAGGCTCTCCTTCAGCTGACCAGCTGGGAGCAACCGCCGGAGCTTCGGCAGTTGGAGCGCGAGCTTTCGGAATTCATGGGCCGCCATCTCTACCGCCCGCTCAAGGACATCGAGGTCGGCAAGCTCCTGCAGGACCTTTTGGAGATCGCCAGCCGGTTTCAGCTGCGGCTTCCGCCGGATATTTTCCTGATGCTCAAGGCCATCAGCACCGTGGAGACGGTCGGACGGATGCTCGACCCGGATTTCGACATGATCGCAAAAGCGACCCCCTTCATCGAGCAGGTGCTGATGGATCGTTTCAAACCGCAGCGGGTGGCCGAGGACGTGGGCGATCTGGCGGCGCAAATGCTCAAGTTTCTGCACCAGTTCCCCAAGGACCTCCTCGACCTGGCCGGGCTGCTGAGGCAGCAAAAACTCAGCCTGCTACTAAAGCACGATGGGCTTGAAAAAGTTCTGGCCACCCACGACCAGATCAGCAACCGCATTTCTTTTGCCATCATCATCGCCGCCCTCATCGTGGGCTCGGCCCTGATCGTCATCTCCAAAACACCGCCTCTTTTCTACGGCATCTCCCTCATCGGCATCATCGGGTTCCTGGCGGCCGCCCTCATGGGCATCTGGCTGTTGGTGGCCATTCTCAAGAAGGGCAAGCTCTGATTCGGCATGGTACTCACGGCCATCCGCCCCGCCCATCTTTGCAGGCAGGATTTGTGTATTATCATTTAACCCACAAGCGACCAGCCGGCAGGCACGCTCGCCCCATGCAATTGCCCGGTCCCGTCCACCGGCTTCCCGGGCTCTTGCCCGTCGCATCAGCCGCTGCGTCCGCAGGGACCATCCGGCTGCGGGTCACCCAACGTCCTGCCAATGAAAGGAGCCACCCCATGAAAAAGATTGCGGTCTTGAGTCTCTTCACCCTGGCCACATTTGCCGGTTACGCTGCGGCGCAACCAACGGTTGTCGAAATCCGTGCCGCAGGGCCTTCCGGCCCCGGTGCGGTGCTTGGCACCGTCACGATCACAGCAACCCCTTACGGCACCCTGTTCACCCCCAACCTGAGCGGGCTTACGCCCGGAATCCACGGGTTCCATGTCCATGAACACCCCAGCTGCGCCCCCATGGACAAAGACGGCAAAATGGTTCCCTCTCTTGCTGCCGGCGGCCACTATGACCCGCTCAAGGCCGGCAAACATCTGGGCCCATACGGGGACGGGCATCAGGGGGATCTGCCACCGCTTTACGTCGACGCCCAGGGCAAGTCCACGCTGCCGGTGCTGGCGCCGCGGCTGAAGATCGCGGACATCAAGGCTCACAGCCTGATGGTGCACGCGGGAGGCGACAACTTTTCGGATCAACCGGAGCCGTTGGGGGGCGGAGGAGCGCGCATCGGCTGTGGAGCCGTAAATTAGGGACGCCCATTTCCACACGCTTTGATTGAGTGCGGCGTCAGGGTGTGCTAAACAGTCCGGCGTATTCCATGACGGAGACGACGCATGCAGCTTTACTTGTACAACACCCTGACGCGGCAGAAAGAAGAATTCGTTCCGATCCGGCCCGGCGAGGTCGGCTTATACACCTGCGGTCCGACGGTCTACAACTTTGCGCACATCGGCAACCTGCGCACCTACATCTTCGAAGACGTCTTGAAACGGGTGCTCGCTTTCAATGGCTACACGGTGCGCCACGTCATGAACATCACCGACGTCGGGCACCTGACCGGCGACCGGGACATGGGCGAGGACAAAATGGAGAAGGGCGCCCAGCGCGAGGGCCGGACGGCCTGGGACATCGCCGAGTATTACACCCGGGCGTTCAAGCAGGACATCGCGCGGCTGAACATCCTGGAGCCCGGCATCTGGTGCAAGGCAACCGACAGCATCCCCGAGCAGATCGATCTCATCCGGATCCTGGAGCAGAAGGGGTTCACCTATAGGACCGGCGACGGCATCTATTTCGACACCGCCAAATTCCCGAGGTACGCCAGGCTCTCGAGCCAAAACCTCGATGCGCTTCAGGAGGGTGCCCGGGTAGAGAAAAATCCGGAGAAGCGCAACGCGACCGACTTCGCCCTGTGGAAGTTTTCACCGGCTGCGGCCAAGCGGCAGATGGAATGGGACTCGCCCTGGGGGGTCGGCTTCCCCGGGTGGCACATCGAGTGTTCAGCCATGAGCATGCAGTTTCTCGGCGAGCAGCTCGACATCCACTGCGGCGGGATCGACCACGTCGACATCCACCACACCAACGAGATCGCCCAATCCGAGGCGGCCACCGGCAAGAAATTCTTCAACGTCTGGATGCACGGGGCGTTCCTGAACATCCAGGGCGGCAAGAAAATGGCCAAAAGCGAAGAGAATTTTCTCACGCTCGAAAACGCCCTGATCAAACGCGGAATCCCGCCGCTCGCTTACCGGTATGCGGCTTTTCAGACCCACTACCGCAAGCCCATGGAATACACCGACGAGTCCATCCAGGCCGCCAAAAACGGCCTGGAGCACCTTCACAACCAGGTCCGGCAGGCGACCGGAGCCGGGTTTGATCCGTCGCCGGCCGTCCGCTCCGAGTTCCGCGAGAAATTCCTCACAGCGATCAACGACGATCTCAACATGCCGCGGGCCATGGCGACCATCCAGGAGATGCTCAAGAGCGATCTGCCCGGCACCGAAAAGTGCGCCACCATTCTGGATTTCGACCGGGTGCTGGGGCTGAGCCTGGACCAGGTCGACAAGCCCCGGGAGATCCCGCTGGAAGTCCAAAAACTGGTGGAAGCTCGCCTGAAGGCGCGTGCGTCCAAGGACTTTGCTGCCTCGGACCGTCTGAGAGACGAAATCCAGGCCCTTGGCTACGAAGTCAAGGACACCCGTGAAGGGATGAAAGTGCTGCCCCGGTAACCTGGCTTTCAAGGTACAGAGTTAACACGTGAACTCCTGCGGATTCAATAAGCCTGTCCTCTGCGCCGCCTCCACCGCCTGAAGCCGCCCGCAAGGCAACTTGATTGCATTACGCTTTGATTCCGTTTATCTATTAATCCATTTGCGCAATAAAACGCTGCGCCGTTCAGGGCCCATATTGACAAATGCAACTATGTTGCATAATGTCATCTTAACAGAATAAAGTCGAGGTGGCGTATGCGTTCGCGTTTTTTTAGTGTACGTGCGGCATGGATGGTATTTCTTGTTCTTGGACTGACGGGATTATGCGGTTCTGCGTCCGCTCAGGAAAACAGAACCCGCGTGGTGACCACCCTGTTTCCGCTCTATGATTTTGCGGGAAACATCGGCCAGGACAAGATTGATTTGTCCCTGCTGCTGCCGCCCGGAGTGGAGCCGCATGCCTTCGATCCTAAACCCAGCGACATCGCAAGGATAGCCCAGGCAGAGGTGTTCATCTACACGGGCAACGCCATGGAACCGTGGGCCGCGAGGATCGTCAAAGGTGTCGGTAACCCCAGGCTGCGGGTGGTGGATGCGAGCAGGGGAATTGCGCTGATGAAGATGGAGGGCGATGAGGCCGGGACGGGGCACGTGAAGGGTGAGCAGGCCCATCACCATCGCGATCACGCTCTCGAGGGCGTGGACCCGCATATTTGGCTCGATTTCGCCAACTCCCAACAAATAGTCGATACCATCGCCGACGCCTTGGTCCTTGCCAGGCCTGCCGACGAGCGCCTGCTGAGGCAAAACGCCGAGGCCTACAAGGAAAAGCTGCGCGCATTGGACGCCGGTTTCGCGACCGAGGTCTCGAAGTGCCCGAAACGCGAATTCATCCACGCCGGGCACTATGCGTTCGGTTACCTCGCCCGCCGCTACCATCTGACCTATGTGGCGGCCCAGGGATTCGTGCCGGATTCCGAACCGACGGCCAAGCAGCTGGCGGCTCTCGCCCGGCAGGTCCGGTCGCGGGGCCTGAAGGTTGTGTTCTACGAGGAGCTGGTGGAGCCTCGAACCGCCAGGACAGTGGCCAAGGAAACCGGTGCGGAACTGCTGATGCTGCATGGCGCCCACAATCTCTCCAGGCAGGATTTCGACAAGGGGACAACCTTCATCGGCATCATGCAGGACAACCTGGCCCATCTGAAGCGAGGTTTGGGATGTCAGCCGTAATCAGCGCCGAACAGTTGAGCGCCAGGTACAACTCCGTTGACGTTCTCCAGGAAATCTCCTTCGAGGCGTCGGCGGGAGATTACATTGGTGTAGCCGGACCGAACGGCGCGGGCAAGACGACGCTCATCAAGGCTTTGCTCGGGCTCGTGGATATCAGCGGCGGCTCGGTGAAATTGTTCGGCGAGAGCCTGCAGCGTTTCGGTCAGTGGCACAAGGTCGGCTACTTGCCCCAGCGCGCCAGTTTCAGCCTCCTGTTTCCGGCCTCGGTGAAAGAAATCGTCGGCCTCGGGTTATTGACCCAAAAGCGCACGCCGAAGCGGCTGAGCTCCGGCGATGCGGCCCTCATCGACGCAGCCCTGGAGCTTTTGGGCATCGGCAGCCTCCGAAAGAAGCTGATCGGGGAACTCTCCGGAGGTCAGCAGCAGCGGGTGCTGCTGGCCCGGGCGCTGGTTGCGAGGCCCGAGGTGCTGTTCCTGGACGAGCCCGCGGCGGCCCTTGACCCTCAGATTCGCGAAAGCTTTTTCGACACCATCCGTGCCCTGAACCGGGATGCGCGGGTCACGGTGCTCCTGGTGACGCACGACATTGGAGAGATCGGCCAGCATGCCACCAAACTTTTGTATGTGGACAAGCGGGTAGTCTTTTACGGGAAATTCACGGATTTTTGCGTTTCAACGGAGATGACCGACTTCTTTGGGACTCATTCCCAGCACCTGATCTGCCACCAACATCGGTGATCATGGATTTTCTGAGCGTCCTGCAATTCGCTTTTGTTCAGCGGGCCTTCCTGGGCGGCTGCGTGATCGCCGTGCTGTGCGCCGTACTGGGCCTGTTTTTAGTGTTGCGCAAGATGTCTTTGATCGGGGACGGCCTTTCGCATGTCAGCTTCGGAGCAGTCGCCCTGGGGCTGCTCGCCAACATGTCCCCGCTCTACGTGGCGCTTCCGTTGGTGGTGCTGGCCTCGTTTGTCATCCTCAAGCTGACGGAGAAGGGCCGGCTGTACGGGGATGCCGCGATCGGCATCGTCTCGGCGCTGGGTATTGCGGGCGGCGTTATCCTGGCCAGTGTTTCGCGGGGCTTCAACGTAGACTTGTTCAGCTATCTCTTCGGGAACATCCTTTCCATCGGCAACGAGGAACTGGCCCTCGCCGTCGCCCTCTCCGCTGTTGTGCTGGTCGTGGTTGCTGTTTTTTACAACGATCTTCTGGCGGTCACCTTCGACGAGGAATATGCGCGGGTCAGCGGGATAAAGACGACGCGGGTAAACATGCTTCTGATGGCGCTGACCGCGGTAACCGTTGTGCTCGCCATTCGCGTCGTGGGCATCATGCTGATCTCGGCGCTGCTGATCCTGCCGGCGGCTACCGCGCTGCAACTCGCCCGTGGTTTCAAGGGCGCCTTGCTGATCTCCGCCTTGACGGCGGTCACCGCGGTCGTTGCCGGCATCTGTGTCTCGATTGCGCTTGATCTGCCGGCCGGCGGCGCGATCGTGGCCGTCAACCTCGTTTTCTTCCTGGCGGCTCTCGGCTTCAAGAAAGCGGCGGTGTAGAACTATCGGGAAATCACGGCAATCCTTCGGGGGGTGAAGATGTGCGGTCAGTGCAATTATCGATCGCTGCTGCAAGCCGGTGGCCTTGAGCCGACCCTCAATCGGCTGCGGGTGCTGGAGGTGATCGGCAGCAATTCCTCGCCGCTCAGCGCCCATGACATCCTTGCGACGGTGAACCGAACGGCCGGAATCAACCGGGTGACCGTTTACCGGATACTGGGCCTCTTGGTGTCCAAAGGTCTGGTGGAGCGGCTGAGCGGCGGGGGACGGAGCCTGGTCTACGGCCTGGCACCCAACGAACACCACCCGGCCCACCCGCATTTTCACTGCCGGAGCTGCGGGGCGCTGCAATGCCTGCAACCCGGCAGCTTGAAGGTGGACCTGCGGGGCATCGAGCGCTCCTTTGCCGGCGAGATCCAAGGCGTGGAAGTCCGGGTGGACGGGATTTGCAGGAACTGCTTGAAGCGGGCGTGATTTCAGCAGGCTAAAAAGCGGCTTCAAAGCCCTGGATCGTGTCTGAGGGCAAGGCGTCCCGCGCATTGAAAGCGGAGCGATAGTACGTGGGCATTTCAAGGCGCGTGGCAATGCGGACGTCGGGCACGATGCATGGCTTTCAAGCCGCTTCTATCCGCATTTGTTGAACCCGCAGAAGTGACAGATCATGCACCCCTCCTCGAAGCTCACGACCTGCCCGCACTCGGGGCATTTTTCCCCGAGCAGGCTGTATTCGGTCTTGCGGAACATGGGCGCGTTGTCGCCGGCGAGGTAGCGTTTCTCGAGCACCCGGGCGATGGCGTCCGGAATCGACAGGACCAGCCCCCCGTCCTGGAAAATGGGGTGCTCTCCGCCGATGCCCTTGAGCTGGTCTACGATCTTGTCCACCGTCACCCCGGCCCTGAGCGCGAGCGACACGAGCCGTCCGATGGCCTCGGTCTTGGCGGTGGTGGAGCGCCCGGATTTGCCGATGGTGGCAAACACCTCGAAGGGCCGGCCCTCGAATTCGGTCACGGTGACATACAGATGACCGTATCCGGTCTTGGTCTTGGTAGTGAATCCGAACAAGGTCTCGGGCCGGTCCAGAACGGCCCCCATGAGCCGTTCCGCCTCTTCTTTCCTCTGGCCGAAGGACAGGACCTGGTTCTCCTTGCTGCCGTCGCGGTAGATCGTGACCCCCTTGCAGCGCAGCTGGTAGGCGAGGTCGTAGACCTTGCGCACGTCCTCCACGGTCGCGTCCCGGGGCAGGTTCACCGTTTTTGACACGGCGTTGTCGGTGTGCTTCTGAAAAGCGGCCTGCATGCGAATGTGCCACTCGGAGGAGACGTCGTGGGCGGTCACGAACACCCGGCGGACGTCTTCGGGGATCTCCTCGATTTCATGAATGCTGCCTTTGCGGGCCACCTGGTCCATGAGCTCCGGGCGGTAGAACCCTCTTGCCCGCGCCGCTTTTTCAAACACCGGGTTGACCTCCATGAGCTTGTCGTTGTCCATGACCGTGCGCACGAAGCTCAGGGCAAACAGGGGCTCGATCCCACTCGAGCAGCCGGCGATGATGCTGAGGGTGCCGGTGGGGGCGATGGTGGTGGTGGTCGCGTTGCGGCGCTGCAGACCCTGGTCCTTGAAGATGCTGCGTTCCCAGTTCGCAAACACCCCCCGCTCCTGCGCCAGCGTCTCGGAGGTCTCGTGGCAGGTCTTCTGGATGAAGTGCATCAGCTCCTCGGCTGCCTGCAGCGCTTCCTCGGAGTTGTAGGGGATGCCCCGCTGGAAGAGCATGTCGGCAAATCCCATGACCCCCAGGCCGATCTTGCGGTTGCCGCGCACCATGTCGGTGATCTCGGGCAGGGGATAGCGGGACATGTCGATGGTGTTGTCCAGGAAACGCACGGACCAGCGGATGGCCTCCTTGAGCTTGGGGTAGTCGACCGCCGGCCCGCTGGCGGATTCGACCACGAATTTCGCCAGATTGACCGATCCCAGGTTGCAGGCTTCCATCGGCAGCAGCGGCTGTTCGCCGCAAGGGTTTGTGGACTCGATCTCTCCGATGGCCGGGGTGGGGTTGTCGGCGTTCATGCGGTCGAGGAAGATGATCCCGGGATCTCCGGTCTTCCACGCCTGGGTGACCAGGGCCTCGTAGACCTCGGCGGCGTTGAGTCGGCCGGTAGGCTGCCTATCCCGGGGGTCGAGCAGGTCGTATTCCTGCTGTGCTGCGGCCGCCTCCATGAAGGCGTCGGTCACGCCGACCGAGATGTTGAAGTTGTTGAGTTCGCGGTCCTTGCTCTTGCTGTGGATGAACTCCATGACGTCCGGGTGGTCCACGCGCAGGATGGCCATGTTGGCGCCCCGGCGGGTGCCGCCCTGCTTGACCTGCTCTGTGGCGGTATTGAAGATCTTCATGAACGAGACCGGGCCCGAGGCCACGCCGCCGGTGGTGCCCACGTTGCTGTCCTTGGGTCGCAGCCGTGAAAAGGAAAAGCCGGTGCCCCCGCCGGACTTGTGGATCATGGCCGCATTGCGCAGGGCGCCGAAGATGCCTTCCATGCTGTCTTCGACCGGCAGCACGAAGCAGGCCGCGAGCTGCCCCAGGCGCCGGCCGGCATTCATCAGCGTCGGCGAGTTGGGCAGGAAGACGGCCTGGGTCATCAGGTCGTAGAAGGTCTCCTCGACGGCATTGACGCGCTCTTCGCTGGCCCCGTAGTTTTTCTCGGCCTTGGCGATGTGCTGGGCGACCCGCCGGAACATCTTTTCCGGGGTTTCGACCACCTTGCCCTGGCTGTCCTTGCGGAGGTAGCGCCTTTTCAGCACGGTGACGGCGTTTTCGGAAAGGGCCAACCCCTTCTTGACAAAGATGGAATTGTCCAACCTCACCGGCGTCGGTTTGGTCAGCCCGTACTCCATGAGCTTGTCCTCGATCATTTTTTCAATGAGGGAAAGGGTGATGGTCTGGGGCTCCATCTTGGAAATCTCATCCCGCAGAAAGCGGCTGATCCCCAGCGCCTGGTCGCTGTTGATGGGGTTGTCCCGGATCAGGATGTCGGTGAACACCTGATCGTCCCAGGTGAAGGAGCCCAGGTCTAACTGCCCCTCATTCGTAATCATAAGTTTTTCCTTCTCGCGCATTGAAGCAGTCCCCTGTGGGCGCATGAGCGCCAGTGGTTGTCTTGTTTCGATCGAAAAGAATCTCCTGGTTCACCGGGTGGTGATGAACGAAAGACTTGGCTTTCGCCGAGGCAGGATTAAACTATCGCATACCATATATTGTGTGTCAACAATAATCTTACGCAATATCTGCGAAAGGGATCTCCGGCGGTGGTAATTTGACATCCGGCCGGCGGATCTGATAGCGTTGCGCCGAATTATAGACGTCCATCCGCAATCGACCGGCTCACATGACGACCTGTCCGAAGAACATCATCCTCATCGGCATGCCCGGGGTGGGCAAGAGCACGGTGGGCGTGCTCCTGGCCAAGCGCCTGGGGCTGGCCTTCGTCGACACGGACATCCTGATCCAGGTCCGCGAGGGTCGCAGCCTGCAGGGCATCATCCAGTCGCACGGGGCCGACGAGTTCTGTCGCATCGAGGAGAATCACATTCTTTCCCTTGCGCTCGTTCGCCACGTCATCGCCCCCGGCGGCAGCGTCGTCTACAGCCCCCGGGCCATGGCGCACCTCAAGGCGAACGGAATCGCCGTTCATCTCGATATCGCGGTCGAACGTTTGAAACGCCGGCTCGACGACGTGGACGCCCGGGGGGTCGTCATTGCCTCTGGCCAGACCATCGAGGGTCTTTTTGCCGAGCGCCGCCCCCTGTACCTCCGTTATGCCGATGCCACGATCGCGACCGACGGTCTGATGCCGGATC
>JACRCN010000103.1 GCA_016219005.1 Deltaproteobacteria bacterium
ACGACGCCGCTTTTGATCGCACCTCCGGCTGGACGGGCGGCGATGGCGCCTACTCCACGGCCCTGGGCGGCGAACGGGTTCTCTGGATGTTCGGCGATACCTTCGTTAGCAGCGTGCGGAACGGCCGGCGGGTCGACGCCCACCTGATCAACAACTCGGCCGCGATTCAAACAGGCCGCGAGCCATCCGATGCGGCCCTGGCGTTTTTCTACCGCACGCTTACCGACGGCGGACCGGCCGCGTTCCTGCAACCGGCGGACGGCACCGGCTGGATTTGGCCCTATCACGGGGTGCGAACCGCCGAAGGTCTTTTTCTGTTTTTGCTTCAAATCGTACCGGCGGACGGCCCGGCGGCCTTCGGCTTCAAACCGGTTTCCACCTGGTTGGGAAAAGTCAGCAACCCGGAGGAGCCTCCCGAGCGCTGGAGCGTGTCCCAGCAGAAAATACCGTGGGGGCATGCAAGGCGGTTGTTCGGCTCGTCGGTGCTGTTGCAGAAGGGCTACTGCTACATATACGGGACCGTGGATGTGGAGGCCGGCGGTGTTACGGCCAGGCACATGATTGTCGCGCGGGTTCCGGCGGAAGAATTGGGGGACTTCAACGCCTGGCGCTTTTTTGCGGGGGGCGATTGGGTCGCCGAAGCCGACCGTGCCGGCCGGGTTTGCGAAAATGTGGCCAGCGAATTCTCGGTGTCGTATCAGCCGGTACCTGGCCGCTATGTCCTGGTCTACACCGAGGGCGGCCTTTCGGCGAACATTGTTCTCCGGTTTTCCCCCCGGCCCGAGGGGCCTTGGGGCGAGCCGACGCGGGTTTACCGCTGCCCGGAGGTCGGCCGGGACCCCCGGATTTTCTGCTACGCCGCCAAGGGCCACCCTGAACTTGCCGGCGCGCCGGAAGAACTGATCGTCACCTACATGGCCAACGCAACGGACTTCGCGCTGCTCGAATCCGACGCGCGGCTCTACCGGCCACGCTTTCTGCGGGTTACCTTCTCGCAGAAGCCGCTGTTCGATTGAGGTCTGCGTGTTGGCTTCAAACAGGCGGCCGGTTGGCGGGAGCGGCATCCTGCCGCGATGCAGCCGTGGACGATCATGAAAATCCTATCGTGGCCGGAAGCCGCTCCCACCGAAAACCAACCGTCACTTCGTTACGGTTTCGGCCACCCACTCCAGAAACGGCGCATAGCCGCCGTCCACTCTCAGGCTCACGATGCAGGGGCAGCTGTAGGTGTGCAGGGATTTGACCCTGGCAACGAGATCGGCCACCCGCGCCTCCACGGTTTTGGCGATCATCACCACCTCGGAGGCCTCCTCGAGCTTTCCCTCCCAGACGTAGATCGAGTTCATGTGGGGCAGGATGTTGACGCAGGCCGCAAGACCGGCTGAGACCAGTTCGCGGCCGATCTTTTGCGCCTCTTCCAGATTTCCGGCCGTCATGTAAACAAAGCGAACATGCATGGGCCCACCTCCGTCTTTATGCCGAACGCGATCGTGTTTCGTACCTGGATTCAGCTCGCCTTCCGGGGGTTGGCTGAAACCGGGAGAGTCGGGCAAATCCGAAATTCGAATACCGCCGCCCGAAACAAATTCGAATGCCGGATCGACGCCATTCCGTTGCAGGACTCCGTCCTCAGGACCCATCCAGCTCCGCGAAGGCCCTTTCCAGCTTTTGTTCCCGGAGAAGCGCTTCCGCACGACGGTGCGCTTTCGCCATCCTATCCTGCTCCTTGTCTTCAGGCAAGCGGATGCGTTCAACGGCGACCACCACGAAGTACAGCGCCTGGATGAGACCGAACATCCATATGCTGAGCGCCCAGCCGTAAGAGCCCGGCGGATGCAGTAGCCGGACGAGACCCAGGCCGGCTGCGCAGGTGATCGCTTCGGCGCACACACGCCGCGGCATGGATCCCTGGAAGCAGATCCCGCTGCGGATCCAGGACAGGCCGGCCGCGGCCGGGACCACGAAACCGGTGACGGTACCGGCAACGGCCATTACGGCTGCAAGCATAAAAAGCGGGGCAAAAAGGGCTCGCAGGCTTCGGCCGCTCGACCGGGCGAGAAACGCCGAGTATGCCGCCAGGCACAGGAAGATCGCCGCGTTGGTGGCGATCGTACGCGATATCGGACGCGGCGGCAGTATCGTTGCCGCGGCCACCAGTAAGGCTGCCGCCGCGGCCAGCACCACCGAGGCGGCAAGGGGTGAGATGTTTGGTTTCATGGGATTCCTCGGTTCGCTGCTTTTTTCTATCAGGGTGTTGAAAAACCGCGCCTGAGGCCGTGATCCCGCGTTGTGCGGCTTTTATAAATGCTCACATATTATGCGTATGCTGCGCTTTCCAAAGCGCCGCACGCCTTGGCTGACGGCCTGATGCTCGTATTTCACCACCCTGCTATGGTGTTCGCCGGTTCGAGTATCCTTCGTACTGCATCGATTTCGAGCTGGACTTCTGCTTTTCCATCACCGCCGCCGGCGGGCCTTGGAAGGTTTCGTCGACTCGCTTCTTCAAATCTTTCACCTCGCGTTCCAGGTTCCGGGCCACCTCGGGCGAATTGACGACGGTGTTCAAGGCCTTCTGCTCCTTTTCATAGGCGTCGATGCGCTTCCGCGCGGAACCAGCGCTGCCGGCGCTGATGTCGGCGGCGACTTCCTGCTTGAGGCGGTTGTAATCGTCGGTCAGGACCTTGTGCTCCCAGCGTGTGCGGTCGATGGATGAGAGCACCCGGGCCTCGTCACCGACGCAGGCGATCGTGAAGGCGTTCTCCAGGAAAACTTCATGGGGCTGCCCGTTGTGCTGATAGGCGGCTGCCGCCCGGCCGATCGGGAATACGGCCTCCTCGTTCGTCGGCACCTGGAGCGTCAGGTATATCCGGCGGGTCTGGCCGGAGCGCAGGCTGCCGGGGTAGAACAGCGCCGTGTCGCCCCTGACCGTGACCGGGTATCCGGACGCCTCCACCACGCGCACCCCCGGGGGCAAGCCCAGGCTGACCGCGATGCCGGTGGCGGCTGCGGATTTCACGTCCAGGAATTCCTTTTGAAACATTTCGGCGAAAGCCGCAGGGTGCTCCAGGTAATAGTATGCGCCGGCTCCCAGGTCGGCGATCTGGGTCATCAGAAATTCATTAAAATCCGCGCCGACGCCCACGGTGCTCACGGCGAATTCCTTTCCCGCCGCAACCGCCGCCATCCGCCCGAGGGCCGCCGGGTCGGTCACGCCGCGGTTGGCCAGGCCGTCGGAGATCAGGAGCACCCGCCCCGGGTGCCCCGGCCGGCCGGCGGCTGCGATCATGTCGATGCCCGCGCGCAAGCCTTCTCCCAGATTCGTGGCCCCGCCGGAAGAAATGCCGTTGAGCGCGGATTGCATCAGGAGACGGTTGAGATCGGTCACGGCCAGCAGGTCGCAGTGCTTCTGGACGGTGTCGGAGTAGCTGAAAAGCGCAAAGCGATCGCGCGCCGTCAGGCCGGCGACGAGGTTCAGCAGGGACTGGCGGGCATACTCCAGCTTCGGGCCCTGCATGGAACCGCTGCGGTCCAGGACAACTACGAAATCGATGCCGCGATCGCCGGCGGGATGCCCTTCACCGCCGGGGCCGGCCGACAGCATGAGTTCAAGACTGACCCTGCCGGGCGAGCCTTTCAGGACATGGGTTTGGACCAGGTGGCCGGAGAGGTTCAGGATGCCGCCTCCCGCAAAGACGATCGGCGGCGGGGAAGGCGGCTGCGGTGCTGCGTGCCGGCCCCTTCCGGTATAGGCCATGGCGGCGCCGGTGACGATGATCATGGATAGGATGAGGATGAAGGACTTCAAACGCGGTCGTTTCATGGTGGTGCTCCTTTCGTTGGGTTGAGATGAGGGGCCGGCAAATTGTTTCCCCTTACGGCTCCTATTCTCGGGCCGAATCGGCTGGAACTCAATTCAAACAAATGCAAAATGAGAAGCCTGAAATTTTGCAAAACTTTTACTTTTATCCCGGGGGGTCTCGGGATAAAATGATCCGATGAAACACTCCAAAGCCCGGATCCTGGTTGTGGAAGACGATGCGGCCCTCCTGCAAGGCCTCATGGATGTGCTGGTGTTCAACGGCTACGAGGTGCACGGGATCGCCGACGGCAGGGAAGGCCTGCGGGCCGTACTGGAGAACCCCTGCGACCTCGCGCTGCTCGACGTGATGCTGCCCGGCCTGGACGGCTTGTCCGTCTGCCGGGAGATCCGGCGACGCAAGCCGAACCAGGCCGTGGTCATGATTACCGCCAAGGGTTCGGAGGATGACATCGTCGCCGGGTTCAAGGCCGGGGCGGACGACTACATCCCCAAACCTTTTTCGCTGAGGGAACTCATGGTGCGGGTTGAGGCGGTGCTGCGGCGGGCGGGAAAAAACACCGGCGAACAACAGGTCGTGCTGGGCGGAATCCGTTTCGACGGGCATCACCTGGTGGCCGAATGCCGGGGTCGCTCGGTTGAGATCACCCGCCGTGAAATGGACATCGTCGCCTACCTGCACCGGAGTTCAAATCGCATCGTCAGCAAAAAGGAGCTTCTCGCCGAGGTGTGGCAGTATGCCGACGCCGGCATCGAAACCCGTACGGTGGACATCCACATGCTGAAGCTGCGCAAAAAAATATCGGCGCTGGCCGGGGATGACCCCTTCATCACCACCGTGCGCGGTGAAGGCTACCGGCTGGACACAGCGACATGAAATCACTGAGACGGCTGATCCTGATATTCGCCATCGGGCTCGCCCTGCCGCTGGGCTACCTGGTGGTTCAGTCTTACCGCAGCCTGGAAGCCGAGGAGGCGGCCACCCTCGGCTTTTTCGCGGAAGCCCTCTTCGACGAGATGCAGGAGTCCGCGGCAGCGGTCATTCGACGAGAGGAGAGCCGCCCTATCGATGCCTACGCCGACCCCGCCGCCACGGCATTGTCCGGTTTGCCGGTCGAGGACTACATTCGGGGGTATTTTCAGAACAACCCCGACGGCAGTTTCCAGACGCCGCATCGAAACGCTCCCCGTGCCGGCTCGCAAGAACAGGCGCTCCGGCTGGCTGAACTCGAAGAGGCCAACCGCCTGTTCAATCGCAAGCGGGCCGAGGGCACGGACCGGATCCGGCCGGAGGTTATCGATACGGTGCCGGATGAGAAGCGCAAGGACCCGGCGGGATTCGCCGGGCGATACCTGGACATGTCCCGCTCGCAGCGGTCCAAGAGCTACCTGGGTGAGAAGGACAACCGGCTCGAAACGGTAACACCGGGGCAGGCGTCCAGTCTGGCCAGTATCGAGAAGAAACAGGCCGCGGCAATGCCGCCGGCTGCCGCCGGCGGGACCGGACCGGTGCCTCGGCCGGCGGATGCTCAGGCGCCGGCCGCTCAGGAAACGGCGGCCGGCGCTGCCCCTTCGCGACCGGCCGAACTGTCCCGGGAAGGCGAGGTTCAGGGGTATCAGGCGGAGGTGGCCCCGTTTCAGTCCGTTTTCATCGACGACGGCCTGGTGTTCACGTTCAGGCGCATCCTGATCGACGGCCGCATGTACCGGCAAGGTTTTGTTTTTCAGCTCGACGCCTTCCTGGCTGGTTTGATCCGCAGTCACTTCACGGCGCAGCCCATGGCGCGTTTCACCCACCTGCGGCTGCGGGCGGTCGACCAGGGCCGCGAGGTGCGGGCGGTGGAGGCCGGGGGCGTCGCCGACCGGCCCCGCGTCGTCCTGAACCGTACCTTCCCCCCGCCGTTTGCATTTTTGCGGGCGACCCTTTCCTGTGACAGAGTCCCACCCTCGACCGGACGCAGCACCCTGAATCTCGCGCTTTGGGCACTGGCCGGCGTGATCTCTCTCGGATTGCTGGCCATCTACCATAGCGCCAAGAAGGTCGTGGATTTCTCGGAGCGCCAGACGCGATTCGTCTCTTCGGTGACGCACGAGCTGAAGACGCCGCTGACCAACATCCGCATGTACATCGAGATGCTGGAGCAGGGAATGGCCCGGGATCCCGAGCGGGAGCAGGAGTATTTCCGGATCCTGCAGTCCGAGGGGGCCAGGCTCTCACGCCTGATCGAAAACGTGCTGGAGCTCTCCAAGCTCGAGAAAAAGCGCCGCGAGCCCAATTTGCGGCCCGGCCGTTTCGATGACGTGCTGGCCGAGGTCAAGACCCTCATGCAGGCGAGCTTGAATCAGGAAGGCTTTGTCTTGAAGGTGGACAGCCGCTTGACCCGGCCGTTCCGCTACGACCGGGAGATCATGGTCCAGGTCCTGATCAACCTGATCGAAAACAGCGTGAAATTCGGCAAAGGGTCCGGGACGAAGGCGATCACGGTCCGCCTGCGCGAGCGCGGCGGGCGGGTTATGGTCGAAGTCTCGGACACCGGTCCCGGTATTCCCCGGCAGGATCTCAACAAGGTTTTCAACGACTTCTACCGGGCGGACAACGCGGTGGCCCGGGCTGCCGGCGGAACGGGCATCGGGCTGGCGCTGGTCAAACGATTCGTCGCGCTGTCGGGCGGGAAGGTGTCGGCTGTCAACAATGATGGGCCCGGGTGCACGATCAGAATCGAGTTTTGACGACTTCGTAAAAAGTCCAACTTCGGCGTTGCGCTTCATCGCGTTGTCACTGCGGCGTACGATAAGTACGCCTCGTGACACGAGACTCGCGCGCCTTGAATTTGGAGCTTTTTACAAAGTCGTCTGCAAATCGATTCTTTACGAGTCCATCAGCTTTTCGCCGGATGAGTTTTGCAGCACCGGGGCCGGATGAAAATTTTAGGGTTGAAATTTAAGGAATTTTAGCCCAGTAATAGGCCGCTTTGGCTTGGAAGCATCGGCCGGGAAAGCGAATGGTGGTAATTCCCACAGGAGAGATGACATGCGGCGCAGCGTGGTAGCGATTCTGACGGTGGTGGCGATCGGCCTTCTGGGCGCGATCCAGGGTTTCTCGAGCGCAGGCTCCAAGACCGATATGTGCGTTCCCATGGGGGCAATCGCCCTCAAGGCTCCCGAAGGCGTTCAATCGCAGCGGTCGGCCGTCGAATTCCCCCACGCACGGCATTTCGATGTCGCCTGCATCACCTGCCACCACACCTGGGGGCGGACCGAGCCGATCGCAAGTTGCATGACCTCTGGCTGTCACGACGTGGCGGAACTGCCGAAGCGAAAGCCCGGCGAGCCTGCCGATAGGGATGCCGCCGTCATGTACTTCAAAAACGCCTTCCACAAGTCCTGCATCGGTTGCCACAAGGACATGAAGGCCAAGGCACTCGCCCAGCAAAAATCACTCAAGACACCCGCGCGCCCGCCGGCCAAGTCCGGACCGACATCCTGCCTGGAGTGCCATCCCAAATAAATTTGACGACTTCGTAATAAGCGGGTTGCAGCCCAGCGCTCCATAACCCGCTTATTACGAGCCCATCCAATTTCCCGCGTCTCCATTTACGCAGACGAGGACAGGGGCAATTCAAAATTTTCGCGTCTCCGTCCGCCACCGCGCGTGAAAACGGATAGGCGGAGCTGCTGGTTCTTGAACGTCAGGAAAAATCCCGCGATTTTTTCGACATTCAAATCGATGGCACCGGCCTTTTCCCGGGGAGCGGCGGTTGCCTTGCCGATGCCCGATAGGAGTTCCCGCAGCATGCGGACATCGTCCGGAGCATCCGCGCGTCCGGGCACCACATCTCCCGCTTCACCCCGCGCGTAGGATTCGATCAGCTTGCGCAGCACCCGGGAAAGGGTACCCTGTCCGGCGAAACATCCCACGCCCACGACCCCATTGGCACTGCCGATCATAACCCCTCCTTCCTTCAATTGGTGCCGGAAGCATTGAAATACTCGGAGGCCTCTTCGACGGTGTCGAAGAGGAGCCAATCCTTCCACACCGTCTCGCCGCCCTGCGTGCGCTTGTGTGCGATCGTCGTGCTGCCGTGGTACTCGTAGCAGTCGCAGAACTCATCAACGGAAATCTGTCTCGTCATGTCAGCCTCCTTGGTGCGGGTTTGAGGTGGATCTTTCCTCAACGTCTGCCCGCAGTTTAAAATGCCAATGTGACAGGGACGGTCACAGTTACAGAAAATATTTTGAGTCCAGGGCAACGTGCATGGGGCAGGTGGCGCGCGCGGAAAAAGGCGTCCATGGTTTTTGGCGGATCCCATGCTCGCTGCGCCATGTCCCCTGCCGCCTTGCCGACCATGTTGCGGATGGCTGATTTTGTGATAAGCAGAAGTCTCACAGCGGTCAAACCCGGGAGCACAAGAATCGGAGGCAAGGCCTATGGCTCGAGGGGATCAACTATCGCGGCAGTGGAAAATCATCCAGGCGCTGATCGCGTCCCGGCGGGGCCGGTCCGTGCCCGAGCTGGCCGAAATCGTGGACTGCCACGTGCGCACGGTGTACCGGGACCTCGAAGCGCTGCAGATGGCGGGCTTCCCGGTGATGACCGAGCGCGAAGGCCACTGCATGATCTGGTCTCTCCTCGACCCGGCCCGGCACCCCCTGCCCATCCCCTTGAGTCTGCCGGAACTGACGGCGCTTTATTTCGGCCGGAGCCTGGCCGGGGTCTTAAAGGGCACCGTTTTCTACGATGCCCTGGAGTCGCTCTTCGCCAAGATCAAGTCGCTGCTGCCCGCCGAGATGCTCGAACTCCTCGATCGCGCCCAAGAGAGCCTGGCGGTGGCCGTTGCCCCGGCCAAGGCGCACGCGCCCTACCGCGCGAGGATCGAGGTCGTTAACGAAGCCATTCTGCAGCGGAGACGGCTTGAAGTGGTATACCGTGCCATGCACGGCAAGGCGGACACGCGGCGACGGGTCGCCCCCTACCGGCTCCTGTTTTTTGAAGGGTCCTTTTACATTCTGGGCCACTGCGGGCTGAGGCAGGACATCCGCGTGTTCGCCCTGGACCGCATCCGGCACCTCGATCTGACCGACGAGACCTTTGCGGCCCCGGAGAGCTTGAACATCGATGAGTTTCTCAAATCAAGCTTCGGGGTGTTTCACGGCCCGCCGGCAAGCGTAAAAATCCGATTTGGGAAGGACATCGCCGGCTACATCACAGAAAAAACCTGGCACCCGAGCCAGAAAGTGAATGCCCGCGCCGACGGGTCGGTGATCTTCGAAGCGGAGGTGGCCGGAACCGAGGAGATCAAGCATTGGGTGCTGAAGTGGGGCGCCAAAGCCGAGGTCCTGGCGCCTTTATCCCTGCGGCAGGAGATCCGCCGGGAGGCGGAAGAGATGATGAAAACCTATGGCAGGGCCAAACCCGAACGCCGGATTGCACCGCGCAAGCGGCGGGAGCTGCGGCGGGCTGTTGAAAAATAGCGCCTCCGGCCGTGACCCGGCGTTGCGTGGCTCTTGCAAATGCTCGTATGTCAGCCCATAGGCTGCGCTTTCCAAAAGCGAAGCGCTCCTCGATCTCCGCAGGAACACTCCTCAAGGCTAATAGCGCCGCTCCTTAAAAACCCTCGGAAGCGCTCTGCTTCAGGCCAACTCCGAGGCCGCTTCGCGCACGAGGCGGCCGATCGGCATCCGCTGCGGGCAGCGCTGTTCGGCTGCGGCGTAATCGAGCCGGGCCATGATGGTGCGGGTGCGCGCCGGGAGGGACTGGAACCGGCTGCGGGCGAAGTCCCGGTTGCCGTAGCTTCTGGCGTACATCAGATAGCGCATCACCCGTCCGACCGGCACGCTGGCGGCGAGCGCCGGCTCGCAGATGCCGGTGCAGCCGGCGCAGTAGCCTGCAGAGCCGGCCTGCGCGTGCCGGTTGAGCGCCTCCCGATCCAGGGCGGACAAGCGGGTCTTATTCACGGCCGCCGCGGTGTTTTCGGAGAGCAGCGCCATGCTGGGCATCTGGGAGCAGATGCTTGCGATCTGTGGGTTCTCCCAGACCGCCTTCAGCCTGGCCTGGCCCTGGGTGTAGCCGCTTTGCAGGAAACGTCCGCCTTGTCTGATTTCCTCCGCGCTTCCGGCCAGCACCTGGCCGCCGCCCTGGGTCTTCATGGCGGTCAGTCCGATGCCGGCTCTGGCGCAGGCATCCACCGCCCGTCGCATCTTGTCGGTGTGCATCAGCCGGTAGTTGTAAGTCATCATGATGCCGTCGATCCATCCCAAAGGGGCCGCTCCGAGCAGGCATTCCTCCATGTTGCTGTGGGTGCTGAACCCGAAGAAGCGGACCTTGCCGTCGGCCTTGGCCTTTTCGCTCCACTTCTGCATGTCCTTGTCCATGGTGGAGATGCTGCGGATGGCGTGGACGAAAAACAGGTCGATAGAGTCGGTGCGCATGCGCTCCAGCGACAGATCGAGGTGCTCGGTCATGCCCTTGAGCGTCCAGGCGGTCGACTTGGTCACGAGAAAAATGCGTTTGCGGTCCTCCGGGAACTTCGCGAAATACTTCCCGATGCCGAGCTCGCTATTGCCGCCCTCATAGGAATTGGCCGTATCCCAGTAGGTGACGCCCCACTTCACCGCCTGGCGCAGCATGAGCTGGTTGTTGGGGATGTCGAACATCCCGCCCATGGACAGGATAGCGACATTTGCGCCGGTTTTGCCGAAAGGTCGGGTCGGTACCTGGGCCGTGTCCTGAGCGCAAAGGGACTGCGGATCCGCCGAGGCCGCCAGCAGCCCGAGACCCAGTGCTCCACTGGTTTTCAGGAATTCCCTGCGTGAATATCCGTCGTTAAGACTCATGTCATCACCTCTACGATCGCTCTTTTCGTTGACACATCACAGCACCATCCGGTGGTGCGGGTTCCGCGACTCGTTCTCGGCCGTCACCCGAATGGCCCGCAGGCCCAGCACCGGGCATTCGTGCTCGCAGACACCGCAGCCGATGCATTGCTTCGGGTCCACGTAGGGCTGCTGCAGCCGGACCTGGACCGAGACCGGGCTGCCGGGCGTGCAGGCCTCGGGTCCGGGCAAGGGCCGTTCGAGATCAAGGGCTGCGGCCGTGTTGGCGGTGATCCGCAGCCGGAGGCCGCCGGGCAGGAGCGCATAGTAATCCCCGGTGCTGATGCGACCCGGCTCGAGCGTATCGGAGGTGAGCCATAAGCGGCCGCGGTCGGCGCTTTTCACGTTCAGCGGGGCGCTCGTCCGCACGGTATTGAAGACCTCGCGCGTGAAGATGGCCTTGGGGCTGACCGGGCAGTTCTCCTGGCAGACGATGCAGGGCCGGTCCATGGCCCAGGGCAGGCAGCGGCCCCGGTCCACGAAGGCCGTGCCGATGCGGATGGGGCCGCGGCCCGAAAACGAGTTGCGGCCCAGGCGCTCGTCCGGGCGGATGGGCCGGATGGCCGCCGTCGGGCAGAGGTTGCCGCAGGCGATGCAGGTGTGCTGGCAGCCGCTGGTGCCGGCGCGGAAGCTCAGCTTCGGGGTCCACAGGCCCTCGAGACCGGCCTCGAACCCCGCCGGGTGGATCACGTTCGTCGGGCAGACCCGCATGCACTGGCCGCATTTGACGCAACGCGCCAGGAAGGCCTCTTCGGGCAGCGCCCCCGGAGGCCGGATCAGGCCCGGGTTCCAATTCGGGCCGGTGGCCCCGCCCAACCTCATGACGGGTGCTGCCATCACACCTGAAACGGCTGAGACGATGAACCCGCGCCGGGAAAGGTCCGGCAGGAGGTGCTCCCCGGCGTCCGAGGGGCGCGTGCGGTAAGTGACGGCGTCGTGGCGGCAGTCTTCCAGGCAGTTCAGGCACATCACGCATTCGCTGATCCGGATTCGCCCCGCCGGTGCACAGGCGCCCTCACAGTTGCGTTCACACAGCCGGCAGTCGGTGCACCCCTCCTCGGTTCGGCCGATGCGCCAAAGGGCAAAGCGGCTCAAGACGCCGAGAAGCGCGCCGAGAGGGCAGACAAAGCGGCAGTAGAAACGCGGGACCCGCAGGTTGAGAAAGACAGCGGCCAGAAACACAGCGCCGATCAGCCACGCCCCTTCGTACCAGCGGGGCAGCGGCGAGAGGCCCAGGCCGGCGCGGTCGGCCAACGGCAGGGCTATCAGGTTGACCGAGCGATGAACCAGCGGCAGCGGGTCGAGAAGCCCGGTCAGCAGCGATCCCGACGACAACCAGTCGCCCGGCAGGAGGATGGCGGCGGTGAGGAAAAAAGCCAAAATGTAATATTTAATTGCCTGGGCGGGGCGGAAGCGGTTCGCCTCCAGCTGGACGGCCAGTTTTTTCCGGCGCCGGCCCAGGTATCCCAGGAACTGGTGCATCGCCCCGAACGGACAGATCCAGCCGCAGAACACCCGCCCCAAAACGAGGGTGAGGGCGACGGTTACAAGTCCCCACAGCAGGCCGGCGTAGAGCGTACGCGTGGACAGCAGGGTTGCGATCCCCACCAGCGGGTCCAGCTCGAGTAGCCAGTTGACCGGCCAGCCCCTGAGCTGCCAGGGCAGGTTGCCCAGGGTTGAGACCACGCAGAACCAGAGAAAGGCCACGGCGAAAAACACCTGACTGATGCGCCGCGCCGTCACGATGCTCATGCGGATACCTCGACCGGCGACAGCAAGCGGAAGTCGGCGGTTCCCGCGCCCAGCGCCTCGGCCTTGGCGATAAAAGGCAGATCGGCCGCGGTCTTGCCGAGCAGGGTGGCGCCGAAGGCGTCCACGGCCACTTGGTCGGTGCCGACGATCAGCGTGCGGGTCTCCTTGAGGTCCGCAAGCGACCCGCCCGTGGGGCCGTTGGTCATCATCGTGGCCGTGCCGTCCAGCACCACGAGCGTCGGTTTCACCATGCCGGCCAGCTCGGCAATGATCGTCTGGATATCCTGGTGGAAGATATTGCGCCGTCCCCCCAGCAACCCATACCAATTCTTCATCACCATGGAAGCCCCGCTGCGGTGATGGTCCTTGACGGGGGCGATGCCGATCAGCTTGGTGACGCCGGCAAGCGGCGCCATGAGCACCGGCCAATTGCGGATCAGCTGCGCGCCCTTCACGGTCATGGGTTTGAAGTACCGCTCCTCGGGCAGGATCACTTCAGCCCCCGCGCTGCGGCCGGCTTGGCCGATTCCCGTCAGCGCAAAACAACTGGCCGGATCGTTGATGGGATTGTCGGTCACCGCGACCGACGCGGCACCGGCTTTGAGGCACAGGCGGGTGAGTTCCGCCACTATGTCGGGATGAGTTGTGGCCGACAGCATGGGCGGCGAGGCGAAGGCGGCGTTCACCTTGAGCAGGACCCGGTCCCCCTTGCGGACAAAAGTCTCGATCCCGCCCAAAGCCTGCAGAGCGAGCTGCACGGTCCGGGTCCGCTCCGATCCATGCGCGATGCACATCTTCTTCCCCTGGCCGGGAATGGAGAAGTCGGGCAGGGCGGCGGCCGGGGGTTCGGCGGCCGCCGGTGCGGGGCCTGCAGGGTCGTGGGTGGCATAGGCGATGGCGGCCGCCGCAGCCAGGCCGGCGCCGGCCTTGGCTGCGCGCTCCAGGAATTCGCGGCGGCTCAGGGCCTCGTCAGCGGGCACCGGACACCTCTTTCAGTTTCGCCGCCAGCTCTCTGGCCAGCATGACGGCTTTATCTCGGTCGGGGGCCTCATGGACGCCGGCCAGAAAAGGCCCCTCAGCGAACACCACTTCAACCATGTCCAGGATCGCGACGACGGCACCGCCGGGGACAGGCTCTTCGGATGCCTTCACCTCGCCCCCGTAAGCCTTGAGAAAATCCACGTAGGCGCCGGCCTGGGCCGCGGCTTCCTGCGGATCGGCCCTGCGGGAAAGAAAGGCCGTCATCTCTGCGCCGGCCAGCGTGTAGGTCGCCGTGAACACCCGGTCGAGGCCGGCAACCCCGAAAGCGTCGGCGGGAATCAGGCGGATGCTGGTCGCAACCAGTCCCGGCTTGGGGAACAGATCGCGCTCGGCAATGGTCGCTTGCGCCACCGGCCGGCTGAGGATGATAGCCCGGGCCAGGGCGTCTATGGATGTCCGCAGCCGGTCGTCCGTTCCGGATGCGATCAGCTCGAGATAGAAAGGGCCGTGCACGAAAAAGAGCGCGTTTTCGGCCCGGTAGGCGAACTCGGCGAAATCCAGCATAGCTGCGTCGGCACGGCGCTGGGCGCTGAACACCGCATAGGCGTTCTCGAAGGAGCCCATGTCGTAGATGAACACCTCGACCCAGAGGTCCGGCTGACCGGCGAGGGCGAGGCGCTGGCAATCCAGACGGACGAACCCGGCCGACAGGTACAGTTCGGCCTTGCCGTCGATCTTGTCGGAGAGGGTTTCGCGGTCGAAGCGTTCTGCCGGTGTGAGCGGCGACATTCCCTCGAGAAGCGGCAGGTTCGGTTCCGCCGTCGCCGACGGAGCGGCCGGACCCTTCGCCCGGTCGGCTGTACCCTGCAGGAAATTGACCACCGCCGGGTTGTATCGGGATTGCACGATCGCGATCCCGCTGGCGATGACGGCTAAAGACACCAGAACGCAGAGAACGACGATGGTCTCGCGGCCGGAGTGTGCTTCACGGGCTGAAAGGGCAGGGGTCGAACGCGCATCGGGCATGACAGGTCGTACCAGGCTGTAGAAGTGGTTTGCCGGAGAACGCTGAAACGATACACTCAAGATCGCCGGCATGTCAAACCCTAAAACGTGCGCCCGGCAGCGCTCGGTCCTTGACCCATGGCCGGGCTGCCTTACCGTATACCCTGACGTCGAGAGACGGGTAGCATCCGATTTTTTGACCTGCTGCTTCAGCAGGAGGGTTGGAAGGCTATTCTGATTCATCGGCGAGGTCAACCCAAGCGAGGTATCATGCCATGGACACCGCATCCTATTGCGATATGCTGGAACAGCAGTTAACCGCCTGGAAGTCGAAAATTCGCGAGGTCATCCGCCGGACGGATCGTCTGACCGCGGGCG
>JACRCN010000104.1 GCA_016219005.1 Deltaproteobacteria bacterium
AATTTTGGATTTCATCACTGTACGCTTCTTCCCAAAATCCATACTCTTCAAACCCGCCGGGTATTGCTAAGGCATCAAACTCGTTAACGTTTATATCTTTTATCAAGTAATCAACTAAAACCCTTTGGTCAAAGCTACTTACGACTTCTTTTGTGACTCCACACGAATAAAGCTGAGTTGTATGGTCGCCATCAATTAAGTTCCAGCCAATCACATCAATAAACACACTTGCCTCATAGGTTTCAAATCCCTTAGCTAATAATAACAACACCTGTTTCATTGTTCTCCTTTAATGCTGCGAAACGCCCAACGTTGCAGTTGAGCGGCACCAAACCACGCGACCAAGAGACTACAAGAGAATACTTCATAATAAGCCCGCGTGGTTTGGTGTCCGGCTCGAACCGCTGGTTAGGTTATATGTGAATTAAGCATGTACGCATGTTTCTTTAGGGATTCGGTAAGAGTTTTTGCTTGAAGAATGTTACGACAGCAGTGTTCATACTCAAATGCCACGCAGTGCGATCGAATCCATTTGGGTCGATACAAATGCCGGGATTTGCTTTCTTAAGTGTTGGTGAGCATGGGGCGAGGTAAGCAAAGTGTCCAGCACCTCGCGCGACGTGGTAGTCCGATAGTTGAGGAAGCGCGTCTCTGATTTCTTCAGTATGCTCGAGTTTGACGCCATCACCACCCTGTTCGGAGGCCCATAACTGCACGGGTATGTGTACCGATTGCAGGCCGCGAGCATCAAACAAATTCAGCGGATCAACCACGACGGCTGCACGGATTCGAGGATCGGCTTGTGGGTGAAGTTGGGATCCTTCGGCTTTGAACTGGCGGCACAGAGAATCGACCAACGACCACAAGTGGTTGCACAAATGTTTAGCCCCTGCCAAGGTGCTCGGGGTGGCACCGGCTAAAACCAGCGCGGTGTACCCTCCGCGAGAAAAGCCAAATACACCAATTGCGTTGCTGTCCAAACGATCGCGATGTTGCCATTGCTGAGTCATGAACGATATCAGGCGACTTATGTCGTGAGGTCGAGTTTCGAATATCTTCAGCTGCCGGCTTGACGTTTCATCGCCAAAGAAATCTCCGGGGTGATTTAGTGTTGCAACAACGAATCCAGCATCGGTTAGTACGCTTGCCGTATCGTGATGACTCAGTAGTGACGCGCCCTTGCCATGCGAGATAACAACCAGAGGCAACTTGTTTCCCTCGACAGCGCAATCGCAAACACCTTGCACGGTTAAAGGTCCAATCTGAACCGGAATTGAAGCAGTAGCGCATGGGCTCCACACCATTGCATGGAGTGCGGGCTCCCTGTCGACTGCGGGCACTTCAATTTTAGATATGCCAGCAGCAAGAGCACTGCTGCATAGACTATCCGTGACAAGAACCATCATCGCACTTGTGAACAACAGACGCCAAAATTGTGTATCAATTGAGATTGGTCTCATGAAGAAATGCTCCGTGAGTAAATAGGTGTATGTAGCCTAACGTTGGGATGAGCAGCCACCGGGTTCGGAGAAATGCCGATGATGAGCTACCCCACCGGACATTCGGGAAATGTGGCTGCTCGATCCTGCTGTTCGGCACTCAACGGGCGCCAGTATTTCCGTCCTCCCGCTTCAGCGCCTTCCTAAGGGCCACGAAAGGAAAGGTTGTCGAGACAAATACTACCCAACCACCGTGCAAACCCAACCGGCGAGTGAAGACGAGCCAAGATGCCACAGCCAGCGTTAAAGGCAAGACGATTTCGGAAAATTACGCATCTGCACTAATCTTGCCCGTACACTAGGCCTCGACCGTGAGCCAGGCGAATCCATGGGAAAACCGCCCGCTTTCGGGGATGAAGCAAAGCAGGTTCTGGCCGGGCTGGAGCTTGTCGGAGTGAAACAACTCTTCCAGGATGATGAAAATGGCTGCACTTCCCGTGTTGCCTTTTTCCGAAAGATTCGAGACCCACTTGCCGTCGGGTATTTCAAACCCGATCCGCTTCATTTCATCGTAAAATTTCGGGCGAAAGTAAGCCGATGAATAGTGGGGCAGGAACCAATCCACCCGATCGGGGTGCAGGCGGTGCTTCTTAACGACCTGTGAAAGAGCTTCCCCCATGGTTCGCACAATTTCGATATCGAGATGCTTGATATCCTGTCGGACCGAAAACCGATGCGGCAGTGCTTCCGGTTCGAATGCTTCGGTTTGCCGCCAGCCGACCATGCTGCCGTCCGCCCGCTTCATCCCGCCGCCGTACATGCACGTGTCCAGAAGGCCGGCGTAAGAGACCACATCGACCCATGACACCTTCAGGGAAAGCCCATCTTTCCTTTTGCCTGTGGACAAAAACACCGCACCGGCTCCGTCCGATAGCATCCATCTCAGGAAATCGGCGTCAAAAGCGCGCACCGGCCGTGTCTCCAGGTCGGCAGCCCCATCGTAAAACGGGGTCAGGAATTGCGCCCGCATGTAGGAAGAAGCCAGTTCGGAGCCGGTGGCCACTGCATTCGAAGCCAGGCCGGCGGCGACGCTCATGCACGCATATTTAAACGCTGTAATCCCGGAAAGGCAAATGCCGGAGGTCGTCACGGCCTCGCAGGCAGGGATTCCCAATTCCCCCTGCACCATGAGGGCGTGGCCGGGGAACAACAGGTCCGGACTCGTGGTGCCGCAGCACAGGCATTGAATGTCACCTGGAACATACCCTTCATAAGGCTGCAGCCTGCGGACCGCCTCCGCCGTGAGCTGGGCATTGGTATGGGTCAGTCGACCCGATTCAGGGTCCAGGGCGTAATATCGCCGGGCGATTTGATTGCTTTTGAGCACCAGTCGTTTGGCTTTGGAGGATACACCCCGGACTTTTCCGAGAACATCCTCGATGGCATCGTTTGTCACCGGGCGGTTGGGAAGAATTGCCGACACATCGTTGATAAATACGTCCATGATCTCCTTTCTCACCCGTGGGATATGTGCTTCAGGAATCGCTTCAGCATACCGGCATAGGCCTGGTAAAAAAGCTTGGGTTCCATGCGGGTGGGGCAGACGGCGTTCGTAAACGTGTAGTAGTCCAAGTCCGTGATGGTGATTTTGTGTCTCATTGCCCGGTGCAGCGGGGTCCCGGGCAGAGGCGTCAGAATCGACGGCAACGGCAGGTCGATGGCATGCGACCCCACAAAGCGCTCCAGGGCATCGAAATCCGCTTCGGTGTATTCCGGAGCCACGATGAAATCGCCAATGACCCGGATGCCCAGATCTTTAAGGATGCCCATGGCCTCGATGTTGACGGCAACCGAGCTTCTCTTGTTCAACTGCGCAAGCCGAGCGTCGCTTATCTCCTCAAACCCGATGACCGCCGCCGCCAGCCCGGCTTGTTTCCATAACTTAAACAGGTCAGGATGCCGGGTCACCGTCTCCGCCCGCACATCAGCGACGATCGCCCTTTTCAACCCGGATTCAATAATACACTGGCCCAGGCCGAGGGCATTGTCCAGATCGCCGAACGTGTTGGCATCCACCAGGCGGACGACCGGGACTTCCCCCAGCAGCTTCATGTCGCGCAGGACCGCTGCCGGCCGGTGAGTGAAGTAGCGCCCGTGGGTCATATTCGGGATGGAGCAGAAAATGCACCGATGCGTACAGCCATAGGCCGAGGCGACGAAGCCGACTTTTCCGCCCACGCCGCTCATCACATACTGGTCTCTGTGCGTAGCGACCAGGTCGTAGCGGGGGGGGCAGTCTTCGACAATGTCCGCATGGGAATAGTCCCGCCGGACATAATTCAGTTTCCCGCCTGGATTGGTTTTAGCAACCCCCGCGACGCCATCGCCGACCGAACGGTCGGCGATGGCGTCGACCAATTCTCGGAAGCTGAGCTTGCCCAGGCCCACAACGATGTAATCGATGGCGTCGTGGTTGAAAAACGCGGGATCGCACGAGGCATGATGGCCGCCCACCACGACCAGGGCATCGCTGTTTCGCTTGACCTCCCCTGCCAATCGCACAACGGTGTTGGCTTCACAGGTCACGCCGGTGAAACCGACCAGGTCGGGTCCAAACTGGTCGAGGGTTTTTTCCAGAACGTTCGGAGCCACCTTCAAGTCGACTATGGCGACGGCATGCCCGTCCAGGTTCCCGGCGATAACCTCGAGTGCCAAGGGCTCGCCTCTGAAAATCATCTTGATCGTATCGATCCCGTATTCCTCTTCGGGGATGCTCCTGCCGCAGTTGGGCGGGTTCACGAGCAGAATCTTCATAACGCTTCCCATGTTTGCATGCTGTTACTCCGGCAAAGGTTGACTCGAAAAGGCTTTGAGGTTAAGTATTAAGTTTCGACTGAAAGCCTGCCATCGATCCATCGGGTAATTATATGGGTAGTGCCGGGATTTTGCAAAGTGAATTTAATTAAAAAAATCTCACCTAACCGACCCATCCCAGGCGATAAAAGCGAACCCCGCAAGTGCGTTCGGCGACAAGACCATCCTTCGAGGCAACGGGCATGACGCATCCGGAGTTCCCCCCTCTCACGACGATCCTTTGGGCCGAGGGGCTCACCAAGACTTATGCGCATACGCGAACTCCCGCCCTCGCATCCTTCAGCTTGTCCATGGAGCCCGGGGAAATCGTGGGCCTGTTGGGACCCAACGGTGCGGGAAAAACAACGGCCATCTCCCTGTTGACCGGGCTTTTGGCTCCGGATTCCGGCAGCGTGCACATTTGCGGCGCCGATCTTTCCAAAAACCCCAGGAAAGCGCGGCAATGGATCGGTTTGGTCCCGCAGCACATCGCCTTGTATCCAAGCCTGACGGCTGCTGAAAATCTGTCTTATTTCGGCAGAATGTATCGAATCAACGGGCGCGAATTGAAGGAGCGCGTCAATGCCTGCCTGGAATTTGTGGGTCTCTCGAACAGCGCTCATGGCCGAATTGCGGCTTTTTCCGGAGGGATGCAACGACGGGCCAATTTGGCCGTCGCACTGCTGCATCAACCCCGGCTGCTTTTCCTGGACGAACCCACGGCGGGAGTCGACCCGCAATCACGCAACATGATTTTAGACCGGCTTTCTGAACTGAGCCGCTCCGGAGTCAGCATGCTCTATACCACGCACTATATCGAAGAAGCCGAGAAAATCTGCTCTCGCATCGCCGTTATCGACGAAGGGCGCACCATCGCACAAGGCAGTCCCGGGGAATTGACCCAAGCGCACCCAGACTGCAATGATCTCGGCCAGCTTTTTCTCCGGTTGACCGGAAAAGACCTGCGGGATTGAGAATGCAGCCTCTTATAGCAACCCTTTTCAAGGAATTGCGCCTGCTCTATCGCGACCGGTCCGGGCTGCTCGTTCTTTTTGTCATGCCCGCCGTGCTGGTCGTGGTGGTTTCGCTGGTCCAGGAAAACGTGCTGAAGGCGACGGGCGCGGCCCGCATGGACATTCTCTTCATCGATCAGGATCGACAGGCCTTCGGCAAGCTCATCCGGGAACAGTTGGATGCCCTCGATACCGTGACGCTGGTCACGTCACTGGACGGGCAAGGGATAGATACCGAACATGCCAGGGCGCTGGTCGACAAGGGCCGCTACCAAGTATGTATCGTCGTTCCGGCAGGGATCACTGCAGCGGTGCGCACCCGGGCGGTTGAACAAATCTCGGATGCCTTTTCCGGCGGATCGAGGGAGGCTGCCCTGCCCCTGCCCAGCGTATCGGTTTATTTTGATCCCCTGGTTCAAGGAGCCTTTCGATCCTCCCTCCTGAATGCTCTGAAACAGATGCTCCTGGTTATGGAAATGGAAACAAAAGCCAAGGCCCTGGCGGAAGCATTGCCGGCCCGGTTCCAGCAGACTCTGA
The DNA here is from genome assembly GCA_016219005.1 of Deltaproteobacteria bacterium. Lineage (GTDB taxonomy): Bacteria > Desulfobacterota > Desulfobacteria > Desulfobacterales > SpSt-501 > SpSt-501. The sequence continues at coordinate 5,843 of JACRCN010000104.1, forward strand.
GTGCGCTTGCCGGCCGGATATCAATGGACCCGGCGAGCATCCCCAAAATTCAGATGGATCCGGGCTGGGGAGGTCGGCGGTTGATGGATGTCGTAGCCGAGCAAAGCCGTTTGAAGAAACTGCCGACCTCGGTCCAGCAAAATGTTTCGGCGTGGTCGGTGTTCGGCATTTTTTTCATCGTGCTCCCATTGGGAGGTGCCATCATCCGCGAACGCAAGGACGGCACCCTCGCACGGCTGAGAACGTTGCCGGTTCCCTACATTACCCTTCTAGTGGGAAAACTGGGCGCCTACGTCGCCGTCTGCTGGGTGCAATTCCTGTTCATCGTCCTGATGGGAAAAGCGGGGCTGCCCCTGCTGGGGACACCCGTTCTCAGCCTTGGCTCCGACACCACCGCCTTGATCGTTACGGTGACGATGGTCGCCCTGGCGGCCTGCGGCTACGGCCTGATGCTCGGCACCCTCGCCCGCACCTTAGAGCAGGCGACCATGTTCGGGGCGGTCTCGGTGGTCTGCGCGGCCGCTATGGGCGGCATCATGGTACCGGTCTATGTCATGCCGCCGGCCATGCAGACCATCAGCATGTTCTCGCCTTTGGCCTGGGGACTCAATGCGCTGGTGGAGATTTCGGTGCGCGAGGGTACATTGGGGTCGGTCCGGCACGAGCTGCTCTACCTGACCGTTTTTTTTGCGGTGACCATGGCCATCGCATGGACCCGTTTCGGTCGATTCGATCGCCAGGCAGAAATATAGGCCTTTGCGCATCTTTCGCCGTCGCTCGCGCGGACGGGAATCTGTCCGCCAACTGCTTCTCTCCTGAACCCCGCACCTTCGCTGCCTGAGCAGTTACTATTTCGGAATAACCGAATGAACGTACTCGGCCAGCATTTTCCCTGTATCCGCCGGCAGGCTATGGTCACTGGCCCCACCGACCCAGGCGGCGGCCCAGGGATTATTAGCGCTGGATAATTTTTTTTCCCGGACCACTGTATGGGTTGCCGCGTCGATCAGCGTGAGGTCGACTTCCATGAACGAACTGCCGGTAAACGCCCCTCCCCAAATACGGGCTGCCCCGGACACGATTCGCATGTTGGTGACCTTGGCTTTAACCAGAAGGGTCCCGTCACGGCGGGTCATGGCGGCGTTGCCGCTTTCAACAGATTGGTAGAATTTCTTTTCCTTCAAGGCTGAAATGGTATTGGCCTGGCATTCCGGGGTTGCATTCGGGTAATCCTTGGCAATTTCCGCAGAGGTTTCAAATTCGGCAACGGCAATCACCCGATACGGCCTGGCGAGGGGTTGGTCTTGGCCGCTTGCCGCCTTCGCGTCCGGTTTGACGTCGCTCGCGGCCTGGGTATCCGGCTTGCCCCCCTTCCCGGCACAGGACGTCATCAGCACCAGCAGCATCAGCGATATCATGCAGATGCAATTCCTTTTCCATGTTTTTTTCAAGCTCATACCATCATCTCCCATTTTTGTGGTTAGTCAGTCCGTTGGCAGTCATCAGGTCCACTTGCCGTGATTATACCATTTCGGGGTGGCATTTAAAAATTTTTCCCGGGAACGTTATTACTCCAGCAATAAGACATGCTAAAGTCCCCTGTCACATGAACAGCCGAAACGGAGTACCCACCGGCCATATCAGCTTGCCTTCGGTTCTCTCTATTCGGTTGGGAGGGAGTGGCAGCGTCACCTGAAAAATTGACACTTGCAATCATCGATTAATACTTTTATTTCAAATAGGCGGGTTTCTCCCGTAGCGGTAGGGGAATTCAAGAATGAGGCATTTCATATTGCAGAGAGTCGTGTTGGAGTTGGCGGGGTTTGCACTTTGGATCGCTGCAGCGAGCACACCGGCGTGGAGCGGATTTCCCGATTGGCACAGGTACCTGGAGATCATCAACCCGACGTCCGCAACCTTTGAGGGAACGGTACAGGGCTACTCTGCGGATCTTCTGCCGACGATCGTCGTGCTCTACTACGACGCGGAAGAACCTCAACGCGGAGTCCTGGGTTCCGGGGTCACTCAGAACGGCGGCGATTTCCGCTTTTCCGTCAAGGCCCCGGGGCGTTACCACATCATGGCCTTCGAAGACCTGAACGGAGACCTATCCTTTCAGCCCAACGAACCCGCGGGAATCTGCGAAAGCCCGTCCCCAATTGTCGCCCGGGCGGGAGAGAGGCTGTCGAACCTGTTCGTGCGCGTACAGGCCCCCGGGGCTGTCGGCGTCCCTTTGAAAGCAGTCGCGGGTTCGAGTGCTTCCGCCGATATCGCCACGGAGCTTCGCCACTACCAGATGGGTCAAGTCGTCAGCCTGGATGATCCCCGCTTTTCGGCGACCAACGCCCGCTGGGGTCTTTGGGTGCCGCTGGAGTTCCTCCCGGACACGGGGGTTGGCTTTTATTTTCTCCAGGAGTACGACAGGGACAAGACCCCCATTCTGTTCGTGCATGGGTCCGGGGGCAACCCGACCGACTTTCGCTTCCTGATCGAAGGCCTCGACCGATCCCGCTACCAGCCATGGGTTTATTTCTACCCGACCGGAATGCGCCTGGAACGCCAGAGCGAGCTGTTGTATCGCATGGTAGCCGCTTTGCAGAACGAGCTCGGATTCCGACAATTGTGCGTGCTTGCGCACAGCATGGGCGGACTCGTCGCCCGGGGGGCTATCTCCGAGGCGGTCAGGCGCTCGACCTCTATCGAGTTTCCGACATTCATCACGCTGTCCACGCCCTGGCAGGGCCATGCCGGCGCCGAAAAGGGCGTGGCACAGTCTCCCGCCGTCGTGCCCGCCTGGCGGGACATGGCGCCCAGCAGCCCGTTTTTAAAAAAAATATGGGAAATCCCCTTGCCGAAAAAGACCGCCTACCACCTCATCTTCAGCTACAGCGGGGATTTCAGCCTGATGATCAATCGAAACAATGACGGCGCCGTCAGCCTGGCGAGCGAGCTCGACCCGCGCGCGCAGGTGGCCGCCCGGCGGACCTTCGGGTTCAATGAAGACCACGGTGGTATCCTCTCCAGCCCTGCAGTCTCCCAGGTGGTCAATACGATCTTGAGCAACAGCGAGGTACAGGCCCCATGGGTTGAGAGGAAGATCGACTAAATTGCAGTGACCAAGATTTAATCTGACGAGTTGATAACCAAAATTCGGAATGGATAAGAGGCGCAGCTTAGCTGTCGCAAACGCAGTTTTCTTGGGAGTCGAATTTATGGTGATATTTGCGAATGTTGCGAATCAGCGGCGCGGTTTACCGCGTACGCTGGATTTGCCTTGTCCGCTGTCCATTTTGCTAATCCTTAATCTGCTTCATCGCTAACTTGACGAAGCGTCCGAACGCTCTGTCCTTCTTTCGTTTCTCGACGTAGGAGAGATCGTTATACTCGGTTTCTTTCCTGAGCTTGACGTAGCTCATGTATCGATCCTCGCTCAATTCTCCTTTCTCCATCGACATCAAGACAGCACAGCCGGGTTCTCCGGTGTGGGTGCAATCGCAGAAGCGACATTCCCGCGAGAGATCATGAATCTCCGCAAAACTCTCGTCCATCCCGTCACTCGCGCCAAGAAGTCCGAGTTCTCGCATTCCTGGAGTATCAATCAACATGGCACCCTGCTCAAGAACGATCAGGTGGCGGCGTGAGGTCGTATGGACGCCTTCTCCTGTCCCGCTGATGGCTTTTGTGTCGAATTCGTCTCGTCCGATGAGGCGGTTGATGAGCGTGGTCTTCCCGACTCCCGACGAACCAAGCAGGCAGAATGTCTTGCCCGGAACAAGGAGCCGACGCAACTCGTCCAGTCCGTAGCCCGTTGTATTGCTGAGAGCGAGGCAATCGGCAGAGATGCCGGCACGCCTGATTTCTGCAATCATCTCCTCCAATTCTTCGGGTGTAATCAAATCGCTTTTGGTGAGGATGATGAATGGCTCGATATGGCCTTCGTTGATCATCACAATGTATCGGTCGAGCCTGCGTATGTTGAAATCGTAGTGACACGATTGGACAACGAAGGCGACGTCGATGTTTGCCGCAATCATCTGGAAGTCTACGGTCTTGCCGGGGCACTTGCGACGGAGGAAGGTCTTTCTGGGTAGGACCGCATTAATAAGCGCGGGACTGTCCGCTGTGTGGTACTGCACACACACCCAGTCGCCGATGCAGGGCAAGTCAAGGCTCGACTCAACAGAGAAGCGGAACCGCCCGGCGAGTTCCGCGGAGGTCTCCCCGCGCTCGTTTCGCACATGGAATGCGCCTCGATCAACCGCTGTCACCCGGGCAATGCTGTGCCCCGGTTGCAGCGAGATGTCGGCATGTTCCACAAACCAATGGTCAAAGCCTAGAGCGCTCAAATTCATTTCTCTTCTCACACCAAACGACCCCCTAGCCTTTTTTCAACGCCCTAGCACAGAAATATCACCGATTTGGCGTTTTTGCGATACGTCGGAGTGATGTCACAAATCGGCGCTTATTTGGAATGTGCCGTGAATATCCCAAAATGCCGCCAGTATCAAGATGCGCGATTGGATCAAATCTTGGCAAACAGAAGTAAATATATTTTTCAAATAACGTAAGGAATGAACATTTTGGTTTTCAGCATGTAATGACGGTAGCTTTCACCGAAATACGCTAAGTTTTCTTTTTCTTCTATCAATGCGGCAAAAACACCTGAACCCGTTGCAGCCAAAGCAACCATGAATAATGTGACCTCGATATGTCTTAACAAAACTCCCCATGCCAGCAATAAAAGCGAGCTGTACATGGGGTGCCGGACATGCTTGAAAATCCCGGACTCTATCAATACAGTCGTTTTCTCGAAACCAAACAGCGCATGATCACTTCGCTGCCTGCTCACCCCGCCCTTTTCCCGCATGATAAATACAGCTGAAAGGACGAACACCAGGGAGGCAATCATAAGCGCCGAGGAAATCAATTGCTGAAGGTCAAATTCTTCCACGATTAAATACCGGTGATTTTGAACCGCAAGCCATAAAATACACTCCCACACAAGCAATCGATACAAGCCATGTTTTTTCAGACTGAACAGGGTCCGCCAGGAAAGGGTTATTAGAGGAAGCGAAAGAATGCAAAATACAATGGCTTTCATCCCTGACTAATGGTCCCGCCGGTTGGTTGGATGAAATGTTTTCGTGCCAGGTCCGGCAAGGGATGGAGGTTCATCGCTCGGAGCTCGATTAATTTCAGCGTGGTCCCTTGTAGCACTCATCACCGGCTTGCCGATCAAATCCGCGAGCGGAATGATCTCCAAGCCTTTCTCCGGGATTCCCCTTAGAATAAGATCCATCTCACCGGCCCACTGCGGAAAAAGAGAAGGCTGGGCCAAGTTGTCGTGCAGGAGCAAAATGTCGTTTGCGCGCACACGTTTCAAGATCCTTCCTGACAGATTTCTTATCCGTCGATTCCCGCCATCCCAGGCCCGACAGCTGAAATTGACGACGAACATGCCTTCCTTCTGCATTACCCGACGCAATCGCGGGGAAGTGATGCCCATGGGAGGCCGATAGGCCAGGGCGCCGATGCCCAAGACTTTCAGGGCACGTTGGGTGGCTCCAATTTCGTGCTGCATCTTTTTGGTGCTGCGAAAGGCACCCAACATGTCGTGATGAAAAGAATGATTGGCCACACTATGCCCTTGCGCAATGATGTCCCTGGTCAGTTGGGGGTACCTGACGACCCGGTGGCCGGTCACGAAGAACGTCCCGCTGACCCCATGTTTTTTCAGCAGCCGCAGCAGTTCGGGAGTGGTCAGCGGATCGGGGCCATCATCGAAGGTAAGGGCCACAGCCTTTCGGCCGCATGTCCCACGACCGATCACCGGAAGGAAAAAACTGCACGTCGGGATAAACGGGGCGGCCACGCACAACACCATGAACACACCGAGAGGGATCGCCGCCGATCGGAGATCCACCCATGCCAGAAATGCAGCCGCAAGCAATGCGACGCATCCGATGCGCCCTCCCGGCGACTGCGGCAGGTATTTTGAAAAAGCGTTTCGGACGGCACCCAGCATGTTTTCCCCGATCCCACTCATCACGCTTTCCTGGCGATAAGCCAGACGAGCTCTTCATCGCACCCGGACGCGAGCGTATGTTCCATCTGAAACCCCGACTGCGCGACCATGCTCTGCAATTGGTGTACGGGCCGATAATGAGCCGGAACCCGTGAAAGCTGCAGGATCAGGTTCTGGAACCACCACGACCAAGGCAAGCGCCGCTTCGGCGGCAGCGAGGCCCGGATGATCAACCTTCCGCCGTTTCGTGTTCGTTCCCGCAGCCGATCGAGAGTTTCAGCGAAATTCTCATCTGAAAGGAAATGAACCATGTCGATCATCGTAGACAAATCGACACGATCGCCGATTTCGGGGATCGCCGGCGCCTGACCCTGGGCAACAAAACCCCTGTCGCCCAACGCCATGGCGGCGACCCTGACACGTTCCGGCGAAGGTTCGACCCCGTGGACGCGCGCCCCCGTGAACCGCTCGAGAAGCCAGCTTGCAGGCACGCCGTAACCCGTGCCGATGTCCAGAATCGTCTTTATGTCGTCGGCGGATCGAAACATCCGCTCCATTTCGGGGAACATCGGATCCAAGCGCATCTTGAACCGTGCAAAGAGCCTTGGATAGGCTTCCATGTCGCGGTATCGGTTCAATATCCGCTCCTGAAGAGTGCTGCCGCCGATGACCCGTTCCTGCCGGTGCCTTTGAATATGGCCCAGCACCGGTGGCAAAATGACGAAAGCTCCGATCATCGAGTATGCGATTCCCAGAAACGCGGTTATGCCGGTGCTTTGGAGCAATGAATGGTCGGCCCCCCACATGGCCCCGAATCCGAACAGAGTGGTCATAGAGGAAAGAAGGACAGCCATTCGAATCTGGCCGAATGCAGGATGATTCAAGGTGCCGTAGCGCTGATAGGATCGCACAAAGAAGACGGAATAATCGATCCCGATGCCGAAAACAATGATCGACAGCATCAACCCGGGAATGTCCAGCGGGCGACCCATGATGTTCAGCGTGCCAAGGGTAGCGATCATCGCAAAAAGCGAAGGCGACATGCACGCGACCGTGAGTGGCCCATCTAAAAGAAAAACGGTAACGAGGACGGCAGAGCTGACGACATTGATAAGAAAAAACGTGACCCCGGTGCTGAACAGAAGTTCCCCAATGCTCTTGGAAAAAAACAGCGGATCGAACAACTTGGCTGAGGATCTGTACTCTTCGTAAAACCGTTTGGCGTCATAACCCGGCCCGGTGGTCAAGGTGGACACCTGGATCCATTTGGACCCGTCCGAATTCCTGGAAATTCCCAGGAAGCCGGGGAACTGATCGAGTATTTGAGCATTCCCGGCAGGTGCGGATGTTGCGCTCAGCATGTCATAAAAGGCGGCGAATGCATCGTCCGCAAATCCCATCGAAGCAGGTAGATTCCCGATATTGCGTTTCAGCGTTTCGATTCGTTCCGGGCTCCAAAACCCTCTCCAGGCATTGAAATTTTTCTGCCGCAGTTCCGCTCCCGGGGCAATCATGGAGGACACAAAGCCTGACGACAAGACTCCCGAGCGCAGATCCGAGTCGATCTTTTCAAAAAGGACATCGCCCAGATGCTGGAGTTCCTCGATCGATTGTCCCTCCGCCAGCACGTACACTTTGTCGAATATGCCGCCCCACACCTCGGTGAGCAGCTTTTCCGCGGCGATGGTTTCGGCGCCGACGGTGTTCATGGCTTGCAGGCTCACATTGAAAACCGGTCTAGCGAAAAACACCATGACGCCGGCAAAGATGGCCGCGCCCCACAACCCTTTGCGACCCGTGCCGGCGAGCGCATCCGCGAGCTTTTGCAGGTGAAGCGAACGCTGGCCTCCCGGCGGCAAGACAGGGAATATCCTGGGGAAAATCACGTGCACGATAAGAAAGCACAATCCAAGGCCCAGCATCGTAAACTGCCCCAACTGGACAAACACCGGAAACCCGCTGAAACACAGCGTCCCAAATGCGGCAACGGTTGTCAGCACCGCCAGCAGGCTCATGTCCCACACCTCATCGGAGGCCGCTTTTCCGGACGTGCCGTGGGGCCGGTCAAGGAAGAGGAGATAAGCGATGCCCTGATCGACAGTGAGGGATATGATCGCACCCCCAAAACCGAGAACCAAAATCGATATGGACGTGTGAAATAGTGAAAAAATGAAATAAGCGAGCATGGTTCCGGCCATCGCCGGCAACAACGAAAAAAGACCGATAGCCGGTCGGCAGAACGAGAAAAAGAGCAGCACCGCAATTCCGATGGTGGACAGCGCCACCGCGAACCCGATATCTTTTTTGATGATCTGCTGGTTGTCCAGAGCGGCCCGATAGGCCCCGGCCGTGGTCAGAGTGACCCCCTGGCCCGCCTGGCCATAGGTTTGGCTGACCTCGTCCGCAATTCGGTTCATCCGCTCCTTGATCAAACCCGCGAATTCGGTCGCCGTGCTCGATGCCACCGGGCTGGCAATGACGAGCAGGTGCCGGCTGTCGGCCGACAAGAGGTTTCCCCGGTAGATGCGGGCGCCGGTGGATGGAGCCAGATGAGACAATCTGGATAGGATCAGACCCCTGAAATTCAGGGGGTCTCTTGCAATCAACGCTGCCTGGCCGATGCTTTCCAGCCCCAGCAAACTCGCGTGAATTTGTTGCAACCGCTCCCGTATTTCTGCGGGCGTCAGCAGCGGTTGGATTTGATCTCGCAGCTCGTCCGCGGTGAAGAGGGCCGGCAGGTTCGCGGATACATAGTCCAGCAGGTCAGGCATAAGCGTTTGAGCGTCTTCAATACCGACGCTTTTGAATAATCCGCTCTCCTTTAACCGGGTTTCGACCAGCTTGCCGCACGCGACCAGGGCGTCCAGGTCGGCCTTCTTGAGGGAGACGTCGACGACCACCTGGTTTTGCATGGGATGATTCAAAAGAAGGTAGGCGGCGTCGGCTATGACGGGGTCGGTTTTGGGAAGGGAGCCGAGGATATCCGTATCGATATCCAGCCGGTACAACCCCACGCCGAACAGGCCGGAGGTAACCAGGACCGTCAGCAATAAGGAGCGCCAATTGACTGGCAATTTCTTCATAGTCGATCAAGACCGCGCTAAAAGCAGCAGCAGAAGCATGATTAAGAAAAAGTGGATCCCGATAACCGCCAACCGGTTGCGATGATACCGTTCATTCATTTTCTGAATTATTAGAAGTCCTCCGCACAGCCTCCGGAATCTATCGACCTTCCGGTTGCGCATGTTGTCCGTCCGGGAATTGCTCTGGAACGCAAACGAGGGGTAGGCGGCATAATAATCCCCGGCCAGAGTGCACAGCAGGGCATCATAAGGGATGTTGCGCCATGGCGTGCTGAGCAAGGTCTCCGCGAAACGGCGCTGCACGACGTAGGCATGTGTCAGGCTGCGGTAGCGCACTTTCAAAACGGAAGCGTTTTCGGTTCTCTGACTGCCGGAGCACAGGCAACCGAAGAAGAAAAGCTTCCATGAGGAGGTTGTTGACAAGAAACGGACGCAGTCTGCCAGAACCTTAACGCTGAATCTGTCAAAAACGATATCGTCTTCAAATATGATCATGGTGCGTGCAGCGGCATGGATTCCCTTTCGCATACATATCATGTGAGATTCATGTATGCCCTGTTCATTGTCGGCCGGATGTTTTTTTACAATGACAAACTCGACCCTGTCCGCCAAGCCGACGTTGCCGAACTGAACCCGGGCCTCTTTGCGCCGGTCACCACGATCTTCCAGCGAAATGCAATAGATCTTGTCAAAAAAGGCCCACGGGTTGGATGGCGATGAGGCTCCCGTTTCTTTTTTAACGGTGGACACAACCCTGTTCAGTTCGCAAATTTCCCCGGAAGGGCGAAGTTCCATAATTTCACTTATTAAATGTTTTAGATAACTTACATAGCAGTTTCCAAGATGGTTTTCAACTCGCTTTCTGCTCTATATTTTCGAAAGCCGTCATTCTTTACACTTGATCGCCGATTCGAGTTTGGCATATGATCAACCTCCATTGGCACCCCGAATGCCCAACCTGAAAAACCGACCGGTCATGGGTAAAACCGATCGCCGTAAATGAAACCGAATCGGCACACAGGGATGAACACCAAGATATGATATCACGGATCATCACCAAATTCGGAAACACCCCATACGTGCGCAACGCCATCGCGGAAAAAGCGGATCTAGCAGCTTTTAGGCAAAAGCCGTCCGCCCGGATCCTGTTCGGCGTATTTCTCATCGGCTTCAGCTACATCCTCGGATGGCCGGCCGTCGGCGCTTTGGCGGGCCTGGCCATCTATTTTGAGGAGCCCCTGGTGGCGATCATCGGGGGGCCGCTGACGTACGGGGTTTCGCATCTGGTCTTTCTGGCGGGAATGTATCTGGCCGGAGCTAAATATTCAGGGATTTTTTTGCGGTGGGCGACACGGATCGTCATGGAAAAATTAATGCGGAAATATACGTAGCAAGGATGTCGATCAAGGCGGGTTCCACCCCTTCTTTTTGTTTCACAACCGGCAAACCAGCGTAAAAACATGCTGTCCCACCGCATCATGAACCGCACTGCACGGGTCTTGGTCGTCAATTTGAAACCTGCTCTCCGAAGAGCCGACGCTTCGAACCTGAACGCGATTCCACGCATCGGTCAGGCTGATGTCAAGGGCCTTGGTCACCGCTTCTTTAATCGACCATATTCTGACGGCGGCTTCGATTTCGCCGAGTCGCGACTCCCGCGCCAGGGCCTGCTCCTGTCCACTCATGTACAAGGATCGGGATTTCAGCACCCGCTCGGAGATTTTTTCCACGTCAACCCCCACCCGCCCGGTGGAGGCCACTGCCACGGCGAACCGGTCGTCATGCGAGACCGAACATAGATAAGCAGAACGCCCGTCGGTCAGAGGGCAGCAGGGACGTGGTCTGTCTGCGTAAACGGTGGTGATGGCCCGGGGGTCGGTTTGGGTGTCATTGCCGGAGAGGATTCTGGAAAGCCGCTTGCACGCCAGACGCGCTGCGAGATAACTCTTCCTGCGCCGGTCGCCCATGTTTTCAAAGCGCTTTCTCTCATCCGCCGACAGCACCTTGTCGGCAAAGGGCGCTACGGTTTTCGACTCAATCACCGCAAAGGCGTCACACCCGGCAGCCATGCGGTCCGTTGTCTGATCCGCCTCCGATATTCCAATCCACCGAGGGGGGGAGTTCTTCCCACCGCTGACATCTTTCATGCGAACGCCGGAACAGGCCACGTAAAGGCACCCGTCACGATCATAAATTCGCAGATCGAAGATCAACAGACCCGAATCGGTCCGGACATGAATCACGTGCGCAAAATAGGTTTCGCCGGCGCGGGTCGGTGCGTATACCCTGCAGCGGTCCATGGCAACCGGGAAAGCGACAACCCCGGCAAACCGCTGCCCCCAGACACAGGCGGCGTGCATGGCCGCATCGAGGACAAACGGGGACCCGAGCTGGTGCGAGCTTTCCGCGCTCGTCGCGACGACCGGAGCCCTGATTTCCGCAATGGCACTTTGACCGGCGACGTGCAGTATCGCCACGTTTCGATAGGACGGCCCGAAAGGAATAAGGTCCGGGTAGATTTTCTCAGCCTGAACGGAAAAACAGACCCCCTCCAGAGATGCGGCCAAATCCAATGCAAGATTCGGTATCGGCGGCTCCTGTTGGGGGAATATCAAAGCGGCATGCGCCTTGACCCGCGCCAGGGCTGCTTTTTTCGATTGTGTGCGCGTCGTCAGCACGGCTTTGACATCGCCGTTCTCGTAGACCGAAATGTCGCAGAATGCCGCTACTCGATCGGCTTCGGGTGCAAGGTATAAAAATTTTTCGAACTGCAGCGCGGTCATGGCGGTCACGTCTGTTCCCGGACGAAAACGCTTGACCGCTTGAGCCAGCATTGCCATGGCTTCCACAGCGGGCAATACGGCGTGGCCGTCAACGCAATGATCATTCAAGTAGAGTCGGATCGGAATATCGAGCGGTAAGCGCGCGGATTCGATTACCCTGGGAAGATCTTCCATAGGTAGGCCGTTTTTTCATCTACTTCCACTGGAGTTTTTTTGGCATTGACAGCACAATGCCGCGTAAATCCCTTGCAGGCGATCTCTTGAGTCTGCTCATGCGTCACCACATAATCGAAACGAAGCCTCACTCTTTCAAGAAGCGATGGCCGGGTGTAAATGCACACGGCGTCATCGTAGTAGACCGGGCTGAAATAGCTGACCTCGATTTGTATGATCGGATAGATGTAGCCGCTTTCCTCGATTTCCTTGTAGGAGTAAGCGGTTTCGCGCATCAGGGAGGCCCGTCCGAATTCGAAATAGCGCAGGAAATTGGCGTGGTAAACCACCTGGGAACGGTCGGTATCCGCATACAGGGTCCTGAGCCTGCTGCAATGCCATACGAGCCCCTCTGTTTCATCCCTGACATAGGGCGTGCCGCTGTCAAGCGCTACCGGCACAAACGGTTTCGGTCTCATATCATACTCCTCTGAAGACGATGCAACAGTTGGTACCACCGAAGCCGAATGCATTGGACAGGAAGAACTCGTACGGATGCCTGCGGGCGAAATTGGGGACCACGTCCACATCTTCCAATTCAGGATCGGGAATATGGTTCACCGTCGGCAGGATCAGCCCCTGCTGCATCGCCTCGATCCCCAGCGCGGCCTCGATCGCGGCGGAAGCCCCCAGCGTGTGTCCGATCTGGGACTTGTTCGAAGATACCGGTATTTTTCCCAGGTTTTTACCGAATACCTCTCTCAGACATTCGATTTCGATTTTGTCGCCCTTCTGGGTCGATGTGCCGTGAGCGTTGACATAAGCGATGTCTTCCGGTGCCAGGCCGGCGTCGTCGATGGCCTCCTGGATGGCCCGGATAATCGTCCTGGCATTGGGCAATGTAAAGTGATGGGCATCGGAGGTCCAACCGATTCCCATCACTTCGGCTTTCGGTGTCAGACCGCAAGCCGACAGCTTCTCTTCGGCGGCCAGGACCAAAACCCCCGCCCCTTCGGAAAGAACGATACCTTTTCGGTCGACGCTGAATGGCCGGGACGCCTGCCTCGGATCATCATGGGCACGGTCCTTGGGGCCGACATAAATGCTGGCCAGCATATTGGCAAAGCCTTGAATGATTTCAGGCAGCAGGCAGGAATCAACGCCGCCGACAAGGGCAAAATCGCAATCGCCGTCCCGGATCATCCTGGCACCGATGCCGATGGCGTGGTTGCCGGATGCGCAGGCCCCCTGGGGGGAAAAGATCGGCCCGGTAAACCCCGTCAGAATGCCGGCCTTGCTGGAAGGAAGATTGGCGCAGAGATTGGGCAACAGATAGGGGCTGACCTTCGTCGGCCCCCGGTTCACATAGTTGTCCATGGCGACCCGAAATGCATCCGTGCCATTCAAGGCGGACCCTATCAGACAGGCGGTCCGGGGGCCGGTGTCATTGTTGATTTCCAGTCCCGAACGAAGCAGGGCCTCCTTGCAGACGGCCATGGTCAGAAAAACATATCCGGCGTTCCAGTTGTAGGCCTCTCTCGGGGCCATGAAATCAAGGGCCATCGGGTCCCAATCCGGAATCTCCCCCACAATGGCAGAACCCGAATCCATCCGGAACCGGGTCAGCCTTCTGAAACCCGCTTCTCCGTTCACCGCCCGCTGCCAGGTCGTTTCAAACGTCTTGCCCAATGGGGTGGCCGCACCGTACCCCACAACAAAAACGCGTCTATTTAGAGGTGCTTTCATTTTACAGTCTACCAGGCTGTTGAAAAACAAGCATCAGGCCGCCAGCCAAGGCGCGCGGCGCCTTGGAAAGCGCAGCATGTTCATTAATATGTGAGCATTTTCAAACGCCGTGCAACGCAGGATCACGGCCTAAGGCGCCGTTTTTCAACAGCCTGCTATGCGATTCGGTGTAAGACCATGCAGGCATTGCATCCGCCGAAGCCGAACGAATTCTTCAACACGAACTCCTGCTGAACCGGGCGTGCCCCCTCGTGGACGCAATCGAGAACCAGTTCCGGATCCGCTGTATAATTAATCGTCGGCAGGACTATGCCTCTTAGCATCCCTTCCATGGCAAAAATGGACTCAATAGCGCTGGAGGCTCCCATGGCATGACCGATCATCGATTTGTTCGCCGTGACCGGCGGGATCCGATCCCCAAATAAGGCTTTCAAGGCCTGGTATTCCACTTTGTCGCCTATTCTGGTGGATGCGGCGTGGGCATTCACAGAGGCGATGTCCTGCACGGATATCCCGGCATTGTCAATGCTGTCAGCCATACAGCCCGCAACCGTTCTCAGGTAGGGCGCCACAAAGTGATGTGCGTCCGAATTCATACTCGATCCGGCGATTTCGATGGCATATGCCAGGCCGTGTGCGTCGGCAAAGGCCTGGGTCGTCAAGATGATGCAGCCGGCACCTTCAGAAATAACAAAGCCCCGGCGATCAATGGAGAAGGGGCGACTGGCTCTTTCCGGCGGTTCGTCCACTTGGCCGGGTTTGCCTTGATAGGCGCCGTTCATCGTCGCAAACCCGGCCACGATCGGCTCGACAAGGGCAAAATCAACGGCGCCGCAAATGGCCACATCGGCCCGCCCGGCATCCAGAAGCAGGGCCCCGATGATCATTGACGTCACGCCCGTGGCACACGCCGTTATCGTCGCCGTAATGGGACCGGTCGCCCCTGTTAAAATGGATATTTTGCCGCCCACCATGTTGATGCATGAATTGGGATTGGCATATGGCGGCGGCATCTTGCCTTCGGCGATCATGCGCCGGTCGGCTGCCAGAACGGCATCCTGGCCGCCGATCGCCGAGCTGAAGGTTACGGCGACCCTGGGAGACAGTTCCGGGGTGATCTCGATCCCGCTGTTGGCGAGCGCCCGGTGCACCACCAGCATGGCGTATTTAAAAATCGGCGACGGCCAGAGCGCCAGGCTGCGGGGGCTCAAGAAGGCGTAAGGGGTGGTATCGATTTCTGCAACTTCTCCGGAAATTTGAACCGGGAAGTCGCGCGTCATTGGGAAGCGCGTCAGTCTGCCGACCCCGCTTGCTCCCCGTGCCGCCCGGTCCCACTGGGCCGCAAGATCCGTCCCAAGCGCGGATACCGCATCATACCCCACGATAACGTTTTTTTTCGATGACATAATTCATGCAAATGATTCAAGGTTTCCGGCCTGCGCGATGCCGTCAGCGAACACGCGGCGCCGCACGGAGGGATCGGCGGCAATCCATCCGGGCACGGCGCTTCACGTCAAAACGAAGCCGGAGGGGCACATCACTTACCAGGGCATAAACTGATAGAGCTTGGCGAACATTTCGTAGACTTCAATCCAATTCTGCAAATCCCGGGTCGTACGGACGTGCGCACGCTTGTTCACCATGACCCAACTCATATGCGCCGCGCCGTCCTTGCAGGTGGCACAGTCTCTGGTTTCCGAAGTGCAGCAGCGGTGCATGGTGTGAAGGTCCGATGCCCACCGGATGAACTCGATCAAGCGTTTGGGGGGAGGGCTGCGGTGGTCCAGGGGCTGAGTCACGGAGGGGCACTCGTTCCAACCGAAGCTCCGGCCCAGCATTTTTCCGGTGGTGATGACTTCATGGTAATATTTTGAAGATATGACGGTGTCCGGATAGGCGTCCAGCATCGCATCCATTTCGGCGCGGATCGCATCAAATTGTTCCGGAGTCCATGAAAACCCGCTGACGCCTTCGTCGTTGGAAAGAAGCTGCATGTGGACCTTCAGGCCCACGTCTTTTATTTTGCGAATGACCCCCTCTGTTTTTCCGATCTGTCGCGGGGTAATCGTGTAAAGATAGTAGACATGGGGGTCGCCCTCGTAATTTTGGCTCGATATCCTGAAGGTGTCTTTTCCGCGCAGAACCGTTTCATCATGCTCGTCCCCCCACAGGGAAATTCCCAGCATCATGTCCGGAAACCGGTCCCGGGGAATTTTAATCAACCCGTTGGTCGCGCAAAAGGTGGATAGGCGCTTGTAGAAGGCCTCGACCCGGTCGAGGCAAAGGGTGGGTTCTCCGCCGATCAATATGGCCAGGTTCACGCCTCGCTCGGTTTCCCGGTCGATAAACGCCTCCCACCTTTTGATATCATTTTCCTCGGGGGCCGCCTGGTGTTCGTTCGAGGAGAAAAAAAAGCAGCCCTTACAGCGCAGATTGCACCGATTGGTAACATCGTAGATGGAGCTTCGGATGTTCAATTTGGAAATCTTTTTATAACGCTCATACCATTCCGGATTCAGCAGCGAACTGACGGTCTTCATTAAAACGCTCCTTGAGAACCTACACCTTGCGGGTGTGCGGTCAGATATTAAAGTAGCCCATGCCCGGGCGGAGCGATCGGGTTATCGGACAAGTTGGGTCCTTTTTCATATCCCATGACCCAGACCGCAAGGTAAGTGTCCACATAGTCGAGCCAGGCTTTGAAGATATCCGGATCCGTCGCATGGCGGAACATGCGGGCCGTGACCACCGCACTGCCTGCGGCATAATGCCGGCAGTCTCTGCAATCGGTATCCGGCACGCAACAGGCCGCGCTTCGATTCCAGGACAAATCCGTCCGATACTGCCGGAAAGAGCGCCCGAGCCCGATAGCGGTGGACGGATTCATGCGCGGATATGGACAGCTGAACAGCTCATGCAGCCCTGACGTGTGCGTGTGGGCGACGGCGCTGTATGGAGAAAACAGGAGGTTGTCCGGATATTTTTCCAACAAGCCGAGCATGGCTTTTCTGCATTCCTTGAGCGAGTCCGCTGTGTGGCGCAGACCGCCGTCATAATCCATCGGCGCCGAGAACATATTGAAGGTCAGCCGGCACCCGTCGGCTGCCAGAATCTCTGCGACCTGCCGGGCCTGGTCGATGTTTTCCCGTGTAAACGTATAGACGAAAACAGCTCTGGGATCATTCCGATAATTTCTGATCTGTCGCTGGAGCATGTTCTTGGCCTTGCGAACGTTCAGACTGGTCTCATCCGACCCCCACACGGAAATGTGAATCCTGTATTGGATCGACTCCGGAATAAAAATCAACCCGTTGGTGGCAATAGTCCCCAGAGGGATTTCCTGATGGCAGACCTCACAGAGATCGAGGACCAGCGAAGGTTCGGCGCCGGCCAGAACAACATAGGTGATCCCTCTTTTTTTTTCCGACTGCATGAGTGTGCGCCACGCTTCCAACTCCCTGTTTTCCCGCGCAAACTGTTTATCCCCCTCATAATAATAGCACCCATCGCATCGAATATTGCAGCGGTTGGTCATGTCATAGGTGGATTCCCGCAGGAAAAACCATTTCTTGACCTTCTGCCAGCGCTCCAGAATCCCGGGAAGGGCCAGAATTTCCGAGAATTTCCATTCCTTTTCGGATAGCCGGTTTCTTTCAGGACCATTATTTTCGGTTGTAACCACCACGATTCTCTCCGGATTTAAACCGCAGCCCCTTCGGCGGCCTTTTCTTTCAATTTCCGTTCGATATACTCTGAGATCAGCTGGACACTGGTCAGCTTGGGATAGTCATCCTCATCGATTCTGATGCGATATTCATCGCGGATCACCAGTGCCACGGTAGCCAAATCCATGCTATCGATACCCACTTCATCAACAAGGTCGATGACGGGATCGAATGTTTCCGGCGTCACGTCTTCGAGTTTCAGCTCCTGAATCATGATTTCGGCAACCCGGAGAAGAATTTTATCAATGCTATTGTCCCTTGTCATTAGGCCGCGCTCCTTGTTCTCAAAATTTTGACCCCATCAGGGCTCAAGAATATCGTTTCGTTTCCCCAACGTCATGGTGCCGCTGCATGCGAGATCGTCTCCGGCGACGATGCGAAATACATACACTCCCTGCCTGGCCTCTTTGGGCGTAATAATAATTTTCAGGCAATCCCGAGGCCTGATTATCTTTTTGAATTTGACTCGGCTGAAACCGGTAATGCCGATTTGACATCCCAGTGCCTTGCTCACGGCATCGTAGGCGATCCCGAGCTGGGCAATTCCCGGAAGGATCGGCTCTCCGGGGAAATGACCGGAAAACCAGAGCGATTCCGGGGGGATTCGCACTTCGGCGTGCATTTCGCCCGTATCGGACGTTTCAACCCGACCCAACACATACCATGCGGGCGCGTCATTCATCGTATCAGATGCTCCCATAACGGGCCGCAGTGCCCGCGCGCGTGCAATTTGGCCAAGTTGCGAGCTGTTATCTCTCCGCCGTCGCCTATCAGCCAGTTCAATCGTCCATTGGCCTGCCGTCTCACCCGGGCCAAAACCTCCTCGTTGCCGATCCGGGAGGATTGGTAAAAAACCGGTTCCAGCAGGTTCCGGGCGTCATCAATCTGTCCGTCATGCCGGGCCATGTCGTTGAGCTCGGTTTGCGGATAGATCCGCATCCCGCAAAACAGGACCAGAGCGCACTTACCCAATTGTTCGATGCGTTGGAGGGTTTCGTTCACAGTGTCGGAATTTTCCCCCGGCCCTCCGAACAGGAAATAGTGAGCGACATGCAGGCCGGCCTCCACCGCCGCTGCGTGCGCCTTGAACACGTTCTCCGCCCTGAAGGGTTTGCGATAGGCCTTCAACACCGGGTCGGACAACGATTCACTGCCGAACTCGGCATGGCTCAACCCGGCATCCGCCAGGATCCGGAAATAGTCGCGGTCTATATTTACCGGGGCGAAAAACGCCCCCCAGGGAATGCTCACGCCGGCTTTCTTGAAAGCCTTGGCCACGGCAAGGCTGTGGGAGCCGCTGGAATTGAAGGCGGCGTCCGTCACGAAAATATACCCGGCTCCCGCTTCCTGCAATTGGCGTGCCGTTTGGCCCGTTTCCTCCGGGTCGAACAGCCGCAGGGTCCGTCCCTCGATGGAGGGATAGGTGCAGTAGATGCAATTGAAGCCGCACCCCCGCTTGGTCTGAAGATTCAGCATCCCTCCCCGTTTCAGGTAAAACGCCACATGGGGCAGACATGGGTCGAACCTTCGCGTGATCCGGTGGGGCCACGGCGGAGGGACGGCCGCCGCGGAGTGCTGTGTTACGATGCCGGGGATCGGCGGCACATCCGTGTGGCGCTCCAAAGCATCCAGCAGCAACGACAACCGTTCCCCTTCGCCGATGATTCCGTAATCGGCGCCCAGTTCACGCATCATCGGCTCCGGGAAGATGGTAAAACCGCTCCCCCCAAGGACCAGCGGGACAGCGGTTTGCGCGCGGATGGTATCGACCAGGTCCTTGTATTTTGAGAAAAAGCCGTCCGGATGGGTGGCGTCGGTGGTGTCGACGTTGCGGATGGAAAGACCTATAACCTCGGGCCCAAACCCTTCAATGGCCTCCGCCAGGGCATTGCCGTCCTCCTGCGCATTCATATCCACAATGCAAACCGGATGACGCTCCGCTATCGCACCGGCCACATAATCAAGCCCGAGCGGGTACACCGGATAGGGCTGTGTGTGCGTATTGGCGGAAACCAGCAGCACTCTCATTGCCGTCCAACCTCTATGGCCGTGACCGAGTTGCCGAGCCCTGCCACCCGGCAGCCGTTTCCCGGGAGGCGGGTCTAACCGCCGCCGCAAAGCGCCGCAGGGACCGCCTCCGCCGGCGCAAACATCGCCGCCTGGTCATTTTCTCAGCCGTGGAGAGTTTTCATAGACGTATGCGGCCAGGGTTTTCAGACTCGCAAAGACTTTCTCCCCGAGTTCGCGATTATCGATCCGGATTCCATAATCCTTTTCGATCATAATGACCATTTCCAACACGTCGATGGAATCGAGCCCCAGCGCTCCTCCCACCAGAGGACCGTCGACATCCATAGTTGTTGGCGATGCACCAGCCAGATCCAGGATATCCACTATCCTGACCTTAAGTTCGTTTATCAGCTCTTCCATTCACCTTCCTTTACACTACCGGCAAATTATTGTATCTCTTTGTGGCGATGAAAATGACTTGAACGGATAATATTATTGAATAATAAAAATATTTTCAATCTTTTTCCTTGAGAATACCAGACCCGGAATGAACCCGAAAGACTTGCGGCCCGAAAACATTCTGCCCCATCGGGGTCGAATGTTGTTGATCGACGAAATTCTGGGCGTGGATGACGCCGGCGCCGTGACCCGGTCGGTTGTAACGGAAAGTTGGCCGTTTTTCAACGGTCGGGATGCCCATGCCATCGTACTGATAGAGTTGGTGGCCCAGACCGCCGGGATCCATAACGGGTGGATCCGGGACAAATTGCACGGTCCCGCGGCCGACAAGAAAGGCTGGATTGTAGGCATCCGGCAGGCCCGCCTGGCGGTGAACGCCGTTCCCCTCGGCACGGAGCTGATCGCCCGGGCGAAAAACCAGATGGAGTACGAAGGTTTCCGCGATATCTATGGCACGGTCGCAATGGGAACACGAATCGTTGCTGAAATAGCTTTGCAGCTGCTGCGTTCCGATGCCACGGCGTGAAAACGGTCAGCTGCGGCCGGCGCCGCCTTAGCCCGCGGGGGCTTCCTTTCATCGCATCCTGCTCACCGACATGGGGGCGAGGGGACTTATGACGGATAGACCAGAGCAAAAACTGGCCATCGTAACCGGTGCAAGCAAAGGTATCGGCCGGGCCGTATGCGTCGAACTGGCGCGTTGCGGCTTTTTCATAATCATCAATTACCGGTCCGATAAACCTGGTGCGGCAGAAACGCTTAGAATGGTCGAAGCCCAGGGCACCGGAGGAGAGATCACGCAGTTTGACGTCGCCGATTTTGATGCCACCCAGGCAGCCGTCAGCCAAATCATTGCACGCCATAACAAGATCGACGTGCTGGTGAGCAATGCCGGCATCACGGCCGACCAGCTTTTTGTGTTGATGTCCAGGAGGGAATGGCATTCGGTTATCGATACGAGTCTGCACGGATTTCACAATATCGCCCGGCCGGTACTCGAAAAAATGGTGATGAATAAAAAAGGGGCCATCGTCTCCATTGCCTCTGTTTCGGCGATGATGGGCAACAGGGGACAGGCCAACTATGCGGCGGCCAAGGCCGGTCTGATCGGGGCCAGCCGAGCGATTGCGGCTGAAGTTGCGCGCCTGGGGGTGCGCGTCAATGTCGTAGCCCCGGGTCTGATCGATACCGATATGATCAAGAATTTCCCGCTGCACAACCTCAAGTCTCTGATACCGATGGCGCGGGTCGGGCGACCGGAAGAAGTCGCGAAAGTCGTCCGGTTTCTCTGCTCGGAGGACGCCTCCTACATCACCGGGCAGGTCATCTCCGTCAACGGCGGCATGTGCTGATGACTTCCGGCGAAGTCATCCAGTCGATTAATTTTTGACGGACTCAAGAGATCCCCGCTCACATGCCATTTCGAGCGAAGCGAGAATTCTTTCGGCGGCAGCGCATTAAAAACATCAGGTGTTGGAATTATTCCCATGGCAGATTTTAGAACCGGAGATCTCATGCGGACCGCTGCGGTCCTGATGGCAGCCTGCCTTTCGATCGGTTGGGGGTCCAGTTGGGAAGAACTGAAATCAGCCGCCGGGCCTATAAAATCGATCAGCGCTGAGTTTGTCCAGGAAAAGCACATGAAGATCCTCGCCCGCCCGCTCGTATCATCCGGTGTCTTCTTTTATCAGGCCCCTGCCTCCCTGCGCTGGGAATATCGGGCACCGGTGCGCAACATCCTTTTGATGAACAACGATCGCACGGAACGCCATGTGGCGACCGATACCGGCCTGGTAAAGGAGGCGGGGGCTAATCTTCAAGCCATGCAGGTTGTGCTGGAACAGATCACGCAATGGCTCGACGGCCGCTTTGACGAAAATCCGATGTTCGCGGCGAACCTTGAAGCCGGCCCCAAAATCGTCCTGATCCCGAAGGAGAAGGCCTTTGCCAAGATGATTCAGCGCATCGAACTCCTGCTTTCGAATCGGGCCGGGATCATCGACACCGTCACCATTTATGAAACCGCTGACTCTTTTACAAAACTCGTGTTCAAAAACGTCGTCATCAACCAGCCCATGGACGACTCCGTTTTTCGGAAGGCTTCGTGACAAGACAACTGCTGATATCTCCACTGCTTTTTCTATTGCTGGCATGCGCTCATCTTCCACCGATCGCACCGACAGCCGTGGCACCCCCGTCCGGGCTCGGTCCGGAATCCTGCAGCATTTTTCCGGATGGGAAATGGCAGTTCCTTCATTCCATAAGGGCCGAAATGCCGGGTGGCATGAACTTCGTGATGATGGGCCTGACGGTGACGTCTTCCCGGTTCCGTACCAGCCGGAGCGTGATCATGACCTTAGAGGGATTTGTGGTGTTCGATGGCGAATATGATCAACAACTCATCGTTCACCGGGCACTTCCGCCGTTC
This sequence comes from Deltaproteobacteria bacterium, assembly GCA_016219005.1. Taxonomy (GTDB): domain Bacteria; phylum Desulfobacterota; class Desulfobacteria; order Desulfobacterales; family SpSt-501; genus SpSt-501. The sequence goes on from JACRCN010000104.1 coordinate 28,255, forward strand.
GATTCACCGCATTTTGCCGGGGGTCTCATGGATGACATCCGGCTGATTTTTTTGGAGCCTGATGGACCGCTGATCGGCTTCGGAGAGTCGGCGATTGGTTCGGTCGTGTGCCGTCATGCAGCCCCGGACGGCAGCACGGTCGATATTGGACTTCAGCGCGATGGTGCCTGGGAGCTAAGGCGCTACAGCTCGGCGCAGCGCTTGACCCGGACCGTCAGGGCCCTGACGGGCGCAAGGAACCATTCCGGTTTTCCGGAAACGCTTGAACTGGCAGCCCGCGGAGACCAAACCTATAAACTGGTCATGACACTTGTGGAAGCGGTTCAGATCGAACCATAGAATGTTCATTTGTTCAGGGCGCAGCTTCCCGAACCGTATAAAAACAGTACCGAATACAGGCAACCCCCGATGAAGTTTATTTTGATCTACCCCAAGTGGCCCAAGCTTGACCGTCAGACGGAATTTCACCTGCCTCCCCACGGTCCTGTCGTATTTGCCGCAACCTTGCCGGATGACGTCGAGGTGGTCTTTATCGACGAAAATGTGCAGCAGATCGATCTTGACGAGCCGGCGGATTTCGTCGGCATTTCGGTCATGCTGACCATCCAGATCAAACGCGGCTGGGAAATTGCCGATAGTTACCGAAAGAAGGGAACAAAGGTCATCTTCGGCGGCATCGCCGCCATGCTCCACGCCGAGGAAACCTTGGTCCATGCCGATGCGGTTTTTCTCGGCGAGGCCGAGGGGAGAATGGCGGAGGTTTTCGCCGATTTTCGAAAAGGAGAGCTGAAAAAAATATACAACTATCTGGACGACCGTCCGCCGATCGAGACCGTCGGACCGGCCCGGCGCGATATCTTGAAAAAGGGCCTCTACAACTACCGGGGTATTCAAATGGTCGACCTGGTGCACGCTTCACGGGGATGCCGGTATGACTGTTATCCCTGTGCGGTTGCCTATCTGGGCGGAAGAAAATTCCGGCCCCGGCCGATTGAAAAATCAATCGCCGAGATGGCCGGCATCGACAACAATCGCCTATTCATCGTCGACAACTCCCTGGCCCAAGACACGCAGTGGGAGATGGATCTGTTCCGGGAGATGATCCCCCTGAAAAAGAAATGGGTAAGCCATCCCATCGAGGACAAACCCGCGGTCCTCGATCTCGCGGCCCAGGCGGGCGCCTGGTATGTGTACCAGGCCGTATTCGACACTTCGGATTATATCCGCGAACGCATCAAACGTTATCATGATTACGGCATCCTCGTCGAAGGCACCATCCTGCTCGGGCTTGACGATCATACGGAAGACGGCATCAAGCGGCTTATTGATTTTCTTCTGGAAATCGAACTGGATCTGGCGGAGTTCACGGTACTGACCCCTTTTCCCCACACCCGGGCCTACGAGGAACTCAAACGGCAGGGCCGAATTTTTTCTTTTGATTGGGATGACTATTCAGCCGACCGCGTCGTCTACACCCCGAAGCACATGCCGCCTGAAAAACTCCAGGAGCTGCTGCACTATTCCTGGAATACCTTCTACGCCGACGAACCCCAGGCGATCAAGATGTTCAAGCTTTTTCAACACGTGGTTCGAAAAGAGATGGAGGACCATACGTTCCGGCCGCGGAACCGCTCACTGGCAAAGGCGGCGTTCGGAAAATCGATCGAATCGGGGAGTCCCTGAAGAACGGGCCATCAGGTCACGAGATCCATGAGCGTAGTGATCTTCATCCCGGAGCCCGCCAACAGCTCGGAATTTTCTTGCCGGATGTGTCGGATTGTCTTTTCTTCGTGTGCGGTGGACAGGGCGATGAACATTGCGCCGCGCACCCCATCGTCACCGGCTGCTTTTTGTTTCAGCAACCTGCTCCCGGCATCAATCCAGCCGGCTAAAACCGTGCGGCATGTTCCGGATGAAAGCAGGTCGACGGCAATGCAGAGGGCATTGTAGCCTCTTTGTCCGATCGGGTCGCCAACGGTAAATGTCGGCCCTGTCAGCTTGAAATGAATTGCCGCTTCACTGATCGCAATGCCGGGCAGGGTGAAGGCGAACAGGTTCGGGCTCGCGTAAATGCCTTCTTCTTCTCTGGCGGTCGCATAAAACGCCAAATCGGTTTCAAAACATCCGTAGCGGGTGGAGGCAATGATTCCGATGGGTCGCGTGCTCTCCGCGCGGTCCATCCCGGTATCTTTCAAAGCCAAGGCGATCGCGGCACATCCGATCTGGCAGTAGCTGTCAAATCGTCGATACCGGACCGGCGGGCTTGAATATATCTCCTCGACCGGGGGGACCAGGGGATCCCCTGCCGCCATGACGGGTTTCAGCCCATCCGTCATCCGGCCCCACTTGAAGGCGGTGACCCAACCCCCGCCGATGACATTGACGTTCATGATTTCCTTTTGAGCCGGCTGCCGGATACGGTCCCGGCATTTTCAGATCTGCACTACCTGCAGCACGAGGGCGGCGTTGACGCCGCCGAATCCGGAATTGGATGTTATGATGTTCCGGCCATCAAACGCCTGGGCCTGAGGCGACACCCGGCCTGCCGCCTTGGATTCAGGGGTCTGCAACCCCACGGTGGGCGGAATCAGCTTTTGAGCGAGGGCGTGGGCACATATCACGGCATCGATGCCGCCGGCGGCTCCCAGCGTATGCCCGACCGCCCCTTTGATCGAAAAGACCGGAAAACGACGATCACCGAAAACCGCCTCGATGGCCGCCAGTTCCATGCTGTCGTTGAAAATGGTGCCGGTTCCATGCGCGCAAAACGCCTGTGTGTCATCCGGGGACAACCCGGCCATCCCCATGGCCGCTTCCATTGCCATGACAAGGCCGGCGCCATCCCGCGACGGTCCCGTGATGTGGTTGGCGTCATTCGAGATGCCCCACCCGGACAGATGTGCCAGTCTATCCAGTTTATGCTTTCGCGCGGTTGCCGCATCGGCCAGCAATATGGCCACGGCACCGTCGCCGATGCACATCCCGTCCCTCGCTTTATCGAAAGGACGGCACGCGGTAGGGGTGAGCGCCTTCAGGACGGAAAATCCGGCAACGGCGAAGCGGGTGACGACATCGGCAGCACAGATAAGGACGGAGCCGTACTCTCCCCGGGCAATCTTCTGGGCGCCGACCGCCATCGCCACGGTGGAAGAGGCGCACGCCGCATTGATGTCAAACCCGAGGGGACCGATGCCCAGCCGCTCTGCCACCCATTGGTGGTAATGCTCCGGCAGGTAGGGCATCTGAATGTCCTGATCGGCTTCGATATACTCGGCGTTACCTTTAATACCGGCCCAGATAATGCAGGTTCCCGGGGGGACCGGCGTTATCTGCTCAAGAACTCTGCGGGTTAAAGCACATACGCGGTTTTCCCTTGCCGCGGGCAGCGCGTCGGGTATGCGGCGGGCCTTCCGGCCGGTCAACCGATCCGCATGAAAACGGTGGATGGCATCCAGGGCACGGTGTCCCTTCCACAACCCCTGCCAGGTGGCTTCAACGCTATTTCCGAGGCTGGTCGCGATCGAATGTTTGACAACATAGACGTCCCGCATCAGGTGTTCCCCGGATTATACGTGGTCCAGATCGCGGAAATTGTTTGCCTCCCCTCTGCCTTTTAAATGCATCTCGTACCGGCCCCTCCAGCCGTATTTTCTCAGTTTCCGGCCCAGATAGATTTTCAAAAACGGCCTGAATGCATATATCCAGATACCCGTCCACAGCGGGCCCCTGGCACGCACCCTTTCCGACGGCTCCCACCAACCCATCACCTTCTGTTGATGATACCAGACCAGGTATTGAAGCTGCTCCGAACTCAAATTGCGGGTTTTTACATTGGCCCACATTCCATTATAGCGGGTGAAATCATCCGGATTGGTCACCAGCCCCTCGTCAAGGAGATGCTGGCGCATGGCGGTTTTCGGATAGGGTGTCAAGATCTGGCAGTAGGAGGTATCCGCCTCGATCGATTTTAAGAACTGGTAGTTCTTGACGATGTCGTCTTCATCATCGTCCGGAAAGCCGAAGATCATCCCGGCCACCACCATGATGCCGTACGCGTGACAAATGGCCACGGCCTTCCGGGACGCTTCAACGATATCGCCCTTTCCCGCAGCCTTTAGATTCTTTTTGGATACGTTTTCGATGCCGAGAAAAATTGTCTTGAACCCGGCCTGGGCCATCTTGCGCACCATGTCTTCATTCCGGGACATGGTGATGCAATCGCACTGAGCTACGAAATTCAGGTTCCGGAATTTTCTGGCGATGATGGCATCGCAGAGTGCCTTAACGCGGTCCGGCTCCAGCACGAGGTTGTCGTCGGCCACGAATATCCAGCGGGTATTGCGCTTGAAGTAGATATCTTCGATGTCGGTGAGAACCCGCTCCTGGGGAAAAGAGCGGAAGGTCCGGCCATACATGTGATTCATGCTGCAAAAGTTGCAGGCACGGGTGCAGCCCCGGGAAGTCTCGATCACTTCTACCTTGCCCGACATGATATGATATCCCCAGGTCAGCCGCCGCTTGTCCCGAATGGGCAGCTTGAGCTTGGACAGGTCGAGAAGTTCTCCCCGGGGGTTGTGAATAAATCCTGTGCCGTTTTTAAAGGACAGGGAGGGTATTTCCTCCAAGCGGTCTTTACCGTCCAGTGCATTGATGAGTCGCCGAAAGGCCTCCTCGCCCTCGCCCCGGATGATGAAATCGATCCAAGCCGCCTCGCCCGAGGCGGCAATCTCTTCATACATCAACGTCGCGTGGTACCCGCCGATGACGATTTTTACCCCCGGCAGCAGATGTTTGATCAGCCGGGCAAGCCGGGTGCAGGTTTTATACTGCCAGGCCATGGCCGACAGGCCGACCACATCCGGCCGAATTTTCAGCAGCGACCTGGTCACGTATTGTCTGACCCGGCCGCGCTTCCGGATCAGGTCGATGATGGTTACCCGGTGCCCTTCATCGACATTGGCGCCGATGCTGGCAATGCCGTTGTTCGGCATGTGAAAGGCACTCTCATGCATGATAACCGCTGCCACATCGGGCATTGACATCAATACAATCTTCATGCCTCTTCCTCACCGTCATTTTTTAATTCGAGCATTGCGCGCACCGTGGCCGCCACGCGGGACAAGGAACCTGTTGCACACTCGGCTGCCGCGTCGATGCCGCCGATCCGCTCCAGGCGGATGGTGTTGGGCCCACGGGTATTGAACGAAAACACGCCGCGCCGGAACATCCTGTCGGTATTGCGGATGAAAAGAACTTCAATCGGCGCCCGACAGCGCCGGGCTATTTTGAACGCCCCCTTGTTAAATCGCCCGAGGCTTCCATTCGGACTCCGGGTGCCTTCAGGAAAAACAATCAGGTTACCCCCATCGGCCAGGAACGCATCCATTCTTTCGAGCCGCTGGATCATCATTTCGGCAAAGCGCCCCTCCGCGGATGACGGAATATAACCGGACCACTGCAGCATGCGGCCGAAGAACGGGATATCAAACAGCCGGCTTTTTACAATGGTATTGTGTTTTTCGTACAAAGATATGAGCAGAATCGAATCCAGATAAGACCTGTGGTTGCAGACGATGACCGATGAGCGGATCCGCCTAACCTCGGGTTGAATATGCCAGCGGTGACCGGGCATCAACCTCCTCACCAGGAAAAAGAAACCCCGGTAGAACCGGCTGTTGAGCTGCTGAAAGGCCCGCTCGCGATTCTTCGAAAAAATCCCGGCCCAGAGATAAAAGGGGGAGAACAGCAACACGAATCCGGCTGTAAAATACGTCCACACTACGAGCGTGATTAAAAAATCGAAAATGGGTTGAAGCCGCCCTCGCCCCGCGGAGGTCATCTTTGCCGCCCTGATTATGAATGAATCATTCCCCGTCGAATTTTTTTAGAATGAAGCAGGTGTTCACGCCACCGAAGGCGAAATTCTGAACTGCGGCGATCCGGATCGGCTGCTCCAAAAGCTGAACCGCGTGCCGAATCATTGCACAGCGCTCATCCACCTCGTCCAGATTCAGCGTCGGCGGAATGAATCCTTCCTCCATCAAGTAAAGGCTGATGATCGCCTCAATCGCACCGCAAGAGCCCATGGTATGGCCCATATAGCTTTTCAAACCGGTAACCACCGGCCCGTCTCCGTACAAGCTGCCGATGGCCTGGGCCTCGATCACGTCTCCCATTTTGGTTGCCGTGGCGTGGGCGCTGACGAAATCGACCTGACCCGGAGCGATCGCGGCGGCTTCCAGGGCCAGCGCAATCGTCCGGGTGATCCCCTGGATATTCGGCAGGATCAAATCGCCGCCGTTATTGTTGCATGAAAACCCGATGATCTCCCCGAGGATAGGGGCCCCCCGATTTTTGGCGTGCTCATACTCTTCGAGCAGAACCGCTCCGGCCCCTTCGCCGACGACCAATCCGTCGCGCGACACGTCAAAGGGGCGCGGTGTCAGATGCGGTGTCGCGTTGAATTCCGTGGAGCAAGCCAGCAGGTTGTCGAATACCGCTACGGTGGTCGTATCGTATTCGTCGGCCCCACCGCAAAGCATGGCATCCTGCATGCCGTACTTGACCGTTTCGTAGCCAAACCCGATGGACTGGCTGCTCGTGGTGCAGGCCGTTGATGAAGAGATGACCCGGCCGGTAATGCCGAACATCTTTGTGATGTTTACCGCCGTGGTGTGGACCATGGATTTGAGATAATCCACCGCACCGATGGAAGCGAACCGTTGTTTCGATTCGGTGAAAAACGTTTTGTAGATATCCCGCTGGGCCGACGGGCTGCCATGGGTGGATCCGAACGCAACTCCGAGACGGCCCGAGGTGATGAACTCCGGGTCAAGCCCCGACGCCTCTAATGCTTCCTTGGCGACCTGGCATGCATAAAAAGAAACCGGCCCCATGGTTTTGCGATGGCTGCGTTTGAAATCGTATGCGATGGGGTAATCCACGGTGCCGTAGACGCCGGAATGCATGTGGGCGGTCAGGAGCCCGTCGTCGCGCAGCTTCTTGACGCCGGAGATCCCCTCCACCAGATGCCGAACGATCTCCTCCCGGGTTCGGCCGATCGGCGTTATGGCGCTGCATCCCGTGATGACGACGCGTCGGGCCATCATTGTTCCATGGTGGACAGGCATGGTTCGGAACCGGAGGATTTCGCAAGACACCGATCCTGGGCCAGGGCCTCGATATAATCCACGATCTGGTTGATGGTTCGAATTTCCATGGCATTCTTTTTTTCAGCCTGGCTCAGTTGGGTGTCGAGGAGGATCTCGATCTCGTGCAGAAGCTCAACTGCGTCGATGCTGTCGAATTCGTAAGCGTCCCTTAGATTGTCATCGGCACTCGGGTCTACGATTTCGAATTTTTCATCGAAAATCCGTATGATTGCAGCTTTGATGGCGTCGCGTTCCATTGGACCGTCTCTTTAGCATCGGTTATGGTAAAAGAATATTCTTACTACAATACGCGTCTGAATTCAAAAAATATCGGTGAATCAAGCTCATGGCCGAATGTCATTTCAGCCTTGGGCCGAGAAACCGTTCGAAATGATACCATTCCAGCGGATTGCCGCGGAGATGGGTTTCCAACAAATCCGCATATCCCTGGGCCGATTTGCGGATGGCCTCCGCTCTCAGCCGGCGGGGTGCTTTTTCGATATACAGGGGGTCGGACATTTTCAGGTGGTAACGCTTTTTGCCGGTACGGCGTGAGAAGAAAACAATGAGCGGCGCTCCGGACAGCATGGCCAGCAAGTGCGGCGTTTCCGGCAGGCACACCTTGTGACCCAGCATGGAAACTGAAACGACGCGCTGGCTTGAATTCCAGATCTGGTCTCCGGTCATGGAAACCAGGCCACCGTCCTGGATGAACCGCAGGCCCTCCAGAAGATCGAACGATGTCCCCCAGTTCTTTTCGGCGGCAACGATGCGAATGCCCCTTCGCCGCAGATCTTCCTTCTGAAGACGCTCGATATGGGCCTTGGCGCGCTGTCCCATGAATAAGATCAGTGGGATCTGCTCCCTTTTCTGTTTCATCAAATGGGCGGCGATTTCCCAGTTGCCGAGGTGGGACATCAGGACGATACCGCCGGTTTTTCGGTCCAGGGCGTTTTCTACGTGCTCCCAACCCTCATTGGTATAGCTGATATCGCCGAACTCCTGGAACAGATAGCGGTCCAGATAAACAGACGTGAAGTTCTGGAATTGTTTCCAGGTGCACCAGAAATGATAGGCCCTGGCACGCTGCGGGAATAGCGCACGATAAAACCGCACACTGACCATCACCCGCCGGGGAGCAAAGAAAAAATAACCGGCGGCAATGCCTTTGGCGATGAGATCGAACGTCCACACCCCGAAGATCCGGGCCATAAATGGCAGGATGCGATAAAACATGTCAGCCTGGGTCAGTGCCTCCTGAAGCGACGGGTCAGAATACGATGGGTGATCAGACGACTGAACAGGCCCGTGTTTCTCAGGAAATCAAAAAAAGGATGAAAATGCGAGATCCGACGAGCACCCGGTCCGTAGGACACACGAACGGGGACCTCGGTCACCGGCATTTGGCTCCACTTGGCCTTGACCAGGACTTCAATCTCGAATTGGAACCGTCGGGCGATGATGCCCAGGTGGAGGCATTCGGGCAGAGGATATGCCCTGAACCCGCTCTGGGAATCCGCCACAACCGGCCCACCGGCCATCCGCACCCAAAAATTTGAAAATTCCCGGCCGAATCTACTCGTCCACGGCACATCCGGCGCAAGCATCCCCTGGCGTTTTCCGATGACAATGGGACGCTGGTTCTCAGGAATTGCCCTGATCAAGGTCTTCGCATCCTCAGGGTCGTGCTGGCCGTCGGCATCCAGCGTAATCGCCCAGTCCGATATTTTTGCGACCTCCGCAAAGCCGGTCATAATGGCAGCTCCTTTGCCTCGGTTGAAACGATGACGCAGAACCCGGGCGCCTTCGATGCCTTTTATTCGCTCGAAGGTTGCATCGGTCGATCCATCGTCCACAACCACAACCGGAATATCGAGTTTCAGAGTCCGTTGCACCACGTCGGCAACCGTTTGTTCATGGTTGTAAACGGGGATCAGGGCGGCAAACCTGTTGCGGAGGATGTCGTCGGTCCTTGCGGCGTGCAATGGCTGCATCCTATACGGTCTGAATCGTTTTGATGGAACCGTCTTTGCGGCCCCTCGATTGGCGAATAGAACCCCTGGGGTTTATTGAAGGGTTAACGGGTTGACCCTAGAAATGCAACCGCCCAGGTCCCCGGTCCCATATGGGCACCCGACGTCAGGGAAAGGGGTTGGAGGATGATCTCGGCCGAAACATGCCGGCTTTTGATTTCCCCCAAAACATCATTTTCCACCCACTGTCGGTTGTCTGAATATTCTATCATGATCAGCGGCCGGGCATCCTGTCCCAAACCCTTTTCCAGCTTTTCCAAGGCGAATTTGAGCTGCTCGTCTTTATCGCGGACCGTCCCCGCCTTCACGGCCCCTTCGGCCGTGGGGCTGATGACGGGTTTCATGTGAAATAGATCGCCCAAAAAACCTTTGGTCCTGGACAATCGCCCGCCCGCGGCCAGATACTGAAGCCGGTCAAGAAAAATGTATTCCTGGCTATTTCGAACAGCAGTCTCGGCAAATCGAATCACCTTCCCGGCGTCATCGGTCCGGGTCGCATACCGGGCAGTCGCCAGGGCGGCAATCCCTAGCCGTCCGGAAGCCAGACCGGTGTCGATGACCGCCAGCCGGTCCTCCGGGTCATTGCGCCTTTTCCAGGCTGCGACGACCTCATAATTGCCCGTGTAAACCGAGCCGACACAAAGATAAAGGGCCTGGCCGTAACGGCTGAGAATGCTCTGGCACCGCTGGTGACGTTCGAATACGGATGCCTGTGCCGTGGTCACCCTGACACCGCTTCGCATCAAAGCATAAAGCTCCTCAGGCGGAAACAGCGTTTCCGGCAGCGATTTGTCTCCGACAATAATATAGCTGTCAAGCAGGGTCATCCCCAACCGTGCGGCATCTTCTCGCGTAATCGAGCCTGCCGCATCGGTTACGATATGCATCACCGGAGGCTTGTCCGAGGAAGGCCTGTTTTCTGCCTGGGCCCCCATATCCTCCTCCGACCAATGGACTAGCTCTCCTATATCTGCAAGTTGTTTGCGGACAGCATCACGCTGCTCGGTGTGGATATGGATTTTAAGCCTCTCATTATCCTGCAGCGCTACAATACTGCCTCCGTATTGGGATAGGTTTTCCAGCGGTGAATCAAATTCCTTGCCAACGTGGATCACCGCATCGACACAATATCCTTTTGGATTATCCGCCGCAAAATCGGAAGGCAGTCGAAGTTTTTTTCTGAAGATCTCGGTTATGGGACGAAACACATCCGCCCGGCCGGCAAGGCGGCAGAAAAAACCTTCCATGAAAATGAACATCCCCAATGCCCCTGAATCGACAACGCCTGCGGCTTTTAGAGCAGGCAGTGTTTCAGAAGTGGAATGTACGGCTTTTTCAAGTTGATCGATCAGAGTGGGGGAAGTTGCCGCCAATGGATCTGAAGATAAATTTTCGAGATGGCTCAGCAATTCATCGAAAACGGTAAGCATCGTCCCCGGCTTTGGATCTGCGATCGCCTGCCAGGCCCTGTCTCGTCCAACCCGGGTTGCCTGATAGATGTCTTTTGAAGGATTTTCAGCAACGAAGCCTGCGAAAAACCCGGACGCGATATTACCGGAATTGCCGGTGGCGGAGACAAGCAGCTTTCGAACGGTGGTTTCCGCGCTGGCATCCATCCGATGCAAGGGCGCCAGGCTGATCATCAAATTGCGGCCGGTGTCGGCATCGGCAACCGGAAATACATTGATTTCATCCAGAAGATCCGCCCACGCAGCAAGCCTTTCGTAGCCGGCGGCAAATGCACCTTGCAGAACTGGATCCATTATGCAAACCCCAGCGCCCGAGTGATATCAGCCGGTATTTCAAACTGCATCTCCATTTCCGGCAATTTAACGGATAGCTGTTCGCTTTTGCCCCGGGTACAGACTTGTCCATTTTCAGCCAGCCTGATTTCAAAATCGATGGCAATCTTGTAGACCGCTTCGTTCACGGTCGCCTTACAGATGAACTCATCGTCAAAGCGAAGAGGGACAATATGCTTGACGGAAAAACGCGTTACGGGGAAGATGATCTGCTGCCTAACAGAATATTGATAAAGATCCACCCCGGCATGCCTAAAGAGCCCAAACCTGGCGATATCAAAATATTTCAAATAGTTACCATGCCATACAATCTGCAGGGGATCCAGATCATGAAAGGGCACACGCAGCTTTATCTCGTAGTTCATAATTGTCCCGCAAATTCAGTCTGTGATGCTGTCCTTAAACTTTATTTGACCTGGTATTGCATGGCTGACTTGTCCGCAGTTTTATATATCACTTTTCTATCTAGATTTGAACCATACTTTCAAGAAACGGAAAGCGACAACAAGCCGGAATGGGTCCTGTCAGGAGGAGAACATAGCTGGAAGGATTGACAAATACGGGGATCTCAAACGTAACACGGGTGTTTAAAAACAGGCATCAGGCCGTCAACCGAGGCGTGCGGCGTTTTGGAAAGCGCAGCTTGTTCATTATAATATGTGCGCATTTACAAAAGCCGCATAAAAGCGGATGGCGGCCTCAGACGCGGATTTTCAACACCCTTGCAAAGCGAGGCTGCGACGCTATGCGCCCACCACGCGCCAGGGCCCGCAGGAAAACATGAGCATCCCGCAAAGGATCGAGCGCCTCACGCGCAGGCGAGGCTCAGGCCAGCCGTCGAACCCGCGGCTTAAAAACCAGCGCCGTCGCAGCACAACCGGGGAAATGGGTCCAGCAAGCTCTGGTAGCAGGACATGCACAGAAGGTCTTTGCCGCTGCGAACCAGATCCGCGGAGGACTTGAAGGTCTGGTTGCAGAGGGAGCATTTTTCGCTCTTCATCTCGGACCGGGGTGAGTTGGCCTCTTTGTCGACGATGCATTCAAGTTTCATGAGCCTGCCTTTCGAGCCAGAGTTTCCAGCGGTCATCATCCTTGATATACAAACTACATGCCACCCACTTTGGTGTTTTTGAACATCCTAATTTATCATGCCATTTCAATTTGTTAACTCGATATTGCCTGTTACCGGCCGCCGGCCTGCTATTTTTTAAACATAACATGAATGTAAAATAACTGGTGATTTTTAGACATTTTTGTAGTTTATTGATTTTCCGACATCGTCCATTTTGACACCCCGGGGTCCGTGTACTATACAAACAATAAACGAAGGAGGATCCAATGACGCTCCAAGCCACATGGTTCAGCCATGCGTGTTTCTTGATCCAAGGCGCCAAGGCCAGACTCCTGATCGACCCCTTCATCACCGGCAACCCTCTGGCCCCGGTCACGGCCGATTCCCTTTCGGCCGACTACATCCTTGTCTCCCACGGTCACGGCGACCATGTGGGCGACACGGTGGCCATCGCCAAACGCACCGGCGCCACCGTGATATCCAACTTCGAGATCCAGAACTGGATGGTGGCACAGGGGATCAGGAATGTTCATCCCCAGCACATCGGGGGCGGATTCAACTACCCCTGGGGGCGGGTCAAACTGACCCTCGCCCTGCACGGCTCGGCCCTGCCGGACGGCTCCTACGGTGGGAACCCCTGCGGGTTTCTCTTCTACATCGACGGCAAGAAAATCTACCACGCCTGCGACACGGGACTGTTCTATGACATGAAGCTGATCGGCGAGGAGGGCATCGACTTGGCCATCCTGCCCATCGGCGACAACTTCACCATGGGCCCGGACGACGCCCTGCGGGCCGTCCAACTGATCCAGCCCAAACGCGTGGTGCCGATCCACTACAATACCTTCGACGTGATCAAACAGGACGCAAGCGCCTGGGCCGCCCGGGTGGAGAAGGAAACGCCGGCCAAGGTCACGGTGATGAAACCGGGGGACACGATTGACGTGGTTTAAAGCAGGTTTTTAAAGGACCAGCGGTTTCAAAGCCACGAATCACGCCTGAGCGCAAAGCAGCCTGCGGTTTGAAACCCGAGCGTACACGTGCCGTGTGTGCGGATTTAATACTGCAGGGCAAGGCCGCCGATCGGGCGTCAGTCGGGGCTTTGAAACCATTGTGCCCCCCCGGACCGGGGGAGGGTTAGATCCGTCAGCCGCCGGACGGCTTGCAGGCCGGGCCCTTGAACCCGCCCGAACCGGTGGGGATGCCCTCCGCCCGCACGCAGCCGGCCGACATCAGTTTCTGGACGTCCTCGCACTGGCACTTGGGGCACCGGGGCGCAGGGGCGTCGGACGAAAACACGAGCTCCTCGAAACAATTACAGCAGGCCTTGCACTGGTATTCGTAGATCGGCATATAAACTCCTCAGAAGAAATATCAATATGATAGGTTCTGCGGCCACCCCGTCAAGCCGCAGCCCCGCGCTGGCGCCCCCTCTTGCCGCCGAAATCACCGGCGCGATGCCCCGCGGCTGATCAGCAGGCCGTATTCCCCTGCCATCTGTCCTATACGCCTTGCCATGCCATCGCTTTCTCCACGTACCCGTCCGGGCAGGTCAGCAACAGCCAGCGCCGTTGAAGCCCCACCTCCGCGAAGCTGATGTGGTATTGCTCGGCCGCCGGCAGGCCCCACCGGTCCTGCCAGGCGCAGATCTCTTCCGGCGGGAGCGCACTGTCGATGAGGATACCGTCCAGCTCGGCAAACTCGGATAGGTCTTCCAGGCTCGGCAGCGCGGATCTGCGCCACCAGTAGGCCTGGCGCTCCATTTCACCCTGAAACCGCGGCTGGCGGGCCCCCGAGACCACGGTGAACAGAACCGCGCGATTGCCTGACCGCGGGAAGAGAAAGCGCAGGTCCCCGTCGAGAAAGTGCGGGCGCCGCAGCCTCACGGCCGTGAGAAGCTCGGGTGTCGCCGGAAGCTCCGCCGGCTCGAAGAAGACCACCTCAAGCGGCGTGAAGGGGTTCACGGCGGTGAGAACGGCCAGCACTTTTTTCAGATAGACCGGATCCCGCACAGTCGGGCCGACCAGCACCTGGTAGGGCTGCGTGAGACAGCCGGCCAGGCCTTCGATTTCGACGATGGGCCTTTCGCCCTGCAGGTTCAGCTTGGCCACGTAACTGCGCCCCCCCAGGCCCACGCGGATGTCCGGCGGCCCGTTCCGGCCGGCCCCGCCGGCCAGGCGCCAGGACAGATCCAGGTCGGGCAAGGGGAAGAACACCGTATCCAGACGCTTTTCCGCGTAGTCGTAGGCCAGCATAAAATCCTCCGGCGTGAACGTCGGGGTTGCGATGACCGTGTAGGGCGGGTGCGCTTCGAAGCTTAGTCCGAGTTCGCGCTTCCGCCGCCGGAATCTCGTGCCGGGCAGGATGGACAGCGGGAAAACCTGGATGTCGTTCTGCAGGTCATGGTCGGCCACGAAGTCGACGCTGCGCATGAACCCCGCGAGGTCGTCTCCCGGCAGTCCGACGATCAGGTCGAGGCTGGGGGTGATGCCCCTTTGCTTGAGCCGCTGCGCCCCCTGGACAAAGCGGTCGAGACGGGTCGGCCGGTTCATGATCTTGAGCGCCTTCGGGTTGATGCTCTGAAGCCCGATTTCAAACCAGGTGAACCCGGCCGCGGCCAGCAGGTCCGCCAGCGTTTCGTCGATCGCTTCGGCCCGGATTTCACTGAAGAGGCGGATGCGCTTCTCCGCGTTCAGCCGGCCGATTCCGGCGAGAAGCCCCTTCAGTCGGGGGCGCGCATTCAGGGAGGGGTCCAGCAGGTACACTTCGCTGATCCGCCGTTCCACCGCCCAGGCGACGGCCCGCAGCAGGTGCTCCTCCTCCGCGAACACGAGCCCGGCGCGGGATTTGTTGTAATAGCAGAAGCCGCAGCGGTAGGGGCAGCCGCGCTGGGTCTCGAGCAGCATGAGGCCTTGCGCCTCGGGTTCGAGCCACCCGCTCAGATAGGGGCTTGGCGCGCGGCGGAAGATGTCGGCCGCGCTCTCGGCCGCACTGCCGTTCGCCCAGAAACCGGGCTCCGAGAGAAGCCTGCGGAAGACGGCCTCGCCTTCGCCATGCACCCGGAAATCCACTTGCGGCGCTCGCGGCAGGGCATTGTCAGGGGTGATCTCCGGCCCGCCGAAAACGATCCTGGGCCCCCCGCCGGTCTCTTTGATCTTCTCGCAGACGTAGAGACTGCGCTCGATGTTCCAGTTGAAGACCGTAAAGCCCAACACGTCGGGCCGGCGGTCGCGGATCGCCTCCACGAGCGCGGCATCGGCCAGGTAGGAGACGATGCTTTCCGGCAGGATCTCCACCGCAACACCGGAAAGAGCGTGCACCGCCTGCTTCAGGCAGGCAGCCCCCAGGGGGACGTTGCCGGTTTTCCGGCCGAAATTTTGCCGCGGAATCGGTAGCTGAACCAAGAGAACGCGCGTCATGCTCACCCTTCACCATCTGATGCTGAAAGATCATGGCTACCAGAGACCGGCGGACGTCGTCAAGGTCGTCAAGATGGACGGCTTTCAACGAAGCTCTTCCTGACAGTTGTGGGTGCGGCATCTTTCCGCGACGACGTGGGCGGTTGAGCGGGAGTCAGGCTCTGGGGGCGATGATGCAGATCAGCACGATCTCCCAGACGACCACGATCGCGAAAGCGGCCATGGTAAAGGTGAAAAGATTGTGCATGCGAAACCGGGTGCGGGGAAGGACGGTTTGGTTGACCAGCAGGAAAATGACGACCGAAATGCTCGTCAGCAGGTACTTCACGCTGGTGAAGATGAGGGGGCCCTGCTCCAGGAAAAAGGCCATGACCGGGTTGAGCTCCGTGGCCCCGTGGTCAATCAGACTGAGGGTCAAGAATGCATCGAGAAGACTCAGGCAGAGGATGCCGACAATGGCCGCAAGGAGATGAGGGCTGTAACGGTCCAGGATGATGATCCGCTGTTTGTCCTCGACCCGGCGCACGCCCCTCCGCCGTCCACCGGCCACCAGATACCGCAGCGACGGAATCGTTTTGCGACGCCGGTCGACGCCGGAACGTTGCGCGCCGAGGTCTGCGGCCGCTTTCCGGTTTCCGCTCGTTTCATTGCCTGGTTTCGAGGTCATTTGCGTTCGCGGCCGTCTGGCGCGCTCCGGGGCCGGGGCTCCCGCCGGTAAGCCGTGCTTGCGACCACGGGAGTGAATGAGTAAGGCCACTTCATGTCTATCGACCGGCGCAGCATAAACTTGAGAAGAACTTTTCGCACCCCTGCGCCTGGGCGTGTTGACAAATGCAGGGCCTTCCGATACCAGTCGACGAGCACCCGGGGCACGGGTGGCTTGAATGTTCAGCAAGCGGTCAAAAAAGGCAAAAACGCGTCAGTGCTTCGAGCGTTTAACCCTCAACTGCGTGCAACGCATGCGGTTGGGTTGGCAACCATCACCGGCAGCCGCGCGCGGGCAGCGCCGCCGGCGTGCCGCCGATTCCGAACATGCGGGCGCGCGCATGGGCCTTCTTCAAGGACTTTCCTACAACCTGCGAGGGCTCAGCCTCGGGCTGAAGACGCCGAAACTTCTATTGCTGGGGCTCATCCGGTTTGCCGCCGTGATTTTCATCACAATTCTGGCGGTCGGGTTCATCGTGGCCTACCATCTGCAACTGATGGACCTAGTCTGGTCAAAACCGGCCAACCCTTGGCTGGTGTGGCTGTGGCATCTCGTTGCCTGGCTGCTCGTGCTGTTGCTGACCGGTGTTGCGGCACTCGTCTCCTACCTCGCCGCACAGATCCTCTTCAGCGTGCTGATCATGGACCATATGTCGCGCATCACCGAAAAACTGGTTACGGGCCGGGTGCAGGCGCCGGCGCATGTGAACGTCATCCGCCGGTTCGGCTACCTGATTCGGCAGGAGACCCCGCGTGCGGTTATCCCGGTCCTGTTGTCGCTTGCCCTCATGGTCTTGGCCTGGGCGACCCCCCTGGGGCCATTCGTCACGATCCTTTTGGCCGTAACGGCCGCTGCTTTTCTGGCCTGGGACTCGACCGATCTGACCCCGGCGCGGCGAATGGTGCCTTTTCAGAAGCGGCTGCTGTTTTTCAGGCAAACGTTTATGTTTCACCTGGGTTTCGGGCTGCTTTTCCTCATTCCGTTTGTCAACATTGTCTTCCTGGCGTTCGCGCCCGTCGGCGCCACCCTGTATTATATTGAAACCCGGGACGGGGCTTCACGCGCAATGAAAGGCACAGGTGCATGAAGATTCTGCGGGTGGACAAACTCAGCGATACCGAATGGCTGAACCTGTTCCAGGTGACCTACCGCCTGCCGGACCGCGACCCGCGATCGTGGCTGCTTGCCTCCCGGCAGGAAGCGCCGCGCTGCGTCACCGGCCGGTTTGAGACCCCGGATGCCGTGATCATCGCAGCCTTCCACCGCCACCGGGCGAAGCTGGTGGTCACCCGGGAATACCGCGTGCCGCTTGGCGGCTATGAGGTCGGTTTCCCCGCCGGCCTCGTGGACCCGGGCGAAACCGTCGTGGACGCCGCCCGGCGCGAGCTCAGGGAGGAAACCGGCCTGGACGTCACCCGTTTCCTGAACGCCAGCCCGCCGTTGTATTCATCCGCCGGTATGACCGACGAGTCCATCACCCTGGTGACCGTCGAATGCGAGGGGGAGCCTTCCAACAAGGCGCTCGATGCCTCCGAAGTCATCGAGGTGCTCTTCGTCTCGCCGGCGGAGGCTGCCTGCCTGTGCGCCGACAGCTCTCTCAAGTTCGATGCCAAGGCATGGCTCGTGCTGTCCCGCTTCGCCGCCACCGGCAAAGTGTGACGGCCTCGCGGAGATCACCGGCTATACCCTCGGATGCGGGGCCGCATCCGACAGGTCATGGCAGTCGAAGCGTCGTCCACAGCCACCGCAAATGAGCGGCTTGCCTTCGTCCAGCCGTGTGCGGGGGATCTGAAGCAGCCGCCTGCATTCCGGGCATTTCAGCGTCAGCCCCGGGCGCACGTTCTGCCGATCATCGCGTGGCATCGGTCATCCTTTCCCACCGGATTCCATCCGCGAACCGGCGCAGGTCGATCAAACTCGTCCTGTACGACAGCTTCAGTGTAAAGCAGCCCTTGTCCGCTGTCCAACGCCGTTGACTTATGCGCCGGAATATGGTCATTTTCACGGTCGCCGCATTGACCTTCAACAGGTGAGCCTCCATGTCCCAGGACGATTACTACGCTACACTCGGCCTGCCGCCCCAGGCCGAGCCCCGCCAAGTCAAGGAGGCGTATCGACGGCTCGCCTTCGAGCACCACCCGGACCGCAACCGCGATACACCTTCCGCGGCCGATACAATGAAGCGGATCAACGAGGCCTACGCCGTGCTCTCCCATCCCGCCAAGCGCCGGGAGTACGACACCCTGCGCGAGCGGTTCGGGTCTTCGGCGCACAGCCGGTTTCGCACAAGCCACACCGAGCAGGACATCTTCAGCGGCTCGGACATCAATGCCGTCTTCGAGGAGCTGGCCCGGTCCTTCGGGTTCAGGGGCTTCGAGGACATCTTCCGGGATGTCTACGGCCAATCCCCCCAGGGCTTCGAGTTCAAGCGGCCGCGGGTCACCATCCGCACCTTCGGTTTCGGCCGGCCGTTTCGATCCGGGGGCGGCAGCGGCGCGCTGCCCCCATCGGCGGGCATTCTCGGCCGGCTCGCCCGCCTCGCGCTCGGCAAACTGGGGGGCGGACTGCCCCAGAAGGGAACGGATATCCACGACCGGATTTGCATCAGCCCGGAACTGGCCGCCGCCGGAGGGCCTTACGCTTATCTCCTGAGGCCGGCGTTCAAGAAACTGGTGGTCAAAATACCGCCCGGGATCCGCGCCGGCCAGCGCATACGCCTGGCCGGCATGGGTTCTCCCGGCCGCAACGGCGGCAGCGACGGCGACCTCTTCCTGAAAGTCCGTTTGCGCAAACCGTTTCGCGAAAGGATGAGAAGCTTCATCACGGGAATCTTAGGCGAATAATCCCTGCAGTTCAGCCGGCACCGCGCTGGAGCGAAACGTCACAGGCCGGGACTGCCCGGGCGGCACCACGCGGATTTCCATGGCGTGCAGTGCCAGCCGCGTGAAGCCGCATTGCTCGCGCACATGCGCGTTCAACCGGTTCGAGCCATAGCGCCGGTCACCGACCACGGGGTGGCCGGAGAGCCTGGCATGGCGCCGGATCTGATGGGTTCTCCCGCTCTGGGGCTCGCACTCCACCATCGTGTAGTGCCGGCTCACCTCCTGCACCCGAAACCGGGTGCGGCATTCCTTCAGTTCCCCCGTGCCCTGCGGAAACCGCCGGCCGCCGGCATCGGCCGCCAGCGGCCAGTCCCATACCGACCACGCCCCGTCACCGGGCGCTGTCTGTATCCGCCCGTGCAGCACGGCGATATAGCGCTTGATGACGGCGCCGGTTTCAAACTGCCTCGCAAAGAAACGCAACGCCTCGCGCTCGCTGCACAGGATCATCACGCCGCTGGTCTCCCGGTCCAGGCGATGCACGGGGTGAATGCCGAATGCCCCGACCGTGCCCGTCCCGCGGCGGGCGAGAGAAACAAGATCCACCCCCGCGTCGTTGTGGACACTCATGCCCCGGGGTTTCTCAACCACCAGCCACCCGTTTCCGGCAGCAATGACCGGGATCTCAAACTGTCCAAACGTGAGGAGGGGAGTCATGACCGGCTTCACGCGGTTCCTCCTTGACTGAGCGGGATTATTTCTATACGCTGAAATACGTTAACATCTTAGAAACCATCGGAATTCCCCTTGCGGAGTTTGCCCATGAAGTTTTCCACCCGCAGCAGGTACGGCACACGGCTGATTCTCGACATGGCCCAGCATCACGGCCACGGCCCCATTCAATTGGGCGAAATCGCGCGGCGTCAAAACTTATCGCTTAAGTATCTCGAGCAGATCATCCGACCGCTCAAGCGGGCCAACTACGTCAAAAGCTTCCGCGGCTCCAAGGGCGGCCACCTGCTGAACAAACCCCCGGAGCAGATTTCGGTCGGCGAAATCGTATCCCTGCTCGAGGGCGGCGCCTTCCTGACCGGTTGCGCCAAAGACCCCACGCGATGCGAGCGCGCGGCCGACTGCCTCACGCGCTATCTGTGGATCGAGGCCTCGCAGGCCATGTTCACCCGGCTCAATCAAATCACCTTCGCGGACCTCCTCAACGGCAACAAGGGCCGCGTTGCGGAGGACTGCCTTAACGCGCCGGCCAGCCGGCCGGTGTGAACGCCCGCAAACGACTCATCACCCTGTACCGGGCCCATCGCAGGTCCAAGGCTCGTTGAGAAGGAAGCCGGAGAGGAATTTCAGTCTTTCTTCCTTCGGCCGGGCATCGTTGCGGTGTATCCCGATATCGGCCCTATCGATGCCCGAGCCGGAGGCTGGTTCCCAACGTTTCTCCAAACCGGCAGCCATCCACGATGAAAGACCGTTCGATGATTGAGGACCGCTACCGGTCGCTGCTGCAAAAAGCCGTCCGGCGCGGGAACACCGAGCTTGTCTACACGACGAGCGCGATCATCGAGAGCCTCGGCGGGCGTCCCGCGGCCTGGCTTGAGACCCGCACGGCGGTCATCCTGTTTGCAGAGTGCTGGCCGCTGGGCGCCGACCTGCTGTTTACCAAACCCTTTCACAGCAAGGTGGCCGCGCTCCTCCGGGTGGCACACCGCCAAAAGGCGCGGGATGCGACCGGCCTCGGATTCCTGGCATATGACCTGGACCAGGGCGATGACACGGTGCTGGCCGGGGTCTCCGACGACAAGGCGCTCCGCTTGATTGCCAGGGCCATCCGCCAGCCCGCCGGCTTCTGGAGCTGGATATCCGAACAGCCGGCCGAGGGAAGTCGCAAGGCTCTGATCGAAAATGCGTTTCGCTACCGCGAGGGGGGGCGGCCGCACGATAAGGCCGTCGTGCAGGCAGCGGCATATCTGGCGCTGACCACCCCGCCTCCGGAAATTGAGGCGGCGCCGACGCCTGAAGGCGCGTTCCCCTACTGGGTGGTGTTCGACCGCCACACGGCCGAGGGCAAGCGCGTGCTGCGGGACGTCGCGCGCGACCTGCACATGCCGTTGCCGCTGCTGGAATGGTCCCATTTCTACTACGAGGGTGCGGTCGCGAACGCCGACGCCCCGTCACCGTGGTGGCAGCAGTATTGCCGCTGGCATTTCGAGCGGCTCGGCATGCCGCCGGCGGAGGCCCACCTGATCTGGGAGCCGGCCCGGGAGCAGATCATCGACGCCCTGGCCGAAGACAGCCGGCGGCTCCAGAGCGACTTGTACCGCTGGAAGCTTGGCAATCTGGATCGCATCGACGCCTTGAAACGGCAGGTGGAGTTGTTTGTCAGCCACATCAAGGAAGTTCAGCACGGCCAGTCGACATTGTTCTAACCTGGTTTTTTGCACCGGTAGGCTTGCAGCTCAACCTCGGGATCGGAGGCCCCATGTCCAGCATCGTCGATTCCCCCGAAAGCTATTTCAGACAGCTCGTCCCCGCTGTCGGCCCCCTGCTCGAGGAACTGGAGCAAGAGGCGCGCAGGGAAAACATCCCCATCGTGGGCCCGGTGGTCGGCACGCTCCTCTTCCTTCTGGCGCGAGTGGCGCAGGCCCGGGTTATTCTGGAGCTGGGAACCGCCTCAGGCTATTCCGCCCTGTTTCTCGCCCGTGCCTGCGCCCTCAACGGCGGACGGCTCCTGACCCTCGAGTTGGACCCGGCGATGGCCGAACGGGCACAACGGAATCTGGAGCGCGCAGAGCTTGCGGCGTCCGCGCGCGTGATCGTCGGCGATGCTCTGTCCGAGCTTCCCCGGATGGATGCCGTCGTCGACCTCGTGTTCATGGACATCGAAAAGGCCGACTACATCCGCGCCCTTCCGCACTGCCACCGGCTCCTGAAACCGGGGGGACTCCTGGTTGCCGACAACGTCGGCTTCAAGGACGCGGACGCGTTCAACCGCGCGATCGTCACCGATCCCCGCTGGACATCCGCGTCGCTGTTCTCGTTTCTGCCGGGACATTCACCGGAAATGGACGGAATCTGCCTGGCGCTGCGCGGGTGACGTGCGGTTCGACAAGCCTGGTCCTCGATGGATGTGGCTTTAAAACCACTTCCACGCCACTTGCTTACTTCGGAGCGACCGGCGCGGAGGAGCCCCCCGCCCCTTTCACGTTAAGGTCTTCTGCCCGCTCCGGCACCTGGCCTGCCTTGGTACCGGTCTTCGAACCATCCGGTTTCGGCTGAGGCTTGCCGCGCGGAGGCGAAGGAACACCAGGGCGAAGGGGCGGCTTCGGCCCGGGCCTGAGGCGGTCTTTGTCGTAAAGGCTGTTGTTTTCGCGGTAATACCCGCGGTAGACGTTGTTGGGACCGGGTCGCCCGCCATGGCTGTAGCCGTATCCCGGCCCGCAGTAGCCGTAGCGCAGGAAAGCATCTGCGCAGTCGTCGTCATCACGCTCCTTGTACAGCACCTGCTGCTGGGCCTCCTGCATCCGGCGATTGGCCTCCTCCAGATTAAGCTGCGCCTCGCGCTCCCGGCCGGCGAGTTCGGCTTTCCGCTCCTCCAGCTCCAGCTTCTCACGCTCGATCCGATAGTTGCGCTCCTCTTTGATGCGCTGGCGGTCGGCGTCCGCATCGTAAGGGGTTTCTTCGAGCTTGTCCAAGACCTTCACCCCGGCCGGAGGAGGCTGGTTCGAGAAATGCGTCAGACCGTCGGCATCGGTCCAGCGGTAAATATCGGCCGACACCGGGCCCGCCCACCAAAACCACAGCAGGGTCAACAGGATCAACAGCCGCTTCATGGCGCCCACCTCGTCCGTTTTGAAATCACCTTTATACGCTTATTGGACGCTGTCAATATCGATTCGGTTTACCAAGGCTGTTGCCCTCCCGACCGGTCCCGTTACGTTCGATGATGGCCCATGCCTCCTCGGCCGTGTCGACATAGGTGAGCAGGCCGAGATCCTCCGGCGCGATGGTCCCTTCGTCCACCAGCGCCTGGAAATTTATGACGCCGCTCCAGAAATCCTTGCCGAACAGCAGCACCGGTATGGGCTGGATTCTCCCGGTTTGGATCAAGGTGAGGGTTTCAAAGAGCTCATCCAGCGTCCCGAATCCACCGGGAAAGGCGACCAGGCACTTGGCCCGCATGAGCAAGTGCATCTTGCGGATGGCAAAATAGTGGAACTGAAAATTGAGCTCCGGCGTGATGTAGGGGTTGGGAAGCTCTTCGTGGGGCAGAACGATATTCATCCCGATGCTCAGCGCACCGGCATCCTGGGCGCCGCGGTTGGCCGCCTCCATGATGCCCGGTCCGCCGCCGGTCATCACCACCATGCGATGGTCGTCGGAGTGCCGGCCGATCATCCGGCCCAGTTTGCGGGCCTCTGCGTAGTAGCGGCTGTTGGCCAGAGTGCGTTCGGCACTCTTGACCCTTCGCTCCAGGGGGGGATCGGGCTCGTCCTGCCGGAGCTCGGAAACGGCGGCCTCCAGATGGGCCGCCGCCGTCTGCGGATCCGGGATGCGGGCACTGCCGAAGACCACCACGGCGGATTCGATTCCCTTTTCCTGGAGGGCCAGCTCGGGTTTCAGCAGCTCGAGCTGCAGCCGTACGGGCCGCAGCTCGTCTCTCAGAAGAAAATCCAGGTCCTGGAAGGCCAGCCGGTAGCTGGGCGCCCGGCCATGGGGAGGTTCGGTTTTCTGAAGGGCTTGACGGGCGTCTTCGTGGGCCGAGGGGAAAATGCGTCGGCGGAGGCGGGGGTTAGCCATGACACGTCCTTTTTGGGGATTTAAATCAAGCAAGCGATCAGGCGTCGCTGGAAAGTGTAGCAGACTGGGGCAGGTCTATGCAACCGCCGCGACCAAGGGCGGAAATCCGGCCGCGCGATACCATCGGGATGCAAAAGCAAGAATCCAACGGCGGAGTGCGAACCGGCTCAGGCCACCGTGTCCAAGAGGCTGCCCAGAATTTCATTCTGGGCCTTCAGGGTTTTCAAATTGGCCTTGAAGCCGTAGATGCTGGTGATCAGCTCGGGAAATTCCTCCTCCAGCGCAACGTTCGAGGCCTTCAGCGCGGGTGGTTCGTCCTCTTCCAGGTGGTCGATGGGTATGCCTGCTTCTACGCGCTGCGCCACCACTTCGACCTCGCCGTTTTGTCCCTCCTGGAGTATCGCCCTATACTTCTTGTATCCGTCGGTGTTGACGTTGGCGATGTTTCCGGCAGTGACGCCGAGTTTTTGCCCGAAGGCGTGGAGGGCCGAAACAGCGGCGTTGAGAGGGGGTATCATGCTCGACTCCATATTCAAGTGCGTTATATGTTGGCCGTCCGGATTGGATCGTGTAACGCTGCCGGCCGAAACAGCCACGGTCGGGAAAAAGAAAACTTCCCACGATGCCGTTTTTTCCTGACGGCGCAGTCCTCCAATCTTTTACAGTTGAGAGAGCCCGTCGGGGAAGATGCACGCGCATCCGAGAAGTTCGCTTTTTAGTGATACAATATCCATGCCACAATGCGGTAAAATAAAATTTAATGAACATTCAATAAGTTATGTTTTTATGCCTCAACAGCTCCTGCGGTCGATGTGCCGATTTTTGTCATTTTTCTGTCCGAAAAATGTCAAACCGCAAGCCCCGTGATTGAATTAACGCATCCGAGGTGCTATCGAAAGGGGCGCTCTGAGCCAGTGTTGAGCCGCAAACAGTTGACACGGGAGTCGTCATGCTCATCATTATCGTATACGTTTATGTGAAACCGGATCGGGCGGAGGCTTTCAAGGCGTTTAAGGAAAACACATGACATTCGAGTTTGCCACGGCGGGCCGGATCATCTTCGGCGTAGGCAGCGCCAAGACCATCGGCGAGCATGCGGCCCGGTTGGGGAGGCACGCTTTTGTCCTGACGGGCGCGCACGCGGAGCGTTGCGCGCCGGTGTTGCGCCAGTTGGACGATCATCACGTCCGGCACACGCAGCTTGGGGTGTGCAGGGAACCCACCACCGATTTCGTTTGGAGCGGGGTTGAAAAGGCCCGCGATTGCAGCTGCGATCTCGTGATCGGGGTCGGGGGCGGCAGCGTACTGGACGCTGGCAAGGTGATCGCCGCCATGCTCACCAACGGCGGCGCACTCATGGATTACCTGGAGGTGGTCGGTGCCGGCCGCGAGCTCAGCCGGATGTCCGCCCCCTACATCGCCATCCCCACGACGGCGGGCACCGGGGCCGAGGTGACCCGCAACGCCGTTCTGGAGTCCCCCGCGCACGGGGTCAAGGTCAGCATGCGCAGTCCCTTCCTGCTGCCGCGACTGGCGGTGATCGACCCGCAGATGACATACTCGATGCCCCCCGCCCTGACCGCCAGCACCGGCCTCGACGCCCTGACCCAGCTGCTGGAGGCCTTCGTCACCCGCCACGCCAACCCCCTGACGGACGGGATTTGCCGCGAGGGGTTGCGCCGGGCCGGCCGCTCCCTGATCATCGCCTTCGAGGACGGCGGCAACCCAGCTGCCCGGGAGGACATGTGTGTGGCCAGCCTCTGCGGGGGTCTCGCCCTGGCCAACGCCAGGCTCGGAGCGGTGCACGGCATTGCCGGACCTTTCGGGGGCATGTTCAAAGCCCCCCACGGCGCAGTTTGCGGACGGCTGCTGCCGTTCGTCATGACGGCCAATGTCGCCGCCCTGAGACAGCGGGCGGCCGGGTCGGTGGCGCTCGCCCGCTTCGACGAGGCGGCCCGGCTGCTGACCGGGGACGAGCGGCCCGCCGCCGAGGACGGCATCGCCTGGCTGCAGACCCTGTGTGAACGGTTCGCGCTCCCGCCGCTGTCCGCCTACGGGTTCTCGGACCCGCACGCCGCGGACCTGATCGCAAAATCCCTTAAGTCCAGCAGCATGCGCGGAAACCCGATCGACCTGACCGAGGCGGAATTGGAGTCGGTCCTGAATCGCTCAAAATGACAGAGCCTTGAGATTGAGCATGCGAAAGCATCTTAACATATTGTCCCTTGCGGCGGCGGTCCTGCTGGCAGCCGGTCCATCCGCAGCGGCGGATTCGGGTCTCACCCGGCTGGTGAAGAAAATCCAACCCGCGGTCGTGACAGTGATTGTCTACGACGCCGAGCGTCACCTCTCCGGCATCGGCACGGGGTTCTTCGTCAGCCCCCAGGGCCACCTGATCACGAACTTCCACGTTCTGGCCGGAAAATACGCGGCCGATGTCAGGACCTCGCAGGGGAAATCCTACCACGTCAAGGCGGTGCTGGCGGAGAACAAGGCCTTCGACCTGGTGAAACTGCAGGTGGACATCCCGGAAAACGAGGTGGCCTGGATCTCCGTGAGCGACCGGCCGCCGGAAATCGCCGAGCGCATCGTCGTGGTGGGCAGCCCCATGGGCCTGGAGCAGACCGTAAGCGAGGGCATCGTTTCCTCCGTGCGGGAGGTCCCCACGGTGGGCCGGGTGTTCCAGATCTCGGCCCCCATCTCGTCCGGATCCAGCGGCAGCCCCGTGGTGAGCACCAAGGGCCAGGTGATCGGCATCGCCACCTTCCAGTTCATCCAGGGCCAGAACCTGAATTTCGCCGTGACGGCGCAGCAGATCATGGCGCTCAAAAAATTCGCTGGCACCAAGTCCGTCCCCGAGTGGACGTTCGACCATTTAGGCAGCAAGCTGCGGGTGGCCGAGGAGCTGTGCCAGAAAGGGTTCAAGTTCTCCATCGCCGGCGAGGATCAGCTGGCGCTGCAGCACTTCATCAAGGCCACCCAGGAGGACCCGGGTGACGCCGCGGCCTGGAGCGGCCTGGGTTCGTGCTATGCCGGTCTGAACAACCCCGAGGACGCCATTGCCGCCTTCCAGCAGGCCATCCAGGCCAATCCGCAGGACGAAATGGCCCATTTCAACCTGGCCAACTACTTCGGCCGAATCGGCCGCTTCGAAGAAGCCATCGCGGCGTACAAGGATACCATAACCATCAACCCGCAGCTCGAGGCGGCCCATTTCAATTTAGGCTTGGCCTACGTGCAGCTCGGCCGATATGCCGAGGGCAAAGACGAATTCGAAACCGTCGCCCGCATCAACCCCGAGGCCGCTCCCGCCCATTACAACGCCGGCATCTCCTACAGCCAGCTCGGCCGGTTCCAGGAGGCGATCGAAGCCCAGAAGATCGTCATCCGGATCAACCCGGATTACGCGCCGGCGTATTACGCCATCGGAGTGGCATTCGGCAAGCTGGGCCGGGGCCGGGACGAGATCAGAGCCTACACGGAGGCTATTCGCGTGGACCCGGATTTCGCGCCGGCCCATCACGCCGTGGGCAACGCGTTTCTGCAGCGCGGGGATATAGCCGGAGCACTCGAGGAATACAAGATTCTGAAGAAGCTCGACGTGAACCTTGCCGACAACCTGTTCACCCACATCTACCCGACCGATGAAATCAGCCCAAAACCTAAGAGAGCTGCCAAACAGCCGAAACCATAACTGCTTCGGCTGCAGCCCGGGGAACCCGTCGGGGCTGCAGATGCGCTTCTTCACCGACGGCCGTGCGGTCTACTCGCGGGTGAAGGTGCCGGAACACCTGTGCGGCTGGAGCAACATCGTACACGGCGGCGTGCTCACCACCATTCTGGACGAGGTCATGAGCTGGTCGGCCATCACCCTGCTCAAGCGCATCGCGCTCACCCGGAGCATCGCCGTCGAATTCATCAAACCGATTCAGGTGGGTAGCGAGTTGAAGGCCGAAGGCCGCGTGCGGGAAACGGGGGGCAAGAACGACGCCGTCACCGAGGGGGTTCTCTACGACGCGAGCGATGAGCCTTGTGCCCGTGCGAGCGCCACCTTCAAGGTGTTCTCCCCGGCTGTCGCCCGGCGCCTCGCCATCGCGGATGAGGCCTCCATCGCCTGGTTCGAGCGCATCTTCAATCTCGCCTGAAGCGGCCGCGACGCTCAGCCGTCCGCAACACCTGCCGTGCTCCCACTCCGCGCCGGCATGTTATCGGCGCTTGGAAGCGGTTATGGGCTCGTAAAAAGCGGGTTGCGGTGCAACGCGCCGCAACCCGCTTTTTACGAAGTCGTCATTTCTTGGGCGCCGGGGCGGCGACCGGAACCAGGACGCGCTCGATCTCGGCCTGCAACGACTCGAGCTCCTCCAGAAAACGGCCTCTCTGATCGTCGATGAACTGTTTGGCGAGGCCGCGGTAATAGTCGACCCCGGCGAGGAGGTTTTCTTTGAACGTGGCAAAGTAGCTCTGGGGGCGGCGCGACAGTCCGATGGAAAACCGCTTGATCTCCTGGCGCAAGTGCTCCACGTACAGCCTGAGCTCCTGAACGAACATGTTCGGCCGCTCGCTGTTGGCCAGCAGGCACAGCCGGCCGTAGATGTGGCCGACCATCTCCTCCAGGGAGGCGAGTTTGGAGAAGTTCAGAATGTTCGGACCGCAGCAGATGGCAGGGGTGGCCTTCGCATCGAAGTTGTAGTTCAGGGCAACCCCGCCGGCCAGGTCGTGACACAGACAGGACTTGTCGAGAACGCCCTGCCGGGTGAAGGCAAGTTGCTCCTCCGACAGGTTCTCCTCGAGGAGGTGCTTGAGTTTGCGCGTGATGTAGGCCCGGGAAGCCAGGCAGACCGGGGCCTCGGTGAGCTCCGTGTTGAATGTGGCATACCCCTTGGGGCAGGGGCTTCCGGGGTTGTCGGCCTGGTTGCGCCGGCGGCGGGCTTCTTCGCTCGACGACGTGCGCAGGTTCCAGAAGGGAACGCCCAACGGCGAGCTGTCGCTCAGGTAGACATCGCCGGGCTTCGCCGAAAGAAGTTTTTCGAGCTGGTTCCGGTCCACGTTGGTGGCCTCCGGGACCAGCAGGAAGGGGGTGCCCCAGCCGGTGCCGTTCAGCAGGTAATATCTCAGAAGAAAATCATTTTCCAACGCCGTCCCGATGCCGCCTTGCACGGTGATGCGCACATCGTCGGGTGCTGCGCCGGCCGGACGGCCCTGGGCGTCGAGGGCCTTCAAATAGGCTTCCCGCAGCATCAAGACGAGCTCCTGCCGTTTCTGTTTGAACTCCTCGAGCACCGGCCCCAGCAGGTGGCCGTCGGTTGCGAAGGCGTGGCCGCCGCAGTTGAGCCCGGACTCGATGCGAAACTCGGACACCCACAGCCCACGCTTGGCCAGGAACTTTCCCTGCACTTCCGCGGAGTGAAAATCGCTCACCTTCAGGATGATGGTTTTCTTGAAATCGCCGCCCGTGTCCGCAAAAAAATCATCGAACGTGGCGGCATAACGGTAGAGCCGCTGGTTGATCCCGGCCGAAAAAATGATGGCGGAGCTGAGCGCGCTGCGAGCGAAGCCGCGCAAGGCCGCCATCGCGTCGGCACACTCCGGCGGCAGCTTCTGGCCGTTACGGTAGGCGTCGCTGTCGAGCTTGGTCATGATGTTGACGTCGATGCTGCCCGGCACGGCCAGCGGCCTGAGCAGCGCCTGCCGGCGGTCCTTTTCCGGGCCGTCCGGTGCGCCGAGCATGTCCTCGTAGGCCGTTCTGAGGGGCGAGTCCGGCAGCATCCGGAAATAGCGGGTGATCTCGCTGCCGTCCTCGAAAGGCGCAGCCTGCAGAGCCAGGGTTTGCCTCCGGACGATTCCGTCCACAAGGTTCAGATAGGCGGTGATGCGGCGGGCGCGGGCGTCGTCCGCGCCGGCGCCGATAGGCTCGAAGGGTTCGCCGAGCTTATCGCAGTGATACTTGCGCACCTGCTCGATGAGCACGTCATCCACCAGGGATATGACGGAGGAGATGCCGTAGCGGGCGACTTTCAAGGGGGTATCGATGGTGAACCCCGTGCCCATGACGGGGATGTGAAACGAATGGGGCTGATAGCGCATTCCAAAACCTCTTCTTATTTTAGACTTGTCTGGGTCGCCATGCCTCATCGGCCAGCTTCCCATCGCGCATCCGCACCCCGGTTGTCCGAAGGTCGGAAAGCAACATATCCTATCAGATACGAGGGGAAAAGCCCAGCACATTCCGATCCCTGTAAATTTTTGTCAAGTTTCTCTGGTTTCAGCCGATAGTGATATCAAGCCTGTGGATGATGAATCCCGGCGTCATCTCACCTCCTTTCGCAGGGGTGACTCCACGGGGGAGTCACCCCAACCTTTTTCCAATAAGAGATGATTTCTTGGCGGTTTGGCACGGAGCACGAAAAACTCATGGAAGAAACTCAGGTTTGTGAAAAGTGCAAGTACTGGGCGGAAACGGGGGGCACGGATTCGGGTCTGGTCGGCGAATGCCACCGCAATGCACCCCAGCCGGAACTGATCGATGCAGCATCCACGGCGAACATCCGTTATGCGGTCTGGCCGGTCACGGCGGACAGGGATTGGTGCGGGAAGTACGAAGAGCGGCCCATGGCCTCCAAGGAATTGCTGGCCCGGGTGGCCATGATCGAGAAACTGGAGGCGGAGCGAAAGACCAAGGCCAAAACCGCCTGATGATGCACCTCAACCGGGCCATGCATCCGTCATCCGTAGCACCGCTTGCAGCTGCAGGTGCAGCGGCGGCACCTGCCCTTCCGGAGGCTGCAGGTCGCGCTTCAGGCGATCGAGCGCACGGCCGGCGAGGCGTTTGGAATTCAGACTGGCCCGGATGATGGCCTGCAGCAGGGAAAAACTCAGCAGCAGGGCGATAACGATCGCCCAGAGGGCGTGCAGGAAGAAATCGCCGCTGAGGTAGCTCCCGCTGAAAAAGTTCACGATCGTGATCCAGCCCGCATATCCCAGCAGACCGACCACCGGCGCGTTCAGCAGGACCTGAAGCCAGAAACCGCTGAGCCGGCGGGGAATCCGGTCGATTTCAGCATTCACGACCTCCGCCCAAAGGGATGAGAATCGCTCGGCAAAGCGCTCCACCGACGCCGCGGCGGCCCCGCCATCGCGCACCGAGCCGTCGAAGCGGCCCCGGACCAGCATCTCGGCCGCATCGGGCCAGCGCCGCAGCAATTCCATGCGGTAGGTGCGCAGCACCACCTGCAGGTGTTCGGGGGCCAGGGCTTCGGGGCGACCTCCCTTTTCACCCGTCGAACGCCGCCAGCCGGAAGCGGCCCGAAACCTGCCAAAGCGGAAAATCGATGCGACCCCGCCGCCGAGAGCCATCAGACGCGTCCATGCAGCCAGCACCCATCCCACCGGCCCGACCCAGCGCTGGGAAAGCGTCTGGCATACGCTGAGGCCCATGCCGGGCAGGATCTGTTCGTCGCCGCCCCGCACGGCCGCTACCGCGGCTGCCATCGCCTCGGTTTCCGCCTCGATCAGCCGCCGGCCGGCCGACTCCAGGGCCTCGCGGTCGGACGCCAGCTCCTGCCGGGCCTCGTCCAACACGAAGGCATGCAGGCGCCGGGCGTTTTCGACCCGGCGGTCGATCACGAACCCGTCGCGGGTCATATGGCTGAAAACGAGTCGGTGCAGCTCGTCGAACTGGTCGAACCCGTGCCGGGGGCCCGCCTCCGGGTCCCAACCCGGTTCCTTCACGTGCCGGCGGGCGGAAGCGCAAAGGGCGCGATCGACGGCCCCATCCCAGGACGCCCGGATGTAATCGAGAAAGTCCGGCAGAATCCGCTCCTTGAGCTCGGTCTCGTCCAGCCGGTCGCACTTGTTGAGCACGGCCACGAGCGACTCGCCGTCGAAACGCCGAACGATCGGCGCGAGATAATCCGCGTGATCCCGGCGCTTGGGGTTTTCGGCATCGAACACGCAGATCAGCACATCCGAGTGGGCCACGGCGGCGCCGAGCGCGGCCAAGTGCCGGTGGCTGGCCATGCTGTCGGTATCCGGTGTGTCGATCAGGCACACGCCCTCCGGCAACCGACTGCCCGCAGCGGGCCGGACCACGACGGCCTCGGCGCCGAGCTCCCTGGGGAGCTCCGCAGCCTCCTCCGATCCGCTGCCGAAGACCATGAGCCGGCCCGTGGTTGGACGCCGATGCCCGGTCTCCGATAGCTCAGCGCCCCCCGCCAGGGCGTTCACCAGCGTGGATTTTCCGGAGCCGGAGGGGCCGATGATCGTCACTACCAGGCGGCGGTCGAGCCGGGCGGCGATGGCGTCGATCATACGGATTCCCTCCGCGCACTGCCGGACAAGACCGGCCGCCGGGAGCCACAGCGGAACGGCTTCCAGCGCTGACGCCAGCCGGCCCAGCTCCGCCTTGAACCCTTCGATGCGCCCCAGCGCCCTGAGGGCCGCTGCCTGTCGTACCAGCTTGTTCACCGGACCCTCCCCGTCGTCGTGTGGTTGAGGTATTCCTCAATCTGTGCCACCAGACACCCGGCGGCCTCGGCCGTGTTCTCGGCCGACCGCAGGATATTACCGGAGAGCTCCTCTTCAAAGAGCGCCTGAACCTTGGTGAACTTGTGCCGCAGCCAGGTCTGGGCGAGCGGACCGAGCATTGCCTTGAGCTGCTTCCGGTCGGCCTGCTTCATCCCGCGAGTGACCGGGATGGCCACCAGTGCGTAGAGGTCTTTCAGGCCGAAAAGCCCGGCCAGTTTGACCTTGATCGTCGCGGCCCCGACCGGGTCTCCGGTCGACAACACGTAGGTCACGGCGACGGTCGCCGGCAGCACGTTGAGGGCGGCCCAGAAGGTCTGGTTGATCTTGGACCACAATCCCATCCGGCGGCGAAAATGGTCGGCCACCGCTCTCAGCTCGACCTCCATGTCGTGGTCGATGCGGCTGATCGCCTGCTTCCGGGCCAGGATGGCCTGCAGGATGGAGCTGAAATCCACCCGGCGAAGCTTTTCTTGTTCGGGGAGCACGACCGGGTGGGCTCTCACCGTAAACGGCGGATCGGGTTCCGCCGCGGCGACCGGAGTGCCACGGCCTTCCACGGCGGCGACCGGCGACAGCTGCGGGCTCAACAGGGCATGATGCAGCGTGGTCGCCGCGGCCACGAGGTTCTCCTCGAGCCTCCGTATAAACTGCTCGGCCGGGGGCACGGGTGCCGGCTCGCCGGAGAGCCTTTCACGGGCCCAGCCGGCGGCCCCGAGCACGACCCTGAAGGGCAGCTCGATCACGCTGCCCGTCCGCCGCATGAACTTGACCGCCGGCGGGTCGGTCGCGGCCCAGATCTTCGCAAACCGGCGCATGACCCGGTCCATCGGAAAAAAACGCAGCGCCTCCTGCAGGCAGCGTCCCTGGGCCGCCCGCAGGGCCATGGCATAGCGCCGCAGCTCGTCCAGCGAGAGTTTGGCCCGGCCGACCATGGCCGCCGCACCCTCGAGGACGTCGGCGAGCAGAGCGGCATGCAGGTCAAAGCGCAGCTGCGTCAGGTCGATCGCCCGCAGGGCCTCCGGGAAGGACGGGGCCCCGGGCCCGACCGGGAGCAGGGTCATCGAGGCGACGCCGGCCGCGATGCGGTTGTCCTCGTCGGCACGAAAGACCCCGAGCACGTAGCGGTCGGCCGCGTCGCCGTAAATATTGCGGCCGACGGTCATGGCATGCTCCGCCACCTCCTCTGCGGTGAAGCTGGGGTAGCTGCGGTAGACCAGGAAACACTTGCGCCGGCCGATTCCGGTCAGCATCCGGGCGATGAAGTCGGTGTTGTCGCGATTGTTGTAGTTGGAGTTGGTGAAAACGTAAATCAGGATGTCGGACGCCTCCAGGGCGCTTTGCGCGCTGTTCCGGTTGGCGTAGCGACCGCGCGAGCCCGTGTCGAAATCGGGAGTGTCCAGCAGGATCATGTCGGCGGGGGTGGAGCGGCCGACGACGTACAGCGGCCCCCCGGGTTCAAGCAGGTCCCCGGAGTTCTTGAGCGGCGCCGGAGGCTCCCCGAAGGGTTCGACCAGCGCGGCGATGGCGGCCGACTGCGAAACCAGCTCCGGCGGGATCGACAACAGCACGCGGCGGTTCATGCCCGCCCGTCCGCCGGTGGGCGCATGCCGTTTGCCCATGAGCGAGTTGAACAGGGTGGACTTGCCCGATGACCCGCCCCCGCAGATAGCGGCCACCAGGGGGAAGGCCGGGTCGAAGCGGGCGAGCAGGCGCGCATCGATCACCTGGGCCCAGGAGCCGATCTCTTTTTCGGCGTCGAGCTTCAGGATTTCGGCCAGCCGGGGCAGCTCGACCCGGATCCTTTTCAAGTTGTGGTGCAGCGACGCCTCCATGCCACCCCGTTCTCCCGCAGAATCACGGTCGTAAAAAAACACGGCTGAATGGGAACGATAAACATGATTCAGCGCGTTTCAAACCCTCCCGCACGTCCAGTCCGAACATTGCATGAAAATTTTTCAGAATCGGCATGCTGGCGAGAAGAACGAACGCGCCGCCGTTGCGGCTTGCGCAGTGAGTGTGATAAGGTTCAAGGAACATCTCCGGAGGCTGCCCGTGGACTTCACGCCACTGTTCAAACCCAAAACCGCCGTCGTGATCGGGGTGTCGTTCACCAACGAGCGGCACCCGGCCAACGTCATCTATAACAAGATCCACCTGCGCTACCCGGTCAAGGTCTACCCGGTGAACCCCCGCGGCGGCGTGTTCAACCGCGACCCGGTTTACCGGACCGTCGGGGAAGTCCCCGGCCGGGTCGATCTGGCCGTCATCGCGGTCAGGGCCGATCTCGTACCGGAGGCGCTCGCGGACTGCATCCGCAGCAGGGTGGGCGGCGCCGTGATCATTTCGGGCGGCTTTGCGGAAAGCGGCCGCGGCGACCTCCAGGACCGCATCGCCGGCATGGCCCGCGAGGCGGAGTTCCCGTTCATCGGCCCCAACTGCCTGGGCATCTACTCGCCGGGACACTTCGACACGTTTTTCCTGCCCGGTGAACGCCTCGTGCGGCCCAACCCCGGCAACGTCGGCTTCGTCAGCCAGAGCGGCGGTGTCCTGGTGGATCAGATGGTGAAGTTTACCGAGCAAGGTCTGGGTCTGTCACTGGCCGTCAGCATCGGCAACAAGGCCTTGATTCGCGAAACCGACCTGCTGCGGCACCTCGCCGGCGATGCGGATACCCGGGTGATCGCCTTCTACGTGGAGGGGTTCGGCCGCAACGAAGGCCGCGCCTTCGTGGAGCTGGCCGCCGCCATCTCCAAACCGGTGGTCGTGCTCAAGGCTGGCAAAACCGCCGAAGGCAGCCGCGCGGTGAGCAGCCACACCGCATCCCTTGCCGGCGACCACAAAGTGTTTTCCGACGTGATCGCCCAGCACGGCATCGTCGAGGCCCGCAACGAGTTTGAGCTCACCTGCTTCTGCGAATCCCTCAGCCACTATCCTCGAGCCATCGACGGCAACGTCGGCGTCATCACGGTGAGCGGCGGCCATGGCGCCCTGGCCTCCGACATCTGCACCGACCTGGGATTGCGGCTGCCGCGGCTATCGGATGCAGTCAAGGCGGAAATCCGGGCAGGCCTCTCGGCCAACATCCGCGGCATCGCATCCCTGGAAAACCCGGTCGACCTCACGGGAAGCTCCACCGACGCAGACTTCGAAGCGGCCGTCAGCGCGCTGGGTCGCGCCCCCGAGGTGGACTGCCTGCTGCTCTTGCTGCTGCCCTACTCCCCGGGGATCAGCTCCGATCTCGGCGCCCGGCTGAGCTATGTGCACCGGCAGACCGGCAAACCGCTGATCGCCTATGTGCCGCACGTCGAAAAATACCGGATACTGATCGAGGGTTTCGAGCTGAACAACGTGCCGGTGGCCTCCTCGATCGACGGGGCGGCCTTCATGGTGGAAGCCATGCGGAGGTGCAGGCCATGCTGAGCGCAGAAATTGTGGACATTATCGCTGCCGCCCGCACGGATGGATGGGTGTTGGAGCCGGAGGCCCTGCGCCTGCTGGGGGCGGCCGGTGTACCGGCCCCGCGGTTTGTGTGGGCCAAATCCAAGCCTCACGCGCTCGCGGCCGCCGCCGGCATCGGCTACCCGGTGGTAGCCAAGGTGGTGTCCCCCAAAGTCATGCACAAGTCCGATGTGCAAGGGGTGAAACCCGGCATCCTGGACGCGCAGGATCTGACGGATGTCTATGACCGCTTCAGCCGCTTGCCGGGATTCGATGGGGTGGTCGTCGCCGAAATGCTGTCGGGGCGCGAACTCATCGTCGGCGCCAAGATCGACTTCCAGTTCGGTCCGGTGATCCTGTTGGGGATCGGCGGCACGGCCGTCGAGATTTACGACGACACGGTCACACGCATGGCGCCGCTCAAGGCGCGCGACGTTGAATCGATGCTCGCTTGCCTGCGGGGCAGCCGGCTGCTCACCGGCTATCGCGGATTTGCCGCCGTCAACGTCCCGCAACTGACCGAGATGATGCTCGCCTTCTCGGATCTCGTCATGGCCCTCGGCGACCGGATCGACTCCATCGACCTGAACCCTGTTTTCTGCTCCCCGGAGCGCTGCACGGTCGCCGACGCGCGCATCCTGCTGGCACCATAGGGATCAAAATGCAGGCGGCGCCGCGCCCGAAGGGCCCTTCTTCTCTCTGGCCATACCTGGTGCTCAGCGTGGCCCCCTTGTGCTGGGCGGGGAACATCGTGCTGGCCCGGGGGGTGGCGGACCTCATCCCGCCGGTGGCCTTTGCCTTCTGGCGATGGACGCTTGCCTTCGTGCTGATCCTGCCCTTCACCTGGCGCCAACTCGGACGAGATCGGGCGGAAATTGGCCGGTGCTGGAAAATGCTTTTTCTCCTGGCTGTCCTGGGGATCTCCGGCTTCAACGCGCTGCTTTACACCGCGCTCCACACGACCACCGCCATCAACGGCACCCTGATCCAGTCCGCCATGCCGGCTGTGATCGTGCTGTTGAGCCTGATACTCTATCGGGAAAAAGTTGCGACGCGGCAGATGGGCGGCGTGATGATATGCATTCTGGGCGCATGCCTGATCGTGCTGCGGGGGGACTTGAAGACGATCCTGACCATGTCTTTCGTGCAGGGCGACCTGCTCATGGTCATCGCCGTGGTGTTTTATGGTCTTTACTCCGCCTTGTTGCGGCGTCGCCCGGCCATGCACCCCTTGAGCTTTCTATCTGCCACTTTTTTCCTGGGTGCGGCCGGCCTCTTCCCCTTCTATCTGGCGGAGCTTGCGATCACCGGACCCTTTGCACTCAGCCGGGACATCGTTTTGAGCATCCTCTACGTAGCGCTCTTTCCTTCCCTCGTCGCCTATTTCTGCTGGAACAAAGGAGTGGACCTGGTGGGCCCCAATCGCGCCGGGATCTTCATCAACCTGACCCCGGCCTTCGCCTCGCTGCTCTCGGTCTGGCTGCTCGGCGAGTCGATCCAGCTCTTTCACATCGGCGGGATGGGACTCATCGTCGGCGGAATGGCGCTGTTTTATTCTACCCAGGCCTAACGGATTGCGGTCACAAACATTCGATCTGACGGCTGCGCGGACAGGGCCACGGATAAGGGAATCCGCCTGTTTTCTCTTTAGTGCACGCGATTTGGCGGTAACGACAGCAAATTTTTATAGATGGCCTCTGTGCAATTAATCGTGGAGCACAAGCAAAGGTAAATTCTATTGCAAGGGCGGGACCATCTCGGGATTGAATTTAAACTCGCAGCCGCAGGATTCACATGTCGCATTGTTCTCTTTCTCTTCTTCACAAAGTTTAACTTTTGCGCTGAAGCATTGCGGGCACTTCAAATTGACGATAAATTCCTTTATTTTGCACCAATGCGCGCATGATAGTTTCATATCGCCTCCTTTTCGTTTAGCGTTGGCTAAAAGATATTGACCGAAAATTGTACCACAACGTGGTGGATGTCAAGCACCCCCTCCCCGATAAAGCCACCACAACCCCGTAAAAGTTGATACCGACTCAGCGATGCTGAACCAAAAATCTCACAAGGCGTTTCACCAGCTCGGCCATGAAGGGGTAGTCAAGGATGTTCATGGTGTCGGTGACCTGGTGATAGTGGGGGTTGCGGTAGAAGGCCGATCCGGTGATCATCACGGCTTTGAAGCCCTCGTTCCAGAAGGAGGCGTGGTCGCTCAGGCGCACAGCCGGCATGATCCAGCCGTTATGGTTCCCCTGCTGAATGCCTTTCCCACCGCTATCTACGCCTTGCCAATTTCGAATTCCCTGACGCGTTGAGTCCGATCATCCGACACCCATCAGGGCGGCGGCCTCATCTACTTTAAACCGCACGTCGAGAAATCTTTCGCACACATAGATGTTGGCGCGAATGTGGTCGGTTAGGCTGGCGGTTTTAATTTTTCCGCCGACGAACGCCAGGAGGGGGATGAGGTTGTCCGCCAGGTGGACATCCACGGCCGCCTCCGTGTGCAGCGTCTCCAGCAATTTGTGGGCGGCTTCGCGCCCGACGGCCTCGGCCGGTTTGCCCTTCTCCCCGAGCGCATCCGCGCCCACGAGCGACCGGCCTTCCTTGTCCACCGTCCACAGCGTGATCACCGTCCCGGGCGATGCGCTCCGACAATAATCTATGTGGATCTCGGCGGGCAGCACGGAGCCCAGCGCGTCGTAAGCCGATTCCGCCTGGCGTTCGGCCACGCGCGCTTTTGCCAGAAATGAAGAAGCAACGGAAACGCCCTTTATTGCCGCCATCTCCCGGCGTGCGCTTAAATCCAACCTCGGGAGCAGCCTGCGAACAGCGTCCTGAAAAGCGCGAGCGTCCTTGACCGGGGTGTGAGGCAATCCCGGCTGGACCATCAATTCCAGCACACCCCGCCCTTTCGGATAGAAACCCCTTTGCATCCCTATCACCTCGATCCCGCAACATCGACGAAAGACCGGCAGGATCAGGTGCGTGAAATAGTCCATGGGGATGCTCCAGCGGGTATCCGTGCCGCCTGTGATTCGCAGGGTCATTTTACCGCCGGCGAACATGCAGGGCAGCAGCAGCGCCTGCATCAGGAGTGTGACAGCCCCCGCCGTGCCGATGTCCAAGGAATAATACCCGGACGTCAGGTTCCCCGGCACGAACTCGATCTGCCCGGCGCCGACGCGCGCGCCCCTGGCCCGGGCGCCGCTCATACGGATCAGCGCCTCGATGGCGCTCAGATGCTGCGGCTTGAGACCGGGGGCCGGGCGGTTTTGCCGGATCCTCTCCGCCCGGAAGGATCGGCCGGTCAGGGAGGAGAGGGCGAGGGCGGTGCGCAGGATCTGCCCGCCGCCTTCCGAGAAAGAACCGTCAATGTGGATCATTTCGGACAAGGGCGCCGCGCGGGCGCGGGTTTGCGGTTTTTACAAATCTATACTATGACTCGACCTGTGCGGACAAGGCGCTTCCATAGAGGAGAAGCAGGTTGAAAGCAAAAAACAACTTCATACGATGGCTGCTCGTCTGCGGCGTTCTGATGTTGAGCGCCGCGGCCCTGGCGGCCGATACCCCCACGGCGGAACCCCAACCGGGAAGCCCCACGATCACCGTCACGGAGAACATGGGGGAAGCCATCATAAAGGAGGCCGGACAGGTCAAGGAGGACATCCAGCAGCAGGTATTTATTCTTGCGCGCTGGACGCCTCTCGGTTGGGATCTCAAAACCATCGACTACTTGTACAAGTGGCTGCTGTCACTGCCGTTGAGAATCCCCGAGTTCACGCAGCAGGTGGCCGTGCACAGCCGTGTCCTCGGCATCGTCGGATCCCTGGTGATATTCATCTTCCTGGCGGCCGTTTTTTACAGCCTCTTCGGCCGCAAGCCTGTCCTGCAGCGGATCGCATCGGCCATTCAGCCGGTCCGCCAGCGCATCCCCGAGCCGCTGTACCCCTTGTTCATGGCGGCCTTGCGGGTGGTGGTGGCGGCGGCCATCCCGCTGCTGCTCCTGGGGGCCTATTCGGCCATCCACACCCTGTTCACCTACAAGGCCGTCTGGTTCACGCTCATTGGCGACCTTCTCCTGCTGTGGTCACTGTCAGCGCTTACGATCGGCCTGCTGCGGGAGCTGCTGACCCGCGACCTGTTCAAGGTCACCGCG
Organism: Deltaproteobacteria bacterium; assembly: GCA_016219005.1. GTDB lineage: Bacteria > Desulfobacterota > Desulfobacteria > Desulfobacterales > SpSt-501 > SpSt-501. The sequence continues at coordinate 68,189 of JACRCN010000104.1, forward strand.
ACCCACGGCATGAAAGTGTTCCAGATCGCCCGGCTGGTACTGCTCTATGTGCTGATCTGCATCGTGCTGTACTGGGCCGCCGAGGCCTTTCGCTTCCCCAAGGACGTTCTCGCCTTCCTGCAGTTCGCGATCTCCGTGTCGGTGGTCTGCGTGTTCCTGCTGCTGATGCTCAACAAGCGGGCACTGCTGTCCTTCCTGCCCGCCCTGCCCTACCGCAGCTACCAGAATTACGTGCGGATCCTGAACCGTTACTACTACCCCCTGATCGGCGTTTCGTTTGTGCTGGCGCTGCTGTGGTGCTTCGGTTTCCGCGAAGTCGGCCGGCTGCTGCTGGTGAAGATATGGTCCACGGCGGGCGCCTTGATCCTGCTCAGTCTCGGTTACCACATGCTGCGCATCTGGCTGCATCGCTGGGCCGAGCGGGTGCCGGCCGATGAGGAATCCGCGCAGTTCCTGGTCGACTCCGTGCGCACCTTTTTGATGTACGCAACGGCTGTGGCCGCCACGGCCTTGCTGCTGAACATGATCGGCCTCCTGGAACCGGTCGCGCGCGTGCTCTCATTCCCGATGGTCAAAGTCGGACGCACCGGCATTACGATGTGGGTCGTGGTCAAGGCGCTGCTGATCCTATTCTTTTTCATCTATGCGTCCCGTTTGCTGCAGGCCTATCTGGACTACCGGGTTTATCCCGCATTCGGGGTCGAGCAGGGCACCGGCTATGCCGTCAACACCATCATCCGGCTGGCCTTTTTCGGGGTGGGCCTGCTGATCGCCCTCGACACGGTGGGGGTGGATTTCGGCTTTCTGCTCGTGTTCGCCGGCGCCATCGGCGTCGGGATCGGCCTCGGACTCCAGAGCATGGCAGCCAACCTGATCTCCGGTTTCATCATCATCTTCGGGGGCAAGGTCCGGAAGGGCGACTGGATCAAGGTCGAAGACGCGGTCGGCATGATCACCGACATCCATCCGCTGTCGACCCGGGTGCGGACGCGCGGCAACATCGAATACCTGGTGCCCAACTCCAACCTGGTGTCCAATACCATCATCAATTACACCCTGTCCTCTCCCACGATCTGGATATCCCTCCCCGTGGGCGTCTCCTACGGCTCGGACCCGAAAGAGGTGGAACGAATTCTGATGGAGGCGGCCCGGAAGGAGCCCACGGTGTGCCGGCACGACAACCCCAAGGTGCTGTTCACCGCGTTTGCCGACAGCTCCCTGAATTTCGAGCTCGCGGTCTGTATCGATGTCCGCCATCAGCCGGAAAAAGTGGTCAAGAGCAATCTCTATTTTACGATATTCGAGGAGTTCAAGAAGGCGGGGATTGAAATCCCCTTCCCGCAGCAGGAAATCCGCATTCGCAGCGGCGAGGATGGTGCCCTGACGCGCGGATTCATCCCTGGAACATCTTCATGAAGCGCCGGTCCAGGTAGTCCTTCAGGGCAAAGCCGGGCCGGCCGTCGAATACGAGGCGTTTCCAGCTCACGATAGCCGTGCCGTCGCCCATGTTGAAGGCCAGCAGATACCTTTTCTGGGGAGTGAAAGCGACCAGGTCCCCGCCGCAGAGAGCGCTTCTCAGATTCTGCAGCAGCACCGGGTTCTGGCGGACCGCGTAGACGCCTACCTTCGCCAGCGGCCGGGGCGCAAAGCAGATGCAGTCCCCCCCGCCGAAAATCTCCGGAAACGCCACGGACTGGAGAAAATCGTTCACGAGCAGGCCCCCGTCCACGCCCGTGGGCAGGCCGGAATCCCGAAAAACAGGGGAAGGCTTCACGCCCACCGCCATGAAAAGAAAGTCGCAGGGCCGCCGGTCGCCCGAGGTCGTCCGGATGCAGCGTGCATCGGCGCTTGCGACCTTTTGGCCCTCGATCAGGGCAATTCCCAGGCGGGCAAGCCCGCGCAGCGCCTTGCGTCGCACCACAGGATTAAATCCGGCGAGCAGCCGATCGCCTGCGATCAGTGTGATCTCCGCCGCACCCGTTGCATCCGCGACCAGCCGGCGCAGGTTGGCGGCAATCTCCAGTCCGGCCGGGCCGCCGCCGGCCACTACGATGGATAGCTTCCTCTGCTTGAGCGCATCGATGACCCGTTTGCGGCCGCCCAAAAGCTCTTCAATGGGCTTGACCGGGACCACGGCCTCGTGGGCCGAGATCCGGTCATCGATTGGCACGCCGCTGCCCGCATTGAACGAGACGACGTCGTAGGCGACGCGCTGTCCCTGTTGCAGCAGCAGTTCTTTCCCGGCCGGGTCCACCCGGACAACCAGATCCTCGATGAAGGCCGCCCCGCGGGAGATCGCCATGTCCTTCACGTTGAACCGGATTTCCTCAGGCCGGTAGATGCCGGAAAGCATGCCAGGCCCCATTCCGGAGTAGTAATGAAGGGGGCCGGGGCCTATCACCGTGACGCGGTGGCCGGCCGCCGTGAAGTCGGCCAGGTTTTTGAGCACCGTCATGTGGGCGTGACCCGCACCCACTAGAACAAGATGTTTGCGCATGCGTGCTTGGCTGCGTGCAGAGTGTTATGGTTCTGGAATAATGCCGACGCGCTTGTGTCCATCCCATTGAATCGATGACTTTGTCCAAAGGCCAAGGTCAAGGCGTGCGCGTCTCGCGAAGCGAGGCGTACGGACCGTACGCCGCAGCGACGGTGAGATGCAGCGCAACGCGGAGACCGGCATTTGCACCATGTCATCTGTTCATCAAGGCTTCAATCTCGTCCGCCTCCCGCGGGATGTCCGCCGTGAGGTCGGCCGGATCCCGGTCGGTGACCAGAATGTCGTTTTCAATCCTCACCCCGATCCCCTCCTCGCGGATGTAGATGCCCGGCTCGCAGGTTAACACCATGCCGGCCTCGAACGGGCGGAATTTGTCGCCGTAGTCGTGAACGTCCAGCCCCAGGTGGTGGGAGGTGCCGTGGGGGAAGTATTTCTTGTAAAGCGGCTGGTCCTTGGACTGGCCCTTGACCTTCTCCGCATCCAGCAGGCCCAGGCCGATCAGTTCCGTCTCCATCAATTGGCCGACCTCGGCGGTGTAGGCCTCCAGGGTGTTCCCCGGCCGAAGCATCTGGATGGCCGCCTTCTGCACCCGCAGCACGGCGTCGTAGACCGCCCTCTGGCGCGGGGTGAATCTCCCGTTCACCGGCACCGTGCGGGTCAGATCGCCGGCATAGTTAGCGTATTCCGCACCGAAGTCGATCAGCACCAGGTCGCCGTCCCGGCACGGCTGGTCGTTTTTCACGTAGTGCAGGGTGCAGGAACCGGCGCCCGAGGCCACGATGGTCTGGAAGGCGGGTCCGCGAGACCGCCCCCGCAGGAACTCGTGCCAGATCTCGGCCTCGATCTCGTACTCCCAGACCCCCGGCCGGATGAAGCCGAGCAGCCGCCGGAACGTCCGGCCGGTGATAGCGGCCGCCTGTTGGATGAGCTCCACCTCAATGGGTGACTTGATCGCCCGCAAGTGGTGCATGATCGGCGCCAGGCGCTTGTACCGGTGCAGCGGGAAATTCTCGCGGCACCATTTGCCGAAACGCGCATCTCGGGTCTCCACGGCCGCTTCCGCCCGCAGGTGCTCGTTCGTGTTGAGGTAAATCCGCTCGGCCTGGAACACCAGCGCCCGGAACACGGCGTTGAACTCCGCGTTCCAGTAAACGGTCTTGACGCCGGATACGGCCGCCGCTTCTTCCTTGGTGTATTTCTTTCCTTCCCACAGGGCGAGCTGCTCGTTGGTCTCCCTCAGATATAAGACTTCGCGGTGCTTCTCCTCCCTGGCGTCCGGGAAAATGATGAGAGTGCTCTCTTCCTGATCGACCCCGGCTAAATAGAACAAGTCGGTCTGCTGGATGAAGGGATGAACGCCGTCCGCGCTCCTGGGCATGACGTCGCTGGAATTGAACACGGCGATGGAATGGGGCTTGAGCTGCCCGGCGAGCTTGCGACGGTTTTCGATGAACAAGCGCGGATCGATCGGCGGGTACCGCATGGAGGCCACCTTTGCGCAATGAGGACAGACGTTTCGACTTTATCCCGAGGCCGTCAGCCCGGGCGCTTCAGGCCATGCGCCTCTTTGAACTTGAGCCACTCGTCGTGATCGATGTAGCCGTCCTTGTTGAGGTCGATGGCCGAGAACACCTGCGGTTCGGACCGGGGGAAGTAGGCCTTGAACTCTACCCAGCTGATGAGGCCGTCCTTCCTGGAATCCAGGTTCTCGAAGTGAGCGTTGTATTCCTTCGGATCCGGCAGAGCGGTATCGTGGTATTTCCCCTTGAATGAACAGCCTGCCGCCAGTGCCACGATCGACACGACACCCATCAAAACGGTCAAACGCTTCATATCATGCTCTTTCGACGAAACAAGATGAAAGCGAAAACGGCCTCCGTCGACGGCATTAGCCGCCCGGCTGTGGGAGCTGCACGGCGGGAAGCGACACCAGACTCCGGACTTCAGCCTCGGGTGTTCTGCCCAGGTAGACCTTGAGGGTTTCGAGCACCAGCACGGATTCCATTTCCTCCCGGGTCATGCGCGCCCACCAGTCGTCGTTCCAGAACGACTCCGGCAGGCTCTTCCGCGCGCTCCCGTTGAGCCGCTCGGTGCGAGCGAGCAGGACATTCCGGTAGGCTTGCATCTTCTCGCGGATCTGCGCCTCGGTCAGGTTCGAAATCCGCTGGCAGACGTCTTCGAGGGTCGCCACGGCGGGCAGCCGCGGGGATTCCAGGATCTGCTGGGTGGTCAGCGCGAAACGCTTCAAACCGCTGTAAATGTGCTCGCTCCGCACCACGTTGAGGCCCGACCAGCCGGCGCGCAGCCATTTGAGATTGGCGACGCGCACGCCGGGAGCTGCCGGGGCTGATTCGAAATAGATCGAAATCCCGAAGGACTCGAGCATGTAGGATTTGACCCAGCCCAGGCCGGTGACATCCAGCCCCGGTTCCCCCGAGTAGAAATAGTCCCAGTCCTCATCCTCGCCGAGAATGTAGCCCTTCTTCCCGACTTCAGACGGGCCTGCCTGTTTCGCCAGGGAAATCACGACCCGGCGCTCGCCGCTGCGAAAGAGGATTACGGTCCTAAAAAGCGTGTAGCGGTAGTATCCTCCGGTGGACAGATCCGGGGTATTTTCAACCGTCTCCATGCCTCGGATGAGCACGGGAGTGCCGTTGGGGTCGAAGAGCTCCCATACCCGGGGAAAACTCTGCCAGGGTTTTTCGTATTTTTCCCATGCCGCCATCCGCAGGGATGCCGGCACGCTGGCCGACCCGTGGATGCGAGGGTTGAAAGTGTATTTGAGCAGATCGTCCAGGGGCATCCTCACGTCCACATCGAAGTAGCTGGAGGACGCCCCGTCCATGGGCTTGGCGCTGTACATCGCATCTTTGCGTTTGGGGGCATCGATGAATCGGAGCAGGCCGGCAATCTGTTCCGGGTGGAAGGAGTTCTGGTTCTCGGGACCCACGAGGCTCGCCAGATGAAGCAGACCGGGTGTTGCGTCACCGGGCAGCTGCACCTCGTCAGCGCCATTTCCCGCGCCCACGGGAGCCAAGGCCGCCGCCATCGCAACGAACAGGAGCGTTTTCAGAAAAAACATAATGCTGAAGAACCGTTTTCCAGGGCTGCGCATCGGTTTTCGGTCGATCCAGATCGCCTGAAAACGCAACCCATTCCGATATGATCGAGCATCGTTAAGTAACCATTTTTTCCGGGCGTGGCAAGTAAAGGATGTGGGGGGTTTGCCATTCAACCCCGGGAGGATTACCTTTGCAGCGAGTTTTCATGAGCCACGCACAACGACGGATGGGGCCCGACCACGCCATGCCAGACCAGGTCATACGCATCACCGGCGCACGCCAGCACAATCTCAAAAACCTCAATCTCGACATCCCCCTGAACCGCATCACGGTGGTCACCGGGGTGAGCGGCTCGGGCAAGTCTTCGCTCGCCTTCGACACGCTCTACGCCGAAGGGCAGCGGCGCTACATCGAGACCTTTTCGCCCTACGCCCGGCAGTTCATGGATCGCATGGACCGCCCCCAGGTGGAGAGGATCGAAGGGATCCCACCCGCCATCGCCATCGACCGCAAGGACCCGGTGCGCACGTCGCGCTCAACCGTGGGCACCATGACCGAGATCACGGACTACGTGAAGCTGCTCTATGCCCGCCTGGGCCGCCTGCACTGCCGCGCCTGTGGCCGGCCGGTCGAGCCGGAGACGCCCGAGCACGTCTGGCACCGGCTGCAGGACCTGCCGGAAGGCTCCCCGGTGGTCATCACGTTTCCCTACCCGCTGAACGGTGCCGGCAGCGAGGAGTTGCGCGGCGCCCTCGTGCCGCTCGGCTACGACCGTCTGTATCGGGACGGCCGGATCGTCCCCCTTGCGGAGTGGAGCCCGAAACGGGGCGAAAAAGAAATTGCCGTCGTCGCCGACCGGTTGGCCTTCCGGCCGGGTGAAAAAAAGCGCGTGCTCGATTCCGTGGAACTCGCCTTCCGCTTCGGCGGCGGCCGCCTCGACGTCTGGATGCCGCCGGACGGACACCACGCCTTCAGCAGCCGACTGGAGTGCGCCTTCTGCCAGATCACCTACAGCACACCGCTGCCGAGCCTGTTCTCGTTCAACAGCCCCCTCGGCGCCTGCGGCACCTGCCGCGGGTTCGGCCGCACCATCGGCATCGACTTGGACCTGATTATCCCCGACCGGTCGCTGTCGCTTGCGGACGGAGCCATCAAGCCCTTCGGGGGGATACACGGCGGCCGCATGGAGTTCGACGACCTGGCGGAGTTCTGCCGCCGGCAGAAGATCCCCCAGGACAAGCCTTTTCAAAGTCTATCGACAGCCCAGCAGCGGTCCATTATCGCAGGCACGTCTTCCTACTATGGGATCGAGGGCTACTTCCGCTGGCTTGAAAACCGCACCTACAAAATGCACGTGCGCGTCTTCCTGTCCCGCTATCGCAGCTACGACATCTGCCCGAAATGCAACGGCACCCGCTTCAAGGACGACACCCTGCTTTACCGTCTGGGCGCTCTCACCATTGCCCAGGTCTACGCGCTGAATGTCGGCCAAGCCCTCGACTTTTTCGAGCGGCTGCCGGTGTCGGAGACCGACGAGGCCGGACGCATGGTCCGGAATGAGGTCTGCAGCCGGCTCACGTACCTCCGGGATGTGGGCCTGGGTTACCTCACGCTGGACCGGCAATCGCGCACCTTGTCGGGTGGGGAGGTCCAGCGCGTTTCCCTGACATCCGCCCTCGGCTCCACCCTCGTCAACACGCTTTACGTGCTGGACGAGCCCAGCATCGGGCTGCACCCGCGCGACAACCACCGCCTGGTTCGCATCCTGAAAGGCCTGCGGGACCTCGGCAACACAGTGGTGGTCGTGGAGCACGACCCCGAGATCATCCGCGAGAGCGATTTCATACTGGACCTCGGGCCCAAGGCCGGTGCGGAGGGCGGCCGGTTGATGTACTTCGGGCCCACCGCCGACGTCAACGGCTCCCTGACCGGCCAGTACCTGCGGGGTGTGCTCCGGATCCCGGTTCCCGCGCGACGGCGAACGCCGAACGGCCACTGGCTCACCATCCGGGGCGCGGCCGAGAACAACCTCAAGGGTATCGACGTCAGCATCCCTCTGGGGATGATGGTCTGCCTTACCGGCGTGTCCGGCTCCGGGAAATCCACCCTCGCGGAAGAAATCCTCTTCAAGGCAGCCAGCCGGGCCCTCGGCGACCCCGAGGGCCGGCCCGGTCGGCATCGCGCCCTCGAGGGCATCTCGCACATCGACGAAGTGCTGTTGGTGGACCAGCGCGCCGTCGGCCGCACGCCCCGGGCTAACCCGCTTACCTACACCAAGGCCTTCGACCCCATCCGCAAGCTGCTGGCGGCAACGGAGGACGCCCGCCGGCGAGGCTTCGGTCCGGGTCATTTTTCTTTCAACGTCGCCGGCGGGCGCTGCGAGACCTGCCGAGGCGAAGGTTTCGAAAAGGTGGAGATGCAGTTCCTCTCGGACGTCTATCTCCCCTGCCCGGACTGTAACGGCCGGCGGTTCCGGCCGGAGGTGCTGGAAGTGGCCTTCCGCGGGAAGACGATCACCGACCTCCTCGACCTGACGGTGGACCAGGCCCTCGAGTTCTTCGGTGACGAGAAGGCCGTGGTCGCAGCCCTCCGTCCGCTGTCCGAGGTGGGCCTGGGCTACATCCGGCTCGGACAGCCCATCAGCACCCTCTCCGGCGGCGAGGCCCAGCGGCTCAAGCTCTCCCGCTACCTGCGGTTCGACGAGGGCAGCGGGAAGCGCAAACTGTTCATTTTCGACGAGCCCACCACCGGCCTGCACTTCGAGGACATCAAA
>JACRCN010000105.1 GCA_016219005.1 Deltaproteobacteria bacterium
CGAGAAGGCCGGTCTCCTGGTGGGCCACACCGAGGCCATCTGCACCGGAACGCTCGCCGGCTGCAACGCCGTGCGCCACGCCCGGCGGGACAAGCCACTGGTTTTGCCGGATTCCCTCGCCGTCGGCGACGCCATCCGGTTTGTGAGACAACAAATGCGGGAAGAAGGCATTCTGAGCCTGAAATATACGTATTCCGGTTCGGTCTATTTCGAGCGAATGAAAGCGAGAGGGCTTTACACCACCGATCGCAGGCAGGTCGAACAGCGGGTGGGGGCAGCGGGGATGACCATGGCTTTTTCAGGTCATTGAATTGACTCACCGCTATCTACATTTGTACTCATACAGCATGCGTTCCCTTATCGCATGGCAAAAAAACGGCGAGGGTGGATCATCGGGCTGTCCGAAGTAAACCCATTTAAAAAAAGGAGGGAATCATGGGCAAAGGAATGAAATGGGTGGTGCTGATTGTCTATGTTTTGCTTTTTATCGGGATCTCCTGCCCTTGGCAGAAAGTCGCTGAACCGATTTACCTCGGCTTTCTTCCAGCCCCCATGTTTTATCTGATTCTGGTTCAACTGGGGTTTGTGGTGATGCTCGGCTACCTGGCGTATTTCACCCGCTTCCACGGCCGAATCGAGGATGAAGAGGACTTCCTCCGCAGCCTCAAGAAGGAGGTGAAACCATGAGCCCGACCATCGTCTATGTCGGTGTTGCACTTTACACGCTGGTCTGTTTCGTCATCGGCCTCTGGGGCTTCAGGCAATCCAGGCGTCCGACCATGGAGGATTTCTTCCTGGGCGGGCGAAGCCTGGGACTCTTCTTTGTCCTGTGCGCCACGTGGTCGACGCTGTTCAGCGCCTTCTCTTACATCGGCCTGCCTGGCGCCTACTACCGCACCGGCATTTCCTTTTTCGGCATCACCGGCAACATCGTGCTCAACGCCATGTGCATGTACTTCATCGGCAGCCGGATGTGGGCGGTGGGCAAGAAGTTCGGTTTCATCAACGCCACGGACCTCTTTGCCGAGCGCTACCGCTCCAACGCCGTCTGCATCATTGCAATGATCATCAGCGTCGCCTCTCTCCTCCCGTATCTAGGACTGCAGATCCGCGGCGCCGGGCTCACCCTGCAGGGTGTTACCAAGGGCATGATTTCGTTCGAGACCGGCTTGACCTATATTACCCTGGTCGTGCTCCTCTACGTGGTTCTTGGCGGCTTCCGGTCCGTCATCTACAATGACGTGGTCCAAGCCATCATCATGCTGGTTGGGATGCTGGGGGCCACCTATGTCATCGTGGAAAAGGTGGGGGGCGGCTTCGGGGGTGTCATCGCCAAAGCCGCGGCCATCAATCCGGCTCTCACGCAATTTCCCGGGCCGGCGGGAGTCTGGTCGCCCATGATGGTCCTGACCACCTGCATGGTCATCGGAATGGGCGGTTTCGCCTGGCCCCAAATCTCCCAGCGTATGTATGCCACCCGCAGCCTGAAGACCGTCAAGACGCTGGCCGTGATCTTCCCGATCTCTGCGCTTTTCGTCAACATCCCGCCCGTTTTTATCGGACTGGCGGGCCGGATCCAATACCCGGACCTCAAGAACGCCGATCTTATCTTCCCGATGATGATGAATGACCTGCTTTCGCCGACGATGGCTATCATCATCCTTCTCGCCATTCTGGCCGCCATCATGTCCACCGTGTCGGGGATGATTTTAAGCATCTCATCGATTCTTGTGCGCGATCTCTGGATTCGCTTCTTCGATCCCACGGGCGCCACCGAGTCGCGCATGTCCACGGTCAGCCGCGTTATCACCGTGATCGTCGTGGCGGGTTCGTTGGCGTTTGTCTTCTGGGGCCCCCAGACGCTGGTGGGGCTGCTCATAGAGGCGTCAGGTCCGATCATGCTCCAGGTGCTGGTGGTACTTGCCGGAGGACTATACTGGAAGCGAGCTACCAAGGCCGGGGCTATCATTTCCATGCTGGCATCGGAGGCGTTTCTCATCCTGCTGTGGACCAAGGTCATCGTCATGCCGATCAAAGGCATCCACAACGGGGTCTGGGCCATGATCCTGGGCGTGGTTCTCTTTATCGTGGTCAGTCTGGCGACCAAGCCCGCACCGGATGACGTCGTGAAAAAGTTTTTTGATCTTTATGAAGAAACACCACAGCCAACAACAAAATGAATCATCTCCGACCGGCGGCACTTCCTCGCGAATGGAGTGCCGCCTGAACTCGATGGAGGACCATCATGTCGCACAAAATCGCCACTGTGGCCAATGTATTGAGTGCGCTGGATACGATTTGCGCGGGCCGGCTCATCAAGAGAGCCGAGGATGCCTTCGGGCGAGGGAGTCCTTTCGTTGTTGTGAAAACATCCCACCTGCCGGGCAAGGCCGTTACCGAGACCCCGGGGCTGGTAGTCGGCAGCCCTGAGAAACCAGTCCACAAACTGGCTGTGAGCATGACGCTCACCGAAAGCCAGATAGAGCTGGCCGGCGCCACCGGCGTGGATGCTATCATTTGCCACCATCCGGTTGCGGATGCCGCCAGTTCCGGCGGGGTGCCGCTGCGAGGCTATGCCGACCTCTACAACCTGGCGGTTTTTGAAGCTCACGAGGCGTTTCATGGCCGCCACCCTGGCATCGCATTCATTCACGGCCACAAGCCCATTCGGGTGGAAATTGCATACGGCGGTTTGCCCGGAAACATCATGTTTGTCGGCAAGACTCTTGAAGAAGTCAAAACGGTTGGCGATGTGATAGACCGGCTTGGAAGATTCTGCGACCTCACAAGAGAGGAATCTTTTCTTGAGCTTGAAAGGCGGGAACGTGAATGTTCAGAGATCAATGAAACTTGCATCGCGGTCTCTCCGCAAATACTATGCGGAACCCGCGACGACAGAGTGAATTTTGTGGTCCATTTCTTTCCTCATACCGGTTTTACTACGGATCACCTGCGTCAGGTGAAACACGAACACCCTGACATAGACACCGCCATCGTGTCTATCAGCCGAGTGAAAGGAGAGCATCCGCTTGTTCAGACTGCAAGAGATTTGGGCATCAACATGATCGCCGGAAACTCACACGCCCTGGAAATCCTCGAAAACGGGCTACCAATGGCCTTTGCACTGCAGGAGCTACTGCCAGAGGTGGAGATATATATTTTCCGCGAACGGGTAACCAGCGTCCCCATTTCCCGGTTCGGCTCAGAGGCAGTTCGGCAGTATGGCAGGACAATGTCCAGTCACCTTCTGAAATGAATTTTGAATTTGTACGCCGTTCCTGTCCGAATCTCTCAAAATCTTGGTAGCTGGGGCAGTGGGTTCATGCGCTGCCCCAGTTCTATTTCAGCCTTACCGGTCTTCAATCCACCACATGGCCTCCACGTCGGTGACCTTCCCAAGATACCTTTGCGTAGTCCATAGATGCGCATACCGCATGATCACTTTATTGAGACCGAGGGGGCTATACGGGTCGCTTTGCACAAAGCCGCCGGGTCCCCACCCAAAGGGCGGAGCCGGCAGCGCGCGCAACTGCAGAGGTTGGCAGATGCAGCAGAGGATCTTTTCGATGCGACGGCGGAGCATACGGTTTCGTATGTGAGCAGGTCCGAATCCGCACAACGCCGTATCACGGCCTGAAGCGAAGTTTTTCAACGGCCTTCAGACCGGGATCATCACGACGGGAACCGTGGTGCACTTGAGCACCCGCTCGGCCACGCTGCCGAAGTTGAAGTGCCCTTCGCTGCCGCGGTTGGCCATCACGATGATGTTGATTTTCTGATCCGCGATGATCTTGAGGATCTCCTTGGCCGGTTCCCCGACGGCAATATGCCGGATGTAGAGCGGACACTCGTTCAGGAATTGGTCGCAGATCTCGGTCAAGCGTGACTCCGCCGTTTGTTTTTCCCACTCCTGCATCTTCTTCAACTCTTCGGGGTCGAACTGTCCGTAAGAAGCCCCGAAGGCCGGGTAATCCTTCATCACGTACAAAATGTGAATTTCCGCTCCGAATTTTTGCGCCAACTCGGTGACGAGGGGCAGCGCCTTGGCGGCGTTCTCGGAAAAGTCTGTCGGCCAGAGTATCCTGCTGATCTGCATGGTTATTCTCCTTCCTGTGGGCGAGCGTTCGGCGTGATCGGGTCTTTTATCATCTTCACAGCGGCGGCGCAATAGTCACCAGCACGCGCATGTCGCTCTCGGCCCGGACACCGTGGGGCTCGCTGATGTCCGAGATGAGCACGTCGCCGGTGTGGGCCGGCAGCGTCTGTCCGTCCTTGCCGAGGAAAACGCCCTTGCCCTCCAGGACGACGATGCTGAGTTGGCCGTCCGTGTCGTGGGAGTGAATGGGCAGTTCCTGGCCAGCCTTGAAATTGAAATTCAGCACCCGGAAATAAGGCGAATCGTGCACGAGCAGCTTCCCCATCGCCTTGTCGTTGAAGTGGCCTTCCGTGAAAACTTCCACTCGTTTCAGCATATGCGCCCCCTGTTGATTGGTTGATTCGACGGCGGTTGGCGATTCAGACCCGATAAAAATAGATCGGCCGCCGCGCCAAGTCAAATCCGGTTGCACCATCGTCAGCCGGGGACCCGGATAGAGCCCGGCACTTTCCGTTTGCAATTCCCCCCGATTATGATTAAAAATCATAGGATCGTTGCGGATGGAAAACCATGCAGCGCCACACACCTTCATGGCATGCGGGAGTTGATCTGATGCGCAAGAATCCGGAAACCATGTGTTCCGACCCCACCCAGGACGTCACCATTCGCATTCCCTGCGCCCTCGCGGAGCGGGTGGCCGCCTATGCGGCGGACAACGCCGGCACATTCTCCAGCGTCGTGATCGAGGCCTTGGATTTTTTCCTGCGCGGGCAAAAACCGGTCTGAGTCGGACGGATGCGGACTCAGCCTCCGCCCACGAGCAACATGAAGCGGATGTGATCGCCGTCCTTGAGGACACGCCGGGGAAATTCCTCGTGGGAAATAAAACCTTCCTCGTTCAGCATCACCTGAATGGTGGAGTCCAGGTTGCCGTCAGCGTTTAAGAGCACCTGCCGCGCCTTGGGACCGAAACGGCCGGCGAGATGGCGGATTAGATCCGCCACGGTTCCGGCATCGAGTGCGATTTCCGTCTTCTTGCCGATCACGGCCGAAAGGGCCGGAAGCCCCAGCGTTTCAACGGTAATTTCCATAACTGAATTTCGTTGTTGGTGTTTCGTGTGGGAGGAGCGTGTGCCTCCCTTTGCGCTTCCAGCTCCGGGCTTCGAGTTTATTTAGTTATCCCCGTGCCGCCGCATCAGCTCGGAGTAACTCTCCGCCGCCTCGCGCATCTTGCCGCTCTGCAGCTTGGGCACCTCCACGTGGTCCACGGCCTTCCGCGGCAGCCCACCTCGGCCCCGAAGGCACCCTTGGCCGGTGTATTCGGGCTCCAGGGCATAGGTGCCGGCGCAAGGCCGCTCCTTGATAACGTAACGGTGCCGGCAGCGGACCTGGCAGCCGAAGCAGCCGTCCAAGCCGATGTAAGCTATTTCCCGATCAGGTGCAAGACCACCCCTTAATGTTCAAAAAAAGCTCAGATCTTTTCAGCGAAATGAACGAACTGTAATCGATAATAAAAGATCGCCTTCCTTGCCAAGATTTTTTACTGTGAAACCCGATCGTGTTATTATTTTGTTATATTTGAAAGTTAATTTATATACAATAATTCGATGTCAACTCTAACTTGATTTTTATTGCAGGATTACGTAAAGATTTTTCGTTCATCATAGTGAACGAAATGCTGAATTCGACATGAAAATCCGCGGTGGCCCGATGCCAGCCAAAAAGAAGACAGCCTGTCAGGCGCCCGCCGTCCAGAAAGCCTTCGAACTGCTGAGGCGTGTAGAAAGTGAAATAGCCATGACACGATCCGAGCCGCGACATCCGGTCTCATCTGAAGCCTTCAGGGTCCCTCCCGCTGAAATCGAGCGCCGCACCGCCGCGATCCAGGAAGAGCTTCGCCGGGCGGGAATCGACGGGCTTTTCATCGTCCAGCGGGTCGATCTCTTTTACTTCACCGGCACCGCTCAAAACGGCTTTCTCTACGTGCCGGCCGAGGGCAAGCCGCTGTTGTTCATCCGACAGTCGGTCGCCCGCGCGCGCGCGGAGTCGAGTGTCGAAGCCATTATCGCCATCGACAGCGTCAAAACCGTTCCGGGCCTGATCGCCGACGTTTGCGGCCGGCCGCCTCCACGCCTCGGGCTGGAAATGGATGTTCTTCCGGTCAATGAATTCCGGTTTTACCGAGATCTTTTCCAACCGAGGGACTGCGTCGACGGCTCGCCGCTCATCCTCCAGGTTCGAAGCATCAAATCCGCCTGGGAGATCGCCCAGCTTGAAGCGACCGCCGAAATGACCCGCCGCACCTTCGACTACATGCGCTCGGTCATCGCCCCCGGCCTGACCGAGATGGAGTTCTCCGGCATGTTCGAGGCCTACGCGCGCACGATCGGCCATGGCGGGAAACTGCGCGTTCGCAACTTCAATACCGAGGGGTATTCCTGGCACGTGCTGAGCGGAACCAGCGGTGGACTGGTGGGCGTATTGGATTCACCGGCCAGCGGCGAAGGCACCTCGGCCGCCTTCCCGGCGGGTGCTGGCAACCGGCGGCTGCGCGCGGGGGAACCGGTCATGGTGGACCTGGGCACCGTGATGAACGGCTATCACATGGATGAAACCCGGATGTTCGCGATCGGTTCCATGCCGGAAAAAGCGTATCGCGCGAGCCGGGCCGCCATCGAGATCCACGACGCCGTTCTCGATCTGGCCACCCCGGGCCGCACGCTGGCCGAGCTCTTTGAACATGCCTGCGCCCGGGCAGGCCGCCTGGGATACACCGATGCATTCCTGGGGCCTCCCGGACACAAGGCCGGCTTCATCGGCCACGGGATCGGCCTCGAGCTGATCGAGCCCCCCATCATCGCCCGAGCCCGCACGGCTCCGCTCGAGGCGGGCATGGTGTTCGCCCTGGAGCCCAAGCTGGTGTACGCGAACGAGTTCGCCGCCGGGGTCGAAAGCGTCTTCCAGGTCACCGCCAGCGGCGGCCGTCTGCTCAGCAAGGTGCCGGTCGATATTTTTGTCTGTTAGAACGGATTCATGCGAGGCATGACCATGAGCCACAACAGCGTTCTACCGCAGAAGACCCAGGCCGACATGCGCGCCCTCATGCAGGTCGCCCTCGGCGAGGAGAAGGCCGACCTGGCCATCGTCAACGCCAAGCTCGTCAACGTCTGCACCGCTGAGGTCCAGGATCAAACCGGGGTCGCCATCAAGGGCCCCTGGATTGCCCGCGTGTCCGCCGACGTCGACGACACCATCGGGGCGGCGACACGCGTCATCGACGCCGGCGGCCGGACGCTCATCCCCGGCCTGATCGATGGCCACACCCATCTATCCTGGATCTGCTCGGCCGCCGCCTTCGTGCCCTATGCGATCGTCAGCGGCGTCACCACCGTCGTCACCGAAACACTCGAGCCCTACCCCGTAGCCGGAATTGCCGGAGTTCTGGACCTGCTTGAATCCCTGCAAGATCAGCCAATCCGCATCCTAGCGACCGCCCCCAGCATGGTATCGATTAGCACTGCGGCGCGGGGGATTTCTCCCGATGCACTGGAAAGCCTCCTCGCCCGGGTGGACATCCTCGGCCTCGGCGAATCCTACTGGCAGGCGGTGCTGCAGGAGCCCGAAGTGTATCTGCCGGCCTATGAGCAAACCCACCGATCCGGAAAAGTCCTGGAGGGGCATTCCGCTGGAGCCAGCGAAAAAAAACTTGCCGCCTACGCCGCGGCCGGCGTGTCCTCCTGCCACGAGCCCATCAATATCGAGCAGGTTCTGACCCGCCTGCGCCTGGGGATGCATGTCATGGTGCGGGAAGGCAGCATCCGCAGGGATCTCGAGGAAATCTCGAAAATCAATCAGCTCGGCCTCGACCTGCGCCGGCTCATCCTCGCGAGCGACGGGGCCTCGCCGGAGGACCTGATACGCAGGCGATACATGGATTACGTGGTTCAAAAGGCGATCGACTGCGGCTTTTCCCCGATTACGGCGATCCAGATGGCCACCCTGAACGTGGCGGAGCATTTCCGGCTGGATGGTTTTCTGGGCGCCGTCGCGCCGGGCCGCCTGGCGGATGTCGTCATCATCCCGGATGTCGCCACAATCGCCCCCGCGGTCGTCATCGCCCATGGGCGGGTCATCTTCGAAAACGGCCGGGTCCTGGCGGAAAGCCGCCGGCACCTCTTCTCAGAAGCGAGCCGGAACACCGTCAAGCTGACGCGCGATCAGGCGCCGTCCGATTTCAAGATCCGGGCGCCTGTCGGTTCCAGAACCGTGCGGGTGCGGGTCATCGAAATGGTCACCGATCTGGTCACCGCCGAACGTCACATGGACTTCCCGGTCGAGAGCAGCGACCTGAGAGCGGATCCGGCCCGGGGCATCTGTAAGGTCGCCGCGGTGGATCGCACCCGCAGCCCTGGCAAGACGTTCACGGGACTGATCCGGGGATTCGGTCTCACATCCGGCGCCGTGGCCTGCAGCGCGGCCTGGGACACGTCGGACATCGTGGTGGTCGGAACCGATGACGGCGACATGGCCCGTGCCGTCAACCGCCTGCGCACGCTTCAGGGTGGCGCGGTGCTGTGCGACAAAGGCATGGTCCTGGCGGAAATCCCTCTGCCGGTATTCGGGATAGCCTCCGAGGCTCCCATGCCGACCCTGGTCGCTCAAATGCAGAATCTCACGCATCATATCGCCCGGCTGGGAGTCCCCTTCCCCGACCCGCTGCTGTCGCTGATCACGCTCACGGGCGCGGCCATCCCTTACCTGCGGATTTGCGAGGAAGGCTTGGTGAACCTCAAGGACGGCGAGACCGTTGGTCTTTTCGTGGCCTGAATTTAGAAAAAATCACCTTCAATGACTGATCGCTCAAGTCCTAAACCGATCCCCTGCCTGATTGATCACAAATCTTCGATTCTTGGATAACCGAGGCGTCCATCGCGGGAGTATCTCCTTCCCTAATGGGATCCCCGACCATACGACGAAAATTAAGTCCTGACATTTCGGCTCAATCGGCTCGACGACCTGCCCGAGGTGCTCGTGCAGGGCCACAAGCGAACGTTTCTCAGTTGGCTCTTCGCCAACAAGAGCATCCACAGCTGGGCGTTCGACGTTGCGGCAATTGACGAGTATGTTCGTGTTTTCTCGTGCCCCGGCTCCGCCCGCGCGGGTTTCGCTTGCTACCGTGCCATTTTCGGCGGTGCGGGGCTTGCAGAAGCCAAGGCGGCGGCGCGCAAGCTCATGAAACCAGTTCTCGCGCTTGGTGACGAAGGCGTCGTCGGTAGCGCCCTGCTAAACACGATACTGCCGCTTGGTGACAATGTGCGTGGCGGGGTCCTCGCGGGCCGCGGCCACTATCTTCCGGAAGAATGCCCGGACGGGCTAAGTCGCGCCATCCTCGACTTCTGGCGATCGACCGGTCCAAAAGTGGCGATCAAGCGATACTACCTAAAAATTTCTTTGAAGAACGCTATCATGTAACTCCAGGACCGTTCGTCGGCTTTAGGTTTGTAAGCGATACCCTTCATACCGACCTTGTCGGCTCCCGGGTTGGTGAAAGAGTGCACCGTGCCTCCGAAGTAAACCATCTGCCAATCGGCGTTGGCCTTGCGCATGGCATCCTGGAAGGCGGTGATCGCATCGTTGCTGATGAACGCGTCATCGGCGCCGTGCAGAACCAGGATCTTGGCCCGGATTTTCCCCTCATCCTCGGGCTTCGGTACCGTCAACCCTCCGTGAAAGCTCGCTACACCAGCCACGTTGGCTCCGCCGTAGGATAGTTCGAGGACCGTAGTGCCGCCGAAGCAGTAGCCGATGGCAGCAATCCGCCTGGGGTCGACAAGCCGGTTTTTTTGCAGGATGTCAAGACCGGCGTTGGCTCTTTCGCGCAACAGAGGAGTGCCCTGCAAATGGCCCATCAGCTCCTTGGCCTTGTTCGGATCGGTGGTCCAGACATTCTTGCCGTACATGTCCAACGCGAAGGCGACATATCCCAACTGAGCGAGTTTGTTCACGCGTGATCTCACGTAGTCGTTCAGGCCCCACCATTCGTGCACCACGAGCACACCGGGACGTTTGCCGGCTTTGGAATCGTCGTAAGCCAAATAGCCTTGCAGGATTGTGTCGCCGTGTTTGTATTCGACGAACCGGGAGACGACCTTGGCGTGAGCTGGCAGGCAAACAAGCAATACAGATAGAAAGATAAAGACGGCTTTTTTCATGGTCTCCTCCGCGCCATGTGAATGGATGTTTTTGCACAAGGAGTTTGATTGATTTTAAAACTATATACGGGTCTGCTCATGTCAATGCATGGCGGTATTCTATATTAACACAATCATTTCACAGCTTCGCGGCTTTAACCCTTTCGTTCTCCCCCTGGCCGGATAGTCCGTACCCGATGAAAAATACAGGATTCACCCCATTGCATAAGCTTGACCCACATTCATAGGTTTTACCCCGTCGGTCTGCCGATACAGCATCCGAAAAGGAAGAATTACCAACCTGAAGCTTTACCACCGGAGACTATCCCGCAAACTGACCGCCACCCATGTTGTCATATCCCGCGGTAAGCCTGCCGGCGGCGACATTGATTAAAATGGCCAAGCATACAAACTCTGCTACATCCTCCAAACAAAGAAGGGAGATTACCGATGCCCACCATCACGACCGGAGACGGCACGCAGATCTATTACAAAGACTGGGGCAGCGGACAGCCCGTAGTCTTCAGCCATGGTTGGCCGCTGAGCGCAGACGCCTTTGAAGACCAAATGTTCTTTCTGGCCTCCCGCGGCTACCGCTGCATCGCGCATGACCGGCGCGGTCATGCGCGCTCAAGCCAGCCCTGGAACGGCAACGACATGGACACCTACGCCGACGACCTCGCGAAGCTCGTCGAAAGCCTTGACCTGAAGAAGGCGATCCATATCGGCCACTCGACAGGCGGCGGCGAAGTCGCCCGCTATATCGGCCGCCACGGCACGAAGCGTGTGGCCAAGGCCGTGTTGATCGGCGCGGTGCCACCGCTGATGCTGAAGACTAGCGCCAATCCAGGCGGCCTGCCGATCGAGGTCTTCGACGGTATCCGCGCCAATGTCCTTTCCGACCGCTCGCAGTTCTTCAAAGACCTGACCATGCCGTTCTACGGCTACAACAGGCCGGGCGCAAAGATCTCGGAAGGCGTGCGCGAATCATTCTGGCTCCAGGGAATGATGGCCGGTTTCCCTGCCTCGTACTTCTGCATCAAGGCGTTTTCCGAGACGGACCTGACCGAGGATCTCAGGAAAATCGACGTACCGACCCTGATCCTGCACGGCGACGACGACCAGATCGTACCGATCGGTGCTTCCGCCCTGCTATCGTCCAAAATCGTCAAGGGCGCTACACTCAAAGTCTACAAAGGCGCCCCGCACGGCATGTGCACGACCCTCAAGGATCGAGTCAACAAGGACCTGCTTGAGTTCATCAAGGCATGAACAAACGCGCACCGGGAAGCGCAGCGTTGATTCTTATTGATTATCAACCGCCACAGGTTACATACCGCAAAAAGCACCGTCAAGGCGTGATCGAAATTCCTCCGGCGGCGCGGAGCTGACATCCGGATGCATGACAAATATGGAGCTGCACAAATGAACCAAAACAAAATAAGCGCGATCCACCACATAACCGCCATTGCGGCATCGGCTGCTGAAAATCTGGAATTTTACGAACAGGTGCTGGGATTAAGGCTCGTTAAACAGACCGTCAATTTTGACGACCCATACACCTATCATCTCTATTACGGCGACGGGGCAGGCTTCCCTGGCACCATCATGACGTTCTTCTCTTGGGAAGGTGCCCCTTCCGGTAGCCCTGGTTCCGGCATGATAGACGCCATCTCGTTTTCAGCCCCGATCCAGTCGATGTGGTACTGGTATGAAAGGCTTGCGGGCAAGGGTATCGAAGTTCAGCGAGATCTGCGCTTCGACGAGCCGGTACTCAGATTCAAGGACCCGCACAGGCTTTCTCTGGAGCTGATCGGCGTTTCTTCTATTCCATCTTCGCATCCTTGGCAAGAAAGCTCCGTGGAGGCGAGCCATGGCCTTCTCGGGTTTCATTCGGCCACAGCCCTCTTGAACTCCTTGGAGGACACACAAGTTCTATTGGCCGGAATCATGGGCATGCAACTCCACGGCAACGAACGCAACCGGTATCGGTTCAAAATGAGGGAATCCCAATCACCCGGCCATTTTTTCGACGTGTTGGTGGACCCTCGTGCCGACAGGGGGCGGTTGGGGGCCGGTACGGTTCACCATATCGCCTTCCGCTCCAAGACGGACGAGGAGCAGCTGAATTGGCGCAAACGGCTAATCCAAGAAAAATTTCAAGTAACCGAGATCATCGACAGGAAATATTTCAGGTCTATCTACTTTCGCGAGCCGGGTGGGGTGCTTTTTGAAATCGCAACCGATCCGCCGGGCTTTACTGTGGACGAGCCGCTGGAAAAGCTTGGCGGGTCATTGAAGTTGCCGAGCCAGTACGAACCCATCCGCTCAAAGATTGTAAAGGTCCTTCCGCCTCTGAGAGCCCCGGAGTTCCAGCACGAGTTCTGGCGGCCGGAAAAGACATTGGACGATGGGCAGACCATCGTCCCGCTGCATGGCACGGGCGGAAACGAAAAAGACCTGGTTGGAGTTTCCCGGCGAATCAGCGCCAGTTCGGCAATTATCAGTCCGAGAGGCAAGGTGATTGAAAATGGCCAAGCCCGCTTTTTCAGGCGCTTGGCCGAAGGCGTATTTGACGAGCGTGATGTCGTCAGGCGGGCTCATGAACTGGCTGACTTTCTTGCGGGTGCAACCTCTCGATATGGGCGCTGCCAGGAGAAACTCGTTGCCTTGGGATATTCAAATGGTGCCAACATCGCCGCTGCGATCTTGCTTCTGAGGGCAGAGGTCTTTTCCAAAGCGGTGCTTCTGCGCCCCATGATGCCTTTGCTCCATCCTCCGGAAACGGATCTGAGTGGGAAAAGAATCCTCATTCTGGATGGGCGCTACGACACGGTCATCCCGAAGGAAAGCACGGACAAGCTCAGGCTCTCATTGGAGAAGGCGGGGGCTACTGTGGAAAGCGTAAGCATTGATACCGGGCACGAAATCACCACAAATGACATTGCTCTGGCATCGGAGTGGCTGTCAAAAGACTCGGAGCTTAGGCTCAAAAAAGCCGTTGGGTAAGCTCCAAAATCGGCAAGCAACCAATCAGGGCATCTGCCGCCCTTGCGCGGTCGAACAAAACAATAACCAACAAAATGCATCTGACCATTGGAGGAAACAATCATGGCAAACATACTTCCGAATACCGATAAAGGCTTGATCACTGCCGACAACGCTGCCGTGGTCTTCATCGACCATCAACCCCAGATGATATTTGGGGTGGCCAACATCGAGCGTCAGCAACTCATCAACAACGTTGTCATGCTGGCCAAGGGAGCCAAGGAATTTGGCGTTCCGGCAGTCTTGACCGCCGTAGAGACGGAATCTTTCAGTGGGTATATCTGGCCGCAGTTGATGGATGTTTTTCCCGGAAAGCAACCCGTCGAACGAACCAGCATGAACTCATGGGATGCGCCCAAATTCCGGGAGGCGGTCAAGGCGACCGGTAGAAAGAACATCATCATCGCCGGGTTATGGACCGAGGTGTGTGTCACCTGGCCCGCGCTCAACATGCTCACCGAGGGATACAACGTTTACATCGTCGAAGACGCCTGCGGCGCCACCTCGCCGCTTGCGCACGAAGCAGCCATACGGCGTTGCGTACAGGCCGGTGCGGTCCCCATGACCGCCATTGCCACCGTGCTGGAGTTCCAGCGCGACTGGGCGCGGCGCGAGCACTACGATGCCGTGATGGGTATTTTCCGTGAACATGGCGGAGCGTACGGCAGCGGCATCGAATACGCCTATTCGATTGTCCACAAGGCGCCGCAGTCTACTCGTAATCCGCATGTAGTAAAAAAGTAAGGTTTAGCCGGAAGCGGCAGGTGCCGTTTTTTCGAGCGGGCCGGCCGCAGGAGTTCAAGCATGAATACCCCGGTGCATGTCGCCATCACCCGCACGGTGAGACAAGGCTGCGAAGAGCCTTTTGAGGAAGCGATTCGATCTTTTTTTGCAGACTCGCTGAAAAATCCGGCAACGCTCGGATCATTGCTTCTCCGGCCTTTACCCGGCAGCAATACCCGTGCTCACGGAATCCTGCGGTCTTTTGCAAATGAAAATGACCGTGACGCCTTCTACCGGTCGGAGAGTTTTCTTCGATGGGATGAGGCCGTAAAACCCTTTGTCGAGGGGGATTACTCCCGTCGGCGTTTGCACGGCTTAGAAGCCTTCTTCACCGAACCAAGCATCATCGACAGACCTCCGCGTTGGAAAATGGCCATCCTCACGTGGATCGGGGTCTGGCCTACCGTCTTGGTCGTCACAGCTTTGATATCGGATCGACTGACAGGCTGGCCGTTCTGGCTCAACAACGGCTTTTCCAACGTGTTTGTGGTATCGGTCTTGGCTTGGGTGGTCATGCCTGTGTTGACGCGTTTTGCCCGACCCTGGCTGAAATAAATTCGAATTTCCCTCATGGAGAAGAAAGGAACGGGGAATGAAACAAAACCTCGTATTATATAATGGAAAAATCACCACCCTCAATTCGCTAACGCCTGAGGTCAAGGCTGTTGGAATTGCCGATGGCAGATTTGTTATGGCAGGCACCGACGATGAGGTGCTCTCAAAGAGCTCAGCCGAAACATTGCGAATTGACCTTCGCGGAAGGCGGGTCATCCCCGGCCTCAACGATTCGCACATGCATCCGATCCGCGGCGGCCTCAACTACAACATGGAGCTACGTTGGGATGGCGTGCCGTCGCTTGCGGATGCACTGCGCATGCTGAAAGAGCAGGCAGCCCGGACGCCATCACCGCAGTGGGTTAGAGTCGTCGGCGGTTGGACGGAGTTCCAGTTCGCTGAGCGCCGCATGCCGACTCTCGAGGAGATCAATCAGGTATCGCCGGACACGCCCGTCTTCGTGCTGCACCTCTACGACCGGGCATGGTTGAACGCAGCAGCACTGCGCTCGGTCGGATACACAAAGGATACACCCGCTCCGCCTGCCGGTGAGATTCAGCGAGATAAGCACGGCAACCCAACGGGACTCCTCATCGCACGCCCAAATGCCATGATCCTGTATTCCACGCTTGCCAAAGGGCCGAGGCTCTCGCGTGAAGATCAGATCAACTCGACGCGTATCTTTATGCGCGAACTAAACCGTTTTGGCATCACAAGCGTTATCGACGCCGGCGGCGGTTTTCAGAACTACCCTGACGACTACGAGGTCATCAACGACCTTCACAAGCGTGGCGAGCTGACCGTCCGCTTCGCCTACAACCTGTTCACCCAGAAACCCAAGCAGGAGTTGGCGGACTTCCAGCGCTGGACGCAGATGACGAAACACGGGGCCGGTGACGAGTTCTTTCGGATGAACGGCGCAGGCGAAATGCTTGCCTTTTCGGCGGCAGATTTCGAGGACTTCCTGGAACCGCTCCCTGAGCTAATGCCGGTAATGGAAGATGATCTTAAGGCGGTCATCCGCCACCTCGTCGAAAATCGTTGGCCGTTTCGCCTGCATGCTACCTACGATGAAACTATCGGCCGCGCTTTAAACGTCTATGAGGAGGTGAATCGTAACGTTCCATTCGACGGGCTTCACTGGTTCTTTGACCACTGCGAGACGGTTTCAGATCGCAACCTGGAGCGCATCAGGGCGCTTGGCGGCGGTATTGCCGTGCAGGACCGGATGGCGTTCCAGGGCGAATATTTCGTTGAACGATACGGCGCAAAACAGGCTCAGCGAACTCCCCCCATCAGGCGGATGCTTGAGCTGGGAATCCCTGTCGGCGCGGGCACAGACGCAACGAGAGTCTCAAGTTACAACCCATTTGTCGCACTATACTGGCTCATATCGGGCAGAACGATTGGGGGCACAGCGATCTACCCCGAGAGCAACCGCCTCGATCGCCTGGAGGCACTCCGCCTTTACACGCTCGGCAGCAGCTGGTTCTCCTCCGAGGACGGAAAGAAAGGTTCGATTGTGCCGGGACAATTAGCCGATCTCAGTGTGCTCTCCGCCGATTACTTCTCGATCCCGGAGGAGCAGATCAAGCGCCTCGAATCAGTTTTGACAGTCATCGGCGGCCGTATCGTATTCGCCGCAGGCGATTTCAAGGAATTTGACCCTCCGCCACTGCCCATAGGCCCTTACTGGTCGCCGGTCAAGACATACGGAGGGTATGCGCTCGAAGGTGCAGCGAAATCACCTATAGCACGGCAGCTCAACAACCACGTGCAGGCGTTACGGGCGAAGGCATGCAAGAGGGTCCTTGGCCAATCGGGGCTGTGGTCTCTGAACTGCGACTGTTTCGCATTCTAACACCCAAGCGATTAAGGTTGCGCGATGGCTGAAGAACTCCGCAGAGGAACCGATCCTGCCGTCGAGGTTTCGCCGGGAGATGATAGTTCCCCCTGGAGCCCCTTCCGCCATTCCACCTTCACAGTTCTTTGGATTGCCACCGTCGTCTCAAACATTGGCACCTGGATGCAGAATGCTGCCGCAGGTTGGCTGATGACCGGGCTCAATCCGGACCCGCTCTTCGTGGCGCTGGTCCAGGTTGCGACCTCGCTACCGATGTTCCTGTTCGTCCTGCCTGCGGGCGCACTGGCCGATATTATTGATCGCCGCCATCTCTTGCTCGCCGTGCAGATAGCTGCAGCAGCGATCATTGCGGTCTTGAGCATACTGGTCGCAACTGACCGGGCTACCCCGCTTATGCTCCTCGCATTCACCTTTCTTGCCGGAAGTGCCGCGGCACTTATCTCTCCGGCTTGGCAGGCGATCGTACCTCAGTTGGTGCCCCGCCGAGAGCTGTCATCGGCGGTAGCCCTGAACAGTGTCGGCTTCAACGTCAGCCGGGCGGTGGGACCTGCGCTGGCTGGGCTGATTATCGCGGCCATGGGATTGGCTGCGCCATTCTGGCTGAATGCCGTCAGCTACCTCGGTGTGATCGCTTCCTTGATCTGGTGGCACGAATCCGGAAGCCGCACCCCTCACCTGCCTGCCGAGCGATTCTTTTCAGCAATCCGGATTGGCCTCCGCCATGCCCGGCATAATTCACACCTGCGTGCAACTCTCCTTCGCGCGGCTGGATTTTTCCCGTTTGCAAGCGCCTATTGGGCGCTCCTGCCGCTTGTGGCTCGGCACCAGGTGGCGGGCGGGCCCGAGGTCTACGGGTTTCTCCTTGGAGCGATCAGTGCGGGTGCCGCGGGCGGGGCCTTTGGGTTGCCTTGGTTGAAATCGTATATGGGAGCGGACAAGCTGGTTGCAGCAGGCACGATCGGTACCGCGGCCGCACTGGTTCTGTTCGGCTTGGCGCGTAATCAGGCGACCGCGCTTTGCGCAAGTCTAGTAGCCGGTGTTTCGTGGATTGCCGTGCTTGCCACCATCAACGTTTCAGCGCAGCTGGCGTTGCCCGGCTGGGTGCGTGGCCGCGGTCTTGCCGTGTACGCTGCAGTCATGTTCGGCGGCATCTCCATCGGCAGCGGCCTTTGGGGCCAGGTTGCCGCCCTGATCGGCCTCCCCGGAGCTCATTTCGCGGCGGCCGCAGCAGCGCTTGCTTCCGTCCCACTGCTGTGGCGGAAAAAACTCCAGACCCATCACGAAGCCGACCTGATGCCGTCGATGCACTGGCCGGCGCCGGTGCATTCTCAGGAAACCGATAACGAAAGAGGGCCGCTGCTGGTGGCCGTCGAATACCGCATCGATCCTCGAAACCGCAATGAATTCCTTCACGCCCTCGAAAGACTTTCCCATGCGCGCCGTCGCGACGGCGCATACGGGTGGGGTGTCTTCGAGGACGCGGCCGTGGACGGGAGATACTTAGAGATATTCCTTGTGGAATCGTGGCTGGAACATTTGCGGCAGCACGAACGCGTAACAAATGCAGATCGCCTCCTTCAAAATGCAGTCCATCAATTCCATATAGAGGGAACCCCAAGAGTCACCCATTTTATCGATTCCGCACCGGGAGAAGTACGTACGCCCAAGGAGAAATAATCACGGGGATAGGATCAGGCTTTAAGAGATATTTTTAAATGCTATCCGAGAAATCAGGACGTTCGCCAAATGAATAAGTGCCCGCTGCGTATTTGGCTCGCAATGATCCCCCTGCTCATGTCTGGATGCGGTCTGGGGCCGTCCTTGATGCGCGCTAATCACCTCACGTACAATGATGCCGTTCAATTAACCGAGCGCCAGGAGCTTCTTCTTAATATTGTACGGCTAAGATACAATGAAGGGCCGGAATTTCTCAAAACGAGCTCCATTTCAACTCAATTCAGCATTGATTTATCCGCTGCCGCCGGGGCGCAAGTTGGCGATGATCAAGAACAGAGGACCAACCTGGTAAACATTGGAGGCACCGCAGGGTATTCAGAACGGCCTACGATTACGTTCACTCCGCAAAACGAGAAGGAATTCACCCAACAACTCATATCCCCCATTGAGCTGGAGGTTATCTTTCTCTTGATCAACTATGGCTGGGATTTTGATCGGGTCCTGCGGCTGACTTCAGAAGGCATCAATGGACTCCGGAACGATACGATTCGCGAAGCTCCCTTTGAAAATCATGTACTGCATTTGCGCGAATATTCCCAGACGGTTAAAAATCTGGGAAGACTGCAACAGCTGGGTTTGGTCGAAGTATCATTTGAGTCCGAAGAAATCGGCGTATCCGGTCCCATCAGCGCCGAGAAAGTCGGTCTTAACGACATTCTAAAAGCCAACAAGGACAACTTTAAACTAGAGTATCAGGAAGGAACGAAATCTTATTATCTCAAGAAAGTCAATCGGAACCTGGTTTTGCGGTTTAGTCGAAACGCATCTCAGCACGCTGAGCTGCAGCAGATTGTCAAGCGCTTAAACCTAGCCCCCGATGTTCAAAGCTATCGGATTGTAAATGCTCCTGGATCCCAAATCAAGGCATCCGAATTTTCACCAGAGTTGAATGATTTCATTCTATCCACACGTTCCGTGCTGGGAACCATGGCCTATCTGGCGCAGGGCGTTACGGTACCCGAGCAACACTTAGAGACTGGGGTGGTTTCAATGAACCCGAAAGATGGCTCGGCTAACGGAACTATTTCCGACCTGTTTCAAGTTAAAGTTCGTAAAGAGAAACCCACTAACGCCAGTTTGGCGGTACCTTACAAAGGTTATTGGTTTTACATAGACGAAACCGATATTTCCTCAAAACGAACGATTGGCGTTCTTAATTCTCTGATGCGGCTAAAGGTTAGAGCCGCCGGTGGGCAAAATATTCCAATTCTGACATTACCGGTGGGCCGATAAAAGGATTTATCAATGACGGAGTTTAAAAAGCTTGTCCGGATTACATGTATATCGGCGCCATTTCCTGCAAGAGCCGTTAGCGCTGAACTGAAAATGGTGGTACCTTGTGTCTGCCCTGCGATCTTCCGACATGGAAATACCCGAACCCTACCATTAAATCCTGGCCGGCGGGCCAGCAGGAGGGTGTGACTGATGCTGCGTGTATTCCAGAACGACATCCAGGACCCGAAGCGGTTCGTTATCACTATGGAGCTCGTGCCAGGAAGGGAACCGGCAGGCAGGTCGGTCGACACCATAAAGGCTATGGCGGCAGACGCATTTGCCGACGGCCGGGTCTCCGCCGTCTCCATCACCGACAATCCGGGCGGCAATCCGGCGCTCAGCCCTGATGTGATCGGCCACGACATCTTCAAGGTCGGGATGGACGTCATAGTCCATTTCACTTGCCGAGACGCCAACCGGATCGGTATGGAAAGCCGGGCCTTGCAGCTCGCCATGATGGGCATGAAGAATATCCTGGCGCTGACCGGTGATTACATAGGCAAAGGCTTTGCGGGTCAGGGCGCACCCGTATTCGACCTCGATTCGGTGACGTTGCTGGTCATGCTCCGGATGCTGGGAAAGCGCGTTCAGCAGTCTGGCGATCCCGACATGTTTTTTGCGGGTTGCGCCGTGTCGCCGTTTAAAAGCCGTCGGGGAGAGGCTTTCGCACAGTATGCCAAACTCTGCCGGAAAGTGGCCGCCGGCGCTCGATTCGCCATTACTCAGCTTGGCTACGACGCCGACCGGTTCAAAGAGCTGCTGGACGTCCAGCGCCGGTTCGGGCTTGACTTGCCTACCCTGGGTTCGGTTTACGTTTTAACGCCTGTGTCGGCGCGAATCATGAACGCCGGCAAAGTCCCCGGAGCCATGGTCTCTGATGCGTTGTTGAATAAAGTCATCCGGGAGTGGCGGGACAAAAAGCAGGGCCGGGCCCTGGCCGTCGAGCGTGCGGCACGGCTGGGAGCCGTGCTGAAAGGTCTGGGCTACCGTGGCGTCCACCTTGCCGGCGTCCAGCGCGGTTTTGATCTCGCCGGCCGGATCTTGGACCGGATGGGGCAGCTCGAGGATCAATGGCGGGATTTCCTGGGCGATTTCGCACCAGGCATGAACAGAGAGGGCTGTCCCGGGGGAGAAGAGGAAGCGGTCAGGTCAACGGTGTGCTCCCGCAGCGCGAGCCTTTTGTTTCCAGACAGGATGCACTTTCGTTTTCTCAAGGTTGTCCACGATCAGCTCTTCAATTTCGATGCGCCATGGGCTCCGCTCCTCCGATCGGTTGCCAGCCGGCTCAACCGCCGGGCCGCCGGCAGGCTTCTGGTGCAGCTGCTTGAGGATCCGGCTAAAGCCCTTCTGCTCGAATGTCGGCGCTGCGGAGATTGCGCTATCCAGCACGTAGCATTTCTTTGCCCCGAATCCCAATGCCCGAAACACATCCGCAACGGCGCCTGCGGCGGCAGTCGGAATGGGTGCTGTGAGGTGTTTCCCGAGCGGAAGTGCGTTTGGTTCAGGGCCTGGGAGCGTTGGGCCGATGCGGGACACCCGGAGGAGATGATAACCGACTGCATCCCACCGAGGCTGTGGGAACTGGAGGGCACTTCGTCCTGGCTGAACTTCCACCTCCAGCGTGACCACCAGAGTGCTTCTGGAGAAATCCTGCGGGCCTGCCGTGCAGCCGAATGCCGGATTCCTCCCTATATTCCACGGTGGGCCATTCACCGCCTGCGGTGACACCGGCTGATTGCTTCCGACAACTGCTTCCATCGTAACCGATTGCCAAGTGCGACCACGTGCATTATTGAATAGGATAAACCGAACACCGCTGGTTTTTCCATCGTCGCGCCAACCGGCGTCAAATCGCCACAGCCGTGGCGAAACTTTTCCTGCGCTCACGTGCGTCTGAACTCAACCCAAGCAGGAGGCAACTGCATGGCAACATCAGCGGGCACATCCACCGGCACGGATCGAAACTTGCTCTGGTTCAAGGATGCCGTCCTTTACCAGTTGCACGTCAAAAGCTTCTTTGACAGCGATGGAGACGGTGTCGGCGACTTCAACGGACTCAGCCAGAAGCTGGACTACCTCCAGGAATTGGGAGTGTCGACTCTCTGGCTGATGCCGTTTTGCCGTTCCCCGCTTCGCGACGACGGCTACGACATATCGGATTACCGGGCGATTCACCCGGCCTACGGCACTCTGAAGGACTTCAGGGCTTTTCTGAAACAGGCCCACCAGCGCGGTCTGCGGGTAATCACCGAACTGATTCTCAATCACACCTCCGATCAGCACCCCTGGTTCCAGCGCGCGCGCCGCTCCAAGGCCGGAAGTCCCTGGCGGGATTGGTATGTCTGGAGCGACACGCCGCAACGCTTCACCGAGGCGCGCGTGATCTTCCAGGATTTTGAATCCTCCAACTGGACCTGGGACCCGGTCGCCGGCGCCTATTTCTGGCACCGCTTTTATTCCCACCAGCCGGATTTGAACTACGACAACCCGGCGGTCCGTAAGGCCATCCACGATATCGTCGAGTTCTGGTTCAGGCTGGGAGTTGATGGACTCCGCCTGGACGCTGTCCCCTACCTTTTCGAGCGGGACGGAACCAACTGTGAAAACCTTCCTGAATCGCACCAATTCCTGAAGGAACTCAGGGCCCATGCGGACGCCAAATTCCAGGGCCGCATACTGTTGGCCGAAGCCAACCAATGGCCGGAGGATGCCGTGGCCTATTTCGGCGAGGGCGACGAGTGCCACATGGCATTTCACTTCCCGCTGATGCCCAGGCTTTTCATGGCCGTCCACATGGAAGACAGCTTTCCCATTCGGGACATCCTTCAGCAGACCCCCGCCATACCGGAAACCTGCCAGTGGGCCATCTTTTTGCGCAACCACGACGAGTTGACCTTGGAGATGGTCACCGATGAAGAACGCGACTACATGTACCGCGTCTATGCCCAAGACCCTCGCATGCGGATCAACTTGGGAATCCGCCGCAGGCTCTTCCCTCTGCTAGGCAATCACCGGCGGCGAACGGAGCTGGTCAACGCCCTGCTTTTTTCGCTGCCGGGGACGCCGATCATCTATTACGGCGACGAAATCGGCATGGGCGACAACGTTTACCTCGGCGACCGAGACGGAGTCCGGACGCCGATGCAATGGAGCACCGACCGGAATGCGGGGTTCTCGCATGCCGACCCTCAGAAACTGTTTTTGCCGGTGATCATCTCGCCCGAATATCATTGCGAGGTCATTAACGTTGAAGTCCAGGAGAACAATCCCCACTCCGTCCTGTGGTGGATGCGAAGGTTGATTTCCCTCCGAAATCAATTCAAAGCCTTCAGCCGCGGCAGCATCGAGGCCCTCAACCCTGACAATTCCCGCATCTTCGCCTTCGTGCGCCGGTTTCAGGACGAACGGCTGCTGGTGGTTGCCAACCTGTCGCG
The DNA here is from genome assembly GCA_016219005.1 of Deltaproteobacteria bacterium. GTDB lineage: Bacteria > Desulfobacterota > Desulfobacteria > Desulfobacterales > SpSt-501 > SpSt-501. The sequence goes on from JACRCN010000105.1 coordinate 22,984, forward strand.
CTTCGTTCAGTATGCCGATCTCGACCTGGCAGCCTATCAGGGCATGGTGCCCGTGGAACTTTTCGGCAAGACGGCCTTCCCGGCCATTCAGTCCACTCCGTATTTCCTGTCCATAGGCCCGCATAGCTTCTTCTGGTTTTACCTGACTCCCGGTCAAGCCGCCGTGGAGACTGTCTCCAAGATACCGGAAGCCCCTGCGCTGCCGGTGCTCGAGGTAGATCTGGATTGGCGACATTCTTTCCCCGGCAAAGCGGACAGGCCCGCTCTGGAGGAAGCGCTTTCCGCCTTTGTCACCCGCAGCCCATGGTTTGCTAGCCGCGCACGACCCCTCAAACGCACGCGCATCCATGAGGTGTTTCCGCTGATCCAAGGGTCGCGCCGCTGGTACCTGGTATTGCTCAAGGCGGAGTTTCTCACCGGCGATGCCGAAATCTACACAGTTCCTCTCACCTGCGCCGACGGCCCCGAAGCCGAGAGGCTGCTGGCCGAGCATCCCGCCGCCGCCGTGGCCACCCTGAAGTTCAAGGCAGGCCGTGGAACATGCCTGCTGGCCGATGCGTCGGCGGACCCTGGCTTCGGGGAAATGATGTTGCAGGCACTTTTTCAAAGACGGCACATCCCCGGCAAGCGTTCGTCCCTCCGGGCAACGACCACGCCGGCCTTCCGCAAGCTTCAGGCCAAAAACCCGGCCTTCCCGTCGTCCAGGATCATGCCGGTCGAGCAGCGCAACACAACGCTTCGATTCGGCGACCGTTTTGTGCTCAAGTTCATCCGACGACCGGCCCCCGGTATCAACCCGGCTCTTGAAATCGGCCGCCTGCTGACCGAAAAAGGATTCCCCCACTGTGCCCCCGTGGACGGCGCGCTGGAGCTGCAAGCAGATAACGGCGAGCTTATGACCGTCGCCGTTTTGCAGGATTACGTGATCCACCAGGGGGATGCATGGAGCTGCGCACTGAGCCATCTGCGGGGGTTCTTTGAATCCGTCCGGATACGGCATGCGGGAGAAGCTCCGCCGGAGCTACCACCCGCATCGCCGGCCGCACTGATTAAAATACCTCCCCCGCCCGAGGCGCTCGAGTCCATCGGCGAGTTTCTCGAGCTCGCCCGGCTGCTGGGCCGGCGCACGGCGGCGATGCATGCCTGCCTGGCCTCGGTCACGAACCGGCCCGAATTCGAGCCGGAACCCTTTTCGAAACTCTACCAGCGCAGCCTCTATCAATCCATGCGCACGCTGACCGGCAGGTCTCTTCCCCTTTTGCGTTGGCAATTCAACCGATTGTCTGAAGACGCACGCGGGCTGGCGGCCGACGTGCTGGGGCGGGAACCCGCGATCAACGAGCGCTTCAAGGCGCTCCTCAACAGCAAGATCACCGCGCTTCGGATCCGCTGCCACGGTGACTACCAGCTCCAACAAGCGCTATATACCGGCAGCGATTTTGTCATCATCGGCTTTGAAGGCAACCCTGCCCGTCCGATTACGGAACGCTGCATCAAGCGCAGCGCGCTATGGGATGTGGCCGGCATGCTGCGGTCGTTCCATTATGTCTCCCATGCCGCGCTGGTTGAAGAGGAAAACCTTACCGGCGGCCATGTCGACGAGGGCCTGATGCGCGGCTGGGCGGAGTTCTGGAACCGCTGGGTCAGCGCTCAATTTTTGACGAGTTACCTGCTGGAGACGACCGGCAGCCGGTTGGTGCCCGCAGGCCGTGAGGAACTCCAGCTGCTGCTGGACACGTTGCTTCTGGAGTGCGCCGTGGGTGAACTGGGTCATGAAATACAGCACCGCCCGCAGTGGGCCAAAATCCCGCTAACCGCGATCCGGGAACTGCTCAGCCCATGACGGGGGCCGCACCTGCGGGGAAAAGAGGAAACCCATGTCGCTCGATCCGCCTCGAAAGAAAAGCCGCACCGCCGTGGCCTCCGCGGACAAGCCTGTGCTGGGGGCCGTTCCGCTCGGCGACGGACGCTGCCGGTTCCGCGTCTGGGCGCCCTTGGCCGAAACGGTGCACGTGCACCTCCTGCCTCCGCGGGAGCGATTGAGCCGCCTGGCTCCGGCCGCAGGCGGCTACCACGACGGTGTCCTGGAAGATGTCGATCCGGGTGCGCTTTACCTGTATCGGCTCGACGCTCGCCGGGAACGTCCTGACCCAGCCTCCCGATTTCAACCCGACGGGGTGCACGGGCCGTCGCAGGTGATGGATACAGGATTCGATTGGACGGATGCCGCGTGGCGAGGAATTCCCTTGCGCCGTTACATCTTCTACGAACTTCATGTGGGCACCTTCACACCGGAAGGCACTTTTGATGGCGTGTCCGATCAACTGGACGACCTGGCGGCGTTGGGCATTACCGCCGTGGAACTGATGCCGATAGCCCAGTTCCCGGGAAACCGCAACTGGGGTTACGACGGGGTCTATCCCTTTGCCGTGCAAGGCTCCTATGGCGGGCCGGTCGGGCTGAAGCGGCTGATCGACACCTGCCACCAAAAGCAGTTGGCCGTTGTTTTAGACGTCGTTTACAACCATCTCGGGCCTGAAGGTAATTACCTTGCGGAGTTCGGCCCCTACTTTTCCGATGCCTACCGCACCCCTTGGGGGGCTCCGCTGAACTTCGACGGGCCCCACAGCGACGAGGTGCGCCGGTTCTTCATTGAAAACGCTCTCTACTGGATCACCGAGTTCCATATCGATGCCCTGCGCCTGGATGCGGTGCACGCCATCCTGGACTTCTCGGCCCGGCCGTTCCTGGAAGAACTTACCCAGATGGTTCACCTGAAATCCGCGGACCTGGGACGACCGGTTTTTCTCATCGCAGAAAGCGCCTTGAACGACACCCGGTTGATCCGCCCCCCTGAACTGGGGGGGATGGGCATCGATGCCCAGTGGAACGACGATCTGCACCACGCACTGCACGCGGTGGTGACCGGAGAACACCAGGGCTATTACGGCGATTTCGGAAAGTTCGAGCAATTGCTCAAGGCTCTGCGGGAGGGATTTGTCTATTCCGGCGAGTATTCCGAATTCCGCAAACGCCGTCACGGCAACTCCTCCCGCAACATCCCGGCGCACCGGCTGGTGGTTTTCGCCCAGAATCACGACCAGGTGGGCAACCGCAAACGGGGCGACCGATTGACCCTCTTGCTCTCCGACGATGGCCTTAGAATGATGGCCGGCGTCATCCTGCTTTCGCCTTACCTGCCCCTGCTGTTCATGGGGGAAGAATACGGCGAGACGGCCCCTTTCCCGTTCTTCATCAGCCACTCCGACCCGGATCTGATCGAGGCGGTTCGCAAGGGGCGCCGTGCGGAGTGGTCGTCCGATGATGAGCAGAACGAAGCGCCGGATCCCCAGGATGAAAAGACTTTTACGAGCGCGAGGCTCAATCATGCGCTGCGGCATGCGCAGGGACCGCACCACATGTTGTGGGAGTTCTACCGTCGCCTGACTGAGTTGCGCACACGCATCCGGGTATTGGCGGAGCCGGAAAAGGCCCGCATGGAGGTGATCGGTTTAAGCAAGCAGCGCATCGGCTGCATCCACCGCTGGAGCCCAGCCGAGGAGGCCTTTGTGATTTTCCACGCGGACGATAAGGCGGTCTCGGCGGCCATCCCGCTCCCGGCGGGCCGGTGGAGCAAGGAACTGGACAGCCGCGACACCCGCTGGGGAGGGACAGGGAGCAGCATTCCCTGCAGTCTCGAATCCTCCGGTGAGTTCCAGATGGAACTTCTTCCATACAGCTTTCTACTGTTGCTTAAAAATAGAACCTGAGAAGAGCGCCTCATGGAAGCTTTTATCTGCATTCATGCCCACTTCTACCAGCCGCCCCGCGAAAATGCGTGGCTGGAAGCCGTCGAGGTGCAGGACTCCGCCTTCCCCTATCACGACTGGAACGAGCGGGTTAACGCCGAATGCTATGCGACCAACGCCACCTCGCGGATCACTGATGAAAACGGCCGAATCAGGGAAATCGTCAACAACTACGCCAGGATCAGCTTCAATTTCGGCCCCACTCTGCTTTCCTGGCTGGAGCGCAACTCAGCCCCCGTCTATCAGGCCATACTTGCCGCCGACAGCGAGAGCCGGCAACGCTTCTCCGGACACGGCTCGGCCCTGGCCCAAGCCTACAATCACATGATCCTGCCGCTTGCCAACGCTCGGGACAAACACACACAGGTCCTCTGGGGGATCGCTGATTTCGAGCATCGGTTCCAGCGCCGCCCCGAGGGCATGTGGCTGCCGGAAACCGCCGTGGACCTGGAAACGCTGGATATCCTGGCCGAGCATGGGATCCTTTTTACGATCCTGGCGCCGCACCAGGCCAAACGGACAAAACGGATCGATGGCGGCGAATGGCTGGATGTCAGCGGCGGCAAGATCGATCCATCGCGACCCTACCTGGCGCGCCTGCCGTCGGGACGAACCATCTCTTTGTTCTATTACGATGGCGCCATTTCCCATGCGGTGGCGTTCGAGGGTTTGCTGTCCAACGGCGAACGCTTAGCCCACAGACTCCTGGAGGCGGTTGCCCCGGGACGCAGCGGGCCGCTGCTGGTGCACATCGCCACCGATGGGGAAAGCTACGGGCACCATCATCACGGAGGCAACCGCGCCTTGGCGTTTGCGCTTCACACCATCGAGACCCAGAAGGCTGCCCGGATTACCGTATACGGCGAATATCTGGAACTCCATCCCCCGGAGTGGGAGGTGGAAATCGTCGAGCGGAGCTCGTGGAGTTGTATTCACGGCGTCGAGCGCTGGTGGAGCAACTGCGGCTGCAGCGCCGGCCGACATCCCGGCGGAAATCAAGGCTGGCGGACACCTCTGCGGGAGGCGTTCGATTGGCTCAGGGATTCCCTGTCTACGGCCTACGAGCAGAAGATGCGGGAACTGGGCTTCGACCCGTGGGAGTGCCGCAACGACTATGTCTGGCTCATCCTGGACCGGACGCCGTCGGTTGTGGATTCCTATCTTACCGGAAGAACGCAACGTGCCTTGACACCCGACGAAAAGATTTCCGTCATCCAGCTTCTCGAGCTTGAGCGCCATACCCTGCTGATGTACACCAGCTGCGGCTGGTTCTTCGACGACATCTCTGGCCTGGAGACCGTCCAAGTGATCCAATACGCCGGCCGTGCTCTGCAGATCGCCAAGCGGATGCTCGGGGACGCCCTGGAACCCCGATTTATGGAGCTGCTTGAAAAGGCCAAAAGCAACATTCCTGAACAGGACAACGGGCGCCGCATCTACGAGCGGTTCGTAAAACCTGCCATGGTGGACCTGCTCATGGTGGGGGCTCATTATGCCATGGGCTCCCTTTTCGGAGAGTACCCGGAACAGGCAACCATGTACTGCTACACCGCCGATCAAGAATCTTTTAAATCGGTGCAGGTGGGACGCGCCAAGCTTTCCATCGGGCGTGTCCGCATCTCCTCAACCATTACCTGGGAAGCGCAACGTCTGTGCTTCGGCGCCATCCATTGGGGTGACCACAACATCAGCGGATGCATCCGGCCCTGTCAGGGACCGGATGAACCGGACGCCGGTTCGATCCAGGAGGTGTTCGACTCGTTTGGCCGAGCGGAGTTCCCGGCAACCCTCCAGAAGCTTGAACAATCCATGGGTACCGCTTGCTATTCCCTGCGCAACCTTTTCCGCGACGAACAGCGGCGCATCCTGTCCATCATCCTGGAATCCAACCTGACGAATGCCGGAGACGTCTACCGCCAAGTCTACGAAACCAATGCTCCGTTGCTGCTCTTCCTGAAAGACATTGCGGTGCCGGCTCCCCGCCCGTTGGCCGCGGCGGCGGAATTCGTGTTGAATGCGAGCCTCAAGCGTGAATTCGAAGAAAGCGTGCTGAATCTTGCCCGCATTCAGAGTCTTCTGGACGCGGCCAAGATGCATGGGGTTACGCTGGAAGGCTCCTTGCTGGAATCCACCATCCGAAGTCGTATGGAGCGGATGGCCGAGGCCTTTGGTAATCAACCGAGCGACTTGGAACTGTTGCGGGAGTTGGATGCCCTCGCAAGCCTTCTGCCGCTTTTCCAGTTCGAAGTCAACCTGCGCGTCGTTCAAAACATCTACTACCGCATTCGCCGGGAGATCTTGCCTGAGCTTCAGATAAAAGCCCGGCGGAGAGGTATAAAGGCCGGCCGGTGGACTACGCTTTTCAAGTCCCTGGGCGACAAGCTCGGTGTCCGGACGGATTAGCCGGTCTTTTGCCGCCGGTACCGGAACGCCGTGAATCCAGCTCGAATATAGATGGAGGCTGAATCATGTTCCCACGTGCGAGCGGTGTTCTGCTACCCATCCCCTGTCTGCCTTCCCTTTTCGGGATCGGCGATCTCGGTCCATATTCTTACCGGTTCGCCGATTATCTGCATTCCGCCGGTCAGCGGGTCTGGCAGATCCTGCCCCTGAACCCGACGACCCCCATTTACCAGCATTCGCCTTACCACGGCGCGTCGACGTTTGCCTGCAATCCCTTGCTGGTGAGCCCCGAACATCTTGCTGCCGAGGGGCTGCTTGATCGAGACGAGCTTCCACCTCCAATATTGCCCGAGGACCGAATCGACTATGCCGCCGTCGCTCGGGTGAAGCAGCAACTGCTGGACAAGGCGTGCGCGCGATTCAGGCAGCGGCTGCCAGGTGAGGATTACGCTCGCTTCTGCGCGGAGAACGACGCGTGGCTGGACGACTATGCCTTGTTCGCCGCGCTGAGCGCGCGCTATCCCGGCACGGCCTGGAACCGCTGGCCGAGCGAATTGCAGCAGCGACAACCCGAGGCCCTTGCACGGCTTCAGGCGGAGCTTCGCGACTCCCTTGAGGATTTGAAAATCGTCCAGTATTTCTTTTGCCGGCAGTGGATCGGATTGAGAACCCGCTGCCAGGAAAATGGGATCCGCATATTCGGGGATCTGCCGATCTATGTGCCGTTCCACAGCGCGGATGTGTGGGCCCACCCGCGTCTTTTTATGTTGGACGAAACCGGTAGCCCCTTGGCGGTGTCCGGCGTTCCACCGGATTACTTCAGCACCGACGGCCAGCTCTGGGGCCACCCGGTCTATCGATGGGACGCTCACCGCGAAACCCGTTACGAGTGGTGGATCCGCCGATTCGCCCGAAATCTGGCCCTGTTCGACTACGTTCGAATCGACCATTTCCGGGGACTCGTGGCCTACTGGGAAGTTTCCGCGAACGAGCCGACCGCCGTCAACGGGAGGTGGGTGCAAACCCCTGTGGAGGATTTTTTCACCGAACTGCAGCACCACTTCGTCTGTCTGCCGGTGATCGCCGAGGATTTGGGGATCATCACCGCCGACGTCCGTGAAACCATGCAGCGTTCCGGCTTCCCGGGCATGCGAGTGATGATGTTCGGCTTCACGGGAGAACCGGCCACCAACGATAACGCGACCCACAGGATTCCCGAAAACTGCGTGGTCTTCACCGGAACTCACGACAACAACACGGTCAAGGGCTGGTTCGAAACGGAAGCCTCGGCTCTCGAAAAGCGTCGGCTGGAGCTGACCATCGGCCGAAAGCCGGCCGTTGATGATCTGCACTGGGACATGATCCGGCTCGCCATGATGTCGCCGGCCCGGATATGCATCACCCCCGCGCAGGATCTGCTGGGCCTGGGAGCGGAGGCACGCATCAACACCCCCGGTCGCTGGGAGGGCAACTGGCTGTGGCGGATGTCGCAAGTCCAGTTCGCCGCTCTGCCGCAACAGCAACTGCTGGAGCTGACCGAGGCCTTCGGGCGGCGCTGAGAGCGAGTCGAGGCGGTATCCACTGCAGTCTCCCGCACCCGCTTCTGCCCGCGTTTGCCGGAACGCAGCCGACGGCAGCGCTCACTATCCCTCATCTTCCTCCTCGCGAAGCCATAACCCTACGGGAAACTGCGACAGCAACGATCCAATCGCCTGTCGTCCGCCCGTCCAGCGCTCGCCTGTGAACGCGTTGGTCCAGACCCCCGCCGGCAGTTCCAGCCACGTCTCGCCCCAGTCATCGCCCAGCCCCACGACGAGCCGCGGAGCCACCGTCAAACACCGCTCGCCCCGCACGTAGGCCACCGCATGCGAGGCCTTCGGCCCCGTCGCCCGAAGCGGCTGGTAGACACCCTGCGGTCCGAAGGCCTCCGGGAGGCGCCGCCTGACATTCAAGGCACGTTGAATAACATATAGCTTCGCCATGCCGCCGGTGCCCGGCTCCAGGATTTCTTCCAAGGACAGGCAAGCAAGCCGGCTCAGCAGATGCGAACGGCGATCGAAATCCACCGGCCGGCGGTTGTCAGGATCCACCAGGCTGAGGTCCCAGAGCTCGGCTCCCTGATAGATGTCCGGAATGCCCGGAGCGGTGCACTTGATCAGGATCTGGGCTAGCGAGGTAATCATCGCCGGCTTGACCATGGACTTCAGGAAGGCGGACAGGTCCGTCGTGAAGTCCGGTTGTCCCAGCACCCCTTCGATAAACCCCTGCAGCGCCTCCTCGAAGACCGGGTTCGGGTCCGTCCATGACGTGTGCACCTTGGCTTCCCTGGTGGCCTTCAGCATGTAAGGCCCCAAACGGTCACCGCCGATGGGCCAGGCGCCCACCAGCGTCTGGTAGAGGAAGTACTCGCTGTTGGCATCCGGAAACCCATTGCGGCGGAACACCGCGTTCATGCGGGACCAGCGCCGGACCGCTTCGGCCCAGCGCCCCGGCATCTCCGAAAGCAGGCCGATTCTCAGCCGGGTGTCCTCTCCGCGCTTGGTATCGTGGGTGGCGCTGGCCAGAAGCGTCAGCGGCCGTTCCGACTGGACCCTCGCGCAAAAGGCATGAAAAGTGTCCGGAGACGTGCCAACCTTTCCGGGATCACCGCCGACCTCGTTGAGGGACAGCAGCCGATTAAAGCAGTAAAAGACCGTGTCCTCCACCCCCTTGGCCATGACCGGACCCGTCAACTGCTGGAAACGCAGAACAAAGTCACTCTCCATCTCGCCGGCCCGCCTCAGCAGCAAAATATCCTCCATCGTTCGAAACGCAGCCGCAGCGATGTCAGGGCGCCGCGCCGCAGCGACGGCCAAGGTTTCCTGCACGACGATTCGATCGGAATCTTCAACCCGCCCGACATCCGGACGGATGTAGGTCCGATAGACGGGAAAGCCAGCGATGACCTCCGCCAGGGCCTGCTCATGGTCCTGGCGCCGCAGCTCCAGCCGGTCGCGCCGCCGGCGGTGAATGTTCTCCAGCAGATCCGTCAGGCGCGACAGTTCGCTGATGAAAAGATGCTTCAGGACGTGCACCTTCTTGGCCCGCACGACCTCCTCGTAGTCGGCCGTCTGCCCGGTGAACTCGTGATAGAAATCGGTCAGGGGCCGCTTCCCGTTCGGGTCGATGAAGAGGCCGCTCAACACGTTCAGAAAGTCGTAACCGGTGGATCCTTCAACCGGCCATTCAGGGTTGAGGGCTTCTCCCGGCGCAAGGATCTTCTCAACCACAATCCAGGCCGCCGGCGCTGCTTTGCGCAACTGCTGCAGGTACGCGGTCGGGTCCCGCAGACCGTCCGGGTGATCGATGCGCAAACCGCCGATTCGTCCCTCCTGCACCCAGCGCAACACCATTGCGTGGACGGCGGTAAAGACCTGCTCTTCTTCGACGCGGATGCCGGCCAGATGATGGATGTCGAAAAAGCGGCGATAGTTCAATTCCCGATGGGCATGGCGCCAAAAGGCAAGGCGGTAGTGCTGCAGGTCAAGAAATCGTTTCAGACAGCTTGGATCGGAGTTGATCCTCTTGATGGCCGCATCCCGGGCCTTCGTCGCGGCATCCTCTCCGAAGGCGCCCTCCGCGCCGGATGCTGCCGCATTATCGACAGCGCCATTTCCCGCGGAGCGGGCCGACTCCGGAGAGCTCAAGGCTGCGCCCGAAACCCGTTGCAGCTCCATCAGCGATACAGCAGACGCCGGCAGTTCATGATCAAAATAGCCGACATGGATCTCCTCCCCGCGCTGGCGCAGCTGAATCTCCCGAGCCTGCAGGCAGCGCTCGAACTCATCGCGCAGGATCGGCACCAGCACCTTGTTCCGTAAATCCGTGCCCGGGGAATCCCAGCGGATATCGAAGTAGCCTGCATAGCGGCTGGCCCGGCCGTTGGCCAGCACATCCCACCACCACCGGTTCGCGCGGGCGCCGATGGCCATGTGGTTGGGGACGAGATCCAGCACCAGCCCCAAGCCCGTTTCGCGAAGCGCGCGACACAGGGTATCGAAGCCATCCTGCCCGCCCAGTTGCGGATTGACCCGGGACGGGTCCACGACATCGTACCCATGCGGGCTATCGTGAACAGCGGCCAGACACGGAGAAAGGTACAGATGGCTAATCCCCAGGTCCCTGAGATAGCCGCACGTCCGAGACGCACGGTAGAAGTCAAAGAAAGGAGTGAGCTGAAGCCGGTAGGTGGATAAAGGGACCGTCGTATCCATAACAATACCTTCGACCGGAGAGATGCTCGGCAGGTATGGCCCCGGCAACTCGACAGACTCAACCGGGATAGCGCCGGTACCCGTCCGGCATCCTTGTCGGTAGCGGACATAACATAAATGCACATGCCGTGACTCGCAAGCGGCTCCAAGGCTCGAGGGAAGCGGCAGCACCTACTGGTCAACTTCAACCGGGCCCCGGTCGTCCGCATGCGTTCGGAGTGCATTCCAGAAAAGCGCGGTCTGGACGCGACCTGGGAGCAGGACGATCCATATGGCAGATAGCCCTAATGGGCAATTATTTGCGTTCCCATACAGCATTCCGTATAGTAGCTTTTGCGATTTTAATTCTTAATTTACAGTTCGGAATCGGACCTCAATCTGGAGCTACAGACATGGACGCGGGCTGTAAAAGAATCATAATCGTAGATGATAGCGAAATATATCGTGCAGGACTGCGAGCATTGATTAACGGCCATGACCAGCTAAGGGTCGTTGCCGAGGCTGAATGTGGTGACAAAGCCATTGAAGCCATTAAAAAGATTCCCGCCGATCTGGTGCTGCTGGACTTGAGCCTGCCCAAATATACCGGCTTCGAAGTTTTGAGAAGGATCAGAGAGATTTCCGACATTAACGTTCTTGTTCTCACCATTTACGAATCCCAGGAGATGATAACAAGAGCTAAGGCCTTGGGCGCTCAGGGCTATTGTGTCAAAGATGTCAGCCGCAAAGAACTGATCAAATCCATATTGGAGGCAGCGGCGGGAAAGTTTTTTGTGTGCCATAAATCCGAAATGGTGCTCATTTTTGAAGACAGTACCAAACCGCCGCAATCAGAAACCTAACCCCCTTAATTTCAAGCCGCTCGGCAAAACCCGTCGGCTCCAAGGCGGGCCGGGCACCGAAAGGTCAGGCGGAAGGGCTTGCGCGAGTTAGCCGAAACACGGGGCATTCCTCATCCGCGGAGCGGATCATCGGCTCCAGGCGTTCCGGCGTCGTCATCCCCGCCCCACAACATGAAAAAGATCGTTCCCAGCACCCCGAAGCAGAACGCCCCGATGAACCTCGCCTGGGGGCTTATCTCCCACAAAAATGCGCCGCCGAAGGCGGCCACCGCAACCACAACGTCCCGCAGATCGTAAGTCGCACGTTCACGTGTTGTCAGTTGAGGAGTTTTTCTTTGGTCGTTTCCAGGCGGCACCAGGCGTACAGCGCATCGTAGACCTCGAACTGGCGCTCGAGGTTTTGGATGTCGTCGGGATAGCGCAGGCTGTAGCCGACGGCGATGGCTTCGAGACCGGCGGCCAGGGGGTCGTTGTCGCACCGGCCGGTGTCCGCGGCATTTACGATTTGTGCCAGCCGCAGCAGCGCCCGGTCGGTCAGGCCGTAATTCCGGATGATCACGTCGAAGGTGCAGAGGTCGCCCTCATGATTCAACGCCGCGCCGGGCGCATCGAAGGGAATGGCCCCTTCCCTGTCGGCCACGGCCATGACCGCGCTCTTGGGCGCAAACAGAAACTCCGCATCCGAATCGACGAAGCGGGTGATCAGCCACGGGCAGGCCACCCGGTCCACGTGCACATGCGAACGTGTGATCCATCTCATGCTATTTTCCCTCCATTGCGGCAAACAGGTTACGAGCACAGAGGCCGTAAAGATAAACTGGACGGTATAAACCCAATTGGGGGGCTATACATCGTAGAAAGGTTTTTGTAAAACATGACGATTTTTGCGAACCCATCAAATATCAACGCGCAAAAGTTCATGCAAGAACACCAGACCCAATATCGGGCTCGGAAAACGAAATCGGGGTCTTGTGCAACAGTCGCATTTAACGTCTTGAATTTTACAGCAATCAAATATATGAAGTACTCCATTACGAATTCTGTCTTCACGTTGCATCGGTCTTTCCGTTTCTGTTTCATCAGGATCACCCACATGCCGTGGAGGTGCCCATGTCCGCCGACGGTTTTCTTTCCAAGCTGAGGTTCCTGCGCCCCCGGGGCAACCAAGACGACTGCCGGGAGGACACCGTCTCCGGCGGCTGGGGCGAGGTGCGTTGCGGCCAACGCGGATGGGAGGACTTCTACCGCCAGCGCTGGCAGTACGATAAAAAAGTCCGCTCCACCCACGGCGTCAACTGCACCGGCTCCTGTTCCTGGGACGTCTACGTCAAGAACGGAATCATCGTCTGGGAAACCCAGCGCACGGATTACCCCACCTGCGGCAGCGGTTTTCCCAACCACGAGCCCCGCGGCTGCCCGCGCGGCGCCACTTACTCCTGGTACACCTACAGCCCGGTGCGCCTGAAGCACCCGCTGATGCGCTCGACCCTGCTCGCGCTCTGGCGCGAGGCCCTGGCCGCACACCCGGACCCGGTCACCGCCTGGCGCAGCATCGTGGCAGACGAGTCCAAGCGAAAATCCTACCAGGTCGAACGCGGCAAAGGCGGCTTCGTGCGGGTATCCTGGGACGAGGCGGCAATGCTGGTCGCCGCCTCGCTCGTCCACACCATCCAGACACACGGCGCCGACCGCATCTTCGGCTTCACGCCGATCCCGGCCATGTCCATGGTCTGCTACGCCTCCGGGGCGCGCTTTTTGTCGCTGATCGGCGGGGTGCTGGCGAGCTTTTACGACTGGTACTGCGACCTGCCGCCGGCATCGCCCCAGGTATGGGGCGAGCAGACCGATGTACCGGAGAGCGCCGACTGGTACGAATCCTCCTACATGATCGTCTGGGGCACCAACCTGCCCATGACGCGCACGCCCGACGCCCACTTCTTCACGGAGGCCCGCTACCGCGGCGCCAGGGTGGCCGCCGTGGCCCCGGACTATGCCGAGTACGTCAAGTTCGCGGACACCTGGCTGCCGGCCAGGGCCGGCACGGATGCAGCACTCGCCATGGCCATGAGCCACGTCATCCTCAGGGAGTTCTACATCGACCGGCAGAGCGACTATTTCAACGGTTACGCCAAGGCCTACACCGACCTGCCGTTCGCGGTCGTGCTGGAAGAGCACCAGGGGGATTTCAAGGCCGGCCGGTTCCTGCGGGCCTCGGATTTGGGCCTCACCACGAACAACGCCCAATGGAAGACCGCGCTGTTTGACGCGACTTCCGGCCGATTCGTGGTGCCGAACGGCAGCATCGGCTTCCGCTGGAACGAGGAGGGCCGCTGGAACCTGAAGTTGAAAGACTCGGCCACGGATGCCGCCGTAGACCCGCTGCTGACCTTCGCACAGTCCTCGCAGCGCTGGGTTCGGGTGCACTCCCCGCTGTTCGACCTCAAGGGCGCCGGCACCCGGGCCGGCGTCGTGCCGGTCATGCAGCTGCAGACACCCGCCGGGCGCGTCATCGTCACGACGGTGTTCGACCTTCTGGCGGCGCACCTCGGCGTCCGGCGCAGGGAAACGGATGCGCACAAAGTGGATTACCCCTCCGGCTACGACGACCCGCAGGCCTACACCCCTGCCTGGCAGGAGGGGATCACGGGCGTCCCGTCCGCGGACGCAATCCGCGTGGCGCGTGAGTTCGCGGAGAATGCGGAAAAAACCCGCGGCAAATCCATGATCTTTCTCGGCGCCGGCACCAACCACTGGTTCCACAGCGACATGATCTATCGCTCGATCCTGAACCTGACCACTCTCTGCGGCTGCCAGGGGGTCAACGGCGGCGGCTGGGCGCACTACGTCGGCCAGGAAAAGGTCCGTCCACAGGCGGGCTGGTCCCAGGTGGCCTTCGGGCTGGACTGGCGCCGGCCCGCCCGCCAGCAGAATGGGACATCCCTGTGGTATTTCGCAACGGACCAGTGGCGGTACGATACGCTGGACCTCAAGTCGCTCGCCTCGCCATTGGCTCAAACCCGGATGCCGCGGCACCCCGCCGACTGCAATGCGATCGCCGCCCGCCTCGGCTGGCTGCCCTCCTTCCCGCAGTTTGACCGCAATCCGATAGACCTTGTCCGCGAGGCCGTGGCCGCCGGCGCCGCCTCGGATGCGGGAATTATCGACCACGTGGTGGAGCGGCTGAAGAAGGGTGAGGTGCGCTTCGCCGTCGAAGACCCCGACCATCCGGCCAACTTCCCACGGGTGCTCTTCCTCTGGCGCGCGAACCTGCTCGGCGCCAGCTCCAAGGGCCACGAGTATTTTCTGAAGCATCTCCTGGGAGCCGACAGCGCCGTGCTCAACACCGAAAGCCCCCTGCGGCCGCAGGAGGTCGCCTGGCGCGAACGCGCTCCGGAAGGCAAACTCGACCTGCTGGTGACCCTCGAGATCCGCATGTCCACGAGCGCCATGTACGCCGACGTGGCGCTGCCCGCAGCCGGCTGGTACGAGATGCACGACATCAACACCACGGACATGCACCCGTTCATCCACCCCTTCAACCCGGCCATCGACCCACCCTGGGAGGCCCGCACCAACTGGGACCAGTTCAAGACCATTGCGCGGAAGTTCTCCGATCTCGCCGCCGTGCACCTGAAGGAGGCCAAGGATCTGGTGGCAACCCCGCTGATGCACGACAGCCCCGGAGAACTCGCCCAAGCCGAGGTCAAGGACTGGCGCAAGGGCGAGTGCGAACCGGTGCCCGGCAAGACCATGCCCAACCTGTCCGTGGTATTCCGTGACTATGCCAATGCATACGCCATGATGACGGCCCTGGGACCGCTTGCCGCAAAGCCGGGGGTGGGCTCCAAGGGAATCATGTGGACGGCGGAGGAGGAATACGCCGAACTCAAGGAGAAGCTCGGCACGGTCGCCGGACCTGGAGTGAGTCATGGGATGCCCTCGCTCGAAACCGGCCAGCAGGTGGCCGAGACGATCCTCATGCTCGCGCCCGAAACCAACGGCGCGACAGCCATGAAGTCCTGGGGGCCCCTCGAGAAGCGCACCGGGCTTTCTCTCAGCCATCTGAGTGTTGCCCGCAAAAGCGACAAGTACAGCTTCGAGGACCTCACCGCCCAACCCCGCAAGATCATCACCACCCCGGTGTGGAGCGGCATCGAGTCCGAGCAGCGGCGCTACTCGCCCTTCGTGATCAACATCGAGGAGAAGGTGCCGTTCCGCACGCTCACCGGCCGGGCCCACTTCTACCTGGATCATCCCTGGATGCGCGACTTCGGTGAGGGGCTTCCGGTGTTTCGCCCGCCGGTGGACATGTCGGCCCTCGGGTCGACCGACGTCAAGCGCGATCCTCGCAAGGAGCTGGTGCTGAACTACCTCACCCCCCACTCCAAGTGGTCCATTCACAGCACTTACTCAGACACGCTCACGATGTTGACGCTCTTCCGGGGCGGGGAGGCGATCTGGATCAATAACGAGGACGCCGCCTCGATCGGCGTCAAGGACAGCGACTGGCTGGAATGCTTCAACGTCAACGGCGTGGTGATGGCCAAGGCCGTGGTCAGCCACCGCATCCCGCCGGGCAAGGCCTTCATGTACCATGCCCAGGAGCGGCTCATCAACACACCGGGCGCGCCGCTCTCCGGCAAGCGCGGCGGCACCCACAACAGCGTCACGCGCATCTTGGTCAAACCCACTCACATGATCGGCGGCTACGCCCAACTCAGCTACGGCTTCAACTATTACGGCCCCGTCGGTTCCCAGCGCGACGAGGTGATCGTGGTGCGCCAGGCCGGGGAGGTCGAGTGGCATGAAGATTAAAGCCCAGTTGGCGATGGTGTTGAACCTGGACAAGTGCCTCGGCTGCCACACGTGCAGCATCCCCTGCAAAAACGTGTGGACCAACCGCAAGGGCGCCGAGTACATGTGGTTCAACGACGTAGAGACCAAGCCCGGCATCGGCTATCCCAAGAAGTGGGAGAACCAGGACGTCCACAAAGGCGGCTGGGTACTGCAGGGCAGGCAGCTGTCCCTCCGGGCCGGGAACAAGGCCCGCCGCCTGGCCGGCATCTTCCACAACCCGGATTTGCCCACCATCGACGAGTACTACGAACCCTGGACCTACGACTACGAGAAGCTCGTCAGCGGTCCGGGGAAGAAACACCAGCCGTCGCTGAGGCCGCGCTCCCAGCTCAACGACGCCAGCATGGAGATCAACTGGGGGCCGAACTGGGAGGATGACCTGGCGGGGGTGTGCGAAACCGGAGTGCACGACGTGAACTTCAAGGGGATCGACCACTCCATCTACCTGAAATTCCAGCGCGTGTTCCTCCTCTATCTGCCCCGGTTGTGCGAGCAGTGCCTCAACCCGGCTTGCGTCGCCTCCTGCCCCTCCGGTGCCCTCTACAAGCGCGACGAGGACGGGATCGTTCTCGTGGACCAGGAACGTTGCCGCGGCTGGCGTTTCTGCGTCTCCGGCTGCCCCTACAAGAAGACCTACTTCAACTGGAAGACCGGCAGGGCGGAGAAGTGCCTGTTCTGCTACCCCCGCACGGAAGCCGGCCTGCCGACGCTCTGCGCCCACAGCTGCGTCGGCCGCATCCGCTACATCGGAGTGCTGCTCTACGACGCCGACCGCATCCGCGAGGCGGCCGCAGCATCAGATGCCGCGTCCGTTTACCCGGCGCACCTCGACATCATGCTCGACCCCCATGACCCCAAGATCGCCGCCGAAGCCGGGCGCCAGGGCATCCCCGAAAACTACCTCGCGGCGGCACGGCGCTCGCCGGTCTACCGGCTGATCAAGGAATGGCGTCTCGCGCTCCCGCTTCACCCGGAATTTCGTACATTGCCCATGGTCTGGTACGTGCCACCCCTCAGCCCGGCGAACCCCGCGGTGAATGCGGCCGGACCGCTGGACGGCATCGACGCCCTGCGGATTCCGGTGAGATATCTCGCCAATCTGCTCACGGCGGGCGACGAGGAGCCGGTGCGCCTGGCACTGAAACGCCTGGCGGCCCTGCGGGCTTACATGCGCTCGATACGGCTGGGGCCGGCAGCGGGCGGATCCGTGCTCGACGCCGTCGGCCTGGACACGCGGGCGGCCGAGGACATGTACCGGCTGCTGGCCTTGGCGTACCACAGCGAAAGGTTCGTGCTGCCCACCGTCGGCCGCAGCGACGAAGCTTCAGCCTACATCGAGCAGGGAAGTTGCGGGTACCCGCGATGACGAACGAAAAAAGAACCCTGCTCAAGCTGCTGAGCCTGTGCCTATCCTACCCCGACGCGGAAGCACTATCGGTCCTGCCGGAAATGGAAGCCGCGGCGGCGGGGCTGGGCGACCCCCGGGCACGGGAACGCCTTTCCCATTTCATGGCGCTGATGAAAGCGCAGTCTCCGCTGAAACTCCAGGAGCACTACACGGCGGTTTTCGATATGAACCCATCCGCCAGCCTGAACCTCACCTACCATCTCATGGGGGACCGCGAGGACCGCGGCCGGGCGCTGGCGGAGCTGTTGGAGCTCTACGGGCAGGCCGGATTCGAGCCGGCCATCAACGAGCTGCCGGATTTTCTGCCACTGTTGCTCGAGTTTATGGCGGCAGCGCCACAGGCCGCAACCCACGCGTCCATCATGCGCTGCCTGGCGGCCGTGCCCGCCCTTGCCGGCCGGCTGAGGGAAAGCGGCTCGCTGTATGCCGTTCCGCTGGAACTGCTGACCGCGGCGGTTCCCGAGGCGAAAGATTTCCCCCTATCGCCGGGCGAGAGTTCCCCGACCGGCGCTTCAGGAGGCTGACATGAGCAAGATCGATCTGCTCGCGTTTGTGGCGTTTCCCTACCTGTGCCTGGCCGTTTTCGTCGTCGGCCACGCCTATCGCTACATCACCGACCGCTACGCCTGGAACTCCCACGGCAGCGAGCTCATCGAAAAAAAGACCCTGTTCTTCGGCTCCTACCTTTTCCATTTCGGGATCCTGGGCACCCTGGGGGGGCATGCCGCGGGGTTGCTGATCCCCCAGACCGTGTACGACATGGTCGGGATCGACACGGCCGCGCATACCGCCCTGGCGCACTACGCCGGAAGGGTGGTGGGAACGGCCGCCTTCAGCGGCGTGCTGATCCTGCTGGCACGCCGGCTCTTCATCCGGCGCATTCGCCTGATGACCACCGCCACAGATTTCGCCGTTCTCTTCGGGCTGGCCTTCGTGACCGGTGTGGGTACCTACGCCGTATTCTTCGGGGGATTCCACGTGCTCGACACCATCGCACCCTGGATCCGCGGCATCCTCACCCTGCAGCCCGACCCGGGCCTGATGGCCCCGGTGCCGCTCCAGTATAAACTCCACATTCTGGCGGCCTTCGCCTTACTGGCCTTCTCTCCGTTCACGCGCCTGATCCACATCTGGAGTGTGCCGGTTTTCTATATTTTCCGGCGGCCGCTCCTGTTCCGGCGACGGGTGGTGGCATGACACGTGTGCTGAGAAACGGCGCCTCAGGCCGTGATCCGGCGTTGCGCGCCGTTCGAAAATGCTCACATAGCTTCGAATAGGCTGCGCTTTTCAAAGCGCCGCGCGCCTTGACTGACGGCCTGATCCTTGTTTCTCGACACCCTTGCGAGAACCTAGCATCGCAGGCATCGGAGATTTCAAATGGCAAAACCTGAAGAGAATGTCTGTTACGCGATCTCAAATCCCCGTGCGGCGCTGATATGGACGACGCTGGCGTTCTTCGCCGGTTTCGGCGGTGTATCCGCTTTCGGGCCCATCGTCCCCAAGCTGAAACAGGCCATGGACGTGGACCCCTTCCTGATGGGCATCCTGGCGGCCTCTCCCGCCCTGACCGGCTCCCTCCTGCGCATCCCGTTCGGGGCCATGGTCGACCGCATGGGCGGCAAAAAACCCATCCTGATCCTGCTGCTTCTGGCCGCCGCCGGCGTCGCCGGCATCATGCTCATGTTCAGCCTGTCGCCAACGCCCCGGGCTTCCGACTACCCGTTTTTTCTGATCTTCGGCATTCTCTGCGGATGCGGCATCGCCGTGTTCTCGGTCGGAGTTCCGGCCGTCTCCTACTGGTACCCGCAGCGCAAGCAGGGCACGGCTCTCGCAGTCTACGGTGGAATGGGGAACCTAGCGCCCGGGGTATTCGCCCTGCTGCTGCCCTACCTGGTGGTGAACATCGGGTTTACCTGGTCTTACGTGCTGTGGCTGGCCGCGCTGCTGGCGATGACCTTCCTGGTCTTCGCCGGCATGAAGGACGCACCCTATTTCCAATACAAGGAAATGGGCATGGACATCGACCCCGATGCGCTGCTTTTGGCCTGCGGCGAGGAACTGGTGCCGACGGGCAAGGTCATGGACTCTATCCGCAAGGCCGGCGCCGATTGGCGCACCTGGGTTCTGACCTATTTCTATTTTATTACTTTCGGCGGCTTCATCGCCCTCACCGTGTGGTTTCCCACATTTTGGACCGGATTGTTCAAAATCGGTATGGTGCAGGCCGGCCTGTTCACGGCCGCCTTCTCCCTTTCGGCGAGCCTTCTGCGGGTTGCCGGCGGCATCGCCTCGGACAAACTGGGCGGCCTGCTGGTGGCCCAATTTTCATTCGTAATGGTGGCGGCCGGCTCGCTGGTGCTGGTTTTCGGAGGGCGGTCGATCGCCGCCGCTTTCGCGGGGCAGATGCTGCTGGCGCTGGGCATGGGGGTCGCCAATGCGGCGGTGTTCAAGCTGGTGCCCAAATTCACCCCCAAGGCCGTGGGCGGGGCCGCCGGGATCATCGGCGGGCTGGGGGCCTTCGGCGGATTCCTCCTGCCGCCGGCCCTGGGGCTGTTCGTCCGGATGAACGGGGAAACCGGTTATGCCAATGGGTTCTATATGTTCCTAGGGTTGGCGGTCTCGGCGCTAATACTTTTCACGGTCCTCAAGCGTTCGACCGCATCGGTACTTCCATAGATGCGGCGTGTGGGAGAAACCCAACCCTTCGAAGGAAAGCATCGCCACTTGCCCGGGGGGCGGGGAAGCCTTCGATCCGCGCGCGGGGGATTGCCCCGAAGGCTGTCTGCGCGGCGGCTATTTCACCCCGGACAGCGCCCGATTCGGGCTATCCAACCTCAAGCCGGTAGCGAAAATCGCAAAAAGGGGCACCCTCCATGAGCGTCTGCGTGCGGGTCAATCGAATTCCCGGGTTGAAGCCCTCGATCAGCGCGAAATCCCTTGAGCAGGAAAGGATCGGCCCCAGCCGGGGAATGCCCAGGTCACGGTACATCTCGGCATAGCGGCAGCGGGTGACGTTGAAGGCGAAAACGTTTTCCCCCTCCTCGACCACCTCGACCTCGAGCGCCTTGCCCCTGGTCCAGTGCACAAGAGACTCCCGGAATTTGGACAGCGACTCCCCGCCCTTAGCCAGCGCCAGTTCGGCCCCCTGCCGGCGGGCGATCTTGACGACGGCTTCCCGGATAACGCGCAGGACCTTATCCCGGCCGAACTCCGTTGCCAGTGCTTCCACAAGTGGCGCCACCAGGCGCGCCTCGACCTCCCGCCGGGTCAGCACCCCGATGGCTTCGTTCAAACGATCCGGCATATTGTCACATTACCTTCCAACTGGTTGTGATTCCATTTGAATCAATCTCAAAGAAACGGCCCCCGCAGAAAACTGCGCCGGACCTCCTCGACCATTCTCACATCGACTCCGAAGGGGTTCTCAGGCAAAACCACTTCTGGAATCTGCCTTTCGGCGGCAAACGGGGTCTGTCCTGCCTTCAGGTTGTAGGCGGTCACCAGCAGGTGCTCCAGATTGATGGTGTCCTGGACGTTATATGCGAGCAGCGATTCGAGCGCCTTCAGGTCCCCCTTGCGCTTGTATCGATCCCATAAATGCACTGCCAAAAAACCATCAACTCCATCGAGATCGCCTCGATCCATCCCGAGCTGCTTTTCGCAGCCTTTGAGACCGCCCTTGAAACCCATGCTTTTGAGGATGTAACGAAGGTCGATCTGGGCGTGGTTGAACCGCATTTTGAAGTATCTCTCCATAAACGGGACATCGAAACATTTGCCATTGTAGGTCACCAGAACGCGGTAATCCTGGATATCGTCTGCGAACTGATTTAGGTTCCGGCCCTGCACATAGGTGTTGATCGAGGCGCCATCATAGAGGGCAATCGTCGTTATGTCATCATAGTCCCGGTCAAGGCCCGTGGTTTCGATATCGACGAAAGCGGTTGAGGACCTGAATTCCGGAAATATTCGCCAACTCTGACTCGCGGGGAGGCGCCTTCCAAAATATGCCGGGTTGTTTTCATCCAGGTTTTTGATCGAATCTTCAATGCCGGCGACTAAAAACCCGTTGAGTCTGGACGGCCGTCCGCCGATGGATCCCGGGGAAAGGCAGCTCCAGTCGGTGCAACCGGATCCCCAGAGCTTTTGTTCGGTCTTAACCCCGATGCCCTGGATATGAATGAATGTGTTGGTGAGCATGTGACGTGGTCTCTCTATCCGTCCGTCGACCCTGGCGTTTGACCGAGCCGCTCGCCGCCGGACGGATTTCAGCTTGATCTTAAGCCATCGGGACCATATACTGCATGAGGCACTTGCTGCAAGGGGAGCGGCAGCCGGATCGCGACCCCGCCGAGTGCGAGCCCCTCAAAGGAGAGGGTAAGGAACCTGTCGATGATGGACGCTTTTAAAATATGCCCGCACTGCGGCAAGGCATGGCCCAACCGGGACGTGTTCCTTGAAGACCCAGGCTTGGAGGTCATCGGCTACCAGGTCGATTTCGAGGCCATCGAGCGCGGCCTGTTTCTCTTCAACCACCATGACTGCAAGACCACCCTGGCAATTCGGGCCGGGAGTTTCAAGGACTTTCACCTCGGCCCGTTCTTCAGCGAACGCCAAACCGGCTCGAAATCCTGCCCGGGATATTGTTTGAGACGCCAGGCGCTGGAGCCGTGCCCGGCCGAGTGTGCATGCGCCTGGGTCCGGGACGTGCTTCAGACCATCCGGCAGAGACCCAAAGCCAGCCAGGCCCGCCAGGCCGCGACCCATCGATAGAACCTATCGGCATCCGGGGTGAAGGACTCTCCAATGGACCTGCAGGTTATCGACTATTTTGGCAAGGGCACCCTGCTCGGGCTGGCAGCCGGTTTCTCTCCGGGGCCGCTCACTGTCCTGGTGATCGGCGAAACCCTGCGGCACGGGCTGCGCTCGGGCCTCCAGGTGGCGATCGCACCGGTCCTGACGGACATCCCGATCATCCTGTTGGCCATGCTGATCCTGGAAAAGGCACTGAACTACCCGATGGTCTTCGGAGCCATTTCGCTGGCGGGCGGAGCCTTTCTCCTGTGGCTGGGATACATGAGCATGCGGACGCAAGGGATGGAAATACAGACGGGCGCCTTGGAGTCGCGCTCCATCCGCAAAGGCATCGCCATCAATCTTCTCAACCCCAACCCCTATGTCTTCTGGATCAGCGTCGGCACGCCGACCATTTTGAGCGCGTTGGAAACATCCCCGCTCCACGCCGCCGCCTTCCTGGGGTCCTTTCTTATCTTCATCGTAGGCTCAAAAGCGCTGCTGGCCAGGATCGTGGACGGCTCGCGCACCTTTCTTAAAAGCGGCGCCTATCGCTGGACCATGCGCCTCCTCGGCCTGCTGCTCATGGGTTACGCCGTGATGCTTTTTCAGGCCGGCTTGACGAGCATGGACCTGTTGTCGCACTAGACGGATTCTAAGCACTTGTCATTCCATCGCCCCCGCAATAAAACGCTTCAATAATGGTCAGATCGTCCGGGAGGCGGATGTCGTTGGAAAACTCCAAGAGTCTTACTTCCAGCGGCCGGAAGTCAAGCCGGGTTGCAGGATAATTCAACTCACGGAGAACACCCATAAATCCGTCAACGTTCAGCAGCGTGTTTTGGGCGTTATGAATCTCGAAGGCACCATCGCTGAAAAGGAGCATCGCGTCACCGGGCTTCAGTGCTATGTGTTGGTCCGTGTACGCAAGCTGCTGCATGAACCCGAGTGGCATGCCGGGAGCTGAAACCTTCTCGATAACCCCACTGGCGCGAGCAATGAGGACGGCCGGGCCGCCGGCTCCGGTGAGTCGCACCGCACCGGTGCAGGCATCAAGCACCCCGCAAACCGCCGCCGCAAATGAAACGTCATCGCCGAAAATTCCGACCAGGTCGTTGTTGAGGGCGGCGGCGAATTCCGCCGGATGGCCGAGCAGCCCGGTGTGCCGGTCGCACAGCATGCTCAGCTGCATCGTGTACATGGCCGCCGCCATGCCGTGACCCTCCATATCGGCCAGGACAAACCCGTACCGGTCTGCGTCCAGCTGTCGGATCGCGTAGAAATCTCCGCCGACGACGTCGAAGGGCCTGTAAAGCGTCTTGAACTGCAGGCGCGGGTCATCCGGCAGGTGTTGCTCCAGGAGTCGGTTCTGGATTTTTCGGGCGCGCTTGAGCTCGATTAAGCCGGCCGACAAATCGCGGAACATCTCCACCCCGCCGACAATCTCACCCGCCGCATTGCGAATGGGCGCGGTGATGACCTGCATGGGAATGCGGCGGTTGTCCTTGCCGCGCGCATAGACGATGACCGGGACCTGGGTGACGGCGCCGGTGATCATCGCACGGTGCAGGGGGCAATATTCCTCTCCGCACAGCCGGCGACCGTCTTTGTCGACGTGGTTCAGAACGTCCTCCAGGCAGCGGCGGCCCATTACGTCTTCTGCCTGCCAGCCCGTGATCCGCTCGGCCGACTTGCTCCAGAATACGATCCGGCGCTCTCGGTCGCAGACGTAGACCCCGTCGCCCAGGCAGTCCAGGATCATCTCGGGTGAAAACCGGAAATGCTGCATCGCCGTACCGTTTTTCAGTGTCCGGGCCGCGGCAGGCCCGCGCGGATCTTGCGTGAAAACTCCGGATCGTCGCCGAGGGCCACGGCTTTGGGGTTGATGTAGCTGAGTTTTCGGAGTTCCGCGAAGGGGATGCGCGTGTCGAGCGACCCGAGGTCGTACGCATACTGCGGGGCGTAGCCGGAGAGCAGCACCTTCCAGTTGTAGCGCGCCCGGCCGCCGTAGTCGCGAATGAGCCGCACCACGTCAATGGTGCAGTTCGAGGTGAGCGTGTTGTACCATTCGGGTTTTGCCTTCATGGAGTTGATCTGACGGACATACTCCATGAAGAACTTCCGGGAGTTCTCAGGCGTCATGCGGGCTCGATAGAGGTAGACGTCCTCCGGAGGCCTGCGGTAGTCGGTGCGCACCCGGATCAGGTCGCGCTCGTCGCCGACGATGAAGATCTGTTCGTACTGTTTAAAGAACCCCTTGAGGGTCGAGTATTCCTCCCCCTGTTCCTTGCGTGTTTCGATCGAGAAGGTCACGAAGTCCTTCTCCTGAAACCCGAAACTGACCATGACGTGGGCGATCGCATCCCCCATCCAGTAGACCGCGATCAGATCGACCGAGTCCAGCCGGCCGAGGTCGAAGGTCTTGTCGTAATAGCGCAGGTCGAAGTCCGCCTCGGTGCGGTAGTTCAGGTTGCGGATGTTATAGATCGTGACTTGCTCGCCCTTAACCGTGGCGTAGGGCAGGACGGCCACGTCCGTCTGCCAGTTGCGGTCGTTTGAAGCCGGGATGCTCAACCACCAGGCCACGATGCCGGCAAAGACCACGAGAAACCCGGCGAGCGTCCGCAGCCGCCCGGGAAGAAAGACGAACGCGAGAAGGGTCGCCAGCACAAACAGGCCAGCCAGGCCGGCGCGCACATAGCCCCCCGCAAGGTCCGAATACAAGATCGCCAACGCCCCCCAGGCCGTCATGAGGATGACGGCGGCAGCGCAGATGAATACCCCGGCGCACTTTAAAACACTCACCATCGTTTGCTTCCTCAGTCCTTGAGATTCTCAACGAGGATCCGGCGCACTTCCTCTATGGCCAGCGGCGATTCCTGCGCCGAGTGGCCGGAGTGGACGATGAGCCCGGTTTCAATTTTCGATCTGGAACTGCCGTTTTATCAGGAACAGCTTCCGGATGAGGTCGTATTCAAACGCGGACCCGGTCTTGTAATAACGGAACGGTTCGTTGGAGCGCTTGTCGATCGCGTAAATCGCCGTGAGGCTGTAATTCAGGATATCATCCTCCGGGCTACCCAGGCCTGTCAGGTCGATCAATTCCCCGACCATCATGCTGTAAACGACCGAGTCCACCACCAGGCCGGTGGTGTCCCGCAGGTCGGACGGGCCCAGGATGGGCAGCACCAGGTAGGGGCCGGGCCCCAGGCCGTAGAACCCGAGCGTCTGCCCGAAGTCCTCGTCCTCGCGCGTGATACCGTCGTTGATGGTGGCCACGTCGATGAGTCCGCCCAGGCCGACCGTGGTATTGATGGCGACCCGGCCGAACGTGTTGACGGCTTTTACAAATTTGAACTGCAACAGCGAGTTCGTCAGATTGGTGACTTCGGTGAGGTTGTTGAAGAAATTGGTGATCCCCTTCTGCACGAGGACCGGCAGCACGAACTCGTAGGCCTGGACCACCGGCAGGAAGACGAAATTGTCGAAGATGGCGTTGAAGATGTAGATCCGGCGGTTCATCGGCTCCCAAGGATCGTAGGCGTCTATGGCGTAGGTGACGTCCGGTTTGACGTATTTGCTGACGGGGTACTTGGCGGGTATTTCCGGTTCCTTGCGTACCGGCGCCGTCCCGCAGCCGGCCAGAAAAATGAACGCCGTGAGCAGCATGAGGCATAGAGCGCGTTTCATAGGAGTGAGTCCTTTCAGTTCTTGAAAAAATTGATCAGGTGAGCGACATTGTCCTTGAACGTCATGTTGCCGCAGTGGCCGCCGCGCGGGTATATCTTCGCGCGGGCGCCGAACACGTCCTTTAAAAACGACAGGTCTTCCGGCGTCAGAATCAGGTCATCCTCATTGTCCATCAGGATGATCTTGGGGGTGTTCCGCAGGTACGGCTCTATGCTGCGCAGGCTCGTGCCTTCGATCAACGCTTCCTTGGTGAGACCCGGGTTCCTGGACTGGGAATAGGGGTAGAGAAAATCGTTGAAGTAGTCGATGAAGCTGATGCGGTTGGCCACCTTGAAATAATCGGTCAGCGAATCCGCGCTTCCCAGCACACGGTTTTTCGGAACGATCAGCCCGTAGTTCGCCATCACGTCCGCCGTGAAAATCATGGTGCTCGACGCCAGCCGGAACACGGTCCCGATCATGCCGGCCATGTTTTCCTTCCGGGGCGTCTGGCCTTTTTTATGGAGAACCCGGTAGGCATCGTAGAGGAAGTCGTGGTCGAGCTGAGGGTGTTTCATCATCCGGTAGATTTCGCCGAACTTGGCAATCCGCTCGTCGAACCAGCGGTCGAATACCTCCGGGCTGTAACCGTTGGGCATGATCTCGAGCAGCATGTCGTCCAGGATCTTGGCCGAGGTGTACAGGCTGACCGCTGGGTTGATCATGCATACCTTTTTGAAATTGAAAACGCGTTTTTCTTCGTCCAGCTTGGAGACGAACGCCGACTGGGACCCCCCCAGGCTGTAGCCGGTCAGGTAGAATTCCGAAACCTTGATCCGGTTTTTGACCTGCTGCCAGGCAAGGTTCATCACCCGGTACAGGTCCTGCGAGTCCTCGACGATGTTGCCCGGCACGCAGGTCGCGGATGCCATGGTAATGAAATTCATCTGGGTGGGTGAGGAGAGGCAGATGACGTGAAAACCGGCCCCCCAGAAGGCCTTCTGCAGGAAGATCATGCTGGAGGAGTAAAAGCTGCTGCCGGTTCCGGCAATGACGAAAATCAGCGGTGCCTCCTGCTTCTGATAGCTCAGGGTGTACAGGAACTCCCGCTGATACCAGAACACGTCGGGGGTGGGCCGGTCAGGAAAAACCTTCAAGCCTAGGAGCTCATAGTCGATCTTTTCGGGCACCTTCCACTCGAGCACGTCGGGGGTCCCGACGATGGTCGCCGCGTAGGGATCGTCCACTTTGTAGTCATAGGCTGCCGCCTGGGTCCCGCTGAACCCCACGATCACGGCAAAGATCAAAACCAACACATGTCTCTTCACGCTGCCTCCTTTCAGATTCTCTGCGGATGCGACTGCTAAAATGGTTTTGCGGATATCAGGTGACCTCACAGCCATTCGCCAATGAATTCAAGACGGTAAAGACGGGTAAGAGTACTGCGGTGTAGCACAGGCAGCCAGCGCTGAGCAAGCGTTGTTTTTCATTGACCTGTCCTTCCCAGGGTGTTGAAAACAAGCATCGGACCGTCAGCCAAGGCACGCGGGGATTTGAAAAGCGCAGCATAAACAAGAAACCCCGCAGGCTGCATGCCGTGCGGGGTTTCTTGTTCTTTAGAACGTGAACCGGACTATTCTTCCTTGAGCTTCTCCTGCAGGTTTTCCCGCAGCAGTTCCCCGAAGGAAGTGGTCTTCTGGGACCCCATGTTGTTGACGTAGTCGCTGAGGAGGCCCTGCTCGCCTTCCATCTCCAGACGCTTGACGGAAAGCCCGATGCGCCGCTCGTCGCTGTTGATGGTCATCACGCGGGCGGTGATCATGTCCCCGATGTTGTAGCGGCCGACCGGCGTCTTGATTTTCTCCTTGCTGATCTCCGAGACGTGCACGAGGCCTTCGATGCCCTCTTCGATCTCCACAAAGATGCCGAAATCGGTCACGTTGGTGATGGTGCCGTTAATCTCGCTGCCCACCTTGTAGCGCTGGCCCACCGTCTTCCAGGGGTCCTCCTGAATCTGCTTGATGCCGAGGGAGAAGCGCTCGTTCTCCTTCTCGATGTCCAGCACGATGGCCTGGACGGTGTCGCCCTTTTTGTAGAGCTCGGAGGGGTGCTTGATGCGCTTGGTCCAGGAGATGTCGGAGATGTGCACCAAACCGTCGATGCCCTCGTCGATCCCGATGAAGATGCCGAAATCCGTGATGTTCTTGATCTTGCCTTCGATGGTGGTGCCGACGGGGTATTTCTCGGCGATCACGTCCCAGGGGTTGGGGGCCGCCTGCTTCATGCCGAGGGAAATCCGCCGCGCGTCCGGCTTGATGTCCAGGACCACGGCCTCCACACTCTCACCCACCGAGACCACCTTGGAGGGGTGGCGGACCTTGCGGGTCCAGGACATCTCGGAGACGTGAATCAGACCCTCGATACCCTCCTGCAGTTCCACGAAAGCGCCATAGTCGGTCAGGCTGACCACACGCCCCGTCACCTTGGAGCCGACCGGGTACTTCTGCACCGCCGTGCTCCACGGATCCGGGGTAAGCTGCTTCATCCCCAGGGAGACGCGCTCTTTCTCGAGGTCCAGATTGAGGACCTTCACGTTGATCTGGTCGCCCATGCGGAACATGTCGGAGGGGTGCTTGACACGTCCCCAGGAGATGTCCGTAATGTGCAGCAGACCATCGACCCCACCCAGGTCCACGAAGACGCCGTACTCGGTGATGTTCTTGACCGTGCCGAGCAGTACCTTGCCCTCGTGGATGGAGGACAGGGTCGCCGAGCGCTTGGACTCGCGCTCTTTTTCCAGCAGCACCCGCCGGGACAGCACGATGTTGCTGCGTTTGCGGTTGTATTTGAGAATTTTGAAATCGAAGGTCTTGCCGACCATTTCATCCAGGTTGCGGATGGGCCGCAGATCCGCCTGGGAGCCGGGCAGAAATGCCAGCACCCCGATGTCGACGGAGAAGCCTCCCTTGACGCGGCTGGAGATGGTGCCGGTGATCGTGCCGTCCTCGTCGTGGCACTTCTTGATGCTTTCCCACACCTTGACGTTGGCGGCCTTGTCCTTGGACAGGATGACGCGCTCGTCCTCGTCGTCCCACCATTCCACCATGACCTCGATGGTGTCGCCGATCTTGGCGGTGATGCTGCCGTCCTCTGCCCGGAATTCATTGATGCGGATCTGGCCTTCGGACTTGTATCCGATGTCGACCAGCACCAGGTCCTTGTCGACCGATGTGATCACCCCGGTGACGACTTCGCCTTCCTTGAACTGGCCGAAGCTGTCCTCGTACATCATCATGGAAGGCTCGCCGGAGTCTTGGCTCGAGTCTTTCCCGGCCGCGGTCTCCTCCGCCGGCTTGCGCACCATTTCGTCTTCGGAGTTGGTTGTGACGTTGACCATAAACGCTATCTTCCCCCTTGGCCTGCGAATTGAAATCCCGAAATAACCGACTACTTGTAGCAGAATGGCGGAAAAAAGCAACTATAAAATGGAGCACGGCCGTTCCGCAGGCCGGCTATCCGGTCGGCCCGAAAAGGCAGGAGCATCCGGACGCCGGCATGTCGCAGAACGCTTCACCCGGCATCGCGTGAGGCATCAGGGGCGTTCCAGCGCCGCTGTGATATGACCCAACATCAGTTCGACCACCCGGTCAATGCTGATTGCGGAGGAGTCGATCCGGATCGCGTCGGCGGCCGGTTGGAGAGGCGCAATGGCCCGGGTGCTGTCCTGCTCGTCCCGGCGCCGCATGTCGCGCTCCACTTCTTCCAGGCTGGCCGGGCTCTGGCCTTGCAGCTCGGCAAAGCGGCGTTTGGCCCGGGTCTCTTCCGAGGCACTCAGGAAGAACTTGACGTCCGCCGCGGGAAAGACCACGGTGCCCATGTCGCGGCCCTCGAAAACGGCGGCCTTTTCGCGGCCGAGCTCCCGCTGCACCTGCAGCAGAAAGGCGCGCACGGCTGGTTGCGCGGAGACGCTCGAAGCCAGCATGGACATCTCGGGCGTGCGGATGCGGTCGGTGATGTCCTCGCCGTCGGCCGTCAGCCTGAGCCCCTTTTCAGTGCGCTGAAAGCCCAACCGGAGGTCCTCCAGCATCCGCGCCAGGGCGACGTCGTCTCCGGGCGGAACCCCGCGCTTTTTTGCGTGATAGGCCACCCCGCGATAGAGGGCGCCGGTGTCGATGTAGCGGTAGCCCAGTCGGTCGGCCAGCGCCCTGCTGACGGTGGTCTTACCGGCGCCGGCCGGGCCGTCAATGGTAACCAGAAGTTTTTTAGTTACCTGTAACTGCTTAGGCGGATAGACTGACGGAAAAGACATGCGTGATCTCACATAGGTGGCTTCTAGTTACAATTACCTTACACCCCCAGCACCTGCTGCAAGGCTTCCACAAACCGCGCATTCTCCTCCGGCCGGCCGACGCTCACCCGGAGGTGCTCCGGGTAGCCGTAACTGGCGAGCGGGCGGACGATGACACCCCGGTCGAGGAGGTCCTCGAAAACCTCACGCGCGGGTTTGGGCACACGAAAGAACAGGAAGTTGGAATGGGTTGGAAGGCACTCCAACCCGAGCGCGCCGAGTGCCCGCTGCAAATAATCCACGCCCGCGTGCACGACCCGCAGAGTCTCGTCCAGGAACTCGTCGTCGTCCAGGGCCGCGACGGCGGCTTTCTGCGCCAGCAGGTTGACGTTGAACGGCTGCCGTACCCGGTTCAGGACCTCGGCGACAGCGGGCGGCATGAGGCCGTAACCGACGCGCAGGCCTGCCAGACCGTAGACTTTGGAAAACGTCCGCAAGCCCACCACCGGCCGGCCGGCCCTCACGTACTCCGCGCTGTCCGGGCCGCCCGGCGTGCGCGCGAACTCGATGTAGGCCTCGTCCAGCACCAGGATGACCTCGGCCGGCAGGGCCGCCATGAACGCCTCCAGCTCCGCGCGGTTGACGATCGTGCCGGTGGGGTTGTGGGGCGTGTTAAGAAACACCATACGGGTGCGGGGCGTGAGCTTCGCGGCCATGGCCGCAAGGTCGTTGTGAAACGCCTTGAGGGGCACCTCCACCGGCACGGCGCCGGCGGCCCGGGTGACGATTTCATACATCTGGAACGAGGGCCGCGCCATGACCACCTCGTTCCCCGGCTGCAGGTAGGCCGTGCCCAACATGGCGATGATGTCGTCGGACCCGTTGCCGAGAACGATGTGCTCCGGCGTCAGCTTCAGCCGGCCGGCAAGCCTGCGGGTCAGCTCAAACCCGCCGCTCTCCGGGTAACGATGGACACCCGCCAGAATCCCGCGCACGGCCTCGATAGCCTTGGGCGAAGGCCCCAGGGGGTTTTCGTTGGAGGCGAGTTTGATTGAGCCCCGAATGCCGCGCTCGCGCTCGACTTCCTCGATCGGTTTCCCGGGAACGTAGGCAGGGATGGACAGGATGTGATCGGGGACTTTGAAGGTCACGATAGGGCTCCCGATGCTGCAACAGGGGACGACGGTCGTGGTACGAAAACAAGTTGCATTAGTTCCCGGTGGCTGCTTTGCGCCCGGCTTCGAGCGCCTTCACGTTGAGCGGGATGAGCTTGGCCTTTTCGGCAAACTTCTGCTTCACGGCCCCGGTCAATTCTTCGAAGCTCACCACCCGGCTGCGAGCCACGAACGCCGCCAGGGCCACGATGTTGGCCGCCTTGACGTTGCCCAAATCCTTGGCGATCTCCATAATGGGCACCCGCAGCTCATCGACGTCGCTGCGGCCTGCGCCGACGGGAATGATGGAGGCGTTGATGAAGACGACACCACCCGGCTTGACCGTGGATGCGAATTTCTCCAGGGACGGCCGATTCATGGCGACCAGGTGCTGGGGGTTGCGGATGATGGGCGAGCCGACGGGCCGGTCGCTGATCACGACGGTGCAGTACGCCGTACCGCCCCGCATCTCGGGGCCGTAGGAGGGAATCCACACCACTTCAAAGCCGGCATTCATGGCCGCCTGGGCCAGGATCTGCCCCATCAACATGACGCCCTGCCCGCCGAAGCCGGCAAATTGGACTTCACTCTGCATGTTTCCTCCCCGCGGCCGGGTTCAGGCGGCCGGCTTCCGGCGTCTTGTATTCACCCAGAGGGTAGTACGGAATCATCTTCTCCTCCGCCCATTTCAGGGCGTCCCCCGGCGTCATGCCCCAGTTCGTGGGGCAGGTGCTGATCAGCTCCACCAGGCTGAAACAGGTCTTGTTCAGCTGGTAGCTGAAGGCCTTGTGGATCGCCTTTTTCGCCCGGTTGATGTACTTCGGCTTGGTGAGCGCCTCCCGGACGATGTAGGCGGGAGTCTCCAGGGCGGACAGCAGTTCGGCCATCTTCACGGGCATGCCGGTCTCCAGCACCTTGCGGCCGAAAGGCGAGGTGGTGGTGCGCTGGTCGGGCATAGTGGTGGGGGCCATCTGCCCACCGGTCATGCCGTAGACCGCGTTGTTGATGAAAATGGTCGTAAACTTCTCGCCGCGGTTGGCAGAGTGAATGATTTCGCTCATCCCTATGCTGGCGAGGTCTCCGTCGCCCTGGTACGTGAATACGACGAGGTCGGGCCGCACCCGCTTGATGCCGGTGGCCATGGCCGGTGCGCGGCCGTGGGCGGCCTCCTGGAAGTCGAAGGTGAAGTAATTGTAGCACAACACCGCGCACCCCACCGGGGCAATCCCAACGGTGCGGCCGCGGATGCCCAACTCGTCGATAACCTCGGCCACCAGCCGGTGGGCCACCCCGTGGGTGCATCCCGGGCAGTAGTGCGTGACCACGTCGGCCAATGCTTCAGGTCGATGAAATGCTTTTCCCATAATTTCTGCTCCTGTCAGGTGTCGGCTCTTGCTTCCAGCTTTGAACTCGATGGGTGCTTCCGCAAGGACTGCGCGGTGAATCCCATCGCAGAAATCTGACTCACGAAGCCATCAGCTTCGAGACTTCCTCCATCACTTCTTCCGGCGTGGGCACATCGCCGCCGCACTTGCCGTACCAGTGGACCGGCTTGAGGCCCTTGACGCTAAGCTCCACGTCCTCCACCATCTGGCCCATGCTCATCTCGACGCTGATGGCGGCCCGGCAGCTCGCCTTGGCCGCGGCGTCGTAGATGGCCTGCTTCGGGAACGGGAAGAGGGTCTTGGGCCGCACCATGCCGATTTCGATGCCCTTGGCCTTGAAGTTGTCGATAACCGTGCGGCACACGCGGCTCATGGTGCCGTAGCTCACGATGAGCATGCGGTAGTCCCCGTCCAGGTTGTAGGTTTCCCAGCGGATCTCCTCACGAATCATGCGGTCGTACTTGGCCTTCAATTTCAGATTGTGGGCGTTGAGCTCCTCGGGGACGAGGTAAAGCGTCCGCACCAGGTTGCGCGTGGAGCTCCGGCGCGTATCCATCCCGTTGGTGGCCCAGCCGTCCTTGTTCGACGGCTCGCTTTTCAGATGATCCGGAAACTCCACCGGCTCCATCATCTGGCCGATCAAACCGTCGCCCAGGATCATGACCGGGTTGCGGTATTTCTCGGCCAGGGGGAAGGCTGTCATCGTCATTTCCACGGCCTCCTGGACGCTCGCCGGCGCCATGACCAGCAGCCGATAGTCCCCGTGCCCACCGCCCTTCACCGACTGGAAGTAATCAGCCTGGGAGGGCAGGATGCCGCCAAGACCCGGGCCGCCGCGCATGATATTGATGAACACCGCCGGACACTGGGCGGCCGTGATGTAGCTGATGCCCTCGGACATCAGACTGATCCCCGGGCTGGACGAGGTGGTGAACACTCGCGCCCCGCAGGCAGAGGCCCCGAAGATCATGTAGGAAACCGCGACCTCGCTCTCCCCCTGGAGGAAGACGCCGCCCACCTCCGGCAGCCGCTTCGAGAGGTATTCGGCCACCTCGGACTGGGGCGTGATCGGGTAGGCGAAATAGTTCAGGCAGCCGGCCCGGATGGCCGCCTCGCCGATGGCTTCGTTACCCTTCATCAGCACCTTGCCCATCTTACTTCCTCCGTTTGGCTGCGCCGGCGGCTTGGCCGTCGATTTCGTTGATCGTGATGGCGACATCCGGGCAGACCGTGGCGCAGATGGCGCAGAAAATGCAATCTTCCGGCCGGGCCTGGTGAGCGGGGAAATAGCCCCGGGTGTTCATCTCCGTGTCGATCTCCAGCACGTTCTTCGGGCAGGCCGTAACGCACAGCCCGCATCCCTTGCAGCGCTCCGGGTCGACACCATGTTCATACGCCATGATTCAATCCCTCCTCAAAGTTCGAACGGGGCCGCCGCTCGAACCCGAATGTCGTTGTTCATTGTCCGCCGCGGCGGCCCAGGCGTCACAGCCGGCCGGCCTTCTTCCATGGCGGCACGAGCTGTCGGCGGATCGTGAGCACCGGGCAGATGAACCGCGACGCATCCACCTGCGGCAGCAATTCCTCGGCCACGGTGATGCACACGACCGGTAGCCCGCTCGCCTCCGACAACCCCTGCACGAACGCATAGCCGTCGGCGATCTCGCCCGGAGTGGTCTCGTCGATCAGGTTGGCGTTCCCGATCAGGCCGGTCACGGAAAGCATAGCGGCTGCTTCGATCTGCCGGCGAATCTTCAGGCAACCCGCGTGAGTGTCGGTCGCGGGCCGCAGGGGATTGACCACCTGCAGCACCTGCGGAATGGCGCCAGCAGCGAAGGCGTCCCCCAGAGCCGCCAGCACCATGGCGCCGACGTTGTCGCCGCCGACGTCGAGAATGGTCAACTCGCCTGGCTGGCGGATGATCCCCGCCACCATGGGGCTGAGCACCGGCAGCTCGGCCTGCAGGTATGGGTCCGGTGGCAGCACCACCTCGATGCCCATTTCCGCAAGCGCCTCCCGGGCCTCGCGGGACCTGAAATAGGGGTTCACCAGGTCGAGATCGGCGATGCGCACCCGCAGCCCGGCCTGCCGGTGGAAGGCAGCCAGGTTGATGGCCACCTCGGACTTGCCGCTGCCGTAGTTGCCGACGATGACGACGACGCCCCTCAATCGCAGATCCACCACGCCCCCCGATCCATCCCGTGCAGCCCTTAATATGCGCTCGCCGCCGCCGATCGTCCAAAGGGTCTTTTTAGAAACTTCTTGAGAACCTGTCAAGGGAATTGAGGCAGGGGGTCCGCCCTGTTTGCCCTTCCGATCCAGGCTCTACTGTGGTAAAGGGCGGAAAAAGGGTTTAAGAGGGGGAAGGGTCGAGGGCAATGGTAAGAGTTCTGACCGGATTGGAGCGTTTGATCGAGGACCCGCCGGCCTGGCTGGACGGCCGGCGCTTGGGGCTGCTCTGCAACCCGGCTTCGGTCGATCGCTGCTTTCGCCACGCCCGCCACCGGCTCCGCGAGCGATTCCCGGGTGCCCTGCGTGCACTGTTCTCCCCGCAGCACGGTTTCTTCGCCGAGAAGCAAGACAACATGATCGAGTCCGACGACATGGTCGATCCGATCCTGGGTATCCCCGTCTTCAGCCTCTACGGCCGCACCCGCATCCCCGCCGCCGGGATGCTGGCCGACATCGACGTGCTCGTCGTCGACCTCCAGGACGCAGGCACCCGCGTGTACACCTTCGCCTACACGCTGTCCTACTGTCTGGAGACCGCGGCGGCCTGCGGCAAGACGGTCCTCGTGCTCGACCGCCCCAACCCGACCGGCGGCGTGGCGGTGGAGGGCAACCTGCTCCGACCCGAGTGGGCATCCTTCGTCGGCCGCTATCCGATCCCCATGCGCCACGGCCTGACCCTGGCCGAACTCGCCCGGCTGTTCAACGCCCGCTTCGGCATCGGCTGCGATCTGCGGGTCATGCCCATGTCGGGCTGGAAACGGGAGATGACCTTCGCCGACACGGGGATCCCCTGGGTCGCCCCCTCCCCCAACCTGCCCACCCCGGCCGCAGCCATGGTTTACCCCGGCCAGGTCCTCTGGGAAGGGACCAATGTCTCCGAGGGCCGCGGGACCACCCAGCCGTTTGAGCTGTTCGGAGCACCCTACCTGCACGTTCCGAAACTCGAGGCTGAATTCGGGCAGACGTCCATCGCCGGCGCCGTGCTCCGGCCGGTCGTGTTTGAGCCCACCTCCGGCAAGTGGCAGGGCCAGTGCTGCCGCGGGTTCCAAATCCATGTCACGGAGCCGCAGCGCTACGCGCCGTACCGGACCACTCTGCGCCTGCTTCAGGCAACCATCCGCCATCACTCGACCGAGTTCGACTGGCGACCGCCCCCCTACGAGTACGAGCACGAGAAAATGCCCATCGACCTGCTCATCGGCGATGCGGCCGTACGCCGCCGGATCGAGGCCATGGAGCCGGTCGAGAGCATCGAAGCATCATGGCAGCATGAATTGGAGGAGTTTCGGGAAATGCGACGGGAGTTCTTCCTTTACACATGAGCGGGCAGGGAGCATGCGGCATCGGGCATAGCCTTTCTTACCCTTTGCTCTCTTCTCCATGCTCTTTGCCAGAACCGATCCCAGAACGGCACAATCAGAATGAATCCAAAAAACTCAGCCGACTCTGCCGAACCGCATTGGGTCAGAATGCGTTTTAAAAACAACAAGGTCTGGGTGGCGGCGGACGCCGAGGGCCGGCCGCTCGAAATTGGCGGCCGCGCTCTGATCAAATATCAATTGGACCAGCCCCAGGACTACCGGGTCGGGACGGAAAACCTGCGCCGCCTGGCAGAGGTGGCTGCAGCCCCGCGCGCGCCCGCAGCCAAAGTGCCCCGCCGGCCGGCTGCGGCCGTCACGGACCGCCCGGAGGAGGGGGTCGTGCACATCTACACGGACGGGGCTTCGTCCGGGAACCCCGGGCCCTCCGGCATCGGCGTGGTGCTGATTTACGGCTCACAACGAAAGGAAATCGGGGAATACATAGGTGAGGCGACCAACAACATCGCCGAACTGCTGGCGATTCAGAAGGGGCTGGCGGCGGTGAAAAAGAAAAACCTGCCCGTCCGCGTCTATACGGACAGCAGCTATGCCCACGGGGTGCTGACTCGGAATTGGAAAGCAAAGAAGAACCAGGAGTTGATCGCCGCCATCCGCAAAGACATGGCGGCTTTCAGGGATCTCAGGCTCGTCAAGGTGGAGGGGCACAAAGGCGTTGTGGAGAACGACCGCGCCGACCGGCTGGCCGTAGCGGCCACCAAAGAGGCGCTGTAACGGAACTGAATTCAAAACCCCTGAAGACCGCTGGCAGCGCCGCACGCGCTATGCCCGGGCCGTGATGTGCGTTTTGGAATCGGCTTGAGGGGCCAGGGCCCGGCCCCGGAGCGGTCTGCCGGGCCCCACCGTTTCCGGCAGTTATTCTGGCTTGCGCTCCGTTTTAAGCGAATCCAGTTCTTTTTTGAGATCGGATATTTCGCTCTTGTACTTTTCGAGCTCATCGACGGGCATCGACGGCGCGGGCGACTCATCCTTCTTCCAGGTATCCTTCATCTCGTCGAATCCGAGATAGATCGCCAGCCCCCCGCCCAGAAGCAGCAACACCGGGATGGTGCCCTTAAGCACCATGAGGAAATCCGCCCACCACACGCCCAGCCCGATCAGACCTAATGCTGCAGCCACCGCACCACCAACCAAAGTCTTCATAACCTCACGCCCTCCTTTTCCATATTCGATAGAATTCGGTTTCACTTTCGCGAAATCGGGTCATCTCCTGTGCGCGCATGCGAACGAACGCCGCCAGCGTTCCGGAAAAGACCGGACACGATCCCTGGGGTTCGATTTTTATAACACAACGATTTGACCAAGACAAGGCCATTTTGAACTCCACTGCGCCCGGCGGCGGGGCATCCGGACCCCGGCCGCCATCAGCTGCCCGCAGGGGGCGGACTTGGATTTTCAGCTGCAGGCAGAAACGACCGGAGTCCCCCCGCGCTTTTGCCGTTGAGGTTGCAAACGCGGCCCTGTTCTGCTACTGGCAAGCAAGTCGAACCTTCACAACCCGATTGATTTTTTATACTTCCGGGGCGGCTCAAGGCGCCGGGCCGGAAGATGAAAGCGTCTGACGTTTCGAGGCAGCACTCATGGAACATCCCACCTCTGCTCGGCAGACCGTGGCCGGCCGGGCCCGGCGCTGGATCGACCGGATCCTCCACGGCACGCATCATCACTACCGCAACGTGCTGCCGGACGATCCCGGCCCCGTCCTGTCGCGGGCCCTCGAGCTCTTCTATTCCGGGGTGCGGCTCGAAGCGCCCCAGACCGCCGCTCTGCGCCAGTTGCCTGCCAACGCCATCGTCGTCTACGCTTCGAAGTTCAAGAGCGACTTTGCGTTTCTCTTCGCCTACCACCGCTACCGCCACCTGGGCTTGCACTTCCCCCGCCTCGGTCTCGGCGGCCGGTTTTTCATCTGGCAGCCGCCCTCCCGGATGCTGCGGATCCTGCTGGCGCACGCCGACAGCCTGCTGCGGCACGGGCGGTGGCCTGACCCCTACGGCAGCGGCTTTCTCCACGACGAGTTGCTGAAGGCGGGGGCCGGTTTTTTCACGCTGATCCAGAAAAAGCGTTTCTGGCAGCGCTCCGGCAAGGGGTCCGTCGACCCGGTGGAGTTCCTGATCCGCCTGCAGAAGACCACCGCGCAGCCGGTTCTCGTTGTGCCGCAAATCATGTTCTTCGGCAAAAGGCCCCGGCGGGCGCACCCCACCTTGATCGACATGCTGTTCGGCCCCGATGACGAACCGGGCAGGCTCCGGCGGCTCGCGGTCATGTTCAAGCAATCCGGCAACGCCTTCGTCGAAATCTCGCCGCCGATCAGCGTGCAGCGTTTTCTCGAACGACCCGACATCGCCCCGCACGTCCCCGAGTATCAGGCGGCCATTTTGCGGGGCGAGATCCTGGCCCAGATCAACCGCCACCGCCAGAGCATCACCGGACCGGTGCTCAAATCCCGCGCGGAGCTGAGGGAAAGCATCCTGAGCGGGGAGCGCTTCCAGCAAACCCTCCAGTCTCACGCGCAGACGCACGGCTTGGCGTTCGCCGAGGTGCGGATGAAAGCCGCGGAGTACCTGAACGAAATCGCAGCCGCATTCAGCCCGAGTTGGATCCTGGTATATTCCCACATTGTCGCCTGGCTCCTGCGGACCCTGTTCGACGGGCTGTCGATGAACCCGGAGGACCTTGCGGCCATCAAGCGCATGAGCCTGAGGGGGCCCCTTGTCTTCATCCCGTCGCACAAGAGCCATTTCGACTACCTGCTCATCTCCTACGTCCTTTACCAGAATGATCTGCCCTGCCCCCTGGTGGCCGCCGGCAAGAACCTCTCGTTCTGGCCGATGGGGCCGCTGTTCCGGCGGGGCGGAGCTTTTTTCATCCGCCGGACATTCCGGGGCGCTGTCCTGTATTCACGCACCTTCACTGAATACATCCACAAGATCATCGAGGAGGGCTACAACGTCGAGCAGTTCATCGAAGGCGGCCGCAGCCGCACCGGCAAACTGCTGCTGCCCAAGCTGGGGATGCTGTCCATCCTCCTGAGCGCCTACAAGAAAGGGGCGTGCCCCGACATGGTGTTCGTGCCCGTGTCCATCGGCTACGATCGGGTCCTGGAGGACAAGTCCTACCTGCAGGAGATCGAAGGCGGCGCCAAACAGGCGGAGAACTTTCGACAGGTCGTCCGCGCCCGGAAATTCTTGAGAAAACGCTACGGCAAGGTCTATCTTCGGTTCGGGGACCCCATATCCCTGAAGGACCTGGAGGCCCGCGACGGTCAGGACCGCACCGAGATGACCCCCAAGGAGCTGAGCCGCTTCTGCCGCAACCTGGCGCACCGGATCGCCTATGAGATCGACCGCGTGAACGTCGCCACACCGCACGCGCTCGCAGCCGCCGCCATTCTCAACGCCGCCCGGGAACGTTTTTCGTTCGAAGAACTGATGTCGGTCGCCGAGGTCTACTTGAACCATCTCTGCGCCATCGAGACCCGGATCGCCGACACTCTGATCCTGGACCACCGGCGGGCGATCGCCCACGCCCTGGATTCCTATGTCCAGCGCAGGGCCCTGGAGGCCTTGAGACTCGACCCGCAGGACCCGGCCGAGTCGGCCGGCTTCGTGCTGAGCGAGGGGAAAAGGCCGCTCTTGGACTACTACAAGAACAACTGCATCGCGTTCTTTATCCCCGCCGCGTTCACCGCGCTGGCCATCCTCCAAAAGGACGCGTTTCAGTTTACGGCATCGGACCTGCACACCGACTACGAATTCCTGCAGAATCTCTTCCAGTTCGAGTTCGTCTTCGACAGCGACACCACCGCCGCGCAGCTGATGCACCGGGCGCTCAAGACCTTTGTGGACGATGCCGTGCTGGTCCCCCATCCGAGCCTGCCGGACACCTGCAACGTGACCGCCGCCGGTTACCGCAAGCTGAAGCTCTTCGCCATGTTTCTCAAAACGCTGCTGGAATCCTACGGGATCGTGGCCCATTACCTGGTGCAGACCCCTTACGACGCCGCGGAGGCCAAGGACCGCATCAAGAAGATCGTCGCCCTGGGACGCCGGATGCACCGGCGCAAGGAGCTCGACCATATCGAGGCCATCTCCAAGATCGCCTTCGAGAACGCCCTGGAGTATTTCGCGGCCGCCGGGGTCCGGGGCTCGGAAGACCGGGACCTGATCGCCCCACCGGCCGCGGCCATTCACCGTGCGTTGAAGCATCTGCAGCAATAACCTCAGAGGTTGATGGCTATCGATGAAACTTACACTTTCCGTCTCCGAGCGCAACCCACTCCGATGAAAGCATTGATCCTCGCCGCCGGCCTGGGGACACGCCTACGGCCCCACACCGCCATCACCCCGAAACCGCTGTTCACCGTGGCCGGAAGGACCTTGCTGGCAATCCACATCCGCAACCTGCAGGCGGCCGGCGGCGAGGCGGTCCTGGTCAACACCCATCACCGCCACGCCGAGATCGAACGCTTCGTCGCTGCGCAACGCTTCGACATGCCGGTCATCACCCGCTTTGAACCCGCCCTGCTCGGCACCGGGGGCGCCATCAAGAATGCCGCTGATTTCTGGGACCACCGGCCGTTCATGGTCGTCAACGCCGACATCTTCTCAACCATCGATCTGCGACAGGTCTACGCGTTTCACCTCCGCCACCGTCCCGCCGCGACCCTGGTCCTCTGCGACGACCCGGACTTCAACACGGTAAGCGTCGACGCGCGTGGCCGCGTGATCGATTTTTCGACGCGGCCCGCCGACGGCGCCCCCCGTCGGCTCACGTTCACCGGCATCCAGGTGCTTGATCCCGTGATTCTCGACTACCTTCCCGACGGCCGTTTCGCCCACAGCGTCGACGCCTTTCAGGCCATGATCGCCGACGGGCGAACGGTGCTGGCGTGCATCCCCGAAAACCCCGTCTGGAAAGACCTGGGGACCCCCGAACGTTACCGCGCGACCGCGCGGGAGCTCTCGGCGGCGGCGGCCTGGCGCGTCGCCTTCGGCGAGGACCCGGCGGCGGCGCTGGCGTGGGAGCAGATCGAGGGGGACGGCTCCGACCGGTGCTGGTTCCGGGTAAGCGCCGGGAGCCGGTCGCTGGTCATGGCCGACCACGGCCTGCGGCCTGCGACGCCGGTCGCCGAGGTGGATTCGTTCGTGACGATCGGCCGGCACCTGAGAGACAAAGGACTTCCGGTACCGGAGATATTCTTCAGCGACACGTTCGCGGGGCTGGTCTTTCTGGAGGACCTGGGCGGCACCTCGCTTCAGGCGGCGGTGCAGCGCGAAAAAGACCGGGGCCGGGTCATGGACTGGTACCGTGCAATCATCGACAGCTTGATCGCCCTGTCCATGCAGGGTGCCGGCGGCTTCGACACGGCGTGGGCCTTCCAGACGCCACGCTACAGTCGCGAGCTGATTCTCGAGCGCGAGTGCCGGTATTTCGTTGATGCCTTTTTAAACCGCGTGGCCGGCATGAACGCCGGCGTTGAGGACTTCGAGGACGAGTTCGCCGTCATCGCGGACGGCGCGCTGAGCCATGCCGTGGAGGGGTTCATGCACCGCGACATGCAGTCGCGCAACATCATGCTGAAGAACGGGCGCTGGCATTTCATCGATTTCCAGGGCGGCCGGCTCGGTCCGGTTCAGTACGACCTGGCATCGCTGCTGATCGACCCGTACGTGGGCCTGACGCCTGCCGAGCAAGCCAGCCTTCTGGACTATGGGATCCGGCGCCTGGCGGCGATGCGGCCGACCGACGCCGCATGCTTCCGGCAGGGCTTCGAGCACTGCGCCCTCGCCCGCAATCTGCAAATCCTAGGTGCCTTCGGTTTTCTCAGCACCGTGAAGGCCAAGCCGTATTTCGCCGACTACATCCCCGCGGCCCTGAGAAGCCTGAGCGAACGTCTGGCGGCTTTCGGCGATCGCTGTTTTCCGAAATTGAAGAAAATCCTGAAGCAGACAACGGAAAAACTGGGCGTAGCCGCGAAGCGATAGCCCGCGGTGTCGGAACCATTCAGCACTGGTTTTTTCCCGATGCCCTACGTCCTCTGCCCTGTGCCCATCCGCCGATGGGTCAACAGGCCAAACCATTTCAAAACGGAGGTTCCCCGCATGCATCCCATCAACGTCATGGTCAACGGAATACCCGGAAACGTTGCCGGCACAGTGGCCCGGCACGTGGCCGCCGACGCGCGCTTCGAACTGCTCCCGTTTTCACTGACCGGCCCCGAGATTGTCCAGGCGGAGGCTGCCGTTGAGGGCCGGCCCGTTCGCCTCATCCGTCCCGGACAGCGCGCCGAGGCCATTGCTCAAATCCGGGAGCAGTACGGCCGGTTCCTGAGCGTTGACTACACCCACCCCGCCGCCGTTAATGCCAACGCCGAGTTCTATTGCCGGTGGCGGCTGCCTTTTGTCATGGGGACCACCGGAGGCGACCGCCAACACATCGAGCAGACCGTCCGCGGCTCCGATATCGCCGCCGTGGTGGCCCCGAACATGGCCAAGCAGATCGTGGGCTTCCAGGCCATGATGGAGTATGCCGCCGACACGTTCCCGGGGCTGTTCCAGGGCTACACCCTCGAAATCCGGGAAAGCCACCAGAGTGCTAA
Source organism: Deltaproteobacteria bacterium (assembly GCA_016219005.1). Lineage (GTDB taxonomy): Bacteria > Desulfobacterota > Desulfobacteria > Desulfobacterales > SpSt-501 > SpSt-501. Next base: position 66,055 of record JACRCN010000105.1, read on the forward strand.
GGCCGACACGAGCGGGACCGCCAAGCTCATGGTAGGCTACTTCAATCGCCTGGGGGTCCCTTTTTCGGAGGAGCAGATCGCCAAGGAGCGTGATCCGCAGGTGCAGAGCCTCCGCTGGGGTGTTCCCGAACAATACCTGACGGGCCACGGCTGGCACACCTACACTCTGGTTTCAGCGGACAAGACCGTTCGGTTCGAGTTCACCCACAACGTCAACGGCCGGGACATCTATGTGCTGGGCACGCTTGATGCCCTGCTCTACCTGGAGAGAAAACTCGCCGCCGGCGCGAAGGGACAACTCTACACTATGATCGACGTACTGAAGGGAGCCTGATGCATAACCGGCGCAAGGCACAGAGTGCAAGGTGCGTTGTATCTTGAAAGGCATGTATCTTACTGTATTTTTTAGTTATTAATACTATTGTCAAGCCCTCGCACTTTGACTTCGAGGCCTGAGTCCGATATAATAATGTAAGTGTCGATGACACTTTGATATGGATGAACCGGTGCCACCGGGCGACGCTCGCGCGGCGGCTTTGAGGCGCACATGGACGAAACCGCAGCCAAGCTTCTGCAGGAACTCGGCGACAGTCTGCAAAGGGTCTCGATCCCTGGCCAGCCGACCGCCGCGACGGCGGCCACGGCGACCGCGGAGGATCTGGACCGCTCGCGCATGCTCCTCGTCGAGATGGTCTATCTGCTGAATGCCTGTTTCCGAGACGTCCAGTACTGGGAAGGGATCAAAACCGAGAAGGACACCTTCAGACTATTCGGCAGCATCCTGCTTCAGCTCGCCCGGCTGCCGGGCCACGATGGAGTCATCCGCGTCAGCCACCGCGGGGCTGCAAAGGGCAAGTTGTCGGAAAAAGCCGACTACCTCGTCCGATTCGGCGACATCAGCATCGATACGGCCATCGTCGCCGCCGTCATCAAGCGCCTGGGCATCCGCATGAGGCACTTGGAGGGGCGGCTTCAGAAATCGTTTGATACACTTGCGGCCGAGGGGATCGACTCGATCCTGCTGCGCATGCCGGATGACACCCCGGAGTCCATGGACTGCCTCCGCGGGGCACTGCGCGTTCTTTCCTGCTACCGCTCGGCGGCCGAAAAGGATTCCCCCATCACGTACAGCCGCAATGGCAAGCCGATGCAGCTCACGCCCGTGCGCGACGACCAGGGCCTGCCTGACCCGAACCTCACCATGCTCGCCGCCGTCAACGAGCTTCCCGCCGGCGCCGTGGAGGACATGGTGCGCAAGGTCTCGGCCTTCATGCAGCGTCCGGAAAACGCCCGCCTGCACCGCCAGTTCCCGAATGTTTATCAGACGCTCTTCGCCATCAAGAGCCTGCGCGACAAGCTGCAGCGGCCGCCGATCGAGGTCAACGCCAGCCGGCGCAAATCGACGGACACACCGGCGGACGAGCCGGCCTGGGGTGGCGGCGGGTGGGCCGACGGCACCGACACCGCAACGGCCGTGCCCGACGCTCCGGGCGGTGGTACTGGCGGTTCTATCGGCGGTGATACAGGCGGCGGTGCGAGCAGCGGAACGGGCGGCGATGCAGGCGGCGAAGCCGGCAGCCGCCCCTCACCGGACGGCCCCACGGCCGTCATGGGGGATGCGGCGTTCCGGGAGAGCCTGACGCGCCTATTGAAAGATACTTTTAAAGACGCCCCTGCCGCCGCGGCCGGCACCATGCGCTGCGTTTACGGACAGGATTATGGCAGCCTCGACGCGGGTTCCCTCGGCGAGAGACTCGGGCTGATCACCAACCTGCTCACGGCCATGCAGGCCAACCCCGCCGGCCAGCAGTTGATGGAATCTGCGCTGCAGCGCGTCCAGGCCGGCATGGGTCAACTGCCGAGCGAACTGCTCAATGACCTGGTGATCGATAACAACGTGGTCAAAGTCTGGGAAGGGGACCGGGAGCGCATCGTCGGCAAGGTCGAGGAAAAGCTCGCCCAGGCCATCGACACGGCCAAGGACCACGCCGCCGCCCGCCGGACGTTGCAGGCCACAGCCGGTGACGAACCGATCTATTTCTCGCGCGACGCCGCCTCCCTGGCCGCCTTTTTCGACCTGGCGCCCGAGGAAATGGAAGCCATCCTCAAACTGTTCCGCGGCTGCTTCGACGGTCGCGGTGGCTTCCAGAAGACCAGCTTCGAAAAGAAGATCCCGGAGTTTGCCCGCTATCACAAGAAAATCTTCAAGGTGCTGTGGGAGTTTCTCAAGGATATGCCTCGCCGCAACGACCGCCTGCCTTTCCTGAACTCCCTGCAGTTCCTGATCAGGGAGATCAAGCAGCCCATCCAGGCCGTTCGGATCATGCTGGCCGACTTCATGGCCGACCCGGCCCAGGTCAGCTTCCCGGATCGCAACGCCATCATGCTGTCCACGCAGTTCCTGCGGACTTACAACAAAGAGATCAACGTCGATATCGAACTGACCCCGGAGGAGATACTGCGGGTGCATGCGGGCCTGGACGGCAAGGTCATGAGCTACGCGGTGTGGAGGGTCAACAGCGACCAGAAGCGGTTCCTGACCAAGGTCGTGAGCATCCGCAAGCGGCTCATGGGGGCTTTCGGACCGGAATTGGCCGGTGTCGCACCGATGCCGCCGCGCTTTCTGATCGCTCTGGAGCGGGAGGTGCACATCTTCCTGGCGCTGATCGGCGGCAACACCGCCGCCTCGATTCTACACAGCGCGCTCAACGTGTTCGGCAACCCCGAATCCCAGTTTTACATCACGGAGGAAGGCCGGCAGAACCTGTACGGGCTTCTCAGGCACCTGTCCGTCCTGGTCCGGGGGATCGGCAGAGTTGGGTCGGAAATCGACCTCGTGCTGCTCGATCAGATCAAGCACCGGGAAAATGAATTCCTGAAGATGAGCGCCGATCCCCGCTACACCGCCCTCGTCCGACGCACCTTCGGGTGGGTGGAGCCGGCCAAGAGCGAGATCGCCGTCCGCAGCCGAGGTGGTCAAGCTGCCGTCGATCAACCCACGGGGCAGGCGGACCTGTCCAGCACCAACACCCTCGACCTGTGACCCGGTCCCGCCGCGGCTGACGCGTTGGCACCCGGGCCTTTGACCTTCAACTTTTTACCCTCGGCCCCTTCTGGATGATCTCGAGCGCTTTAGCCAACGCCTGATCCAGGTTTTCCGGCTGGGAACCGCCGGCCTGGGCCATGTCCGGGCGGCCGCCGCCTCTGCCGCCCACCATCGCCGCCACCTGCTTGATGATGTTGCCGGCGTGGTAACGTTCGGCGAGGTCCGCGGTGACTCCGGCGATCAGCATGACTTTGGAGTCGCTGACGCTGCCCAGGACCACGACGCCGGATCTCACCTTGTCCTTGTAACGATCCAGCAGGTCCCGCAGCAGCGCCGGAGAGTCCGCCTCGACCTTCTTCACGAGCACGCTGACACCCGCCACGTTCCGGACCTCGTCGGCGGCACCCGCCACCGCGACCGCGGAAAGCCGCCCCTTCAACTGCTCGATCTCACGTTCGAGGCCCTTCGCGTCGGCCAGCAGCTTCGCCACGCGCGCGGTCAGCGCCTCGGGCTTCTCCCGCAACAGGTGCGCCGCTTCCTGAAGCGTGCGCTCGGCCTGCTGTATGAACTCAACAGCGGCCCGGCCGGTCAGGGCCTCGATGCGGCGGACCCCGGCGGCTATGCTTGCCTCCGCGACGATTTTAAACAGGCCGATGTTGCCCGTGCGGCTCGTGTGGGTGCCGCCACACAGTTCCTTGCTGAAGTCCGCCAGCGCGATCACTCGCACCCGGTCGCCGTACTTTTCCTCGAACAACGCCATGGCGCCGGACTGGAAGGCTTCCTCGGCGGCCATCTCCTCGATCTCCGTGGGAACGTTGGCGCGGATCCGGTCGTTGACGAGGGCCTCGATCTGCGCGAGGGTGTCCGGGTCGACCTGCGAAAAATGCGTGAAGTCGAACCGCAGGCGGTCCGGGGACACCAGGGAGCCGGCCTGCTTGACGTGCTCGCCCAGCACGCTGCGCAGCGCCGCATGCAGGATGTGGGTGGCGGTGTGGTTGAGCTCGGTGGCTGCACGGGCGGCCGCGTCCACCAGGAGGCTTACCGTGTCCCCTTGGCGCAAGCGGCCGGAGCGGACCCGGCCTTTGTGGATGATCAGGCCGGTGGGGTCCTTCACTGTGTCGGTTACCTGGACCTCGCCCTCAGGTGCGATCATGCGGCCCGTATCGCCGGCCTGGCCCCCGGACTCCGCGTAGAACGGGGTCCGCTCGGTCACCACCTCGACCTCGGTTCCGGCCCCCGCCTCGGCGGTTTCCTGTTCGCTCGCGACCAGCAGCCGCACGCTGGACTCGCAGCTGAGCAGATGGTAGCCCACGAACTCCGGTTTGAACCCGCCCGCCGAAAGGCTCGTGTAGGCGTCGCCGATGCGCGTGAACGCCGTGACGGTGCGCGACTTGGCGCGCTGGCCTTCCATCTCGCGCTCGAAGCCGTCCATATCCAGGCGCATGCGCTCGTCCCGCACTACGTCCCGCACGATGTCGGCCGGGAAGCCGAACGTGTCATAGAGCTTGAAGATGACCGCACCCGGCACCTCGGTCCGACCCTGGGACTTGAGTTCGGCCAACGTGTCGTTCAGCAGCCGCAGGCCCGTGTCCAGGGTGTGCCGGAAGCGCGCCTCCTCGTTCTGAATTACGTTGGTGATAAAAGCCGCCGCCTCGGTGAGTTCCGGGTAGGCGGGCTTCATGATGTCGAACACCACCCGCGTGGTCTCGTGCAGGAACGGCCGGCTGAGACCGATGTTGCGGCCGTAGCGGATGGCGCGGCGCATGATGCGCCGCAGCACGTAGCCCCGGCCCTCGTTGGACGGCAGGATCCCGTCGCCGATGAGAAAGGCCGCCGCGCGGGAATGGTCGGCGATGACCTTCATGGCGACATCGGTGGCCGGGTCCTGCCCGAAACGCCGACCGGTCATCTCCTCGGCGCGGGCGATGATGGGCCGGATCAGGTCCGTGTCGTAATTGGTGGCGACGTTCTGGACGACCGAGGCGATCCGCTCGAGCCCCATGCCGGTGTCGATGCTCGGCTTGGGCAGCCGCGTCATGGTACCGGCGGCGTCGCGGTTGAACTGCATGAACACGAGGTTCCAGATCTCGAGGTACCGGTCGCACTCGCAGCCCACGGTGCACTCCGGCCGACCGCAGCCGTAGCCATCCCCGCGATCGATGATGATCTCGGAGCACGGCCCGCAGGGGCCGGTGTCGCCCATGGACCAGAAGTTGTCCTTTTCCCCGAAGCGCACGATGCGCGCATCGGGCAGCCCGACCCCCGTGCGCCACAGCTCGTAAGCCTCCTCGTCGTCAAGGTAGATCGAGGCCCAGAGCTTGTCCGCCGGCAGGTTGAACCCGCGGGTCAGCAGGTCCCAGGCGAACTCGATGGCGCGCGGCTTGAAGTAGTCGCCAAACGAAAAATTGCCCAGCATCTCGAAAAACGTGTGATGGCGGGCGGTGTAGCCGACGTTTTCCAGGTCGTTGTGCTTGCCGCCGGCCCGCACACACTTCTGGGAGGTGGTGGCCCGCACGTAGCCCCGTTTGTCCTCGCCCAGGAACACGCGCTTGAACTGCACCATGCCGGCGTTGATGAAGAGCAGTGTGGGGTCGTCGTGGGGCACCAGCGACGAACTGCGGACGATCTGGTGGCCGTGACGTTTGAAGTAATCGAGAAACTGTCGGCGCGCCTCGTTTCCGGTCATGACCTACTCCTCCTCCTGGACATCCTTGTCTTTGGCGGTCAGACCGAGCGCCTCGCGCGCCTTGGCGGAAATTACGTCGACAGTGTCCGTATGGTCGGCGAGGAACTTCTTGACGTTCTCCCGCCCTTGGCCGATGCGCTCGCCCGCGAACGAATACCAGGCCCCGCTTTTCTCGACGATGCCCTGCTCGACGGCGATGTCGATCAGATCCCCGATCCGGGAGATGCCCTCGCCGTAGACGACGTCGAACTCCGCCTCCATGAAGGGCGGCGCCAGCTTGTTCTTGACCACCCGCACGCGGGTCCGGTTGCCGACGACGTCCTGGCCCTCCTTGATCGAGTTGGTCCGGCGAATGTCAAGCCGCACCGAGGCGTAGAACTTGAGCGCGTTGCCGCCAGTGGTGGTCTCGGGGTTGCCGAAGACGACGCCGATCTTCATGCGCATCTGGTTGATAAAGATGACGCAGGTGTTGGTCTTGCTGATGCTGCCGGTCAGTTTGCGCAGCGCCTGGGACATCAGCCGTGCCTGCAGCCCCATGTGGGAGTCCCCCATCTCGCCCTCGATTTCGGCCCGCGGCACCAGGGCCGCCACCGAGTCGATGACCAGGATGTCGATCGCACCGCTTCGGACCAGCATGTCGGTGATCTCGAGGGCCTGCTCGCCGGTGTCCGGCTGGGAGACCAGCAGTTCGTCGCAGTTGACGCCAAGCTTGCGGGCGTAGACCGTGTCCAGGGCATGCTCGGCGTCGATAAACGCCGCGATCCCGTCCAGCTTCTGGGACTCGGCCACGGCATGCAACGCCAGGGTTGTCTTGCCGGAGGCCTCCGGCCCGAAGATCTCCACGATCCGGCCCCGGGGCAGCCCCCCGATGCCCAGCGCCTTGTCCAAGGCGAGCGAGCCGGTCGATATGACCGGGACACTCGCGATCGGCCGGCTGCCGAGCTTCATGATCGAGCCCTTTCCGAACTGCCGTTCCACCTGCCCCATGGCCGTCTCAAGGGCCTTTTGCTTATCCGTCGATAATCCCATGAATTCCTCCTCTATGCATTCAATCGTCGATGCGCGTGACCGCTCGGGAACCGAAAAGGAAGCTTTAAGTGTTGCACGAATCCTTCAATTTTTCTCGCACCAGCGGTGTATACAGCGGCCCCTCCGGCCGCAGGTCGCTCTGGAGCAGAACCATTTCTTCCACCGCGGCGGTGCCGAACGTTGCGGCCGCATAATGTTTCACCGCAGCGGCGACAGGGCCGGGAAAACCCTCTGCCCTGAAGCGGCCGATGGTCAGATGACCGCGGAAGGGCTTCTCCTCCCGGGGGAAGCCCAGCGCCGCCAGGCGTCCGTCCAGATCCTGCTGCAGCGGCGTCAGGGAGTCCGGCCGGCCGGTCAGTCCGACCCAGATGACCTTCGGCCGTCGGATGTCGGGGAAAACGCCCACGCCGGCAACCGAGAGGCTGAACCGCACGTGAGCCTGGGCCACGACCCGCAGGACGTCGCCGATGCTGGGCACGTGTCCCGCGGGGATGTTCCCCAGAAACTTCAGCGTGAGGTGGATGTTCTCCGGCCGGACCCAGCGCGCGTGGATTTTGAGCTGTTTCAGGCCCGACTGGATCTCTTCCAGGGCCTTCCGAACCGGCCCCGGCATCTCCACGGCCACGAATGCGCGCAGCATGCCGGGCATCAGCTCTGGCCCGGTGGGACTTTGACGCCATCCAGCTTGGACGTGACGTTGTCTCGGATCCAATGGGGGTCCCACCACTCGATCGGATCGACGAAGGTGTCGTGGACCATCATGCTGAAATGCAGATGGTCGCCCCCCGCCAGCCCTGTGCTGCCGGTGTTCCCCAGGATGGTATCCTTCGACACCCGGTCCCCCGCTTTCACCGCGATCTGGCTCAGGTGGGAGTACATGCTGAACAACCCGAAGCCGTGATCCAGAATGACCGTCTGGCCGTAAATGCCGATGAAACCGGTGGACGCCACTACCCCGCTGTTGGCAGCGGGGACGGGGGAGTTCATGAGGGAGGCCAGATCCACTCCCAGGTGCTCCTGCTGATCGATTTCCTTACCCTCATACATATAGGTGCGCCGGTCGGCAAACCCCGCCCGCGGCGCGGCGTTGGGAAGCCTCAGAAACGGGCCCTTCCAGAGCATGGCGGGCTCAGTCTTGCGCGTCACGGCCACGATGGTCTGGTAGTTCATCTGGCGCAGGTCGCGGTTGATGAAAAGAAACCTGTCCTTCAGCGTGGCGTTGGGTTTCGCCGGCAGCAGCGCATGAAACTCCGGCAGGATCTGGTTGATGAAGCTGTCGCTCACGGTGAGCGTGTCCTTTTTGAACACTTTCTTGCGGACGAAATGGGGAAACCGGGTGCGGGTGGCGTTGCCGGCCTGGTCCGTCGCCTCCAGCACGATCTCCGTCCCGGACGCCTGGTTGTGCCCGAGGGCAAAAAAAGCGATGTGGATGGCTTTGTCGGCATAATACCCGTTGGAGGCCGGATAAAAGTTTGCACCCACGCGCACTCCGCTCGCCGGGCAGGGTTCGGAAACCCGGAAGACCGCCAGGCCCGTACCCCCCTGGTTGACGTAGTTCTGCTGGGTCAGGACGTCGATGACCGGCGGCCGGGTATCGATGATGACCTCTTTCTGGACCTCGGTGGCGTTGCCGTGCCACCAGTTGCGCCAGGACCGGTCCAGGACCGTCACCCGCAGCAGTCCCTTGCCGTCGGTCAGCCCCAGGCCGGCCGGATCGATTTTGATCTTGGCGCTCTCGCGGTGGACCTTCTCCAGCCCGAGCCAGCCTGCGGCGGGAAAGTCGGCTGTGGCCAGAGCGATCTCCTTGCCGTCCTTGCTCAACACGACCGCCATGCGGCGCAGGCCGCTTTTCGGGTCCTCCAGCCGCAGGGAAAACTCGGCGGATTTTCCGATGTGGTAAGGAGAAGGGATCTCCAGCACGACCGAGGGCGGCTCACCCTCCAGCCGGCCGGCCGCAAACCAAACGCCGGCGACCAGCAGCAGGCCCAGCACGAGTGTACCGATCCCGAGCGGCCATCCCGATCGTATTTTTCGGGGGCTTTCCATGCGGACGCATCCTTTCCGTGCCAAACGCAGCGCCAACGGCTGAAGGCGGCAGTTTGAGATTTTGAGCGGGCAAAAACGGCCGCCACCAAACGAAACCACAATTAATTATCAACTCGTCTGATAATAGTCAACTGCCGCCGCACCCCTCGCGCGACGGGCCGGGGAGCACCCGGGCGGCTGGCACGCCTGCGAATCCGGCCTCCGGTGCATCCCTGGCGTTCACGCACGGCGGCTTGACTTTTCTAAGGCCAACGGTTAAGTCAATTCATTTTGTATTTCAAATTGATGGACTCGCCACCCGCCATCAAAGTTCTCCCGGAGCGGGAGATGGCGCAGCGGCATCGAGCCGCCCCGCGAGACGTTTACATGGCACTTCCGACACCACTCACTTCCCGGCTTTTCAAGCGAATCCTGCCCGTCCTCGGGATCGTCGGTCTCGGGATCGCGGCCGCGGTCTATTTCGGCTCCCGGCACCTGGCGACCGTTCCGGAGCAGATCGCCGCCCCTGCACCGAGCACAGGCTCGATGGTGATCGACGGGGTTCATCAGAGCGCGGCCCGCGACGGCCGGACGGAGTGGATACTGGATGCCCGTTCGGCCACCTATTTTCCGGACGTAAAAATGTTTCAACTGAGCGAACCCAACGTGACGTTTTTTCGCGCGAACGGCCAGAAATTCTTCCTCACCGCCCGGCGGGGCACGGTGCGGACCGACAACCACGACATGGACGCGAGCGAAGATGTCACGATCTGGAACGACACCTACCGGCTCGAAGCCGAAAGCATCCGGTATCGGTACGCCGACCGCCTGATCGAGTCGCAGAACCCGGTCAAGATGACAACGCATACGGGAGACCTCACCGCCGACACCCTCAGCGCCAACTTGACAACGAACCGGATGGCTTTCAGCGGCCACGTGCAAGCACTTCTGCTCGCCGCCCCGACGCCGGCCGCAGGTGCTCCGGCCGCTCTGCCACCGGCCGCGAGCGACAAGGCCCGCATCCAGGCAGAGCATCTCGACGTGGACATGAATACCAGCGCAGCCGAATTCAGCGGGCACGTGCACTTGGTCGAGAAGGACTCGGTGATCACTTCTGACACCCTGACGGTTTATGCCACGCAGAAAGAGGGCCAGGCCGCCCCGGCGGCCGGCGCCCTCTCGGAAGTGGTCATCACCCAAATGATCGTCCGCGGTCAGGTGGTAATCCGGACCGAAGGCTCGATTGCGCGGGCCGACGAAGCGGTCTACGAGCCCGGATCGGGACTGCTCACTCTCTCCGGCCGCGACACCATCCTGACGGGCGAGTCCGCTACCATCCGGGGGTATCACATGGTCATTTCGCGCAAGGAGGGACACCTGACGGCGGAGGGCAAAGCGCCGGAGCGGGTGAAGGTCGTGTGGGTGACGCAACAGCGTCGGCCGTGAGGATTGCGGCCGCGGGTGAAATGGTTGCTTTTTCCCAACAACTCCACTACAATCGCGTGATGGAACGAAGGGGATGCGGACAGCCCGGCGGAGGGCGCAGGAGGTGGCGGACCCTCAATCTTCGCGCATCGGCCTGCCGGCGCTGGCGGCTGGCATCATGACTACCCTGCGGGCCTCGGAACTGGTCAAAACGTACAAGGGCCGCCGGGTGGTCTCCGGTGTCAGCATCGCGGTGGACAGCGGCGAAGTGGTGGGGTTGCTGGGGCCGAACGGCGCCGGCAAGACCACGACCTTTTACATGATCATCGGGTTGGTGAAGCCGGACGGTGGCGGCATCTTTCTTGACGCTGCCGAGATCACGGATTACCCTATGCACGTTCGCGCACAGCGCGGCGTCGGCTACCTTCCCCAAGAAACGTCAGTGTTTCGGAGACTGACGGTGCGCCAGAACGTGATGGCGGTGCTGGAACTCCTGCCCCTGTCCCGTCCGAAGCGCAACGAGCAGGCGGATCGGCTCCTGGACGAGTTGGGCATCAAACATCTATCCGACCAGAAGGCCAACGTGCTTTCCGGCGGCGAATGCCGGCGCCTTGAAATTTCCCGGGCGCTGGCGACGAATCCGGCCTTCATCCTTCTGGACGAGCCGTTTGCCGGCATCGATCCGTTGGCAGTGGCCGACATCAAGAGCATCATCGTCCACCTGAAGCAACGCGGCATCGGCATTCTGATTTCCGATCACAACGTGAGGGAGACGTTGGGCGTCTGCGACCGGGCATTCATCATGGTGGACGGGCAAGTCATCGAGGCCGGACCGCCGGAGACCATCGTGTGCAGTGAGGCCGTTTGCCGTTCCTATCTCGGAGAAGACTTTAAGCTCTAATATGGCCCTGGAACTTCGACAACAACTGAAACTGACCCAGCAGCTGATCATGACGCCCCAGCTGCAGATGGCGATCAAGCTCCTGCAGCTTTCCCGGCTCGAGCTCATGGACACCGTCCGCCGGGAGCTCGAGGAGAACCCCGCCCTGGAGGAGGTCCCCGAGAGCGCGGGCGACGAGCAGTTGACCGAAACGGAAGCGCCTCCGCCGCCGCCAACCGAGATGTCCCCCACCCAGGAGGTCACGATCCAGGAGAAGATCCATGACGAGATCGACTGGAGCGGCTTCCTGGAAGACTACAGCACCCCCTCCCGGGTATCCCACGAATCCGAGGACCGCGAGTCCCCGAAGTACGAGGCCTTCATCACGCGCAAGGAATCGCTGAACGACCACCTGCTCTGGCAATTCCTCATGACCAAGCCGAACCGGGAAGACGAGGAGATTGCGAGCCTGATCATCGGCAACCTCAACCGCGACGGCTACCTGGAGGTCCCGATCGAGGAACTGGCCACCAACGGCAACATCCCCGTGGAACTGGTGGAGAAGGTTCTCGCTCTGATGCAAACCTTCGACCCGGTGGGCGTGTGCGCCCGCAACCTCAGGGAGTGCCTGCTGATCCAGGCTCGCTACCTCGGCTGCGGCGGCACCATCGTGACGGACATCATCTCCGAGCACCTTCCCAACCTGGAAAAAAAGAACTACAAGGCCATCGCCAAGGCGCTCAAAGCGAGCCTGGAAGAGATCGTGTCCGCCGTCAGCGTCATCAAGGGCATGGAGCCGCGCCCCGGTCGCCAGTTCAGCGACGAAAATCCCCAGTACATCACCCCCGACATCTATGTCCACAAGGTGGACAACGAATTCGTGGTCGTTCTGAACGACGACGGCATGCCGAAACTGCGGGTGAACTCCCTCTTCAAGCGCTCCGTCAGCCGCGGCCGGCGCATGACGAACGAGGCGGAGGATTACATCCACGACAAAATGCGCTCGGCGGCCTGGCTGATCAAGAGCATCCACCAGCGCCAGAAGACCATCTACAAGGTTATGGAGAGCATCCTGCGCTACCAGCGGGAGTTTTTCGAAAAGGGCATCACCCACCTGAAACCAATGGTCCTCCGGGACGTGGCCCAGGACATCGGGATGCACGAGTCCACGATCAGCCGGGTCACGACCAACAAGTACGCCCACACCCCCCAGGGGATCTTCGAACTGAAGTACTTTTTCAACAGCTCCATCCGGCGCGACGAGGGCGGGGCCATCGCCTCCGCGAGCGTCATGGAGAAAATCCGGCAGATCATCGCCTCCGAGGACCACCGGCGACCGCACAGCGACGACAAGATCGCCCATATGCTCAAGCAGGAGAACATCACCATCGCACGCCGGACCGTAGCAAAATACCGCGAAATGATGCGGGTGCTGCCGTCCAACAAACGCAAAGAAATTTAGGAGGGTTTTTATGCAGACATCGGTGACATTCAAGAATCTCGACCCTTCCGAACACCTCAAGGCATACGTGAGCGACAAGCTCAACCGCTTCGACAAACTGCTCGACAACCCGGCAGAGGCCGGTGTCACCCTGCTGGTGGAAAAACACCGCCACATCGCGGAGATCAACATCACCGGGGACCGACTCACCCTCAACGGCACGGAAGAAACCGGGGACATGTACTCCGCCATCGATATGGTCCTCGACAAACTCGAAAAACAGCTCAAGCGCAGCAAACAGAAGATCCGCGAACGCCGCGCCAGCGCCAAGGGCCAGACCCGCACCATCCGGGAGGAGCCGGCGCCGGAGGAGGAATTCGTTCGGGAGATCAAGGTCCAAAGCCTGGAATACAAGCCCATGGACGTGGAGGAGGCCGTGCTCCAGATGGACCTCTCCGAGGAAAGCTTCCTGGTCTTTACTAATTCCCGATCCGAGCATATCAACGTGCTATACCGGCGCAAGGACGGTCACTACGGTCTGATTCAGCCGCGCAGCTGACAGCCGGAAGTCCGACGCGGCGCCACCTCCTCTCGCGGGCGGAATTGGGCGACATGAAAATATTGGATGCGCTTCAGATGGAAGCGATACTTCCGGATTTGAAATCCAAGACCAAAACCGAGGTCCTGGAGGAATTGGCGGCGCCGGTTGCGCACCTGGCGGACATCAATCGGAACGATCTGGTCCGGGTCCTTCAGGAACGCGAGCTGCTGGGCAGCACCGGTATCGGCAGCGGCATCGGCATTCCGCACGGGAAGTTGAAAGACATCGACAATCTTTACATCGGTTTCGGATTAAGCCGTCCGGGGGTTGACTTCGAATCCCTGGACGGGCAGCCGGCCCGCATTTTTTTCCTGTTGGTGACCCCGGAAAACTCCATGGGCCTGCACCTGAAGCTTCTGGCCCGTATTTCCCGCATCCTCAAGAACGAGCCGTTCCGACAACGGTTGATGCAGGCGCGCAACCGCGAAGAGATTTTCAGCATCATCAAGGAGGAGGACGAGGAATTCTGAATGCGCAGCGTGCTGATGATCTGACGTGAAAGACCTACCCATCATCATAGTCACCGGCCTGTCGGGCTCCGGCAAGAGTTCCGCCATTGCGGCACTGGCGGATGTGGGCTTTTACTGTGTCGACAACATGCCGGTCGATCTGCTGCCCAAGTTTCTGGAGCTGCCGATCGAGAGCGGCTCGGGCATGGCCGGCCTCGCTTTCGTCATGGACCTGCGGGAGAAGGGCTTCCTCGCGAAGCACGATCCCGTGCTGAGCAGCCTGCGGCAGAAGGGATTCAGCTTCGAGATCCTCTTCCTGGAGGCCGACGAAAAGGTCCTGGTTCAGCGCTACAGCGCAACCCGCCGCCAGCATCCTATGGCCCAGGGAAAAGGCCTGGTCGCCGCCATCCAGTTGGAGCGGCAGATGCTTCAGCCGCTGCGGGATGCCGCCGAGCACATCATCAATTCGACTCAGCTCAATGTGCACGAGCTGAAAGCAAGAGTCATCGAGATCGCCCAGGCGCGCCGCGCGCTGGCGCCCATGCAGGTCAACATCCTGTCCTTCGGGTTCAAATACGGCATTCCGCCGGACGCCGACCTCGTCGTGGACGTGCGCTTCCTGCCCAACCCGTTCTTTGTGCCCGACCTGAAGCACCTGGACGGAGAGGCCCGGGAAATCCAGGATTTCATTTTCGGCGCCCCCGAGGCGCGCGAGTTCACCACCAGGTACGCCGAACTGATCGACTATCTGATCCCCCTGTATGAACGGGAGGGCAAGGCGAACTTAAGCATTGCCGTGGGCTGCACCGGCGGCCGACACCGTTCGGTAGCGATCGCCCGGACGATCTACGATCGGCTCGCCAAGGGGCGCCGTGGCGTGGGGCTGATTCACCGCGACATCCAACAGCCGACATGATAAAAGAAGTTGTTGCCCAGGTAGATAGACTGAAGGAAAAGACATGCGCGATCATACAAAGCCAAAATCGTTTGGAACCGTTGCCAGGTGATCGTGTCATGGATAATCATTATTGCCCTTCAGTCTTCAGCCTAGAAGTGGTTTCACAACCTCGGATCACACCTGAGGGCAAGGCGCAGACCGATTCGAAAGCGCAGCAACCACGGCAGGTTGTGAGCATTTCGAGAGGTCTGCAACGCCGCCATCGGGCGTCAGACGGGGTTATGATCACTTCTAACCACCTGATGAGTTTCGGCAGACCAACAAAATACCAAAACCGTTTTGAGTTTCTTCTTCGACATCAGGCAACCGGCGGGGTTATGAGGTAAGCCGGTTGAAAGGACACCATGATCGGCATCGTCGTCGTCACTCACAGCCAACTGGGGGAAGCCCTCATCGAAGCCGCCGAGTTCATCGTAGGGAGCCGGCCGGAGGGGGTTGTTTCCGTCTCGATTGACCTTAATCAAAACGTCGACAAGCTCAGAGAGAAGGTCGCCGCCGGCATCAAGAAAGCGGGCCGTGAAGAGGGCGTTCTCCTTCTGACCGACATGTTCGGCGGAACCCCTTCGAACATCAGCTATTCATTCCTGGAAGAAGGCAAGGTGGAGGTGCTCTCCGGGGTCAATCTGCCGATTCTGGTCCACGCGTTGAACTCCCGCGTCAAGATGGGGTTGACCGAGCTGGCCGCCAGCCTCGAAACCTTCGGTCGGAAAAGCATCACGTTGGCGAGCGGGATTTTAAAGGGAAACAAGCGGAGCGGCGCATGACGCAGTGGAGCCTCAGCGCTCTGAGCCCCGTGGACATCGACCCGATATTGGACATCGAGGGCCGATCGTTCAGCTGGCCATGGGGCCGGTCGTCGTTCGAGGGCGAGGCGGACAGCCCAGGCGCGGGCAGCTGGGTGGTCAGGGCGCCTGGGTCCACGGGCGCTGAGCAGGTTGTGGCCTATATCTTTTTCCGGCTGATCGCCGACGAGATGCACATTTTCCGCATCGCGGTGGCCCCCGAGTGGCGACGCCGGGGAATCGGGGCACGGCTCGTCGCCGAGTGCTTGGATGCGGCCATCCGCCGCGGTGCGCGGGTGGCGCTGCTCGAGGTCCGGCCATCGAGCACAGAGGCCCTCGCGCTCTATCGCAAGTTCGGCTTCCGGGTCGTCGCCACCCGCCCGGGCTACTATTCAGACAGTGGTGAGGATGCCCTCATTCTGCAAAAAGAGATAAAGGAGGAGAATCTATGACGGTCAAGATCGGCATCAATGGGTTTGGACGGATCGGGCGCCTGCTGTTCCGGGCGGCATTGAAAAATCCGGAGGTGAGTGTCGTCGCCATCAACGACCTCACCAATTCGGACACCATGGCCCACCTGCTGAAATACGACTCCGTGCACGGCACACTTTCCGTCACCGTGGCCGCCAAGGGCGACGGCATCGAGGTCGGTGGCAAAACAGTGGCCATTCGCTCGGTGAAAGACCCGGAAAAGATCGATTGGAAGGATCTCGGAGTCGACATCGTCGCCGAGTGCACCGGCTTCTTCACCAAGCGCGAAGATGCGGCCAAGCATCTCACCGCCGGCGCCCGCAAGGTGGTCATCTCCGCGCCGGCCACCAACCCGGACATCACCATCGTCATGGGGGTGAACTCCCACCGCTATGATCCGAAGCAGCACCACATCGTCTCCAATGCTTCCTGCACTACCAACTGTCTCGCGCCGGTTGCCAAGGTCCTGCACGAGAACTTCAAAATCAAGCACGGCCTGATGACCACGGTGCATTCGTACACCGGCGATCAGCGGCTGCTCGACTTCCCGCACAAGGATCTGCGCCGGGCGCGCTCCGCCGCCCTTTCCATGGTCCCCACCACCACGGGAGCTGCCAAGGCGGTGGGCCTGGTCCTTCCCGAACTGGCCGGCAAGCTCAACGGCCTGGCCGTGCGCGTGCCCACCCCGAACGTTTCCCTCGTGGACCTCGTGGTGGCGATCGAGAAGACCGGTGTCACCGTGTCCGAGGTCAACGCAGCTCTGAAGGAAGCTTCGGAGAAGGCGCTCACCGGCATTCTCGGATACAGCGAGGCCCCGCTCGTGTCGGCCGATTTCAACGGCTGCCCCCTCTCCTCGATTGTCGATGCCCCCAACACCTATGTCATCGATAACATGGTCAAGGTGCTCGCCTGGTACGACAATGAAACCGGCTACTCCACCCGCATGGTCGACCTGGCCGCGATGATGGGAGCAAAACTGTAATTTCATCTATTGCCCGGCGTTCTGTACGGCAAAGATGGAAAACTGTTCTGACGCATTTCAAATCGGTGAAGGAGTATAGGCCATGTCAGCCCGCCGCTCTTTAATCGCCGGCAACTGGAAGATGTACAAGACTTCCGCCGAAGCTGCCGATTTCGCGCGAAGGTTTGTGCCGCTCGTCTCCGGGCTCGCCGACCGGGACATCATGATCGCACCGCCCTTCACGGCACTGGAGACCGTGGCCGGCATCCTGAAGGGAACGAATGTCGCCCTGGGGGCCCAGAACCTGTTCTGGGAAGCCGAGGGCGCCTTCACGGCCGAGATCTCGCCCAAGATGCTGGCCGCCGCCGGCTGCCGTTACGTCATCATCGGCCACTCCGAACGGCGGCAATTCTTCGGGGAAACCAATGACACCGTCAACCGCCGGGTCCGTGCAGCCCTGCCGGTCGGTTTGATACCGGTCATGTGCGTGGGCGAAACCGAACAAGAGCGCGAGGCCGGGCAGACCTTTTCTGTGCTTGACAAACAAGTCCGAAAAGGGTTAAAAAACTTAGTTGCGAACGAGCTGGGTACACTGGTCATCGCCTATGAGCCCGTCTGGGCCATCGGCACCGGCAAGACCGCCACCAAGGAACAGGCCCAAACGGCCCATCAGTTCATACGGTCCCTGGTCGCGAATCTGTTCCCGGCCGGGGTGGCTGCCGCCATGCGTATTCTTTACGGCGGCAGCGTGAAACCCGAGAACATCTCAGAGCTCATGGCCATGGATGACATCGACGGTGCTTTGGTGGGTGGCGCCAGCCTGAACCCGGAATCGTTCGCCAAGATCGTCTGCTATTAGAAAGGTCCATCAGCAACCCATGACAATTTTACTGATCATCATTCATGTGATCGTCTGCCTCGCGCTCATCCTGATCGTGCTCCTCCAGACCGGCAAGGGCGCCGACATCGGCGCTGCCTTCGGCGGCGGGTCCAGCAACACGCTTTTCGGCAGCAGCGGCGCGTCCACGTTTCTGAGCAAAGCCACGGCCGGAGCCGCCATCGTTTTTATGCTGACCTCTCTCACGCTGGCCTACATCTCCAGCCAGCGGCCCACGTCCTCGGTGGTCATGGACATGCCGCCGGCGGCGGTGGAAACGAAAGCACCCGAGGCAAGCCCGGCAACCGGCGCGGCGCCCGCTGCCGGAGCAACCGAGGCCAAGCCCGAAACGCCGGCCAAGTCCCAGTAGGGCTGCCCGTGATCGTACCGATTTGCCCAAGTGGTGGAACCTGGTAGACACGCTATCTTGAGGGGGTAGTGGCGCGAGCCGTGCCGGTTCAAGTCCGGCCTTGGGCACCATCTGTGATGTATTATGAAGGGTTCCAGTAGGTTACTGGAACCCTTCATGTTTCATTTGCAGATATTTGCAGATTGGGCTTCAATCACATGGTAGAGCCTGCGGCTGAGGTCAATGTACTTCGCCCGCATGGCCAGGGCCTCCCCGAGCCGGAACCCCATTAGCGCCATCACTTTAAGGCGCAACTGCATTAACCGGCAGCAGACCCTTTCGGGAAAATACGGAGACAACATACCTGATGACCTAAACACAGAAAGACTCCTCCAAATCGCGCAGAAAAAGATGCCAGCATTCTATTACGCAAAGTTCAAAAAATACGGCCTCGAAGTCACGCCAACGAAATCCTGCTACTTTTTGAGAACCTACGACCCCGCGAAACATACAAGCTCATTTTATGACTACAGCTGCACCGAATACACGGACGGAAACATACTCGACGAACCACAGCGATAAGACAACCAGATAGAAAACAACGATCCCTGGAAAGAGGGAGACTGGTAAAGAAAACGCAAGGAGAGCGACATTCTTTTTCCTTGACTCCTTCTTTCTATTATTATAGACTTCAGCTAATTACAGTTGGATCCCCACTCTAATTCAAGCTCGACCTGGTTTAATCCACTTCACTATCAAGCTCGAGCGCTTTCCTGACCTGCCTGTATCCAAAAGACTTCTCGCTCAGAAAAACCTCGTTTTCATCATTCTCCAGAGGTGGACTCATGAGCGGCAAAATCTCACATTTCGATTTTGGCTTTCCCACTCTTGGCTTTATCCTAACGCACCTTCCAGCCTTAACTGGGGCCTGCTGCGGACGGCTTCGACCGCCTTAACATCGCTTTTCAAATCACTGGGGTCGTCCTATGACGCCTTAGGGAATATCTGTTAAAAAAATATCATAACAGTTGCGCTTGTGCTTTTCATCGTCAAGCGCAATTGGCCATTAGAGTTCGAACGGATCGGCCCCTTTCTCGGTGTTCTCGCATGCAGTCTTATCGCCTTACACGATCTGGTATATTTGTCGCTCATCCGGTGGACTATACCTCTTTCTTAATTTCATATTGGCCAGTTGTCCAGTACTGATTGAAGCGGCAACTGGTTGGGATTTTCTTTCCGCATTACCCGAAACTGTTCAAAACAGAATCGAATCAATAACGGCGAACAAGGTGTGGTGAACCATAATAGGGCTTTATATTTTAAAGCGTGTAAAGACCAAAGGAGAAGGCAATGGCCATCCACAGGTTTACTGCTCCGACCATCGCATTTTTAATTCTGGTGGGCTGTGCATCGATTCCATCCGAAGCTCCAACGCTTTCCCAAGAATTGGGCAATCGGATTTCTGCCATCGAAAAAGCCAACATCACTCTTCTGCGCAAGTTTTTCAACCAAAAACGAGATCAGGTAGACAGATTTGTTGAGGAGGAATGGGTTCCGACTTTTGCCCGGGAATTCTTTGATAACCCAAAGGTCTCTGCCGCCTGGGATACCATCGTAAGGGAAAACGACAAGGTGGAAAGATTAAAATTCATTGTCCTGCTCGGACCTAAATTGCAGAGTAGGATCAACAGCAAAAGGGTTGAGTATATCCGGCCGCTGGATGATCTTGAACGAGAAATAGAGAGCCGTCTCAGGTTTGAGTATAACCAAGCACGATCTATTAACAACACAATTACCAGCTTCCTTTTATCTGCTTCCAAGATTGATGAAAACAGGAAAAAATACCTTGCAATGATGGGTGTAAAAGACGACCAAATCTCAATGGTCATCGACCGCACGGATGAAATCTGCAGCGATCTGGTTTCCAAAGCCAATGAAGCCAAGGACAAGCTTAAAACTGGGCAGGCGTTTATTGAAAAAATAAGGGAACTAAAATCAAACCTCTAATGCCGATAGGTGAGACTATGCCTGTAAATTGGGACGACCTAGCGAGCGACGCTGACAAAGAGATCGACAAGGCGGTGGAAAGGACCGATGCGAAACTCGCATCTAAAATATCATCGATAACAAGGTTAACTGACGAAGAGATTCAGAAGCTTTTCCCGGAGCCGGCAGACGTCAAAAAACTGGCAGAGCTCATGAGGATTGTTAACGGGGCAGAAGCCAGAAACAAGAAGATCAACCAAATTGTAAATAACTCTGAAGCTTTCGCAGGCATCATTTTGGATCTATTAAAGAAATTTGTTTGATAAAAACAACTGAGTAACCGAAAGGAGACCATCATGCCAAGTATATTCGCCCTTACGATTGCTGCCGAGAAGGCTGGCTGACAAATCATTGGCTCAAATTCGTTCCCGACGGCGGCAACTTGCAGTAGTCACAAATATTGAGTCGGATTTGGACGAGGTCGTCAACCTACTGAATCACTAACATTAAAAATTCATAGAAAAGGAGAGAGAACATGGATATCGAATATCATTATTGGGTTACGGGCATCATCGCACATGGCGCGGGTTTCAACGAGGACGAGGCGCAGATCATTGCATACAGTTCACAGTATGTAGATGATAATGATGTGTGTTTTACCGTGAAAGACCGGATCACCGAAAAAAAATATCGTAATTTCGTCAGTCAGACCATGGATATTCTAAAACCCAAAGATCAATTGATGCGGATTTATCCCATATTCCACTTTGTACCGGGTGACCCATCGCATGTATTAGCTCGGCGCCACGACGGAAAGATGCATGTGTTAAACACGACCCCGGATAGTGAGCATGCAAATGCGCTTCTGAGCGCAGCATTCAAGTCTGCTGATGATGTCAAAAGCTACCAGATTGGGGTTGCATCGCATGCCTATGTTGACTCATGGGCGCATCAGAATTTCGTGGGATGGCACGATAGCTTCAATGCTGTGGGAGTCAATGTGCTGCCTAATATTGGACATGCGGATGCTCAGCACCATCCGGACTGGCCTTGCCATCGCTGGGATGATACCCGTCTCGTTGACCGGGAAGTCAACAATAACCACCGCTTTCTATCCGCAGCCGAACGTTTATTCAGTCATTACTGCGATTACTTGATTACACAAAAACGGTATGCAGTCGAAAATCGTCCCGCATGGGCTGCGCTTGAGAAAGAGCTCGCAGCAATCTTTTGTTCCACATGCAGCGGGCACACCAATGAGGGTAAAGAGAAGCGAATCGCTCAATATAAAAAGTTAGCTCCATGGCTAAACAAATACGACGAACAGCTCTGGTTCAACGAGGCGGTGGAGACAAAAATCAGAGGGCTTAAAGACTCATGTGATGGCCTCGAAAATAAGTTTTTCCTTTTTAAAGACAACCATTATTGGCGTGACGGGGCAGAGTATGAAAAGACAAAGTGGTATAAATTTCAGCAAGCCGTAAAAGAGCACGAGCGGTTCGCCCTGGGTGACTTGTCTGGTATTTTCGACCAGATGGGAAATGACATAAGTAAGGTTTAGCAACTCACAGATGCCACAGAGGATCCAATTCCATGTAGTGTGGCGTTCGCTGCGCGAAGACATTAGATCTACCGGGGGCTTCAATGGGTGAAATTACACTGAGAGATATTAGGCTAAAGGAATATTCTCTTGAGACGCTTGAGCTGCTCAGGCGACTGAGGAACACGAACATTACGGCAAGGCCCGAAGTATGTATTGAACGGGCTCGACTTATCACAAAATACTA
>JACRCN010000106.1 GCA_016219005.1 Deltaproteobacteria bacterium
CCTCGCCGTGGTGAGCGAGCTGACCGGCTACCCCGCGGAGATGCTGGGCCTGGACATGGACATCGAGGCGGACCTCGGCATCGATTCCATCAAGCGCGTCGAAATGCTCTCGTCCCTCGAGGAGCGGTCCCCCGGCCTGCCCTCCATCGCCCCCGAAGACATGGGTCGCCTTAAAACCCTGGCTCAGATCATCGCTTTCCTGGGCGACCGGCAGTCCGCAGCGAAACCCTGGACCGGCCCCGAACCCCCTCCGGCCATCGCGCCGCCTGAAACCCGCGCCGGCGAGCGCCCGGCGCTGCATGCCGGCCTGCTCGCCGTGGTGAGCGAGTTGACCGGCTACCCCGCGGAGATGCTGGGCCTGGACATGGACATCGAGGCGGACCTCGGCATCGATTCCATCAAACGCGTCGAAATCCTCTCGGCCCTCGAGGAGCGGTTCCCAGGTCTACCTCCCATCGCCCCCGAAGACATGGGTCGCCTTAAAACCCTGGCTCAAATCATCGATCTCCTTTCCGCGCCCGCCCCGCGCGCTGCCGTGCCGACGGCCGAACCGGAGAGCCCTACCCCTATGCAGCGGACCGCCGCGGGAACCTGCGCCCTGGAGACCGTGCAGGCAGTCGCCGCCGCGGCGCACCTCGCCCGGCGGCAGGCCGTCACGCTGGCCGAAGCGCCGCCGCTCGCGGAAACGCCGATCGTTTTGCCCAAGGGGCGCAAGGTGTTCGTCACCGACGACCGTACCGGCCTTTCCCAGGCCATCACGGCCGAACTCGGGGCGAAGGGCATCAACACGGTGCTGGTCTCCATCGACATTCTGAACTACAAGAAAGACATGCCCCATGCCTCCGGGCTCGTGATCGTGCCGGATCCGAAATCGACGGCCGTCGCGGCGGATCTCAAGCACGCGTTCGAACTCGCGAAAGCCTTCGCGCCCGATCTCATGGAATCCGCGCGGCTCGAAGCCGCTTTCTTCGCTACCGTGACCCGCATGGACGGCGCGTTCGGTTTCAGCGGGCAGCCCATCTCGAACCCGATGCAGGGCGCGCTGGCGGGGCTTGCCAAAACGGCCGCGGTGGAATGGCCGGAGGTGCGTTGCCACGCTCTGGACATCGCCCCCGGCTGGACCGATCATCGCGCCGTGGCCCAGGCCGTCGTCGGGGAACTCATGGCCCGAGGTCCGGTGGAGATCGGCCTGAACCCGGATGCCCGCCGGACACCGACGCTCGTCCCGCAAGCCTACCCCGACGGGGCCATCGACATCGCCCCGGGGGACCTGGTGGTGATCAGCGGCGGCGCGCGCGGCATCACGGCCGCCTGCACCCTCGAACTGGCCCGGCGCGCCCGGCCCACGCTGGTGTTGCTCGGCCGTTCGCCGGAGCCCGCAGCGGAGCCGAAGTGGATGCAGGAAATCGAAGAGCCTTCGGCGATCAAAAAAGCGCTGCTCGAAAACGAGTTCGCCGGCATGCCCGCCAAGCCCGCCGAGGTGGAACGCCGCCTCAAGCTCCTCATCGCCAACCGCGAGATCTCCCGGAATCTGGAAGCACTGGAGACGGCCGGGGCCATGGTTCATTATCACGCCGTCGATGTCCGGGATGCCGGTCAGGTAAAACGAATCATCGACGAGGCGCGAGCCGCGCACGGACCGGTTTGCGCGTTGATCCACGGCGCCGGGGTGCTGGAGGACCGCCTCATCGTCGACAAGAGCCCCGAGCAGTTCGAGCGCGTCTTCGACACCAAGGTGAAGGGCTTCCAGGCTCTGCTCGCGGCCGTGCCGGAGGACGAGTTGAAGGTCATCGTGGCCTTCTCCTCGGTCACCGCCCGCATCGGGAACAAGGGCCAGGCGGACTACGCCATGGCCAACGAAGCGCTGAATAAGCTGGCCTGGGTCGAGTCGCTGCGGCGGCCGGGCTGCCGGGTCGTGTCCGTCAACTGGGGACCCTGGGAATGCGGCATGGTCACGCCCACGCTCAAGCGCGAGTTCGAACGCCAGGGGGTCACCCTGCTGCCGGCAGCCGACGGCGCCCTCTCCCTGCTGCGGGAGATGGCCCGCGATACGGCTGCCACGGTCGAGGTGGTGATCGGCGGGACCTTGAACCCGGCCACCATCGAAATCGTCACGGAAAAGTCAAAACCCCATCT
Source organism: Deltaproteobacteria bacterium (assembly GCA_016219005.1). Lineage (GTDB taxonomy): Bacteria > Desulfobacterota > Desulfobacteria > Desulfobacterales > SpSt-501 > SpSt-501. The sequence continues at coordinate 2,137 of JACRCN010000106.1, forward strand.
GGCGATGCTGTTCGAGCGTGAAATCGACGCCGAGTCCTACCCGATCCTCAAGTCGCATGTGATCGACGGCAAGCCGGTGGTGCCGATGGCGATGATGGCCGAGTGGTTCGGCCACGGCGCGTTGCACGAAAACCCGGGACTCGTGCTGCATGGCCTCGAGGACATCCGCATCCTGAACGGCATTCGTCTGAGCGAGCAGACCAAGCTCATCCGCCTGCTGGCCGGCAAAGCGCAGAGCCGGGAGGGCGGCTTCGAGGTCGAACTCGAGCTCCGCAACGGCCTGCGCGAGGGCAAGGACATCATCCACTCCCGGGCCCGGGCCATTTTGGCCGAAAACCCGGCGCAACCGCCGGAGTTCCGCCTGCCCGAGGCGCTCTCGGCCAGCGACTACCCACGGAGCGCGGCCGAGATCTACGAAAAGGTTCTCTTCCACGGCATTCGCCTCCACGGCCTGCGCACGGTGCGCACCTGCTCCGCGGCCGGCATGGTGGCGGATGTGTCGGGTGCGCCGGCGCCGAATCAGTGGATGGAGAGCCCGCTGCGCAACAGCTGGCTGTTCGACCCGCTGGTGCTCGATTCGGCTTTCCAGATGGCAAGCCTCTGGTGCTACGAGCAGCGCGGATGCGTCTCGCTGCCCATCCACGTCGCCTCCTACCGGCAGTTCCGGCCCGCGTTTCCGGCCGAGGGCGTCACGGTCGTGCTCGAGATGCGGGATGCCACGGACAAGAAAATGCGCGGCGACTTCACGTTCCTGGACGCAAACAGCGCGGTGGTGGCGCGTCTGGCCGGCTACGAGGCCGTCATGGACCCGTTGCTGAACCGCGCCTTCAAGCCGAGTGGCGCTCCGTCCCGCGCGCGGGATGGCGGATAGGGGAAACGCACACTCAGGATCTCAAATGGACGAGCGCCGCAAAGCCGCATGCACATCGCATACGGCTTTGTTCTTTCTTGGAGCAAAAAACGGCGCAGCGCGGCTTTACGCTTGAGGAAGAAGCGTTTTTCATTTGCCGGCGAGAGGCCGGCACATGAAAAACGCTCGGGCGCTATGCGGTGAAATTTATTAAGCGATTGCGCCATGACCGGCTGCCGAAAAATGCGAAGTTTCATCAAAGCCGTGCTCTGAACCCTGAAACCCGTCCCGGGAAAAACCTCCAATCGAAAGCGATGGTTCCCATGCTCACGACGCGCATCACCGAATTTTTCAGCGTCGAACGGCCCATCGTGCAAGGCGGGCTCATGTGGGTGGCCAAGGCCGGGCTTGTGTCGGCCGTATCCAACGCGGGCGGCATGGGCTTCATGACCGCCCTCACCTTCCCGGACGCTGAAAGCCTGCGGGCGGAAATCCGAACATGCCGGTCACTGACCGACAAACCTTTCGGGGTCAACCTGACCTTTCTGCCAACGCTGCGGCCTCCGGACTACTCCGCCTACATCGATGTCTGCGCCGAGGACGGGATCCGGTTCATCGAAACCGCCGGACGGAACCCGGAGAAATACCTGCCGCGGATCAAGTCCGCCGGCATCAAGGTCATCCACAAGTGCACCTCGGTCCGGCACGCGCTCAAGGCGCAAAGGATCGGCTGCGACGCCATCAGCATCGACGGGTTCGAGGCCGCCGGCCATCCCGGGGAGGATGACGTCACCACGCTGATCCTCGTGCCGCTTGTCCGCGATGCGGTCGACCTGCCCCTCATCGCCTCCGGCGGGTTTGCCGACGGCCGCGGACTGGTGGCCGCACTCGCGCTGGGTGCGGACGGGATGAACATGGGCACGCGCTTCGTAGCCACCCGCGAAGCGCCGGTGCACGAAAACGTGAAACAGGCGCTGATCCGCCACAGTGAAGTCGACACGCGCTTGATCATGCGCACCCTCCGGAACACCGAGCGCGTGCTCCACAGTCAGGCCGTCGACAAGGTCCTCGAGATCGAAAGCAGTGGCACTCCCAGCATCCAGGACCTCATTCCCTTTGTCTCAGGGCTGGTGGGCAAGGAGATGCTGGAGGACGGCGACATGAACAAGGGCACCCTGGCCGCCGGGCAATGCGTCGGGCTGATCCGCGATATCCCCACTTGCCGGGAACTGCTCGACCGGGTCATGGCCGAAGCCGAGGAGATCATCAAGACCCGCTTCGGCCGGATGCTTTCGTAAAGAAGTTGAGTTCAATCAGATCGGCTTGCATCGTTGTGAGAACGGCATCCAGCCGTGGTGATCCTGGCTGAACGCCACGCCCGTTGAAAATGGAGTGAGGGAATTACATTGTCGACGATTGCTTTCCAGGACCAGATCCCCGACAACCGCTGCTATGGCTGCGGCCCTTCCAATCACGACGGGCTGCGGATCAAAAGCTACTGGGAAGGGGACGAGTCGATATGCATCTACCAGCCCGAACGCCACCATTCGGCGGGCCCGCCGCAATTCCTGAACGGCGGCATCATTGCGACCCTCATCGATTGTCACAGCGTATGCACCGCCATCGCTCACGCCTATAACCTCGAAAACCGCCCGATCGGATCCGATCCCCATATCTGGTGCGTCACGGCCAACCTGAACGTGTCCTACCTGCGCCCGACCCCGCTCGGCCTGCCGGTGGCGCTGCGCGCCCGAATCACCGACTCCGGCCCGAAAAAGACCCTGCTGCAGTGCTCGCTATATTCAAATTCGAATGAGTGCGCCCGCGGTGAGATCGTGGCGGTGCGGGTGCCAAATACCTGGCGAAGCTAAGGAAGGCAACCTCGCAAAATTCGCCTCCGGCCTCAAGGCCGAACTTGCCGGCCGGGTCAAACCCGCAGCTTGTCTCCGTTCTGGTGTGCGCTGAGAAAGGAGCACGGTACGCGAGTATCGAGCGGGCGTTTCAGCAGGAGGAGGTCAGGAAGATTTTCTACCGCAACGGCGGTTTGGAGGAAGGGTCATGACTGTAGATGCGAAGATGGTAAAAATATTTTTTAGCTGTCCACTCATCCGACAACTGTCGTCGATGGAGTCAAAGATTACCTCCAAGCGGAAAACAAACCCATTGGTGCCGCACAGGCAATGGCGTCAGCGCTAACCACTCTAACGAGTTTTGCCCAGGCAGTGATAGAAAATCCCCGGGTGCAGGCAGCGGGAAAAAGAGTGTCAGTCTTGGCGGTGCTCACAGATGGTGCGGCTGCTTTGAATCAATTTAATGGAGAAGCCGGCACCATCCGCGCCCGAGCTGATCGAACGGGTCAACGCCGACCTGTTCAACCACATCCGGCACGCTCCCCCGCCGGACGACATCGCCACAATCGCGGGCATCGAAAAGGGCGATCGATTCTGAAAATCCTTAGGTGTCAGTTCACCCCACGCCCCGGCTGACGTTGGCCGGTATGCACGGCAGCTCGACCGTCTCCAGCGTTCCGATGTAGGTCTTGCACGGCTGGCAGAACTTTTTAGGCCTTCCCCGGCCGGCCCACAGCAGCTTCATCCGGTGGGAGATGCCGCATCGCGGGCAGGTACATTCCATGGTGATACCGTCTTCGCCCGGCCGATACGGTATCTCGTCACATTCAACCTCGACGCGCAGGCCCATTTTCTTCGATCGCATCGTTCAACCTCCCTTTCATTTTTTCTGCTTGACATACTTCCGGACCAGCTCCCGGATCGCCTCCTCCAGGAGTTCCCCCAGCGCCCTGTCCGTGTCCACGGCCAGGTGCTTGAGGGCCTTCAGAAGTTCGTCGTCGATGCGTGTGGAAAAGGTCTTTTTCTGCCCCATGCAAGAAAGCTTATAATAAAGTTTAATATATTTCAAGTATTTTTTCTTTCTTTTTTTAAAATATTATTTCTTTCTTTTTTTAAATTACTCGTGGGAAATCCAGAGGCTGAAGGCGGGGGAAGGGAAAGCATCGGTCGGGGGGGATGGAACGTGCAAAGTGGTGCAGCTACATGCGGTGTGCGGAGCAGCCGGCAGCGATGAAACAGTTCATCGAGCCGGCCTGCTTCTCCAGGATGCCGCTCAGGTTCACGGCCCGGGATTGACAGCGCCTGACGCCGTTGGCTATAGTCCGGGGCATGCGCAAGAGGGTCCCCGATGCGGTCATCGTCGGCGCGGGGCCGGCCGGATCAACCGCGGCGTTTCTGCTGGCCGCAAACGGGCTGCGCGTGGTGATCCTGGACCGGAGTCCTTTCCCCCGCGAGAAGCTTTGCGGCGGGCTGCTGACGCGGAAGACGATCCAAACCCTCGCGGCCGTATTTGGCGTGACGGCCGATACCCTCAGATCCGAAAAGGTCATCCGCCACGAGAGCCGCGGGTATCTCGTCGGCGGCCGCAACCGAAGGCCGATTCACGGAACGCTGGATTACCCCTTTCACCTGGTGGACCGAACGGTCTACGACCATTTCTGGCTGGAGCGGGCCGTTTCCGCCGGCGCCGAGTTCAGGGCCGGGGCCCGGGTGATTGCCTTCAACCCCTCGACCAGTCAGGTCGTGACCTCCGGCGGCGACCTTCTGCAGGGAAAGTTCGTTCTGGGCGCGGACGGCGTTGCAAGCCGCGTGCGCAGCGCCCTGCGGCGGGCCGGCAGAATAGCGGACCCACGAGGCGGCGAGACCGCCATCGCCATCGAAACGTTTGTCCCGCGCACTGTTTCCGGCGCCTTCCCGGACTACCCGTGCCTGCATTACGGCTATATCCCCTGGGGATATGCCTGGTCTTTCCCCGCACCCGAACGCCAGGCCCTCGGCATTCTCGCGCTGAGACATAAGGCCGGCCACCGGGTCGCATCGTGTTTCCGGGATTTCCTCTCGTCGCAACCGGTCCGCATGGAAAAGGAACTGCGCTTTCAATCCCGGAGCCTGCCGTATGGAAATTATCTCGCGACTCCCGGCTGGAAAAACACCCTCCTTCTCGGAGACGCCGCCGGCCTGGCCGACCCCTTCCTGGGTGAAGGAATCTACTACGCCCACCGCAGCGCGCAACTGGCCGCGGATGCCATACTGGAAACCCGGTCGCGGCCGGAGTCGGCCCTGCAGGTCTACCGGTCCCGTTTCCTCCGTATCCTCTACCCGGAGCTCCGCTTTGCCCACGCCGCCCGCCGCCTGATCTTCTCCCTGCCACTACGTCTTTATTATCCGGTTGTAAGCTCGCTGCTGCGTGCGATGCCGAAAATATGGGAGGAAACGATCCAAGGTCAGCGGAGATTCAGGTGGTTAAAAAAATTGAATGCCTGATGGAACCACAAGAGTTTTTATGAGGGTGAATAGGCGTGGCTCTATTTAACCGGCGCCTGGGAGAAATCCGGCCAGCGCGCTGCTAAATACCTCCGTTCGCTCGATGTTGCACAGGTGCATGGCGGACGGGATGATCACCAGCCGGGATCCGGCAATCCGCTCATGCATGGCCCGGGAGGCTGAAACCGGAGTGCCGGGATCGTCTTCGCCGACGATGATCAGGGTGGAAAGCGTGATGCGGGCGAGCTGCTCCAGGTAATCGAGCCGGCGGATGGCCTCGGTGCATCCGACATAACCCGCCACGGGCGTGGCCAGGAACTGGCGCCGAACGCGCTCGACTTCAGGCGGCTTCGTTCTCAAATAGCCCGGCGTGAACCAGCGGGCCAGGGTGCCGTCGACCAGGGCCTGCAGCCCCTCTTTCAAGGCCGCGTCGATGCGTTCCTGGACGACCGGCTGGGCCTCCGGCGGCATCCGTGCGGAGGTGCTGCACAGGGACAGGCTCAGCAGACGCTCCGGATAAGCGAGAGCGATGCCCTGGCCGATCATGCCGCCCATGGACAGGCCAACGAAGTGCACCTGCCGGATCGCAAGCGCATCCATCAGCGCGACGGCGTCTGCCACCAGATCGTCCAAGCGGTAGGGAGCAGCCGGCACATCGCTGCCGCCGTGGCCGCGGGTGTCGTAGCGCAGGATCCGGAAACGAGATCGCAGGGCAACCAGCTGGGGGTCCCACATGGACATGCCGGAGGCGAGCGAGTGGCTCAGCATTACAACGGGCGCCTGCTCCGGCCCGCACAGCTCGTAACTGGTCGTGATCGTCCTGGTCGTGATGCGCATGGTTTCCTCCCTCCTTGAGCATATCCGGCCGGGCGCCAACGACCGGTTCCGGCCACCCCCCGGGTGCGCGGCCCAGCAAGATGAAATCGCTTTGGCAGAGTGTTGGCCTCCCCGGCGGAACGCTTTCCGTGATTCACGCCTGTTTTGCACCGCGCTCGTCGATGATGGACTGGATCCGCCGGGCCAGTTTTTTCGAGTCGTGCCGGACGATGCCGCCGGAGGTGTCGAGCATGTCGGCCGCGTGGATCGTGCGGCAGCCCCAGCATGAGTCGCCGGGATCGATCTCCACGAACTCGGCCTTCTGCTCGCGGTATTGTGCGATGAGCGGCTCGTCCGGCCGCGCCGTGTTGTAGATGATGCCGTCGACTTCCCGGCCCATGAAGCCTTCGAGGCGGCAGACGAAATCCCAGCCGGTGAAATTGTGGGTTTCGCCGAACTTGGTCATGATGTTGAGCACGTAGAACATCTTCGCCCGGCTCCTCTGGAACGCCTCCTTGACCCCCGGGACGATCAGCCCGGCGATGATGCTGGTGAAAAGGTCGCCCGGGCCGATGATGATGTAATCCGCCCACCAGGCAGCGTCGAGCACGGGCGGGTAGACCGAAATCGAATCGCTGTGATGGGGCACCAGAAAGACATCCCGGATTTTCTCGCGCTGGGTGCCGCGCGGCACATCGATGGCCTTCTCGCCGAAGATGCGCGAGCCGTCCGTAAGCTCGGCTACCAGGGTCGCCGGGTCGATGGTCACCGGCAGGATCCGGCCCCGCACGTCCAGTATTTCCGCCAGGGCCTGGACTCCGGCCGGAAAGCTCTCGGTGTAGCGCGACAGCATGGTCAGCAGCAGGTTCCCGGCGTTGTGACCCATCAGGCGCCGGTCTTCGATGAACCGCTTGAGCAGCAGCCCGCGAGCCACTTCGCGGTGGGGGGAAAGCGCGAGGATGCACTTGAGAATGTCCCCCGGCGGCAAAATACCGAACTCATCCCGGAGCCTGCCCGTGCTGCCGCCGCTGTCCACCATCGACACCACCGCCGTGATATCGATGTGCTCCAGGTCCCGCAAGCCGGAAAGGAGCGCAAACTGGCCGCTGCCGCCGCCGAGGGTCACGATCTTGATGGGTTCACGGTCCATGGGAAAAAATGGCGTTCAATGTTTACTGCCGGCATGCCAAACAGTCTCTTGAAAAACAAGCATCAGGCCTCAGGCGCGGGGCGCATAAGCGCCTCCGCCCATTCGAGATCGAGTTCCATGAGCTTGCCGGGCAGCGGCCGGCCGCTCTGCGGGTCGCAGCCGATGATGGCGTAATAGCGCTCGATAGCCCGCTGGAAGTCCTCCCGGGAGAAGATGCGGTTGCCGGCCTGCGGACCGTTCGGTTTGGGGTCGTAAAGCCGCGCGGGGATGCGATCGTCCTTGATGGAAAAGCCCTCGCGGCTGTTGAAGGCGCGGGCGAGCGCCGAGGACCTTTCGGCGGCCTGCATCAGGTCGAACAGGCTCGTATTCCAGCCGGTAACCGCCCGGATGCACGCCAGCATGGTGTCCAGCGGCATGACGCCGCGGGGAGCGAAGCCGAAAACGCACAGCCCCAGCGAATCCAGCATCCGCCAGAATTTTTCAAGAGTGACGAAGCTGCGCACCTTGTCGTTGCTGAGGCTGGTAGCGGGCATCGGCCGGAAGATCCCCAGCGGTTTCACCGATTGGAACGAGAAGGATTTTTCATCCACGAAGGACGGGTCGTGCGGCGCGTTCATGTGGTCCGCCCCGTAGGTGCTCAGGGCGTAGCTCAGACCCACCCCCGCCTTGATGCGCGGGTCGTGGAGCGGAAGCTCCTGGCCTTTGACACACATGCAGAACGCCTCGTCGGCGACGGCCCAGCGCGCCGCCAGCCGGGCTGCGCCCTCGGCCAGAAGGTCGCCGAAGCCCTCCCGGTGAGCGGTCATTTCGAGCAGTTTCAGCAACAGGCCGGCATCGCCGAAGCGCAGTTCGATGCCGCCGGTATCGGCGGCGCTGATGATTCCCTTTTCAAAACACTCGCAGGCGAACGCGATGGTCATCCCGGCGGAGATGGTGTCCATGCAGTAGCGATTGCATATCTCGTTGGCCTTGGCGACCGCCCGCAGGTCCAGGATGTTCAGGTTCGACCCCAGGGCGGCGATGGTCTCGTATTCCGGCCCGCCGTAGCGCGAATCGACGCCGAAGACCGGATCCTCCAGGGCGATCACGCGCTTGCACATGATGGGGCAGGCGTGGCAGCCCTTGCGCTTTTTCAGGAGCAGGGAATTGTAAGTGTCGCCGCCAAGGCAAGATGCGTCGGGAAGGCTGCTGCTGCGGAAGTTGTTCACCGGCAGGCCGCCGGCGGCCGAGAGCAGCTCCGGGAACGCAGTGGTGCCATAAACGTAAAGCGCGTCTCCCGCCGGGCTCTTGCGGAAGGTCTTGGCGTATTCGGTGGCGGTCTTGCGCAAGAACTCCGGGTCGTGGTAGTCGATGACCCCGTTTCCCAACGCGGCAACGGCCCGGAGGTTCTTGGAGCCCATCAGGGCGCCGAAGCCGCCGCGGCCGTTGAAATGCCCCAGGTTGTTGGTGATGTTGGCGAACCGCACCCGGTTCATCCCGGCCAAGCCGGTCTGGGCGACGCGGATCTTGTCGCTGCCCAGCTCCGCCCGGATGGCATCCTCGGCTTCGCGTGCCCCCTGCATGGCGATTGCGCGGGCGTCCCGGATTTCCGTCCGGCCGTCGGTCACCCAGAGGTAGACCGGGGTTTCGGATCGGCCCTTGAAAACAACGGCGTCGAAGCCGGCCGCCTTGAGCTCGGGGCCGAAGAAGCCGGCGGCTTCGGACTCGCCGGCCGTGCCGGTGAGAGGGGATTTCCCAACGGCGGCAAACCGGCAGGCGGCGGCGATCGGTGAGCCGGTCATGACCCCTGTGGCAAGGACCAGGATGTTTTCCGGCGCCAGCGGGTCGGTGCGCGGAAGCACGTCGCGCAGCAGGTAGTAATACCCGATGCCCCGGCCGCCCAGGTAACTGCGATAAAAAGTCTCACCGGGTTCCTCGGTTTCAATCTTCCGACGGGTCAGATCCACGTGCAGTATTTTTCCGGTGTAACCGAGCGACATGATCATACCTCCCGTGCCGGGATGACGTCGCAAATTGCGTTTTGCGAGGCCATCTTAATTTTTTTCTCGCAACTGCTCAGGCAGATAGACTGAAGGAAAAGACATGCGCGATCACACAACACCAATATCGTTTGAAGCCGTTGACAGGTGATGGTGTCATGGATGAACCTTCGTGCCCTTCCGTCTTCAGCCTAAACACCAGAGCAGTTACTTTTTCTCTATGATCAAGTGCAGGTTAAATCGGTTTGCGGGACGATGTCAATCGGCATTCACCGCCCAGGCGTGGACGGGGTGCCGGTGACCGCGGCCCATCAGTCCTGCAGATAGATCGTTCGATAGCCCACCCGGCCGTCGCGGTAGTCGTAGAGCCGGAAGGACGCCTGCCGCCCCCAATAGCCGGCAACCGGGGGTGCTGCAAACACCGGTATGCCTCCCAGCCAGTGCAGTTCGTCGCGGTGGAAATGCCCGGTGACCACGGCCTTGACGTTATGGCCGAGCAGGAGCGTCTCCAGGCGGCGGCGCGCCTCGCCGTCCCAGCCCGGGTGCAGCGCGTATGTGTAAAAATCCTCCACTGCGGGCCGGTGATGAAACACGACGACCGGACGCCCGGACGCCGACAAGAGTGCTGCCTCCAGCTCCTGCAGGGGATCGTACCCGGGCACGGTGAACCTGAGAGCCGCCGGTTCGGTGTAGGCACAGAGGAACACGACGCCGTGATATTCAGCTTTTTGGATGGGCGGCCCAATCCTCCGGGCGAAGGCGGAAAACGTCTGATCGAGCCGGCCTTGGAGAATGTCGTGGTTGCCCGGCAGGATATGCACCGGGGCCTTGAGACGGCCGAGGATGGCCAGCCCCTGGGTGACGATGGTCTCGTCCATAATGTTGTCGGCGAAAACATCACCTGTGTGAACGACGCAGGCGATCTCGTAGGGCAGCCGATTGATCTGGTCCACCAGCCGGCGGGTCCGCTCCAGGTGGTCGCGGTCGCCGAAATGCGTGTCGGTGATTTGGACGAAATAAAAACGCTCCACTCCGGAGGGCGGCCCGCTCGACGCGGCGCAACCGGCCTCCGGCGACAAAACGCCGAGCAGAACAAGTGCCGCCCATACACAGACGTTTCGAAGTGCGGATAGTGCCTGCTTCATTTCGCCATGCCACTCCGGTCCGCATGAGGTTTCGGTCAGGATACAATCAACCCGGCTGGAATTGAAACAAAAATCGTTGCGCGTCCGGCGAAGGTGGATCGGCAGCTCGTTTGCGCTCCAACGCACCGCAGCAACGCACAACGCACCGCGGTCCTTGACCCGTCCCACCGAACCTCATATAGTTGCCGCTCGCCTCAGGATCCGCGAGGCGTTGCAGCATCCATGAATCAGCCTGGAGGAAAACATGCCGATTGCAGACCGAATGACCCGCCGGGTGGCGGATTTCGCGGTGATCAAAAACATGTTCGAGGAAGGCCGGCAGCTGAAGCAAAAGTTCGGCGCCGACAATGTCTACGATTTTTCGTTGGGAAACCCCGATGTCCCACCCCCCGACGCGTTTCGAAAGGCGCTGCGCGAACTGACCCAGTCCGACACCCTCTCGTTCGGCTACGCCCCGGTGGCCGGGCATCTGCCGGTTCGCGAAGCGCTGGCGCAACGGCTGACCGGCGAGCATGGTGTTCCGGTCCGGCCGGACCTGATCGTCATGACGGTAGGGGCTGCGGGCGCCCTCAACGACATTTTCAGGGCGCTGGTCAATCCGGGCGACGAAATCCTGACCCCCGCCCCTTATTTTCTCGGCTACGACAACTACGCCTTCCTGGTGGATGCGGATCTCATTACGGTCGCAACCGATCAGCACTTCCACTTGGACCTCGCCGCCATCGCCAAGGCCATTACCTGGAAGACCCGCGTGGTGCTGATCAATTCGCCGAACAATCCTACGGGGGCGGTCTATTCGGCCGAGGAGATCAACGGACTGGGCCAGGTGTTGGAAACCGCCAGCACCCGCTTTAAAAAGCGCATCTATTTGGTATCGGACGAGCCCTATCGCCGCATCACCTTCGGCGCCGCGGTGCCGCCGGTGCTGGCGGCCTACTCCCACACCATCGTCGTGAACTCCTTTTCGAAGGAACTCAGCCTGGCCGGCGAGCGCCTCGGTTACTTCGCCGTGCACCCCGGGGCCGAGGATGCCGAGGCGATCGTGGCCGCCGCATCCGTCGTCAACTCCATGCACGTTGTCAACGCCCCCAGCCTGTTCCAGCAGGCGGTGGCCCGCGTGATCGGGGCCGCCGTGGATGTCTCCATTTACCGGCGGCGGTGCGACCTGATCTGTGAGATCATGACGGCGGCGGGCTACGAGTTCAACCGGCCCGAGGGCGCCTTCTACCTTTTCCCGAAAAGCCCCATTCCCGACGATGCCCGGTTCACGGAGATACTGAGGGGCGAACGCATCCTGGTCAGCCCGGGACGCGCCTTCGGGGCCCCGGGGTATTTCCGCATTTCCTACGCCGTGCCGGACCGGACGATCGCCGGCTCGCGGGAGGGATTCCAGCGGGCGATCGACCAGGTGAGAAGCAGCATCAAAAGGCCGGCGGCGGCCCGATGACGCGGGGGTCCCTTCGCCGGCTGTTGAAAACCGGCGCCTCCGCCCGTGATCCTGCGTTGCGGGGCTCTTGCAGCTGCTCACGACTGGAGGCTGAACGCTGGGCGGATGGGGTCTTTTCCTTTAAGCTTGGAGCCTTGAGCCTTGAGCCTTGAGCGGATGTTGCCCTGGCGGGCGGCCCGATGCTTGCTTTTCAACACCCTGTCAGACGATGTGGACCAGCGGCCGATCCGATGGCACGACCTCGCCGATCCGGGTCGCGTCCTCCAGACCGGCTGATTTCAGCGTCCGGACCAGTTCATCCGCCTGCGCGCCGGGAAGGGCCAGCAGAAGCCCTCCGGAGGTCTGCGGGTCGAACAGCAGTTCTTCTTCCCGGGAATCGAGCTTCGTTTTCAACTCCCAGGACCCTTCCACCGCCTGGCGGTTGGCCGCGTTGCTGCCGGTCGTTTCACCCTTGCGGTACATGGCTTGCGCATTGGGATAAAATGGCAGGTCCGGGAAGCTAAGCCGGATGCACACGCCGCTGCCCCTGGCCATCTCCAGGCTGTGGCCGAGCAGCCCGAAGCCGGTGATGTCGGTGCCGGCGTGCACGTCGAATCGCGCCGTCCCATCCAGGGCTATGCGGTTCAGGCTGGCGACGGTCGGCAGAATGGCCAAAAGCTCGCGATAGGGCAGTTTGCCGGAACGATTGGCGTTGAACAGCACGCCGGTCCCGAGCGGCTTGGTCAGCACGAGTGAATCCCCCGGCCGCACTCCGGAGTTCATCAGGATGCGATCGGGGTGAACCACGCCCGTCACGGCCAGCCCGTACTTCGGCTCGTTGTCGTCAACCGAGTGGCCGCCGGCCATGCTGGCGCCGGCCTCCACGACCTTATCGTTCCCGCCGCGCAGGATCTCCTTGAGCAGTCCCATGTCCAGCGCCTTGGACGGAAACATCACCAGGTTGAGCGCCAGGATCGGCCGGCCCCCCATGGCATAAACGTCCGAAAGCGAGTTGGCGGCAGCGATCTGCCCGAACCAGTAGGGATCATCCACCGGCGGCGTGATGAAATCCACCGTGCTGATGACCGCCGTATCGGGCGACAGGCGGTAGACCGCCGCGTCGTCGCTGGTTTCGAAACCGACCAGCAAATTTTCATCCGCAGGAATCGCCAGTTCCTTCAGCGCGTCCGACAGATCCGCCGGACCGATCTTGGCGGCTCACCCGCAGGTGCGGGACATGCCCATGAGGGTTTTCTTTTTCCGGAAAAGCATCTCGGCTCCCTTTCAATCACTGATCAGCGCGGACGCTCGCACACCGTGCCCCGCTTATACTCGTATATTGCGACGAAGCTTGCATTAATGCAAATGGAAATAAACTATTTGATCGATGTGCGGCATAGAGAACATCGATCCACGGACAGATCGTCTTGCCCCGGCGGGGGCGTTTTCGTTTGACAGCCCCAAGCGCCGGATTTTATAGTCACGCCTCCTGATGAAGGCAGGTGTCAACCCTGGCGGAATGGAAACTTACAATCACGTGCAAAGGAGCGCAGATATGAAGATCGCGATCATTGGGACAGGGGTGATGGGACGGGGTTGGATCACGCAGTGCGCCATGACAGGCAACGAGGTTCACTGCCACGATGCCAATCCCGACATCCTGGCCGGCACGGTCAAGGCCTGCATCGACCTGGCTGAAAAAACAGCCAAGCGATTCAAGATCACCGAGGCGGACTTTGCCGCCGCCACAGGCAGGCGCATCACGACCTATTCCGACAAGGCGGCGTTTGTAGCTGCCGCCGGCGGCTGCGACGTGTTCCTCGAAGTCATCTTCGAGGACATGCAGCTCAAGCGCCGGGTGCTCGGGGAACTGCTGCCCCAGCTGCCGGAGCAGGTCATGTTCTGGTCCAACACCAGCAGCCTGGACATCGACAAGCTCGCAGACGCCGGCGGCCGGCCCGAGCGGTCGATCATCACGCACGGGTTCAACCCGGTACCCATGATGGCGGGGGTTGAGGTAGTGCCGGGTGCCGGAACCTCACCCGAGACCGTCGAGTTTACCCGCCGAGCCCTGCTGGCTATGAACAAAGCGCCCTTTCTGGCGCCCAACATCCCGGGGTTCTGGGTCAACCGCCTGCTGGTGCCGATGGCCCTCGATGCGGTGCGGCTCCTCGAGCAGGGCAGGATCCGCGTGGAGGATGGCGACGTCGGCCTCAACACGAGCCTCGGGCATCCCCAGGGCGTGTTCAAACTGCTCGATTTCGTGAGCACGCCCACGATGCTGCGGGTCGCCCTGGAAATGCTGCTGGCCTCCAACGACCCGCGCCTGTACCCGCCGCAGCTGTTGGTGCGGATGGTCCGCAACGGCGAGTACGGCGCCGGCAGCGGCAAGGGATTCTACGACTGGAGCGACCCGCGCAGGCCCGCGCCACGGGACCTTTCCCATTATGTGGTCGGCACCGCCGAGCAGATGACGGCAGCGCTGAAGTGAACAAAGAGGATCCAAGGGGTCAAGGGGTCGAGTGAACCGCTTGGGCCCTTTCCCCCTTGAACACATTCACTTCAACCGGATCAGGAACACATCCTGATATGGAGAGGAGAATGCCAGAATGAACAGGCGCGAATTCCTGCTTCGCGGAACTATTTACGGGACCGCCCTGCTGATGGGAAATACAGCCTGCACGTCTGTCCACCCGACAGCCGCGGATAAAGAGGCGGACCTTATTGCCGGCATGCGGATCATCGATCCTCACCAACACCCTGACAAGAACCCCGCGGCTTCAAAGGACCATTCCGCCAGCTACCGATTTATGAAGGCAATCGGCGCGGCAGCCGTTTGTTATTCGGCGATCGGCGATATTCACAATATGCGTTATTATGCCGGCCTGTCCACATATGACGCGACATTGCGGCAATTGCGCTGGTGGCTTGACGGCGTCATACGGGAGGAGAAGGTCAAGCTGGTTTTAAAAGCGACGGATATTCCCGGGCCGGGGACTGCCAGGCCGGGAGCAATCCTCGGCATCGAGGGGGGCGATGCCTTAAGCGGCAAGGTTGAAAGAGTGGATGAGTTCTATAAAATGGGCGTTCGGATCATCACGGTTGTGCATTATCACAACAATGAAATCGGAGATATCATGAAGGCTCGGCCCGATTCCGATCCCGGCCCCTATCGCGGCGGATTAAGCCGGGAAGGTCGGGCCATCATCGACAGGATGCAGGAGAACGGCATGATTGTGGACGTGGCCCACACCGAGAGGGTCACGCTGCAACAGATAGCGGAAATAAGCCGGCGGCCGCTGATAGATTCGCATACGGGACTCTGCAGGCAGTCAGGGAATTGCGGACGGAGCCGCACCTTTGAAGAGATGGAGATCGTCGCCAAGACCGACGGTGTCGTATGCACGTGGCCGCTCGGGTGGCGCAGGTCACCGCAAAAGACGTTTTACGACTGGGCGGTCGAGTTGATGGCGATGCGGAAACGGATCGGGATGGAGCATATCGGGTTGGGAACGGATGGCGGCGGCAGTCTCGGCCAGGTGGTCGAGGGGTACCGGGACGCACGGGACCTGGAACGGTTGGCAAGGGCCATGCTGGCGACAGGATTTTCCCGGGAAGACATTGCAGCTTTTATGGGCGGCAATACCTATCGGGTCCTGGCGTCAACAATTTAGCGGCGATGAAATTTTTTCAGGCAAGCCGCACAGCGCCGGACCACGTCCTGAAACGCCGTTTTTCACCCGCCCGGCTAAACCGTTTCCTCGACCGCCGGTTGCCCCGTCTTCCCAGCCTTGACCTCGAAGAACCTCTTCACGGATGCCTGCTCGAAGGAAACCTGGCTGACCCGGATCTCGGTTTCCGCCGGGAGGCTTGCCACCTGGTCGAAGAACTTTTCCAGGATGCTCTCCCCGCGCTTTGCCTGTTCGCCATCGACGGCCTTGTTCGCTCGCATCTCCTGCATCAGACCGCGCAGGAATTTCTTGAGCAGCTTCATGAAACGCCTCGGCCGAAGCCCTGAATCCCTGACCTTTTTCGCCATTTCTCCGGCGGCTTGCTCGTCTTGCGCTGCAACAGTCCTGGGTGGTTCCGCCGCAATGGGGACAGCCGGCGGCGCCGCTGGCTGGGGGGTGGATTCCGCCGCGACGGCCGCCGGTGCAACGGTTTGCGGCGTTTGCACCACCGTGGGCGCGACCTTCGCCGGCGGCAGTGCCGGCGCCGGCGACGCTGCCATTGGTTCGGGCAGCTTCGGCGAACCGGCGGCTTTGACGTCCAACTGGTCGGCTTCGAGGCTCAAGTACTGCATGCTGGTGCTAACCTCGAAATCCGCCTCGAATGCGGAGAGGCTGCTGTAGTGGCTGAGGCCGGCGGAATTCTCATCGACACCGCCATCGCCCTCGCCGGTCAGAAAGCGCTTCAGCATCTCCCCGAGGTCGGACAGGAGCGCCTGGATTTCAGTCATCTCCTGGTTGTTTAAAGTGCCTTCCACGGACAGCGAGACGTTGCGCTCCTCATTGTAGTCCACGAGTTCGCCTTTTTCTGCCTCGTAGCCTGAATTGCCGCAGGCCAGGTGTTCATAGGTCAGCAGCGTCGCTTCGGAATGACAATCCGAGGAAAGGGTGACCTTGTCCCCCTCGGCGGTGAGGATACTGATGTCTGCGCTCTTATCTTCGCTGACGTTCAGCCAGGTTAATCGCGCGGCCTCTCCCTGGAACTGGACAGGCACTGCATTATTTGCGCCCCGGCAGGCAGGCGTGCATCTCTGGATTTCTTCCATGGAATGTCGAACTCCTTTCTGGATGATAACCGCTTCTGAACGAATTATCGGCCGGAAAGGAACAAACTTGAGGTTGAATTTCGACAAGTTCGCGACGGCAGGATGAACGCGCAAAAAATGGGCTCAGGGAAGGTTGCTAACGCTGGGCGATCAGGCTCGTCATCGTGTCCGTGATTTCGCTGAAGGCTTGGGTTACCGGCGATTCGGCGTAGCGTTCCTGAAAGGATCGACCCAAATCGCCGCAGGCGACCATCTGCGGGTCGATGGGGATCCGGCCCAGGAAGCGGATGCCCATGTCCGTTGCGGTACGCTCCCCGCCGCCGGTCCCGAACAGGTCGATCTTCTCGCCGCAGTGCGGGCAGGTGAGTCCGCTCATGTTTTCGACGAGACCGAAGATCTCCAGCTTGACGGTGCGGCAGAAGCTGATGGACTTGCGCACGTCCGCCAGCGCAACTTCCTGAGGGGTGGTCACGATGATGGCCCGGGCATCCGGTATCTGCTGGGCCACGGTCAGAGGCTCATCACCCGTCCCGGGAGGGGCGTCGATGATAAGGAAGTCCAGCTCGCCCCACTCCACGTCGGCAATGAACTGCCGGATGGCCGAAAACTTGAGCGGACCACGCCAGATGATGGCATCGTCCCTCTGCGGCAGAAAGGACTCCATGGAAATGACCCCCAGTCGATCGGAGTAACGCAGCGGGGTCAGTTTGCGGTTCGAGTTCAGGTCCGGCATTCCCACCAGGCCGAGCATCCGCGGCACATCCGGGCCGTGCAGGTCCACGTCCATGATGCCCACCTGAAACCCCTTACGGGCAAGTGCAATCGAAAGGTTGACGGCAGTGCTGGTCTTGCCGACCCCGCCTTTGCCGCTCATGACGATGAACTTGTTTTTGATCCGCCCGAGCGAACTCCTGACCGAAGCATCCTGATCTTCCTTGACCTGCTTCGGGCTTTTGGGCACCTTGTCCATGATATCGGCCATCGAAAAACTCCTTTCCTAAACCAACCATGATATTGCACCAGCACCTCGACCAGCCATTCTAAAGCGAAGCTGGCGCTTGTCAAGGATAATGGCGCCGACCCGCCGTTATTTTTGCGACGCCGCCCATCGGCGGCCCGATCCGGCCTTTCCGTTGACGATCCATCGTATTTGCACTAATAATAAATATTTTGACCGCGCCCGAGGGCGAAAGGAGTCTTGCCATGTTAAAAATCACACACACGGATTTCAAAGCCGTGCCCTGGTGATGATGAGCATCAACGATGCCATTGCCATCGTCGGCATGTCCGGCCTTTTCCCCGGAGCACTCGATACGTCGACTCTGTGGGCCAACGTCTGCGCGAAGTTCGACGCCACTCGCGACGTTTCCCCCGATCGCTGGATCGCCGGCCCCGACGCCATGCTGCGCGCGGGCCATCAGCCCGACAAGACCTATTCCGCGCGCTGCTGCCTCTTGCCGGCCTTCCGCTTCGACCCGGATGGGCTGGACCTGGACCCGGGCTTCGCCCGATCCCTCGACCCGCTTTACCACGTGCTGCTGCATGCCGGGCGGGAAGCCCTGCGAGGCGGCAGCCCCCCTAAGCTGAAGCGCGAGCGGACCGGTGTTGTGCTCGCCACCATTGTCCTGCCAACGGACGCCGCCACCGCGCTTACGCGCGATCTGCTGGGACCGGTCCTGGAAGCCGGCGTCCTGGGCGTTTCCCCCGCGCCCGTTCCGCCCTGGACCCGCGCCCGGTATTTCTCCAGCCGGGTCGCCAGCCTGCCGGCGGCCATCCTGGCCAAGGCGTTGCGGCTGGGCGGCGGCAGCTACACCCTGGATGCGGCCTGCGCCTCGTCGCTCTACGCGGTCAAGCTGGCCTGCGACGAGCTGCGCTCGGGCCGCGCCGACGCCATGCTGGCGGGCGGGGTGTCGCGGCCGGACTGCCTGTTCACCCAGGTGGGGTTCAGCCAGCTCAGGGCACTGTCCCCTTCCGGCCGCTGCGCGCCGTTTGACCGGACCGCCGACGGGCTGGTGGTGGGCGAAGGCGCGGGCATCCTCGTCCTGAAGCGCCTCGCAGATGCCATGGCCGACGGCGACGCCATCCGGGGGGTCATCCGCGGCATCGGCCTGTCCAACGATCTGCGCGGCAACCTCCTGGCCCCCGACAGCGAGGGCCAGCTGCGGGCCATGCGCGCGGCTTACACCGCCGCCGGCTGGTCGCCGCCGGATGTGGACCTCATCGAATGCCACGGCGCCGGCACCCCGGTGGGGGATGCGACCGAGCTCGCCAGCTTGGCTACACTCTGGGGTGAGAGCGGGTGGAGCCCGCGGCAATGCGCCCTCGGGTCGATCAAGTCCATGATCGGGCATCTGCTGACCGCGGCGGGCGCCGCCGGTGTCATCAAGACCCTGCTGGCCTTCCAGCATGGTCAACTGCCCCCGACGATCCATTTCCAGCAGGCCTCCTCCGGCAGCGCGCTGAACGACGGCCCGTTCAGGGTTCAGACCGAGGTCGAGCCATGGGAACGGCGCCGGCCAGGTGTTCCCCGGCGCGCCGCGGTCAGCGCCTTCGGCTTCGGCGGCATCAATGCCCACCTGCTGCTCGAGGAGTGGAACCCGGAACTCCACCCGGCCCCATCACACGTTCGGCCATCGTCACCGGACATAACGCCTTCATCTGAGGCCGCCGAGCTTCCAGCTTCGGGTTTCGAGCTGCCTTCATCCCGCATCCCTCATCTGCCCCATCCCGTGACCGTGGCCATCATCGGCATGTCGGCCTGTATCGGCCCGGCATCGTCGCTCGCCCTGTTCGAGCATGCCGTGCTCAACGGCGAATCGCTGATCGGCAGCCGCCCCCCGCGCCGCTGGAAGGGGTGCGACGGGGCGCTGCCCGGCCTTTCCGGCCTGGGCGGCTGTTATCTCGACGAAATCACCCTCGAAAGCGGCGCCTTCAACATCCCGCCTCTGGAAATCCCGGACGTCCTCCCGCAACATCTGCTGATGTTGAAGGTGGCCGCCGAGGCCATGGCAGATGCGAATCTGCCCCTGCGCCAGGATCGCCCGCGCATGGGGGCCGTAATCGGGATCGACTTCGATTTCGAGGCCACCGGCTTCCATCTGCGCTGGTTCCTGGAGCGGCGTTTCCCCGAATGGCGAAAGAGCCGGCCGGACCGACTCGACGACTCACAGGCCATGGAGTGGCTCACCGGCCTGCAGCAGAGCTGCAGCCCGCCCCTCACCGCCAGCCGCACTCTGGGCGCCCTGGGCAGCATGGTAGCCAGCCGCATCGCCCGCGCCTTCCGCTTCGGCGGGCCCTGCTTCGTGGTGTCCGCCGGCGAAGCCTCGGGCATGCGGGCGCTGGAGATCGGTGTACGCGCCCTCCAGGCCGGGGAACTCGATGCCGTCCTGGCGGGTGCCGTGGATCTCTGCGGCGAGCTGCGCCGCATCGCGGCCGAGCAGGCCGTTCGACCCTGCTCGGCGAACGGCACGGTGCAGCCCTTCGACCGCTCCGCCGAAGGTACGCTGCCGGGCGAGGGTGCGGTGGCCGTGGTGCTGAAACGGCTGGACCAGGCCCTGGCCGACGGCGACCGCGTTTACGCGGTGGTGCGGGGAATCGGCGCCGCCAGCGGCGGCGGCATCGATGCCGGCACACCCGCCATCGAGGCTTACGGGCGCGCGCTTGACCGCGCCGTGCAGGAGGCCGGGATCGACCCGGCATCCATCGGTTTTTTCGAAGCCCACGGCAGCGGAAACCCGGCCGAGGACGGGCTGGAATCCCGGGCGTTGAACCGCTGGCGGGGCTCGAACCGCAGCACGTGGGCCCTGGGATCGGCCAAAGCCGTGCTCGGCCACACCGGGGCGTCGGCCGGGCTGGCTTCCGTCGTCAAAACGAGCCTGTGCCTGAGCCGTGGGGTCATCCCGGCTTTCCCCCGCGACAAGGGGCCGCCGCCGACAGGGGGCGAATCGGCCGGCTTTCAATTCCCCGCCCGCGCCCTGCCGTGGCCGCCGCCGGCGGACGCAGGCCCGCGCCACGCCGTGGCGGCGGCCATGACCTCCGACGGCAACTGCATGCACGTGGTGCTGGAGCGTTGCGATTCGCCGCCCGCAGGCGCCTCACGACCGCCACAGCCGGATGCGTTGGACCCCGACGCCCCGCCGGGCGTTGCCGTCCGAAACGCGATCCGGGTCCCGGTGGCGGGCAGCCCCATGGTCCTGCCGGGTGCGCCCGGGGCGGCCCGGCTCATCCGCCAACCCCAGCCGGCTGCGGGCGGCCGCGAAGTTACCGGGCTCCCCCCGCCGGCAAGCGTCGTGGAGAACCTGGCGTCCGTCTCCGAGGCGACTGCCAAAGCGCATGCCGCCTTCCTCGAGCTCTCCGGCGCCATGACCCGCCGCTACGCCGAAGCACTCACGCTTCAGACCCGGTTGCTCGACCTGGCAGGTCCGCGCGACCCCGCTTCCGCGCGCGCCGTGGCCCCGGCCTTCACCCGCGCGCAATGTCTCGAATTCGCCCGCGGGTCTGCCGCCGCCGTGCTGGGGCCGGAGTTCGCCGAGGCAGATGCCTTTGCGGCCCGGGTGCGCCTGCCGGACGAGCCGCTGATGCTGGTGGACCGCATTCTGGAGATCCGGGGCACGCCGGGCGCGCTCGGCCCCGGCCGGGTGGTGACCGAGCACGACGTCCTGCCGGACGCCTGGTACCTCGACGGCGGCCGGGCGCCGGTCTGCATCGCCGTCGAGGCCGGCCAGGCCGACCTGTTCCTGTGCGCCTATCTCGGGATCGACCGGGTCGTGCGCGGCCGCCGCACCTACCGGTTGCTCGACGCCACGGTGGAGTTCCACCGCGAACTGCCGCGGCCCGGCGAGACCATCCGCTACGACATCGAGATCGAAAAGTTTCTGCGCCAGGGGGAAACTTATCTCTTCCTCTTCCACTTCACGGGAACGATCGGAGGCGCCCCCCTCATCACCATGACCCATGGGTGCGCCGGCTTCTTCACCCGGGAGGAAGTCGACCACTCGGGCGGAATCATTCTGACCGACGAGGACCGGCGGCCGCATCCCGGCAAGAAGCCGGCGGACTGGACGGATCCGGTGCCCCTGGCGCCGGGCGTCTATGACGATCAGGCCATGAACGCGCTACGCGCAGGCGACCTGGCGGGCTGCTTTGGGGAAGCCTTCGGCGGTGTCCGCCTGCCCGAGCCCCTGCGGCTTGCCGGCGGCCGCATGAAGCTGATCGACCGCGTCCTACAGTTCGACCCGGCCGGGGGCCGATACGGGCTCGGCCGGATCCGGGCCGAAGCCGACATCCGACCCGACGACTGGTTTCTAACCTGCCACTTCGTGGACGACATGGTCATGCCGGGCACCCTGATGCACGAGTGCTGCGCCCACACCCTGCGGGTGTTTGTGCAGCGCCTGGGCTGGGTCACCGACACGCCGGGCGCGCGCTACGAGCCGGTTCAGGGGCTGCGCGCCGCCCTCAAGTGCCGCGGGCCGGTGACCCCGCAGACCCGGCACGTGGTTTACGAGGTGGACATCAAGGAACTCGGTTACGGGCCGCAGCCTTTTGCCGTTGCCGACGCCAACATGATCGCCGACGGCCGCCACATCGTGCGCTTCAGCGACATGTCGCTCCAGCTCACCGGCGCAACCCGAACGGACATCGAGAATTTCTGGCGCAAGCAGCCTCCCCCCTCGACCGTTGCGCAGATCCCGACACGGCGCCCGGTCTCTTACGCGCGCGAGCACTTCCTGGAATTCGCCTGCGGCAAGCCCTCCCGCGCCTTCGGCGACCCATACCGGCCCTTTGACGCGGGCCGCTTCATCGCCCGGCTGCCGTCCCCGCCGTATCTCTTCATCGACCGCCTCACGGCCGTCGCGCCCGAGCCGTGGGTGGTCAAGCCGGGCGGGTGGGTCGAGACCGAGTACGATGTCCCGCCGGATGCCTGGTACATTCGCGCCGACCGCTGCCGGTCGGTCCCATACTGCGCCCTCCTGGAAGTCGCCCTGCAGCCCTGCGGGTGGCTGGCGGCCTACATGGGCTCGGCGCTTAAAAGCGCCAAGCCGCTGCACTTCCGCAACCTCGGCGGAAACGGGGTCCTGCACCGGGAGGTGTCGCCCGATAGCGGCACGCTGCGGGTGCGCACCCGCCTAAGCCACGTGTCCGAAGTGACAGACATGATCATCGAGCATTTCGACTTTGAAATCTCAAACCGAGACGGCCTCATCTACGACGGCTCGACCTATTTCGGCTTTTTCACGCGCAGTGCCATGGAACGCCAGGAGGGCATCCGCGACGCGGCGCAAAAAGCCTTCACGCCAGCACCCGATCAGATGGCGCACGGCCGGGCGGCGGTGTTTGCGGACGAGGCGCCGCTCACCCCCGCGGACCCGGCCTGCAACCCGTCGCCGGCCCTCGCGCTTCCGGCCAGGGCACTGCGCATGATCGACCGGATCGATCTCTTCATCGCCGACGGCGGCCCCGAGGGACTGGGCTTTGTGCGCGGGTCCAAGGACATCGACCCGCAGGAGTGGTTCTTCAAGGCCCATTTTTACCAGGACCCCGTCTGCCCCGGTTCGCTGGGGATCGAGAGCTTCCTCCAGCTGCTCAAGTTCGCCGCCCGTGAACGCTGGCCGCAACTTATCGATTCACACCGTTTCGCACCGGCGACCGGGAAACCTCACCGCTGGACCTACCGCGGCCAGATCCTGCCGCAAAACCGGACGGTCACGGTCGAGGCGGTGGTCAGCCAAGTGACGGAATCGCCGCACCCGGCTCTGCATGCCAACGGCTGCCTCATGGTGGACGGGCTCACCATCTACCGCATGGAGGATTTCGGGATCGCGCTGGTGCCGGCATTAGGATGAATCTTCGAGTCGGTTGAGTCTATTGGTCATTTGACATTAATTGGTCCGCCACCCACAAACCATCGGAACTGGCCATGCAATATTCTCGCGTATCCATTGCCTCTTTCGGCTACGAACTGCCACCGAATGTCGTCACGTCCGATGACCTGGAGCGGCAGCTCGAGCCGCTTTACGAAGTGCTCCGCATCCAGAAGGGACAGCTCGAGGCCATCACCGGCATCCGCGAGCGGCGCTACTGGGACCCCGATTTCGCGCTTCACGCGGGTGCGGCCCGCGCCGGCCGCAAGGCTGTGGAGGCCTCCGGGATTCCCCGCGAACGGATCGGGATGCTGATCTACGGGGCGGTTTGCCGCGAAAACCTCGAACCGGCGACCGCCTGCGCCGTTGCCGACGCGCTGGGCCTGCGGCCGGAATGCCAGGTCTACGACGTGTCCAACGCCTGCCTCGGTGTCCTGAACGGCATGGTGCAGGTTGCCAACGCCATCGAACTCGGCCAGGTGCAGGCGGGGCTGGTAGTGGCCTGCGAATCGGCACGCGAGATCGTAGGACTTACGATCGGGCGGCTGCTGCGGGAAAAGAGCATGGACGTTTTGCGCAAAACGATCGCCACCCTGACCGGCGGTTCCGGCGCGGTCGCCGTTCTTCTGACGGAAGCCTCGCTCGCGCCCACGGGGCATCGATTGATCGGCGGGGTCGCCCGCAGCGCACCCGAGCATCATCGCCTCTGCACCTGGGGCCCGGACACCGGCATCCCCGGCGGCACCGGCCACATGGCGGAGACGGACTCGGCCAAGGTGCTTCAAAACGGCGTGGCCCTGGGGATCGAGACCTTCCGCGAGTTTCGCAAGGTTCTTGCGCTGGGCCCGCAAAAGCCAGACAAGATCATCTGCCACCAGGTGGGCGCCACCCACCAGCGCACCATCCTGGACGCTATCGGGATGCCGCCGGAGCGCGACTTCACCACCTTCCGCTACCTCGGCAACATCGGCACCGTCTCGCTTCCGATCACGGCCGCCATCGCCGAGGAGCGCGGCTTCCTCACCCCGGGCGACCTGGTGGGGCTGCTCGGAATCGGCAGCGGGCTGAACTGTCTCATGCTGGGAGTGAACTGGTAGTTGAGAACAACCCCCGTCGACCTGGCCCCCTTCCGCCACATCTATCCTTTCACATCCCGCTATACGGACGTGAACGGCTTCAGCATGCACTACGTCGACGAGGGCCGGGGCGAGCCGGTGATCATGCTGCACGGCAACCCCACCTGGTCGTTTTATTTTCGCGAGCTGATCCAGGGGCTCGCGGGCCGGTACCGGGCGGTGGCGCCGGACCACATCGGCTGCGGCCTTTCGGACACGCCGCGATCCTGCGCCTATGCCTATCGGCTCAAGAACCGGGTGGATGATCTCGAAACGCTGCTCGCGCATCTCGGCCTTACCCGGGACATCACCCTGGTGCTGCACGACTGGGGCGGAATGATCGGCGCGGCGTACGCGCTGAGAGACGTCCGCCGCATCGCCCGGCTGATCGTTCTGAACACGGCGGCATTCCTCAAACCCGGGGGCAAGCCCCTGCCGCTGGCGTTGCGGCTGATCCGTAGGGCGCCGCTGTTCGCCGCGCCGGCGGTGCTGGGCTTGAACCTGTTCGCCCGGGGTGCGGCCCGCACGGCCTCCGCCAGGGGCCTGAGCCCCGCGGCCCGCAAAGGCCTGCTTGCGCCCTACAACAGCTGGGACAACCGCCGGGCGACCCTGAAGTTCGTGCAGGACATTCCGCTGACCCCGCAAGACCCGAGCTTTGCTATCGCCCGGCAGGTGCATGACGGCCTGCACCGGCTGGCGGACAAACCGATGCTGATCTGCTGGGGCGAGCAGGATTTTGTCTTCGACACCGACTACCTCGCGGAGTGGCGACGGCGATTCCCGGCCGCCGAGGTCCACCGGTTCCCGGAGGCGGGCCACTATGTGCTTGAAGACGTTCCGGAGCCGGTCACTGTCCGGGTGCTGGATTTTCTGAACCGCCATCCCCTGCCCTGATTGAAAACCGGCAGCGTCTATAGTAGGTTACCCCAACCGGCCAGGAACGCCCCTTCCGACGCGGCCGCACCGCGCCGCGGGGCGCTCAGCTCGGACCGACACTTTTCAAGGGATCCCCCCTTGCGCAACCGGGTACGATGATCGAGACGACCGATTCAACCGATGCTGACGTGAACGTGGCCTGCCACCTGGCGCGCATGGCGCAGGCCCACCCCTTCAAACGCGCCGTGGTCTGCCCGGCCGGCCGCGATGCCGCGGGCCGCGTCACCTATGCGCACCTAAACTTCCGGCAACTCGACCGGGAGTCCGACCAGATCGCCCACGGGCTGCTCAAAACCGGAATCGGCCCGGGCACGCGCACCATCCTAGTGGTGCGGCCGGGCCTCGAATTCTTCTCCCTCATCTTCGCCATCTTCAAGGTGGGCGCGGTACCGGTGGTCGTCGACCCCGGCATGGGGATCCGCCGCATGCTCGAATGCTTCCGCTCAACGCGGCCCCAGGCCCTCGTCGGTATCCCGCTGGCGCATGCGGTGCGCTCCGTTTTCCGCAAGTTCTTCAAGACCGTGCGCCACCGGGTCACCGTGGGCCGCCGCTGGTTCTGGGGCGGTCCGACGCTGACGCAGCTGCGCGCCCGGGAGTGGACGCCCTTTACGGCCGCAAGGAGGCAGCGCAGCGACATGGCGGCCATCCTGTTCACCACCGGCAGCACCGGGCCGGCCAAAGGCGCCGTCTACACCCACGGCAACTTCGAGGCTCAGCTTCACCAGATCCGCACGCACCTCGACTTCAGTGCCGACGAGGTCGACCTTTCCACGTTTCCGCTCTTCGCCCTTTTCTACCCGGCCCTGGGGATCACCGCCGTGGTGCCCGACATGGACCCCACCCGGCCCGCGCAGGCTGACCCGAAACGCATCATCGAGGCGATCGAGAACCAGGGGGTCACTAACATGTTCGCCTCACCGGCGCTGCTCGAACGGCTCGGCGCCTACGGCCGCAAGCAGGGCACCCGGCTGCTCTCCCTGAAGCGGGTCATTTCCGCCGGCGCGCCGGTCCAGGCACGCACGGTCGAGCTTTTCTCCGAGCTGCTGGCGGACGGCGCGCAGATCCACACTCCTTACGGCGCCACGGAGGCCGTGCCCATCGCCTCGATCCTCGGCCGCGAGACCCTGTCGGAGACCCGGCCGCTCACGGAGAAAGGCTTCGGCATCTGCGTCGGCCAGCCGATCGGCGGCACCGCCATCCGCATCATCGCCGTCAGTGACGAGCCGATCCGCAGGTGGTCGGATGACCTGCAGGTGGCCCAGGGAGAGATCGGCGAAATCACTGTCAAAGGCGGGCTTGTCAGCCCCCGGTATTATGAAAACCCGCTGGCCGATTCCCTGGCGAAAATACCCGAGAACGGCGAGGTGTGGCACCGCATGGGGGACCTGGGCTGGATGGACAAGAAAGGCCGAATCTGGTTCTGCGGCCGCAAGAGCCAGCGGGTCATCACCGCCGACGGCACCCTCTACACGATCCCGTGTGAGAGCATTTTCAACACCCACCCCGCAGTCCACCGCAGCGCTCTGGTCGGCATCGGGCCCCGAACCAACCAAGTGCCGGTGATCTGCGTCGAGCTCAGGAAAGACCCGCCACGGATCGACCGCAAAGCGCTGCGCGCTGCGTTGCTGAAGCTGGCCCAGGCGCACGAGATCACGCAGGGGATCCGGATCATTCTCTTCCACGATGCCTTCCCGGTGGACATCCGCCATAACGCGAAGATCTTCCGGGAGCAATTGGCCGGCTGGGTGCAAAAGCAGATCAAGCCCAAGGGCATCCGACGGCCCCGCAAAACGGACGCACACCATGGCCGCGACGTCCCATGAGCCGGAATGCGTGCTCGTCACCGGTGGCGGCGGTTTCCTGGGCACGGCCATCGTGCGCATCCTCGCCGCCCGCGGGGACCGGGTGCGCAGTTTCTCCCGCCGCCCGCACCCGGCGTTGACCCGGCTCGCGGTGGAGCAGGCCCAGGGCGACATTGCCGACGCGAGCGCCGTCGAGCAGGCCTGCCGCGGCGCGGACGTCGTCTACCACACGGCCGCCAGACCGCCGCCTTGGGGGCCCTACCGCGATTACCACCGCACCAATGTCACGGGCACCGCCAACGTTATCGATGCCTGCCGCAGCTGCGGAGCGAAGCGCCTCATCCACACCAGCACGCCGAGCGTGGTATTGGACGGCAATGACATCGCCGGCGTGGACGAATCCGTGCCCTATCCGCCCCGTTACACGGACCCTTACTCGCAGACCAAAGCGCTGGCCGAACGGATGGTAATCCAGGTCGCAACAGAGTTCATGCAAACGATTGCTCTGCGGCCCCATGAAATCTGGGGGCCGGAGGACCCGCACTTCGTGGCGCGGATCATCACCCGTGCCAGGCATCTCCGGCGCATCGGCGACGGCCGGAACCTCGTGGACACGACCTACATCGACAACGCCGCCACGGCCCATGTACTTGCGGCCGACCGGCTCAAGCAGGACCCCGGCCTCTCGGGACGGGTCTATTTCATCAGCCAGGGCGAACCCGTGCCGGCCTGGGACATGATCGACGCCATCCTCAGGGCCGCCGGGCTCGGGCCCGTGAAGGGCTCCGTCCCCCACGGGGTGGCTTGGGCGATGGGGTTTTTCTTTGAAAAAATCTACAGCAGGCTGCACCTGCCGGGAGAGCCGCCGATGACACGCTTCATCGCCGATGCCCTGGCCCGGACCCACTGGTTCGACATCAGCGCAGCCCGCCGGGACCTTGGCTACACGCCCACCGTTTCGACCGCGGAGGGCCTTGAACGGCTTGCGGCCTGGCTGCATGCGGAAGGAAAGAAGGAGGCACCATGAAACTGACAGACATAGCTCCGATAGAGCGCTGGATGGAGCTGGAAAACGACATCAACGCCCGCTCGGGCATGGACGCCAACGTGTTCGACACCCGGGGCTACCGCATCTCGCCCCAGAAACACTGGGCCAACCGGCTCTGCCCGGCCATCAAAAGCACGGACAAGGGCCAAAGCTTCATCTGCGCCCCTGCCCACATGAACATCTCTGCCCAGGCCATGCGCAGCCGCGCAACGATGATCGAGGAGTGCGATGCGGGCATGATCAAACTGGTGGTGCCGATTTTTATGGGCGCCGAGTTCATCGGCGCCGTCGGCGCCTGCGGCATGAAGTTCGAGGATGGCGACATCGACTCTTTTCTGGTCAACAAGATGACCGGCATCGCCGAGGACACCGTCGAGAGCCTTTCCGCCACGGTCCCCGCCATCGCCCGTGGCAAAGCCGAAGAACTAAGCCGCTACATTGCGGAAGCGGTGGAAAAGATCATCGCCGAGTTCAGGCGGACATCCTCCTGATGGCCGTGACGGCCCATTCCATTTTGATCGGTTTCCCGCCCAGACCCGACTCGGCAGAAACGGAGACGGTCACATCATGACAAAGCTGAGTTATTATCGCGTCAAAAACGCAATGCTCTTTTCGAGCCTCGTCTCCAACGCTATTGGAGTCGCGATGGTTATATTTTTGACTCAGCGGTCAACTTCGGCACTCCCGCCCGGGATCCTGCAGCTCGCCGGCGAGATCAACCAATTTTTCCTGCCCGCCTCTTTCATACTGCCGTGGGTTTTGATCCGGCTCTATGAGAGACCGGTTCGAGTCTACCTTAAAAAATATTATGAAAAGAAGCCGTTGTCCGATGAGATGATACTCAAGGCGCGCCAAGCACTGCTCAACGAACCGTTTTTTCTCATCGGCCTCGCCTTTGGGGTCTGGATGGCCGCCGCGGTAATATATCCGGGGCTGTTTTGGGCTCACGGAGCCGATGGGCAGGCCGTCCGAAGCGCTTTTTTTCATAGCTTCTATTCCGGGTTGATTACCACTACCGTCGCTTTCTTCGTACTCGAGTTTGTCCTTCAGCGCAGGGTGGTTCCATACTTTTTCCCGAACGGCGGCCTGTCCACGACGCCACGGACCTTGCGCATACGCATCCGGACCCGGCTCATCGCTCTCCTCCTGGCCGGCAATATCATCCCGCTGCTTTCGATCCTGCAAGACTTTTGGGGAATATCTCACGCCAGTCATGCCTCTTTTCAGGACATCGAGCAGTTGCAGTTGGCCATATTCAGTCATGGTTTCGTGTTCATCGCCGTCGGTGTTTGGCTGACCTTCCTGGTGAGCAGCAATTTGACCCGACCCTTGGAGGAGATCGCGCATGTGTTGCGAAATGTAACGAATGGGTTGTTTGAAACCAAAGTACAAGTGACATCCAATGATGAAATCGGGTATACGGGCGATGTGATCAACGAAATGACCGAAGGCCTTATCGAGCGTGATCGAATTAAGCAGTCCCTGGCTCTCGCGAAAGAGATCCAGCAGAATCTCATACCCAAGGAAACCCTGAAAATTGAGGGGTTCGATGTGGCAGGTAAAATCCTCTACTGCGATGAAACGGGCGGAGATTACTATGACTTTATAGAGGTTGTCGGCGGCGAGCCTCAAAGATTCGGGGCGGCCGTCGGCGATGTGTCCGGGCACGGGATTTCGTCCGCACTGCTGATGGCAACCGTCCGCTCGTCCCTGCGGCAGCGAGCTTTGCATCCCGGCAGTACCGCCCGGATCATCGGCGATGTTAATCGTCAGCTCGCAAAAGATGTCGAGCACTCCGGGGAATTTATTACCATGTTTTTTCTGGTTATCGATACCGCCACGAAAGAGCTTGAATGGGTGCGGGCCGGACATGAGCCGGGCCTGATCTATGACCCCGGCACCGACGCATTCAAAGAGATGGGCGGGCCGGGAATGGCGCTTGGGGTGGATGAAAACTGGATTTACCGTGAGAACAGGACCAGCGCTATCTCGAAGGGCCACGTCATCCTGCTCGGCACGGATGGCGTCTGGGAGGCGGCCGATCCAAAAGGAAGAATGTTTGGTAAACAGCCAATTTATGATGCCGTTCGTAAAAACCATAACGGCAGCGCCAATGAAATTCTTGAAGCGATTATTTCCACCCTGGATAAATTCCAGGGAGGGGCTAAAAAGGAAGATGACGTGACGTTGGTCGTGATCAAAATGCGCGGCTGACGTCATGCCGGATGTGTGGCCGCCAACACCTGATCCTGCACCCACCGCAGACAGGCTGCCGCGGGTTGCCATACCGGTTTCGTTTTCTGCGCACGGCTATGATTCGAAGTCCTGACGCGCAGTCTCCTTTTCGGCCTCTGGCAGAAAATTCGGAGCGGCCCTTTCACGGGGACCGTTGACTTCAAGTGCGCTTCCGAGGTATTTATCCATCGTCATCGTTTCTTGCTTCCACAGGGCCTGAAGCGCCTTTAGGTTGTTTCAGCGCAGCGGACCTCACGGCTCCATCGCATGCTTCCTCGCGCTTCATCTCCGACCGTGCTTGCCCGAAACCCGGCGTCCGCCGCGGATCGATGGTGGGCGGACCGCATGTACATCATCATCAACTGCGGGCCTCTTCGACATCAATGCCGAACGCCGATCCAAGGGATCGGCACGGTCGACTGACATGACAGCGCATCCGAAAACCAACGAATTAGAGCTGCGGCTTTGGGCGCTTCACCCCGGAGCCCACATCTGCTGCCTGTTTGGATCCGAGGCGGAGCACCGGGCCCTGCTCGCGCCATTCATGCGCCACGGGCTGGAGCGCTATGAAAAGGTGCTCAGCATTGTCGAGGCCCACACCGCCGAGCAGATCCTGGCCTACCTGAGTGCAGACGGGGTGCAGGTGAACCCGTTTCTGCAGAACGGCCAATTGAAAATTATAAAGGCCGACGAAACTTACATCCGAGGCGGAGTATTCGATCCCGAGGGCATGATCGCGCTGTTGCGGGCTGAAACCCAGCGCGCCCTCGAGGAGGGTTACAGCGCGCTGCGAGTGACCGGCGAAATGAGCTGGGCGCTGAAAGGCCTGCCCGGATCCGAACGGCTGATTGAATATGAAGCCAGGCTCAACGCCTTTTTCCCGGGCAGCGGATGCCTGGCCCTCTGCCAATACGACCGGCGCCGGTTCGATACGCATGTGCTGCTGAACGTCCTGGAGGCCCATCCCCTGGTGGCGATCGGGACTGAGATCTACGACAATTTCTATTACATGCCTCCCCAGGAATTGCTGGGCGCCGACCCGCTGGGTGTGAAGCTGAACAGCTGGCTGGATCACCTGCGCGAGCGCAAACGCTCCGAAACCCAGATCCGGACGCTGACCCGCAAGCTGATGAAGACCCAGGAGGACGAGCGGCGCATGATCTCGCGCGAACTGCACGACCGCGTCAGCCAGGACCTTTCCACTATTAAGATTGCGATGGAAACTCTTTTCGATCACCAGCCCGCCACAGCGCCCGAAATCAGCCACAAGGTTTCCCGGTTGACCGGCTTTCTCGACCGCGCCATTTTCACCGTGCGCGACCTGGCCTACGACCTTCGTCCGCCGGGGCTTGACGAAATGGGTCTCGCGCAGGCCCTGGTCATGTACTGTGACGATTTTGCGGAAAAGACCCGCATGCGCGTCGAATGCCATTGCGTGGGCATCGAAAAACTGAAACTCGACTTCAACACGCAAATCAACCTCTACCGCATGATCCAGGAGGGGCTTAACAACACGCACAAACACGCCGATGCCACGCGGGCCATCGTCAAGCTCACGGCGGCATACCCCAACATCATCCTGCGCATCGAAGACGACGGCAAGGGCTTTGACGTCGAAAAACGGGTACGCGAGATCGACTCTGAAAAGCGCATGGGCCTGCGCAGCTTGCAGGAACGCACCGACCTGCTCGGCGGCGTCATGCTGGTCACCTCCAAGCCGGGACAGGGTACCAAAATCCTAATCAAGTTTCCGTACAAAGGATGACATCATGGCAACCCGGAAAACACTTTTGATCGTGGACGATCATTCCCTGTTCCGGGAGGGGCTGAAAACGATCATCAGCCGCAATCCGGCCTACGAGGTCGTGGGTGAAACCGGAAGGGGCGAGACCGCGGTCCAGATGGCCAAATCGCTGCGGCCGGACCTGATCCTGGTGGACATTTCGCTTCCGGACCAGAGCGGCATCGAACTGGCCCTTCAGCTGCGCAAGAGCCTGCCCAAGACTTTCATCATGATGGTGACCATGCATTCCAAGGTCGATTATATCGTCAAGGCGTTTCAGGCGGGGGCCACCGGGTTCGTGACCAAGGACTCGGCCCCGGAACGACTGCTGCAGGCCATCGATGTTGTCTTGAAAGGAGAATATTTCATGGATTCGGCCGTCTCCCAGAAGGTGGTTCAACGGCTCGCCGGCGTAAAAGCCGACCGCCGGTCGCTGACGGATGCCGGCTACGAAACCCTGACACCGCGCGAACAGGAAATTCTGGCGCTGCTGGCGGAAGGTCAGGCGCTGAAGAGTATCAGTGAAAGACTGTTCATCAGTCCCAAAACCGTCGAAAACCACCGCACCAGCATCATGCGCAAACTGGGCGTCCACAGCACTTTCGAATTGATCCGGTACGCGGCCAAGGTCGGCATCATCGACATCGACCTCTGGAAGGAATAGATTCCCCTCTTTTCTCCCTCCCATGCGGGAAAAAATCCCGGCACCCCGTATTTTCCCCATCAAAATGAGGGGCCCACTCCATGGACAACCATTTAAGATCATGTGACTATCAATCATCATGGGGCACATGCGATCGTCAAGGAGGGTGGCGCATTGGCCGAAGACTTCTGTGATCTGACCCGGTTGATCCGCAGCATTCAGCGACTTGAGGGCAATCCCGCTTGCTTCGGCACCGTCGAGAATTCCTGCGAGCGTACCGGGTGTGCGTGGCGCGAATACTGCCGCACCCCCCTTAACCGTGCGGACCTTCCGGGTGAGACGGACGACGAAACTGTGCATTAGTAGCGACACCCGGCGGCGCGATGTTCCCCACAGGGGAGAGTCGCAATGGCTGAACCTGCGGCGGCGGTCATGACCGCCACCGGAAAATGCCGGGAAAGGGGCCTCTCATGGAAAAACGGGAAGACAAACGCCACAAAAGCGACACGGCGGTCATGTGCAGCTTCTTGACCACCCTGCGTCGCGGTGAGCCGGTGGACGGCATCATGAAGAACTTCGGCTGCGGCGGCATGTATGCCGAACTGCGCGCCCACTTCAAGGCGGGCACGATCCTCGTTGTCCGATCAACCGGCAGCCCATCCGGGTGGCCCAATAAAGACGGATATCGCTCGATTTCGCTGGCGGAAGTCAAGTGGTCGGAATCCAGGCCCGTACGGGGCGCTATCTGCTACGGCACCGGCCTGAAATATTTGATGATGTGAACTCGCTAACCCTGGCGCAAACGAATGACCTGCGGGCACTGGACCATGACGGCCGGCGCGTGTTCCGAAATTTTACGCTCAGCAAACTCGATCAACCGGTCTACCATGCACCGCAGCGCTCGGATCACCTTGGGCTGCTGCATCTCGATTGAAAGGAGGCTGGTATGAATGAAACCCACGACGATGTCATTCGCGCCAAGCATTTGCCCAGGATCGGCCAATCCGTCCGCAGCCGAAAGTACGGAACGTGGTGGCGGGTCATCGAGAAGAAAGAGGTCTGGCTCAACACCTCGGATGACCCGAAAACCGGTGCTTGCCGGGTGATGCCGGCCATCTACCTATGTTACTGGCGCGTGCAGGACGGCCAGCAGCCCGGCATCGGAAAGATGCTCGGCTACTCCTACTCGCTCCACGACAACACCTTTGAAGCGAACTGGGAATTACTGAATTGACGCCGCGAGCTGCCGCCGTCGAAACTCAACGCCACGCATGCGGATGGCGGATGCTTTCGTATCCGAAGGAGGTGACGATGTTCACACATCTTCTGCTGCCGACCGACGGGTCGGAATTGTCGGAAACCGCCGTCCGAAGCGGAGTTCAATTCGCCAAGAGCATCAACGCCAAAGTAACCGGCTTCTGCGTGATCCCCGAATTGCATTTTTTCAGCTACGAGACGGAGATTCCCGCGGACGTCAAGCAACGGGTGGTCAGGGAAAGCAGAGCGCTGGCGGAAAAACACCTCGCCGTGGTTGAAGCCGCGGCAAGAAAAGCGGGGGTCACGTGTGACACCGCCCACGTGACCAGCGACCTACCCTACGATGCGATCGTCAAGGCCGCCGCGGAAAAAGGTTGCGATCTGATCATGATGGCATCCCATGGCCGCAGGGGCGTGAAGGGCCTGCTGCTCGGCAGCGAAACCCAGAAAGTGCTGGCACACTCCAAGATCCCCGTGCTGGTGTTCCGTTGAACGCCGGGAAAGCGCGTCGCGGCCCGGGTCTTCGGGATCCGGACCACAGAATTTCGGCGACGGTTAAACCGGGTCCGCTATCGGGCAAGGAAGGCGTTTCAATTCTGCAGCAAAAAAAAGGGGTCAGGCCGAATAGCCCAACCCCTTCTAACGCAATTCATTTAATTATTTCTTGAATTTCTTCCTCCTGATGATAGACAGGCCGATTAAGGTCGCTCCCATTAGAATCATCGTTGCCGATTCAGGAATTGACGATATCCTAACATTGTCTGCGAAAGCAGTCAGTGGTGAAAGCAACCAGACACATGATGATAATGCAGCTATTTTGAGTTTTTCTTTCATATCAATCAAACCTCCTGTATTTGGATAATGCAAAATTCATGCAATAAAATGCTTTTTGTTCGATTATTTAATATCGATGTAATAACAAATAGATATGATAAGGCAGGAAGAAATCAGAGCGGGCTTTATAAAAAACTTTTCATCTTATTAGGATATTTTTTCAATAGAACTATTACACGGTCTACGATGGATGACCGCAGATGTGTTCTGGGATAGGATTGTGTCTGATCAGTCCGGGAGCAGGTCGTAAAAAAACCGCATCACATCCGAGCGCGTGAGGATGCCGATCACCCGGCCGTCATCGACCACGGGCAGGCGGCCCACGTCATGCTTGACCATGATCGCGGCGGCCTGCATCGGGCTGTTGCCCGGCGCAATGGTCAGCACCTCCTTCGACATGAAGGCTTTGACCGTCGACTTCAACTGGGAATCCTTGCGCACCCGCCGGAAGTCGCGGCGTGAGACCATCCCGACGATCCGGCCGTCGTCGACCACCGGGATCCCCGTGATTCCCTGGTTACGCAGCATCATGGCGACCTCTTCCATGGTGGTTTGGGAACAGACCGTGCTCACCGGGAAAGACATCAAGTCGCTGATCTGCACCGATGACTGCTGGTTGCCCTGGATCAACTCCCGGATCCACTGCTCCACCGCGTCCGGATGGACGGCCTTGAGATGGGCCGACCCGGCCCGGGGGTGGCCGCCGCCCCCCATGCTGCGCATGATCGAGCCCACGTCGAGCCCCTCGGCCTGACCGCGGCCGATCACCATGCAGCGGCCCTGCCCGGGCTCGGAAAAAATACCAAAGGCGGCGTCGACGTTGAGTATCTCCATGGCCATCCGCACAACCACCGCCAGGCTGTCGACGTGACCCGCGATGTTGACCTTGTTGATGCTGATGCGGTGCCCCTTGATCTTCGAGCGCTCGGCGTTTTGCAGCATCTGGGACAGGATCGCCTTGTGCTTCTCGCTGTATGCCGGCTTCAGAAAGGTGCTCAGGATGAGCAGGTCCGCTTTGCGTTCCAGGAGCCAGCCGGCGGCGTGGGCGTCTTCGGACGTGGTGGACGGGAAGGTGAGATTGCCGGTGTCCTCGTAGATGCCCGCCAGGAGCAGAGTGGCCTGCATCGGCGTCAGGGGCTTGCGCTTTTTCTTCAGCTCCCGCACCATCAGGGTGGTGGCAGCACCGACGGGCTCGATGCAGCTCCACGAGGGGCGAATCGACCCGGTTCCGGTGTGATGGTCCCACAGGAGGACCTCGATCCCGTTGCGGTCCTTGAGCGCTTCCATCCGGTCGAGGCGGCTCCAGCTGTTCACATCCACGACGATCAGCCGGTCCACCGCCTTCAGGTCCACATCGGCGGCCGTGTGCGTCAAAAAAAGTTCCTTGTGGATGGACAGAAAGGCCTTGACGTTGGGGTTCAGGTTTTTCGGGAGGACCGCCAGGGCATCCTGAAAAATAAGGGTGGCGGCGATGACGGAGGCAAGGGCATCGAAATCGGTATTTTTATGCGTGGTGACAATCTGCATTCGGATCGGCTCCTGTCGGTAAGGACCCCGCGCGACCGATGGTCCTCCTTCACGATGAAAGGCGCAGCGCCGGCGTGGAACTCCAAATGACACTCCGCCTTTTCGATCATTCTATCACATGGGCTTGCGGCCGCACAAGCGCCGGTCATACCCGGATATTTCACGTGCCAAGACGGCTGCAGCCGCAAGGCGTCGGGTCATGAAGATCTACGATGGTAGCGCGAATGGCCCGCAACGCAGCGGATGCAGCCCCAGATCGGCTCGCCCGCAGCGAGAACATTTTTCAGAATCGCTCCAGTTGCGCGTCCGCGAAGTCTCGCTGACAAACTGTATCGGCTGAAATGCGGAGCTAATAAGCTCAATTCGCCGGTTTCTTTCTTACTAATGCCGATTCTGAAAAATTTTCATGAATTGTGCGGGCTAACAGGACTTCTCGGCAAAGGGTTTCGTGAGCTCCGGTTGACAGAAACGCGGGGTTTGATAATAGTGCCATGTGAAACTTAACCGTCAGGGGGTATCGCCGTGAACAAGGCCATTCTTTCAATTCTGGGACGCGACCGGCCGGGGATCGTCGCCGCTGTCGCGCGGGTGCTGTTCGAGCAGAGCTGCAACATCGAAAACGTGAGCCAAACCATGCTGCAAAGCGAGTTTGCCGGCATTTTCATCGTCTCCCTGCCACACGGGCTCGCCGTCGAAACGCTGCACGAGGCGCTTTTCAAGCGCCTGTCGGTGGTGGGCCTGCACGTGCACACCAAGCCGTGCGAGCCGCCGGAGGCAGCCGGCGCGGCCAAGCCGTGCGAGCCTTTCGTCATCACCACTCGCGGCCCGGACCGCAAGGGCCTGGTCGCAGACATGTCCCAGGTCATCGCCCACTACGGGGTCAACATCACCAACCTGCAGGCGGTGTTCAAAGGCGGGGATGCGCCCGGAGACAACCTGATGATCTACGAGGTGGACGTCCCCCTGACCATCGACCCGCAGGCGCTCGTTCGCGATCTGCGGGCCAAGGCGGAAACACTGCACCTCGACATCAACATTCAACACCGCCACATTTTCGAAACCCTTCACCGCATATGATTCAGATAGAGGAGATTTCTGACATTCTGATATTAATTTGACCTGAAGGGGAACCAATGGTCTGAGTCCGGGCACTAATAGCGCATAGCTGTTTGCCCGGTTTTTTTTGATGATTGTGGCGAATATTATTTTTGTTGTCTCCTTCCAGTTCGCACGCAAAAGGACGGCAAACATGAATCTCAACGATAACACAAAGCCTCCGATTCGTGGTTCACTTAGAATCGCTATCATTTTTGCCGCTATTTCAATTTGTTGGATACCGATATCCGATCAATTATTGTATCATTTCATAACTGACCCGGTTTATCTTACCAAAGCCCAAACGGTTAAAGGGTGGCTGTTTGTCATTGCAACAAGTCTCTTAATTTATTACCTGCTCAGAAGGGAAATCGGGAACTATTTTCGTGCAGAAAAGGCATTGCTGGAATCCGAGAGAAGATTTCGTGTTGTGCTGGAAAAAATTGCCCTTGTTGGCGTCATGTTGGATAGGGAGGGACATATTACACTTGCCAATGATTGTCTGCTCGACCTCACGGGATGGACGAGAGAGGAGGTGTTGGGGCGAAGCTGGTTTGGATTATTCCTGCCAGCTGAAATCCGCAGCGAAATTGAATCGCTATTTTTTAACACCATTGAAACAGGCAATATCCCGAAAAGGCATGAAAATGAAATCCTCACCCGTAAGGCAGAGAAGCGCCTCATAGCCTGGAACAACACTGTTGTTCGCGATGAGACCGATAGGATCATAGGGGTAACCAGTGTCGGCGAAGACATCACCGTGCGTAAGCAGGTGGATGAAAAGCTGAGACAAACTGAAAAAAAGTATAGGGAGCTTGCCGAATCACTGCCTCAGGTAATATTTGAAATCGATTCAAAAGCCAATCTAATTTACATAAACCGCACAGGTTATGAGCTTTTTGGTTATACCCCTGAGGATTTCGTGAACGGTTTTAATGTGCTGCAAGCATTTATTCCTGAGGATAGAGAGCGAGTTGCCCGCGACTTCATGCTCAATTTTCAAGGACAGAGGTTGGGCAGGCAGGACTATACGGCCATTAAAAAAGATGGAACGAAACTCCCTGTCGGTGTTCACGCCAATCGAGTCATGAGCGGGGCGGCCGCGACCGGCGTCAGAGGGATCCTGATTGACCTCACCCTTATTCAACAAACTGAAGCGGAAAAAAAGAAACTCGAAGCCCAGCTGCAGCAGGCTCAAAAAATAGAGGCCATCGGAGTCTTGGCCGGCGGCATAGCCCACGATTTCAATAATATTCTTAGCGTCATTATCGGCAACGCTGACATCCTGGAAATCTCGGGTGGCGTGTCACAGGCCGATATGCCCTGCGTGCAGCAGATTCTGGCCGCTGGGGAACGGGCCAAGCAACTCGTGAAGCAAATCCTGGCATTCAGCCGCCGGGGAGAGCAGCAGCGACTGTTGGTCAACTTGAAGCCGGTGGTAAAAGAGACGTTTGATTTCCTAAAATCCACCCTGCCCAGCAGCATTGAAGTATGCCAGAACATCCAAGCAGACGCTGGGGCGGCAATTCTGGGAGATCCCACCCAGATGCAGCAGGTGCTTATGAACCTGTGTACCAACGGCGCCCATGCAATGGAAAACCGGGAAAACGGGGTGCTTGAGATCGGTCTGGAGAAGATGTTTCTAACGGAGGAGGAGGCGCACTTCCAATCGGATGTAGATCCCGGAGAGTTTGTCAAAATGACGGTCAAAGACAACGGGGTGGGGATCGAACCATCGGTTCTGGAGCGCATTTTCGAGCCTTATTTCACGACAAAGGAGCCGGGAAAGGGGACTGGCCTCGGACTGTCCGTGGTTCACGGGATCGTCAAATCTCACGGCGGCTTCATCAAGGTGTACAGCGAGCCCGGGAAAGGGACCTGCTTTCATGTATTTTTCCCGGTCGCATCCGAAGGCAATCAGCCAGCAGCGGCACCTGATGACAGGAGACTCCCCGGAGGCTCCGAGACACTTCTGCTGGTGGACGATGAAAAGATCTTGGTCGACATGACGCAGCAAATGCTCGAACGCTTAGGCTACCGGGCCGAAACGCGAACAAGCCCGCTGGAAGCGATAGAGGCCTTTCGCGCCAACCCCGATAAATACCACGCCGTCATCACGGACATGACCATGCCCCAGATGAATGGAATAAGCCTGTCAAAGAAATTGCTGGAAATCCGGGGAAGCCTTCCCATCCTGTTATGCACCGGGTTCAGCGACCAAGCCAACGAGAAAAAGGCCCGCGCGGCTGGGGTCAGGGAGTTTGCCTTCAAACCGTTGGCGTTGAGTGACCTTGCAAATACCCTGAGAAAGATGCTGGATGAAGCAAAGGTTGATCGTGGATAGAAAACCTTCCCCTTTTTCATCCCGGATGGGGAAACCGCGGTCCTAATTATATCGGATACTTCCAGCGGGCGGGCTAAGCCTCTAAGGCTTCTTGCGCTAATTGCGTCTATTTTCAACACCTACGATTACTGCCGTTTCACTGCTGTAAATTCCAAACTGATGGAATCGTAGGGTGATTTTTTTAAAATACAGGATTCACCTACTTTTCGTAGCCTCAGGTTTCGGCTATAAAACCTGAACCGTACCGATGAACGGCTGTTCCAATGAGATCAGGCACAGTAAAACTCATCCGGACTCGGTATTTCGGTGGATAAAGCCCGGGCTAACATCACGATGATCTTTGGTGTGACCAAGTAGCAAAGCAATTCACTTTGAAGCCAGCCTCGCTCTGAGCCCAGGGCGATTCAATCTGTCAGGATGGATCCCCGGGCGTGGTCGATGCCGACGGGGGCCCCACAAAAATGATTGATTAATGGCCTGTCGGGCACCTATGCACCCTTACACTCTCGGGTTAACCGGCTTCATTGCAGGATTTGGCAGCAGCGATCCGCCATCACAAGTTTGAAGTGTTAACCTTCTCGCGGAGGCCGCCGATGACACATACTATAGGCTGGAAAGGGATTGCCGGAGCGGCATTGCTCCTTCTGGTTTCTTTGTTTACGGCCCCACCCACAGGCGCGAACACCGGGTTCACCCATCACGGGGACGTGTTCGGTCCCAACTATGACTTCCACCCGCAACTGACACCACCGCAATTCCCCGGGATCGTGCAACGATACAGTCCGCCTCCGGGCCCTGACCCGTTGGGCCGCATTCGTTACTGGAACCAAATCATGCTCAACGCCAACGCCCTCGATCACACGCCGGCCGAGGATTCCGTGCCGTTCGGAGAGCAAATCGGCCCCGCACGCACATCCCGGGCCTTCGCGATTGTCCACATCGCCATTTTCGATGCGGTGAATGCGATTATGGGCCGATTCGAAAGCTATACCGGCATTGCGCCCGCAGACCGAACCACCTCCCTGGATGCCGCCATCGCAAAAGCGGCTCATGATACGCTGGCGGCCCTGTACCCGTCGCAAGAAGTGATATTCAATCAACTCTTCGCTGAAGATCTCGAACGGATACCGGACGGGGCCGGGAAAGATGACGGGATCGATACGGGCCGGCGCGCGGCAGAGGCGATCCTCGAGCTCAGAGCCGATGACGGCTCCCCGCATGAGGAGCCGGTGATCGGCGTGGATTACTTTCCCAGCGACGCACCCGGCAAATGGCAACCCGACCCGATCAGTGAAAGTCCCCTCGCCCTGGGTGCAAATTGGAGCGGGGTATATCCCTTCGCCTTGAAATCAGCCGATCAGTTCCATGCCCCGCCCCCACCCGGCCTTCGAAGCATCGAATATGCCGCCGCCTTCCGTGAGGTCAAGCGTTTGGGCGGGGACGGTATCGCAACACCCACACAACGAACCGTCGACCAGACGATAGCCGGAATCTACTGGAGCTACGATGGCACCCCGGGCTTGGGCACACCGCCACGACTGTATAACCAGATCGCAGTCCAGATTGCCGAACAAATGGGGTCCGATTTCGCCGAGCTCGCGCGTCTTTTAGCGCTGGTGAATGTGGGGATGGCCGATGGATCGATTGCGTGCTGGCACTCCAAATATGCGTATGAGTTCTGGCGGCCAGTCACGGCAATATGCCGAGCGAGTGAAGACCGCAACCCCATGACCGTCCCCGACCTCGATTGGAGGCCGATGGGCGCCCAGGCCAGCAACATAGAGGGACCGGACTTCACGCCGCCCTTCCCGGCTTACACATCCGGCCATGCCGTCCTGGGAGGCGTTCTCTTTCAAATTCTAAGGAAGTTTTACAAAACCGATCTCATCGCCTTCGCGTTCGTGTCCGATGAACTGAACGGCATCACGCGCGACAACCTCGATCCCGGCATATGCGCCTTGGCATCGGGTCGACCCGGGGCCACGATACCGGACCGTGATTGCGGCAGGGTGCGGCCAAGGATCCCGCGTAATTTTTCCTCCCTCTCTGAAGCCGAAGAGGAGAACGGGCAAAGTCGAATTTATCTCGGTATCCACTGGCGTTTTGACAAGACCAAAGGGATTATGCAGGGCCGGCGAGTGGCAGACTACGTGTTCGAAAACTCATTCCAACCCGTGCAGATGCCTCACTATTGGCCGCGCTGGCACCATCGAAGAGAAGTGCACTGAGACACTCGCCTTTCCGTTGTCCGCAGACAAGACCTGCCGACGTTGCAGGAGCCTGATAGTCAGGGGCGGCCCTGGTCAAGGTCATCTCTCAGCACCTCCCATGCAGCTTGCAACTGTTTGATCGGCACAATAATCCCAAGGCCTGACAGGGGTTGTTCTATTTGAGGGATAGTTTCAGCGTTTTGGGTTTGCCGTCGCGTTCGATCAGAATGGAAAAATCACCGTCTTCCCTCCGCACAACGAGCCGATGTTCACGACCAAGGCAGTGCGGCGGTAGTTGGAGCACATCGGTTTGAAGGAGCGAGGACAACATGTATCGAACCCAAGGATTGGTATCACGTAATCTACAGTATAGATGCTCTACTCGGGCCAGATTAGTGCACTCGGATTATAGACCTCTGATAGCGTCCTTGGAAGGGTTCGCCAAGTTGAAGGAATATGCGGTTGAAGTCTGACGACCTTTCGTGAAGCCTTCGCCTGAAGGCGACGGATTTTCTCCTATTCTCCGAGTGAGCATTAAGATGCTGCCTCTCTGCCGTTTATTTCGGCAATGTCCTCTTGTATGCAAAGGGGAAAAAACCTTCCCTACTCAAATTCTCAATCTTTTCGATGGAATCCTCAAGGTGTTGGATCATGATGGCCTTGGCTT
The DNA here is from genome assembly GCA_016219005.1 of Deltaproteobacteria bacterium. GTDB lineage: Bacteria > Desulfobacterota > Desulfobacteria > Desulfobacterales > SpSt-501 > SpSt-501. The sequence goes on from JACRCN010000106.1 coordinate 44,970, forward strand.
TACGTGCGTTCTGTTCCCGGATGGCCTGGACCAGTTTCTCATGCTGGGATACCACAACATCAAACCAGTCGCTGATAGACATGAAGGTGATGTTGCTGAGATTGGTATTTCTTTCGATCAAAGAGGACAATCCTTCATTGACCCGGTCCATAATAAGGTTATGCGCGGAAGCGATATAAAGATTATGGAGCGTGATTTCCCAGTAGGAGCTCTCTTTCTGCCCCGCTTCAGTGTCGCAGTTTCCGGTTTTAAGCTTTTCGACCGAGGTTTCCAGTTTCACCAGGTCTTCATCGGTTCGACGGTGGGCCCCGAGTTCTGCAGCGGAGACATTCAGTATCCAGCGCATTTCCATCACCTGGGGGAGTAAATCTTCAAGCCAAAAGGGCATGAACTGAATACTCTCCGTAAAATCAGCCAGGTTCGGTGTTTTTACAAAAATGCCCTGCCGTTCCACGGACTCCAGGATGCCCCATGCCTCCAGGGTAATAATCGCCTCTCGCAGCAATGAGCGACTTACCCCTAAACTAGCCGCCAGATCCCGCTCAGCCGGAAGCCTGCTGCCCTTGCTGTACATCTTGGTTTTGATCAGCCCTTTCAGTTTGCCAATGACCTCATCACGTTTTTTATTCACTTTTTTTCCTTTGACCGGTTTCAGGGCAGAATGGTTGACGGCGTGGGGCGGAAACTTCCATGAGTCTGGATTTTAGGGTTGTAGTGATATCATCTGGTCGACCAGAAGCAAAGTTTGTTCAGATCTTAAAGAACGCTTTAAAAGCCTTCCTCGAATATGTGCAGTTGAATACATAAAATCTCAAAATATGTTATAGTTATCTCGTTATCCCCCGGTTGTCAAGGAAGGAACGAACAGCGGGATATTTTTTGCTTGACAAAGTTTTGAAAAAGAATAAAGACTCATGGTAGGACCAATGGTCAACCACGATTGCCTCCAAAAAGACGGATGGTTTTTACCAAATAGGAGACAGAAATGGCTAACGGCACCCCTGCCTTTAGAAATATTCGATGTGCTATGAGTGACAGGATCGCTCGGTTGCGTGAGAATCTGCTGCTGGCTCGCCCAGAGGTCTTTGCGGAAAGAGCGATACTTCTGACCGAAGCCTACCGTGACACTATCGATGACCTACCTGAACTGCAACGGGCCAAGGCGTTGGCCCATGTACTTCAAAATACCGACATCCGCATCCGACCCGGAGAATTGATCGTCGGGTCCAAGGTTCCTCTGCCCAAAGGTTCCCCGGTGTATCCGGAATTCAATATACAATGGCTGGAGCAGGAACTTGAGACTCTTGCCGAGCGGAAAGAAACTCCGTTCCATGTATCCGAAGTGACAAAAAAGGAATTAGCCGAAAAGGTTATACCCTATTGGAAAGGTAAAACGGTTTATGACTATATTCTAAAAGAGGCCCCGCACAAAGCCCTGGCAGCAGCCGGCGAAGGTCTGTTTTTCCATTACTATATCGATCGCAGCATCGGACATATTTCCGTCAATTATGAAAAAGTCCTGCAGTCGGGCCTTCTGGGGCTTAAGGCCCGGATCAAGGAACAGCAGGATCTGTTGTCCCGGACTCAGAAGGATTATCCCCGAAAAAGTGCATTCTACGATGGACTGTTGATCGTCGCCGATGCCGCTATCGAGTTTTCACACCGGTACGCGGACCTGGCGTACAAACTAGCTGCCTCATGCGATAATCCGGTCCGGCGCGCGGAAATGGAGCATATTGCAGCAATCTGCCGACGGGTACCGGAATACCCTGCTGAAACCTTTCATGAAGCGCTCCAGTCGTTCTGGTTTATTCACCTTATCCTGAACCTCGAGAGCAATTCCTATGCGATTTCTCCCGGACGCTTCTGTCAGTATATCTTCCCCTATTATGAAAACGATGAGAAATCAGGGGTACTTGACGCATCCGGTGCTCAGGAGCTGATCAACTGCCTGTGGATTAAGTTCAATGAGATGACGGTCGTCAAGGCCGGAGCCACTGCCAAGGCCAGCAACACCTATGTGGACTTTCAAAATCTGAACATCGGGGGGATCACGGCTGACGGGCGTGATGGAACCAACGCGGTTTCCTACTTCTGCCTTAACGCCCTTGAGGCCTTGAAATTGCCGCAGCCGCAAGTCTCCTGCCTGATCAGCTCTAAAACCGAAAAATCCTTTTTGCTGCGCGCCGCTGAGGTAATCAGGGGTGGAACAGGCATGCCGGCCATGTTTAACGATGATGTAAAAGTCGTCAGCCTGATGGCTGGCGGAAAGTCCCTGTCCGATGCACGCAGGGGAGGGGTCAACGGATGCGTCGAGATTAACGCCCAGGGTTGCGACAACATGGCATCGACCGGATATGTGAATCTGGCCAAGTGTCTGGAACTAGCAATGAATGATGGTGTCAGCATGATCAGTGGCAGGCGCCTTGGGCCCCGAACCGGCCGAGTTGAAACCTTTTCTTCGATCGACCAGGTTATGGATGCGTTTTCGAAACAATTGAAGGCCGCAGTCGCCTTGAAGGTATCATACGATAAAGCAGCCAGAAGAGCCTTCGCACGGTATTGTCCGGTCATTTTCACCTCATTGGTCATGGATGACTGTATCGCCAAGGGGCAGGATTTCCACCAGGGTGGTGCACGATACAACGCTCCGATGCTCTGCGGTGTCGGTCTGGGAACCCTTGCCGATTCCTTAGCGGCCATTAATGAAAACTGCTTTGTGAGAAGAAATTACACCTTGGCACAGGTACGGGAAGCCCTGCTCGACAATTTTGCCTCGCATCCGCTCATGCGAAGACAGCTGAACAGAAAAAGTCCCAAGTTCGGCAATAACGACGATCGCGCCGATCACTGGGCCGCGCTCGCCGTGACGACGTTTTGCGATATCCTGGATACCCATGTGAGCGAGTACGGGGAGTCTTACCGGGCAAACATGATTCCGACAACGACCCATATCCCCCTGGGTCATGATACCGCCGCGACCGCTGACGGGCGCTTTGCCGGTGCACCATTGTCCGAAGGTGTTTCACCGGTCCAAGGCAAGGATATCAAAGGCCCGACAGGGGTGATTCAATCACTGGCGAAACTGGATCACGGCCGCACGGCAGGAACCTTGCTGAACATGAAATTCACGCCATCGATTCTGGATAGCGAAGAAAAGCTGGAAAAATTCTCAGAACTGGTCCGCACCTATTTCGCTCTAGGAGGATATCACATGCAGTTCAATGTGGTTTCCCGCCAGACCCTGATCGATGCTCAACAGAATCCTGAGGCCTATCGCTCCCTGATCATCCGGGTGGCCGGATACAGTGATTATTTCAATTCATTAAGCAAGAGCGTACAGGATGAAATAATCACGCGTACCACCTTCGGAGAAGCTTGATGAAACGTCTGAGCAATGGAGTGATTTTCGATATAGAGCATTACGCCATTCATGACGGCCCCGGCATTCGAACGACAGTTTTTATGAAGGGGTGCCCATTAAAATGTCGCTGGTGTGCCAACCCGGAGTCCCAAAATACCCAGCCTGAAATCCTATACAACCGGAACCTGTGCACACTGTGCGGGGAATGCGTCCAGGCATGCCCGACAGGAAGCATCAGCATTGTGGCTGGACAGCGTCTTCTTGACCGAAGAAGTTGCGATGCCTGCAGCCGCTGCGTTGACGTATGCCAGCAGGATGCGCTTGAGATTTGTGGGTATTCCCTTGATCTCCAATCTGCCTGGAACAGGATCAGGGATGATCTCATCTTCTGGGATCGATCCGGTGGCGGCGTTACACTGTCCGGCGGCGAGCCCCTGATGCAACCCGAGTTTACCCTCAAATTTTTGGATTTCTGCCGGCAAAACAAGGTCCATACGGTCGTCGAAACCTGTGGACAGGTGCCTGAAGAGCACCTCAGATCGATTCTCCCTGTCGTGGATATCGTTCTCTTTGATTACAAGACGGCAAGCCCGGACAAGCATAAACAGCACACGGGCGTTTCCAATGAACAGATCACCAGAAACCTGATAGCCCTATTGAAAGGCCCCAGCGAAGTTCTTGTGCGGATGCCTCTGGTTCCGGGGATTAATGACAGCATGGAAGACTTAATGGCCGTGGGGGATCTCCTAAGCCGGACAAGGCCTGGCGCCAAATTTGAGCTGTTGCCCTATCACAGGCTTGGGGAAGGGAAGTATGAGAAGCTCGGGAGAAATTACATGCTGAAGGAGGTCACCCCTCCGACGCTTGATCTATTGGAGGCAGCCATGGATGTTCTATCCGGCTATGGTCTGAGTCTGATCACTCCACGTATAGGAGACCAAAATTGAAGTGTCTGGTTACAGGTGCACCGGTATATACCATGGATGAACGCTTCGGCATCGTTCAGGCCATAGTTATCGAAAAAGGTCTCATCGTTGCAGTGGGCAACTTGAGGCGGTTAAGGCAAGACTTCCCGACAGCAAGGCAAGTGGATATCAGTGGAGGTGCGATTATCCCGGCTTTCAATGATTGCCATGCCCATCTGTTGCTTCTTGGACAGGATCTGACGCGTTGCGATCTGGGCCAGTGTCGCACGAGGGGCCAGGTCCTCTGGGCCTTGCAGCAATGGATCGGAAAAAAACCTTCCGAGCCGTGGGTAATGGGATGGAATTTCGATGCAGCCCGCTATGAGGAACCCCATCCGTTAACCTGCCGAGATCTTGACGACGCTTTCAGCTGGCAACCTGTGATTATCTCCGAAAACACCAAACATACACTGGTAGTCAATTCAGCGGCAATGAAGCTCGCCGGAATCAGCGGGTCGACCCCGAATCCTCCGAGTGGGATTATTGATCGTGATGCAGCGGGAAAACCGACCGGTGTATTTCGCGAGATGGCAGCCATGGAACTGATCGAATCGACCCTGCCCGATCCCGGTGAAGCGGGTGTCGTCAACATGCTTCACGCGGCTATGGCCGATCTGGAACAAAAGGGGATACTCGCAGCCAGCGAGGCTTTTGCCGGCAACTGGTATCCGCTGGAGGCCAAGGTTCGGGCTTACAACCGGGTTCTGGAACAAGGGGGGCCGATTCGGGTAACACTGATGCCGGAGTTTCTTGCAGCAGAACGGGCCGGTTGGCTCGAACCGGGGGCCCTCTTCGATATGCCCTTGCACCCCGACCTGCGTCTCGGCCCCCTGAAACTGATGGCCGACGGCGCCATTTCGGCAAGAACCGCAGCACTTTGTAAACCTTATGAGAATTCAGATGCGAAGGGATATCTGGCGCTCGACCGGGAGGAATTGGAACGGCGTCTGCTTCGTGCCCAGCGAGCAGGAATGCCCACTGCCACCCATGCCATCGGTGACCGCGCAATCAAAATCACGCTGGAGGTGATCGAGAAAGTCCAAACCGCTTGTCCCAAAGCTCATCTTCACCATCGCATCGAACACGCAATTCTTATGGATGCCCTGTTGTGTGGTCGTCTGGCAGCCGCCGGCATAATGGTTGCCGCCCAGCCGCAGCTCCTGCTGGAGATGGGAGACACCCATTACGCGGCTCTGGGCGAAAGAAGTCTGCATGAAAAACCTTATCGCTCCCTGTTACAAGCCGGTGTCAGACTCGGCTTCGGTTCCGATCTGCCGGTTGTAAGCGGCGATCCCATCCTCGGCTGGAGAACGGCTGTGGATCGAAAGACACGGTCCGGAAGGCAACTGGGGCCGGGTGAAGCCTTGAGTTCTTTAGAGGCCCTTCGCTGTTACACTTGCGGTAGCGCCGATGTCGGCGGGGATTTCGCCCTGGGGAGACTGGTGCCCGGACAACAGGCGCGCTTTGCAGTTTTAAATCACCGTCCTGAGCTAATCCTGGAAGAGGATATCAGGGTTACCGGAGTGAGCAGCCGGATCGTGAGCGATGGAATGGGGCCTGGGTGATCTGTTATCCGGAAATTCGCGGGCAAGGGAAAGCGGGAAATGCTGTTACTGAACGGCAGCCACCTGCTAAACAAACAGGACCCAGTCTTGACAGACCTGGAAATGACCATTTTTCAAGTCTGTGGGGATGGCGCTTTTCGACCTCATGGCTGCGGAATACATCTGTGAGAATGCCGGCGTGAGGGGGTTTGGGAAACACCTTAACCTTTAAGCAGGGATCGGAAAATAAACAATGCTGTCCAAAACAATGAAAGGGTTTTGCGAATTCACCGAAGGGATCAATCGTGTGGTTAGTTGGCTGGTGGTGGTCCTGTTGGTGCTTCTGGTCGGCATTGTCTCGGTTAGTGTTTTTTACCGGTATGCCCTGAATGATTCTATCACATGGTCTTCGGAGGCGGCCCGGTATCTGTGTATCTGGATCGGTTTCCTTGCCGCGTCTGTGGCCATGCGCCGGCAAATGCATATCGGGCTGACGATATTAATAGACCGCCTGGGTTACAAGGAAAGACGAGTGATTGGCATTCTCTCCCATGCAGCTGTATCCGTGTTTCTTGTCTTCGTCAGTTGGCTGGGATTTCGATTGGCTGCCAGACAGATGCTGCAGATCTCTCCGGCGTTGATGCTGCCCATGGGCGTCGCATATCTGGCTATACCGGTTTCGGCGGTGCTGATGGGCATTCAGTCGCTGTCCCTGATGATCACTATGCTTTTCAAGATCCATGAAAGTCAGAGGGAGTGTGACCTATGCTGACTATGGCCATATCCTTTCTAATTACCCTATTGAGCGGAATGCCGATCGCCTTCTGTCTGGGAATCACTGCATTGGTTACCTTGTTGGCGACGCCGGATATGACCTTGCTTATCCTGCCCCAGAAAATGTTTACAGGCGTGGACTATTTCACCCTGGTTGCCGTGCCGTTCTTCATCCTAGCCGGAGAGTTGATGAACAAGGCTAGAATTACCGATTCTATAATCGCACTGTCCCAGTACCTGGTCGGACGGTTCCGGGGTGGGCTTGCTCATGTCACTATTATGGCTTCCATGTTTTTCGCCGGGATAACCGGCGCGGCGGTGGCCGAAGTCTCTGCACTGGGGTCGATTCTTATCCCGGCCATGGAAAAAGCAAATTATCCGAAGAGTTTTGCTGCCGCAGTATCGGCGGCAGGTGCGGTCATGGGGCCAATCATCCCCCCCAGCATCATCATGGTTGTCTATGCGCTGGTCGATACCCGGGTGTCCATCGGCGCACTGTTCCTGGCAGGGGTGCTTCCGGGGATTGCGATCGGTCTGCTTCAGATGATCGCAGCTTACGCTATCGCTTTGAAGTATAATTACCCGCGTTTTGAAGAAAAATTTGATGCCGGTAAATTCCTGCAGGTCCTAAAGCGGGCATTGATTCCGCTCTTCACGCCAGTCATTATTATGGGTGGGATTCTCGGTGGAATTTGCACTCCAACTGAAGCAGCGGCTGTCGCGGTTATTTACGCCTTGATCGTTGGGCTTCTAATTTTTCGCACCCTACAACCTAGAGACCTCCCCAAGATTTTTTTAAACACAACACTGATATCATCAACGGTTTTCTTCATTTTCTGCATGGGAAATGTCCTGGTGGTTTTGTTTACCATCAATCAGGTGCCGGAACAATTGGGCAAGTTTATTCTGAGTATTTCAACCAATCCCATGGTTTTTCTGATCCTGATCAACATACTTCTACTCATCGTTGGTTGTTTCATGGAAGTGGGGGTTGCGATCATCATCCTAGTACCGATGCTATCACCGGTTGCCTCCCATTTTGGTATTGACCCACTGCATTTTGCTATGATCGTGGTTGTCAACCTCTGTATCGGCCTGATTACACCCCCTGTGGGAGTGGTCCTGTTTGTCGCCTGTGGGATCAGCGGGTTGACTATGGAACAGGTCACCCGGTCAATATGGCCATTTTTCCTGGCAATCATCGTCGTGTTGCTTCTCGTGACATTTATTCCTTCGTTTACCCTAGTCGTACCAAAGATGTTCGGGATAACCGGCTGATATATCTTTGCCTCAGGAAGACCGTGGATTCAGCCTCATAACCTGGCCCGAACCAATTGATGTTCGTTTGCAGGCCATGACCCCAAATCTAAACCAAGGAGGAAATCGTATGAAAAACCTACGTACTACGGGCCTGATCGGTTTGATGCTGTTTGCCTTTTTTAGCTTTGTTCAGCCAAGCAACGCGGCACCACAGTTTACCATCAAGTTTTCACTGCACATCCCCCCGACAGAAGAGGTGTACTCCTACGCTGCCGCCCTCTATTTTAAAACATTGGTCGAGGCCAAATCCCAGGGAAGGATTGCGGTTGAGCTGTATCCGTCCAACCAGTTGGGTTCTGAGCGTGAGAGCCTCGAAGGGCTACAGATGGGAACACACCAGATGGACTTTACCTCGACAGGGCCTGTCCCTTCGTTCGCACCTGAAATTCAGTGTCTGGCCCTCCCTTACCTGTTTTCATCACGTGCCGTGGCCTGGGAAGTCTTTGACGGGGATTTCGGCAAGGAGATCATACAGTCGATCGTTTCCAAGACCGGCATGCGCATCCTTGGCATTTCTGAGAACGGAATACGCCATTTTATAGCTACGAAAAAACAGCTCAAATCTGTTGCTGATCTGAAAGGGCTTAAAATCAGGACCATGGAAAACCCCGCACATATGATCATGGTCAAGGCTCTTGGAGCGAATCCGAGTCCTATTGCTTGGGGAGAGCTTTACACCGCTGTGCAGCAAGGTGTGGTCGATGGCTATGAACTCCCCCTGCCACTGATCGATGTCGTCAAGCTGTATCAGGTGTCCAAGTTCGTTATTCTTGACGGCCACATTTATGACCCGTTCTTCCTGTGGATCAACGAAGGCTTTTATAAACGGTTGCCGGCAGACCTGAAGGCCATCATTGACGAGGTAGCTCTCGAAACCACCGTCGTCGAGCGCGCGAAAGCTGCCTACTACGACAATGTCACTGCAGTCAAAAACCTTGAGAAGATGGGCATGCAGATCTATACCCCCACTAGTGAGGAACTCGGTGAATTCCGGAAAATTTCACAAAAAGCGGTGTCCGAGTTCATCACCGAAAAAATAGGGCCCGAATGGAACCAGAAGCTGGACAAGGCCATCGCAGAGGCGCAAAAAAAGGTTTATAAAAAGTAAGTATATCATAGCGGGAGGTTACTTCCAGATAGTAGGCACCATGATACTTCATCAGCGGCGATGATCTTGTACCTAATCTTGATGACGGTATCATGGAATCTCATGAAATGCCCGGGCGGTACCTCCCGCTCTCTTATCTTGGCGGAACGAAAGTAATGCCCATGAAAATCATCGTATTTGAAAATGAACCCCTTATCGTTGATACCTTTAACAGACTCGAATCGGACCATGATCTGCGCTTTGTTGAAGGCCTTTTGTCAGAAATCAATGTAGAACAATACCTTGATGCCAATATCATCTGCACAGATCAATCGGTATTAGGCAAGGGGGTTCTTGAGCGGTTGAGCCGATTACGGATGATTGCGTTACGATGCACGGGCTATGATCATATCGATATAACCTTTTGCCGAGATCGGGGTATCACTGTCTGCAATATCCCTGGGTACGCGGCCAATGCCGTTGCCGAGCATACTTTCGCCCTTCTGCTGGCACTTAGTCGTCACATTGAGACCGCTTCTCAGTATACGCGCAGAGTTGCATTCAAATGGGAAGGCCTTCGGGGATTTGAACTTAAAGCGAAAAACATGGCCGTCATAGGAACCGGGGCCATTGGAAAGCGGGTTGCGGAAATTGCCTGCGGTTTCGGCATGAGAGTGGTCATCCACGACCTGAAGCCAGATTATGCATGGGCAGACGCTCATGACCTAAAATACGTTGATCTCGACGAGGCCATCCGTTGTGCAGATGTCCTATCCTTGAATCTTCCTCTAGTTCGAGGAAACCGCTACCTGCTCGGTGAAGATCAGTTCCGGCAGATGAAAAAAGGCGTGGTGCTCATCAACACGGCACGCGGCGAACTCGTCGATCTCCGAGAGCTGGTGAAAGCGCTAAATAGCGGAAAGGTTTCAGCGGCAGGGTTGGATGTACTTCAGGATGAACATTATATCCGGGCAAAGGATAATAATCCTGAAATTTACTTCAACGCTATGTTTGATCCGCAAATCATGCTGGCAAACATCCTACTTTGCCATCATCCCAATGTGCTTGTCACACCTCACATCGGCTGGTATACCGTAGAAGCAGAACAGAGGGCGCTTGATATCAGTTTGAGCAACATCAAGTCGTTTGTTTCAGGAATCCCTCACAATGTGGTAACTAACTGATTATCCAGCTTCTTCCGGATAATACAGGGAGTGGTTAGTCTTCCTTAATTTTTTCCCCTGGGTAGAAAGCGTAGGATTAGTCTCCGCGTTTCAAAAAAGCGCCCGCTCTGAGAACAAAGTCCGTTGTTTCACAAGAGCCGCTGCACTCCACCCGTCTTGCGCTATGCCGGCACTCTGATTTCATCCCTTGATTCCGCCATAGAACAGACATCGGTTCTGGGGCATTTTTTTGCTACAGCCAAAGAGATTTCGGCACGCAAACCACAATCTTAATTAGCCATCTATGACAAAAATAACGGCAACGGTCCTTGACCATAACCTAAATTTTTATAGACACCAGGAGCAAACGACTATTTTCGATCTCAACAATTTGCTCAAAAACTCCAATTGTTGTAAAATGCAGGTATCAAGAAGTAGCCGAAATGATGTGATATGGGCTAATACTGATCACCAGTGTCGGCAGCCTGGTTGGCTGGAAGATGTTGAGCGCGCTGCAGCCCCTCCGTACCAGGTTGACTGTGGTCGGCTGCAATACCCTGACGATGTCGCCGACTGTGTTCGATTACGGCCGGGCATGTCTTGTGCCGAAAACCGCGGATGCCAAAGCATATCAGGAGGCGCTCCGGGCGATTGTCCTTCGGGAGCGGCCCGATTTAATCATCCCCGGCTGGGACGAGGAACTTGCAGTTCTCTCCGAATTGGCCACTGATCACGCCTGTAGCAACACCCGCGCAGCGGTATGCTGGTTCAGGAATTTCTGAACCCCGAGACCCTCTCTGATCTTGACGGTGTTGCGCCTGAAGCTGGTGTTCCGCTCCAGTATGCCGGCCGCGGTCTGTGGCGTGCAGCCTAGTGACTTCTATACGACAGGGGAGAGATTCTTTCCCTGTAGGGTGTCATCAGCCACACGGAAGGTCGCTTGGCCTCAAAAGTCTCTATTTAGGACGTTTTGGGGCTTTTGGGTTTGGAAAGGGACCTTTCAAATTCTTTTTGCCGTTCAAATAGCCGTTTTTAAAAAACTAATTTGAACAAGAATGATGACCAATTTAGATTATCGCGCTTTCACAAAGGGAAACGAAAGGGGATTTTCGGGAATGCATTTTAATATCTGAAAAGGCCACCTTTTGATTTAATTTTGAATCCGAGGAATAGAGGTTGTATGATTAAACCCTTTGAGAAGCCGATTTATGTTACGAGGCCATTTTTGCCGCCATTTGACGGATTTTGCGAGGAGCTTAAGGAAATATGGGAATCTCAATGGCTAACTAACAACGGCCCTATTCTCCGACGCTTTTCAGATTTGTTATCCCGTTTTTTCGATACAGATAACATTTGTCTGTTCAACAATGGGACGTTGGCACTACAAATCGCCCTGCAAGGAATGGAAATTTCCGGAGAGGTTATCACCACTCCATTTTCATTCGTCGCCACCACTCACGCATTGCTTTGGAACAAGATCAGGCCGGTCTTCGTTGACATTGAACCCGACTATTATACACTTGACCCTGAAAAGGTAGAATCTGCCATAACCCCATTGACTTCAGCCATATTGGCTGTTCACGTATACGGTCATCCATGCCAAATTAATTCCCTATCCGATATTGCCAAGAAGCACAATTTAAAGCTTATTTATGATTCGGCCCACGCGTTTGGTGTGAAAATCGGAAATAGGTCGATTGCCGATTTTGGTGATTTGAATTTATTCAGCTTACATGCAACTAAACTGTACCACTCGCTCGAGGGTGGGATGCTCATCTTCAAACAGACCAGACTAAAAAACACCTTCAACTATTTGAAGAATTTCGGGTTCAAAAACGAGCTTGAAGTTGTCATGGTTGGGACTAATGCCAAGATGAACGAAATCCAAGCTCTCATGGGAATACAGGTTTTAAGATATCTCGAAGAAATAATCCAAAGGCGGTCCAAACTAAGTGAAGTCTATCGACGCCGTCTCGTTGAGATCCCAGGTATACGCCTCGTGCCGGCGATGTCGGCCGATATTATGTACAACTATGCATACATGCCTATTGAAGTAGACGAACGGGAATTTAGACTCAGCCGTGATGCCTTATATGAAAAACTTAAGCACTGGAATATATTCGGGCGCAGGTATTTTTATCCTTTAATTTGCGATTACGCCTGTTACCGTAGCATCTCGGTGGAGAATCCCTTGACTGTTGCTCGTCGCGCAGCAGATCGCATCCTAACCCTGCCGATCTACGACAGTCTCCAGATTTCAGATGTTGAGCGCATCTGCGAGGTCATTCGGTTAATCCATTTGGGGGAAAACGCCCGTTGAAATAGCAATCGATTCTGGCCGCAGTTTCAAAGCGCAGCGTTTAGCAAGTTGTTGCCACTATGGGGTATTGCCACCGACACCATCGATAGTTTTAGGTACGGAACGCGCCACATCTGTTATGCTGGAGAAAGACTCATCGTGGCAGATACGCTGAGATCTCAAACCGTTCGAGGGCTTTTTTGGAGTTTTCTGGAGTCTGCCGGACTTCGGATGGTTCAGTTCGCGGTAGGGGTTGTGTTGGCGCGAATTCTGTTTCCGGAGCAGTTCGGCTTGATTGGGATGCTGGCAATCTTCATTGCGGTCGCTCAGACATTCCTCGATAGTGGATTCGGGGCTGCCTTGATACAGAAACGTGACGTCACGGCAACCGAAATCTGCTCGATTTTTTACTTTAATGTTTTGGCCGGCCTGATTTCAGCGGGCATATTGTGCTGGGTTGCTCCCCTGATCGCCGATTTTTTTAAACAACCGATCCTAACGCCTTTAACTAGGCTGCTATCGCTGATTCTTGTAATCAATTCCTTCGGCCTGATTCAAGGAACCATCCTCGTCAAACAAATCAACTTCAAAGCGAATACGCAGGCAAGCTTGGTTGCCAGTGTTCTCTCTGGGGCTATCGGAATAATTTTGGCTGTCTCGGGCTTTGGCATCTGGAGTTTAGCTGTCCAACAGATATTGAGCTCTTTTTTTAGGACCAGCTTTCTGTGGTTTTTAAGCTCCTGGCGGCCGGCCTTGATCTTCAGCTTTAAATCGTTGCGAAAGTTGTTTGGTTTTGGGTCAAAAATGTTAATTTCTGGTTTGCTGAATGAGATTTTCAACAATTGCTATCTGCTGGTTATTGGCCGGCTATTTTCAGCAACCGATCTGGGGTTTTTCACACGGGCCAAAACGCTTGGGGAGCTTCCATCGCACACCTTGTCGGGGATGGTCGGGCGGGTCACCTTTCCAGCATTTTCCATAATCCAGAACGACCCTGTGCGACTGAGAAGAGGCCTGAAAAATGCACTGGTTTTGTTGGTTATGGTCAATTTCCCCATGATGATCTGTCTATTGGTCATAGCTCGTCCATTGGTGCTGTTGCTTCTGACCGAAAAATGGGCTGAATCGATACCCTACCTTCAGTTGTTCTGTTTGGTTGGAATAATGTTTCCGTTGCACCTGATCAATTTAAATGTGTTACAAGCGCTGGGACGATCAGATCTTTTTTTACGGTTGGAACTCATCAAGAAGTTTCTAATCATTATTAACCTCAGCATAACTTGGCAGTGGGGCATATCCGCAATGATTTGCGGAATGATCATAACTTCATTGCTATCTTACTACTTAAACAGCTATTACACCGGTCCACTGGTTAATTACGGAATCCGTGAGCAATTCTGCGACTTTGCAATGTATTTAATCATGGCCGCACTGATGGCAATTGCCGTCTATGCCGTCGGGCTTTTGCCTTTCCCTAATCTTTGGACCCAGTTGTTGGTGCAAATTGCCGTAGGAATGTTGAGCTATCTCGGCTTGTGCCGTCTGTTTCGACTACCGGATTTTATGGTTATTTGGCAGGCGGGCAGGAACATATTCGCTTCTTTTTTTGTTAAAGGTAAGGCAGCCTAAATTAATAGAATCGGGTTGGTTTCAGAGGCTATTTTTATGAACGCTCCCTTGGTCAGCGTGAAAATGATCACCTTTAACCACGCACCGTTTATAGCCCAAGCGATCGAAGGCGTCTTGAACCAGGATACCAGTTTTCCATTCGAACTAGTTATTGGCGAAGACTGCTCGGCCGATGGAACCGGAGAAATTGTACATCACTATCAAAAAAAATATCCTGACATCATCCGGATCGTTACATCGGATCAAAACGTCGGGATGAAAAAAAATAGCTATCGAACGACAAAGGCCTGTAAGGGGACATATATCGCCTTCTGCGAAGGCGATGACTATTGGCATCATCCTGGAAAGATTCAAAAACAAGTTGATTACTTTGAAATTAATCCGAATTGCGGGATGGTTTATACAAACTACGATGTCTATCACCCTAAATCAAGAAGAAGGATAAACGATTTCATTAAATATCGCAATTGGCACATACCGGAGCACTGGGATGTTGAGAGTTTTGTAGGTGGTGGAGTTGGATCAGGGAGAGGAATTTTAACGTGCACTGTCATGGCTAGGCTGTCTTTAGTCAATATGATTATTGATGCGGATCCATACCTGCATCAAAATCCTAAATTTCTAATGGGAGATACTCAGCTGTGGGCGGAAATAATTTCACAATCTCGCGTGCATTACATTCCCGAGTCTCTGGCCACGCACATCATCACGGATGAATCAGCAACCAGAAGCAAAGACGTAAAGAAAGTCGTGTTATTCAATATTTCAAACGCAGAGCTCATGCTCGCCTTGTGTGAAAAATACAATCTCTCATCAACTATTCGCAATAAGCATCTGAATTATTGGTGCGACTCTGCACTGAGGCTGTCTTTTCACACTCAAGATAAAAAGCTTGCTGATGAAGTGCGAGAAATAAAAAAGATTTTCAACATTAAAGAATGGTGTCGGTTTTATGGAGCCCAAAATAGACTCGTTCATTGTGCGTTCAAGATGTTTACCTCAATCATAAATTTATTCAGGGAAAAATTTATCCAATGGATATAGATTTAATGATGTAGTAGCTTAATCAACTACCGCGTTGCTTGCGGCCGGGTCGATGATTGGTTGTACGACAATGATATCATCAGGCACATCTCATGAATCAGGAATGCTCTGGTATTGTTATGAATATGGTCTGTTCGGTACATAGTTCATTGGCTCGCAAGAAATGGAACTTCCTAAAACAATACAAGCGGAGAAATATTTATGAACAAGGAAAAGTTAATGGTTGTTGGTGCTGCGAAATTTACGGTCCCAATCATCGAGCTTTCTAAAAAAATGGGATTCGAAACGATTGTAGTTAGTATCGCGGGTAATTACCCGGGTTTTTTAGTTGCGGATAGATCGTATGAAGTCGATGTGCGTGACAAGGAGACGATTCTCGAGTTTGCCAGGAAAGAGGGGATTTGCGGGATCGTGACCGATCAAACGGATCTGCCAGTCCCCGCCGTCGCATATGTTGCCGAGGAGATGGGGTTACCCGGCATCGGCTACGAGTGCGCCTTGCGTATTACAGACAAGCTTAAGTGCCGTCAGCATTGTCGGGAGATGGGGTTTCCGGTTCCAGCATTTGTTTATGCTTCCAGGATAGAGGAGGCTCAGGAAAAGGCAAAAAAGATCGGGTTTCCTCTAGTTGTAAAACCGACGGATAGTATGGCTGCCCGTGGTATCGCCATTGTCAATAATTCGGATGAGCTTGTAGGAAAGTTTCAACATGCCCTTTCCTGCTCGGCGAACCGGGTAGTTCTTTTAGAGCAGTTTTTCCATGGGAAAAAGATTGGAGTGGTGGGGTTTAAGTCGGGGTCTCAGTCCACAAACCTGATCATGGTCGATCATGATCATTTTGATATTCCCAATCTGTTTATCGTAAAACAAGTGTTGACTCCTTCGCTTTTGGACGAGAATCTAAAAGAAATAATATGGGACTTTCATACACGGCTTTTTGAAAGCTTGGGTGCGAGTTTCGGGTTTACCTACAGTGAGCTTAGAGTGAATGAAGAGAAAGGTGAGTTCTGTTTGATGGAGGCGGCTATCCGCGGTCCGGCCGGTTTTGTCTCCTCCCACCTTGTTCCTCTTGCATGTGGCGTTGATGTTCTTCCTCTGTTCATCGAACTTTCTACCGATAGAAGGGAGAACGCCAGGATTGAAAAGAGCCGGCTGCAGGAACGGGCAGCGGGAAACGTCTATTTTTATCTTCCAGCAGGTGTAATTTGCCGGGTGGAAGGGGTCGAGAGGGTCAAGAAATTGCCAGGGGTCCACCGCACGGAACTAAGCGATCTGGTGGTAGGAAGAAAAATAGATCCCCTTATAAATTTGAGCGGGAGACAAGGGCCGCTTGTATACGCTGGGAAAGATCGGCAGGCTTGCGAAGAGATAATTCAAAGAATGAAGGACATACTCATCGTTGAGGTTGAGACCGCGGAGGGGGTAAAAGGGGCAGTGTGGAATTGAAGCGGGACCTAGGCGCAGGGGCTGGAGGGGGTTTTGGGATGATGGAGAAGCAATGGATTATACCCCGGCCGGTGTCGGCCCGAGCCCAGTAAGGCTTTCACAGCGCATGCCCTCTTACGGCAAGTGAGATCCATATAAAATCTCAACCTGGCTTGTAGTACGTATATCGGCGATAGAATAGAATCGTCATTGCGCACCGTCAGATGACGAAGGAAGCATGGGGGACATATCAATGAAATCAGCCGGCTCCACCGACAACTCTATTCATGAACCCGCAAGACCGTCATGGGACGACTACTTCTTCGAAATTGCGGACACCGTCTCCAAGCGAGCGACATGCAACCGAGGAAAGAGCGGTTGTGTCGTTGTCAGAGACAGGAGAATTCTTGTCACAGGTTTCGTGGGTTCCCCGTCTGGTTTTCCTCACTGCGATGACATCGGTCATCAGATGAAGAAGCTTGTACATGAAGACGGTCAAGTCACTGAACACTGCATGCGCACCATCCACGCCGAGCAAAATGCCATTTGTCAGGCTGCGCGGCAAGGCATTTCACTGGACGGGGCCACGGTCTATACGAGAATGACACCTTGTCGTACCTGCGCCATGCTCATCATTAATTGCGGTATCAAGAAAGTCTTTTGCGAGAGGAAGTATCACGCAGGCTCTGAATCAGAAGATATGTTCCATGAGGCTGGGATTCATTTGGAATACAAGTACCATGAACCGCAAGACTATTTGAACGAGACTTAACCCGGCGCTGCGCCTGACGCGGAAGAACGAGGGAGGCCAAATTAATAATACGATGCAATGGCGCCACGTTATGAAGCCATCTCATGAAAAGAAATTACAAAAATTGAAAGAGCTTGGTGCGCAGGACGGGATGGGGTAGCGCCATCGATCATGCCAACCTTTATACCAGAAAGAGGCTCAATCTATGCTAACTACCAGAGAGGCGATTGAAAAAAGGAGAAGTATTCGGAGGTTCAAGCCTGACCCTATTCCGAACGAATATCTTACTGAATTATTTAATGCAGCACGGCTGGCACCTTCTGGATGCAACGCACAACCATGGCGCTTCAGAATAGTCGCCGAGCAAGCGACTAAATCCGAACTTGCTCATGCCGCCTATCATCAAACGTTCATAGCGAAAGCTCCTATCGTGTTTGTTTGTTGTGCAGATATTAGAGGATATCTTGGGGGAACTGTATCCGGCATTCAAGATTTAGGGAAAATCGGTGCTGTAGAAAATAGGATCGTTGATATTTTATTAAAAAGAACGGACCAATTGAAATCATGTTCTATAGAACAATTTGGACCACAAATCGCTTTTAATGTAGCAATCGCGATTGAGCATATCGTCCTTAGGGCTTTGGATTTTGGCCTTGGCACTTGCTGGATTAGACTATTTGATGGTCACAAGATCAGCGATCTATTTGGATGGGATGAAAACATATTTCCGGTAGCATTGCTTCCCATCGGCTATCCCGAAGAGGATCCTGCCCCAAGAAAGAGAATGAAAATAGAAGATATTTTAATATGACTTTGGGCATAGCAAGCGCATAGCCCTTCACAATTAGCTGGAGTCGTCATCGTTGTCGCAGGAACTGGCGGAGTATATCCTAAGTAAAAGGAGGAGAAACAATGTTGAAGCATCGTATTCGCACCTTTGCTTTGTTGATTGTATCCGCTTTGGTGATTACCTCCGCCCTGGAGCTGCGCGCCACTGGCCAGCAAAAAGCTGATACCCGTGACGAATTCTTCTGGCTGGGTCAAATAAACAAGGCCACCGCCGTGCTTAACACGGATGAAGGATTACTCGACAAGGCGATCGCTCCGCACATCGCAGCCGGTGTTGCCAAGGTCATAGAAGAAGGCAACAAACCGGACAGTGAACGTCCGACCACCGTTATCAAGTTTGAACCGCTGCTTATTAGGGCCGCCGGTCCTGAAGTGACCCTGCTTCACGCCGGCCGATCCAGCCAAGACATGCACGCGACCTACCGTGCCGCGATCCTGCGGGAAAGCGTATTGGCTCTCGCAGACCAGCTGACCAAGGATTCCCGATCCTTGGTCAGACTGGCCGAACGCCACACCAAGACGATCGTCCCGAACTACACCAACGGTGTTGCCGCTCAACCGAACAGCTATGCTCACTACCTGCTAGGCCACGCTGCCGGCCTCGAACGGGATGCACAACGCCTGCGCGAAGCCTATGCGCGCATCGACCGCTGCGCTATGGGTACTACGGTGCTGAACGGCACGAGCTGGCCCCTCGACCGCGCCCGCATGGCCGACTATTTGGGCTTTGCCACGATCGTGGATAACGCATACGACGCTTCCCAAATCTCCTCGATGGACCAACCGGTTGAAGTCGGCGCCGTCGTAACCAGCATCGCGTTGCATGTCGGCAATTTCATCGAAGACTTGATGACCCAATACGCCCAACCGCGTCCGTGGATCCTGCTGCAGGAAGGCGCCGACACCACCTATGTGTCCAGCGCGATGCCGCAAAAACGCAATCCGGGCATCTTGAACAATACGCGCCGCGACGCTTCAACGGCGATCTCGCTGGCGATGGGTACCGTCATCCGTACGCACAACATCACCCCGGGGATGCCTGATCCGAAAGAAGTTAAAGACAACAGCACTATGGTCAACAGCGCCATTGGGTTCCTGAAAAACTGGGACAAGATCTTGAACTCGCTCGTGATCAACCCGGAACGCGCCATGGAAGAACTGAACAGCGACTGGACAGCTTCGCAAGAGCTGGCGGACGTCCTTATGCGCAAGTACAAGCTGCCGTTCCGAATCGGCCACCACTTCGCCTCAGAAGTCGTAAGCTTCGCCAAGAATAACAACATCAAGCCACTTGACTTCCCATATGCGGAAGCACAACGAATTTACAAGGAGGCCGTCAAGGATTACCAGCAAGCAGGTGAACTGCCAATGAGCGAAGAAGAATTCCGTTCGACGCTCAATCCCATTACAATAGTCACCAGCCGCGCCACGGTTGGTGGCCCGCAGCCGGCTGAACTTGACCGAATGCTGAAGCTTGCGAACCAGAAGCTGGCCGAACAGGACGGCTGGATTAAGGAAAAGCGCACCAAGATCAACTCCTCTCTGGCAAAGCTTGACGCTGATTTCAACAAGCTCTTGAACAGCGGCAAATGACCGCGAAACGACCTGCGTCTCCGTGCTCCTGTTGCCAAGTGCGATTGACAAGGGGGCTGAAGTTATTGAAAGCTATTCGTCTGGAGCGGCCGTGCGCCTACCGCTTCGATGTACATCGACTGGACAGGCGTTCCGGACCACTTCTTCTTCCGTTTAAGCTGGTATCATCAGAGAGGGGCGAAGGTGAATTTCTGCTCTCCGACTGAAAACTCGTACATGAGGCCTCCCTTTGCATGCACGAAGGTGGCCATGCCTTTGACATAGTTCGTCTCGGCTTGGACGCCGGTCTTGGGGCCGGCGCTTGCACCTGCACTAACACCCTTTGTTCCGGCTTGCGCCTGGGCTCCAGCCGTTATGGCGACAGCCTGAGCGGTAGCGTCAAACTCGAAACTGCCGTTGGTGAATTCGTCATAGGCGCGCTTGTCCTGAAAAAAAACGATCTCGCTGAACGCTTCGCCACCCAATTGGAAGCCGATCGATCCCTCCACCACAGTGGATTTACCTGTTACCTCACCACCGCGGTAGACCTGACCATTACCGTAGGAGCCT
The DNA here is from genome assembly GCA_016219005.1 of Deltaproteobacteria bacterium. Classification (GTDB taxonomy): domain Bacteria; phylum Desulfobacterota; class Desulfobacteria; order Desulfobacterales; family SpSt-501; genus SpSt-501. The sequence continues at coordinate 65,326 of JACRCN010000106.1, forward strand.
CCGATCACAAAGCCCGCTTTGCCAATCGTTGGGAAGACAGCGTAGCCATATGAGTTGTTAAAGAATTTCATTACAGCAGGTGACTCCCGGAACACGTTGATGGTGCTTGAATAATCCTCTATCTCAGCAGCAATGGCAACAGTTGATACACCAAACAATATTGCAACAAGCAGAAGCAGTTGTATTTTTTTCATTTTATTGCTCCTTTCATTATAGGCTACAGTCATTGGTTGATAAGAGTATTCCAATCCTAAATACGGTGGGGCAAGTCGTCAATAGAGATAGACGGTCTCTATCACCGGAAATATGAGGCGACGGGTGGTCGAGAGCCTTTTATGCCGCAGGACCACCTTGCTGACAACCTTGATGAAGACGCAAGAGCGAGAGGCATAGATGATGGAAACTCTGGCAAGGATGCCCGAGATCACCATCACAAGGGGCGAATCAAACCAGCCGCACGCAAAGATTACAGTGAAGGACAAACGGGATAAACCAAAAGACCGCAGAGCTCTGCACACGTATTTAGCGAATGATCTTAGGAGTGGGATAGCCACACCACCCAGTCAACATCACCTACCTGCAGGCGGTGTTCAAAGGCGGTGACGCGCCCGGAGACATCCTGATGATACACAAGGTGGACGTCCCCCTGAACGTCGACCCGCAGGCGCTCGTCAGCGATCTGCGGGTCAAGGCAAAAACACTGCATCTCGACATCAACATCCAGCGCCGCCACATTTTTGAACCTTTCACCGCATATGATTCGACTGATTTGATATATTTATATTTTTGTTCTATTTTTGGTTATCTGCCGACACATTTTATTAGTGCGACTTCGCGGCCCCGCATGAATGCTGCGCTTGTTTTCCTGTTATGAAGCGTTGAACGTTTCGCAAACCAACAAAGGCAGACCGCAGCCGATCTGCTTCAATCCTTAATTATTTCTCAAGTGCAAGTTCTTAGTAAATACCGATTGCTTATGGTCCTGCGAGTTTGTCCATTTATTCATTTTTCAGCAAAGCAATCATGCTGGTATATCTGTGTTGCTCAGCGTAATCTAAAGCTGTATTTCCGTATTTGTCTTTGATAGTGCGCTGCCGTCTTTCTCAGGTCATGGCCGCAGGCCGTGCGTCTCGGTACCGGCGAATATCATCGTCCGTGCTCGCTTTTATCAGCTTGTTGCCGAAGTGTCGGCGCAAGTTCCGGATATTACATGTTTCGGGCTGCATGCTTCGTAACAGCCGCAGCAGATGCAATTAGGAAATGTCCCCCCACTTAAATGCTGTAATTCTTGTTGCGATTTGACTTTGTTTCATAGTATTTTCTCGCTTACAAGAATGATTTCGGCATCGTTTTATCGAGTCGATTCCAGAATTATTAATGCGCTAATAACGTCTGAAAACAAATAGTTAGTAGCATTTACCCTTCACGCATATGAAACAGGGACACGCATGCTGACTCAACGCGAAATCGTTTCCACCCTGGAGATGCTCAAAAACGAAAACCTGGATGTGCGCACGGTAACACTTGGCGTCAGTCTGCTCGATTGCGCCGGGTCCGATCTTACCCAGGTGCGGCAGCGGGTCGCCGACCGCATCTGCCGCCTGGCAGGCGAACTCGTGCCGGTCTGCGAACGCATCGGCCAGAAATACGGCATCCCCGTGGTCAACAAGCGCGTGGCGGTGAGCCCCATCGGCGTGGTGGCCGCCGCTCTCGAGCCGGCCGAGATGGTGGAGCTGGCGCACACCTTGGATGCGGTGGCGCGCGAGATCAACGTGGACTTTATCGGCGGCTTCTCCGCCCTGGTCGAAAAGGGCCTGGCCCGGGGCGACCGGTCCCTGATCGCCGCCATCCCGGAGGCCCTGGCGACGACCGAGCGCCTGTGCGCGTCCGTCAACGTGGCCTCGACCCGTGCCGGCATCAACATGGATGCGGTGCTCCTGATGGGACAGACGATCAAGCGGGCGGCCGAACTCACCGCCGACCGCGACGGTGCTGCCTGCACCAAGCTGTGCGTGTTCGCCAACATCCCGGAGGACATCCCGTTCATGGCCGGCGCCTATCTTGGCATCGGCGAGGCGGACGCCGTCATCAACGTGGGGGTGAGCGGCCCCGGGGTGGTCAAGAAGGCCATCGACCGGGCGCTCGCCGCCAATCCGGGCATGGACCTGGGGGACATCTCCGAGCTGATCAAACGGACCGCCTACAAGGTCACCCGCGTGGGCGAGCTGATCGGCCGCGAGGTGGCGCAGCAGCTGCAGATCCGCTTCGGTGTAGTGGACCTTTCGCTCGCGCCGACACCGAACGTGGGCGACAGCGTGGGTGAGATCTTCCAGAGCCTCGGGCTGCTCGCCATCGGGGTACCGGGGACCACCGCAGCACTCGCCCTCCTGAACGACGCCATCAAAAAGGGCGGCGCTTTCGCGAGCGCGCGCGTCGGGGGTCTCAGCGGCGCATTTATCCCGGTGAGCGAGGACCTCAATATTTCCGAAGCCGCCCGCAACAAGCACCTTTGCATAGAGAAGCTCGAGGCCATGACCAGCGTGTGCTCGGTCGGCCTGGACATGGTGGCCATCCCCGGAGATACCAGCGCTGAGACGATTTCCGCCATCATGGCGGATGAAATGGCGATCGGGGTCATCAACAACAAGACCACAGCGACTCGGCTGATCCCGGTGCCGGGGAAAAAGGCCGGGGACCATGCGGTCTTCGGCGGCCTGATGGGACACTCCACCATCATCCCCGTTAACAACGCCGCAGGCGACAATCCGTTCATCCGGCGAGGCGGACTCATCCCCGCCCCCATCCACAGCCTCAGGAACTGAGCACCGAAAACCGGGACGCATGGACACCGCGCGCACAAACCGTCTGCGACTGCCGGGCCCCCGCAGGTGGCCGGCGGTGGTCGCGGACGGCCTTAAATTTACAGCGCTGGCAGCCCTTCTCGGCGGGCTGATGATCCAGGCTACACAGGGCATGGGGTATCACTGGCAATGGTACCGGATCCCGGCGTATATCGCCGCGACCACACCGGCCGGGATCGTGTTCGGGCCGCTTTTGCGTGGACTGGGGGTCACCCTGCAGATCACCGCCGTGAGCCTTGTCCTGGCGTTCTTGATCGGGCTCACGACGGCCCTCCTGCGGCTTTCCGGCTCGGTCCTCGGCCGGCTGGCGGCGCGAACCTATCTGGAGCTCGTGCGCAACACCCCGCTGCTCGTCCAGATTTTCTTCATCTACTTCGTCCTGTCCCCGGTGCTGGAGTTGAGTGCTTTCGCCTCGGCCGTGCTGGCGCTCAGCCTGTTCGAGGGTGCCTACGCCTCGGAGATTTTCCGGGCCGGGATCCTCGCAATCCACCGCGGGCAGTGGGAAGCCGCCTTCAGTCTAGGGCTTGGCACCTGGCACACCTACCGGCTGGTGATCCTGCCCCAGGCCGTCCGCCACATCCTGCCGCCGCTGACCAGCCAGGCCATTTCGCTCATCAAAGACTCCGCCCTGGTGAGCACGATCGCCATCTACGACCTGACCATGCAGGGGCAGGCCATCATCGCTGAAACCTACCTGGTCTTCGAGATCTGGTTCACCGTCGCCGCCCTCTATCTGGTGATCACGCTGGCGCTCTCGCTCACGGTGGCCATCATGGAGAATAAGCTTAACCTGAAACGTTGATCCGTGCCTGGTTCAAAACCATTTCCGGCAACCCCAAGGAGGAACCATGAACAGACTGCGCGCTATCTTCATGGCCGCGGTCGCGCTCGCGACCGTGTTCGGCGCTTCGGGCGTCGTCGTATCCGCCGACCTGCAGCAGAAACTGATCGAGGAGAGCACCATCGAGCAGGTGGCCAAACGCGGCCTGCTGCGTGTCGGCATGTCGACCTTCGTGCCGTGGGCGATGACGGACAAGTCCGGTAACCTCATCGGTTTCGAAATTGATGTGGCTACCCGCCTGGCCCAGGACATAGGGGTCAAAGTCGAATTCGTTCCCACCAAGTGGGCGGGCATCATCCCGGCCCTGCTGACGGGCAAGTTCGACGTCATCATCGGCGGCATGGGCATACTTGCCCAGCGCAACCTGAAGGTCAATTTCAGCATCCCCTACGACCACTCGGGGGTCGCCATCGTCGCCCACAAGCAGTTGGCGGCAGGCTTCAGCCGCCTGGAGGACTTCAACCGCCCCGAGGTGACCGTGGTTGCCCGGCTCGGCTCGACCGCCGCGGCGGCGGCCAACAAGGTCCTGCCGAAGGCCCAGAAGCGCTTTTTCGACGACGAGTCCCAGGTGATCCAGGAGGTGCTGAACGGCAAGGCGCACGCCCTGCTGGCGGGAGCACCGCTGCCGGCCTACCAGGCGCTGAAGTACCCCGACCGGCTCTTCCTGCCGCTGGCTGGAACTTTCACCAAGGAGCCGATCGGGTTTGCGCTGCGCAAGGGAGATGTCGACACGCTGAACTTTTTCGATGGCTGGATCCGGGTGGTGGAGGCGGAAGGGTGGCTTGCGGAGCGCAAGCATTACTGGTTTGAGACCAATGCGTGGGAAAGCCTGCTGAAGTGATTCATCGCAAACCCACCATCACGCTGATCGATGCAGGGGTGCTGCTGGCGCTGCTGGCGGCAGCGGCCTTCGTCGCCTACCGCGTCCGGGTGGGGCTGAACTACCATTGGGACTGGGCGGTCCTGCCCCAGTATCTGTTCCGCTACGACCCTCAGGAGCGGCTATGGGTGCCCAATGTGCTCATGCAGGGTTTTTTCATGACCATCCGCCTGAGCATCTGGGCCACCGCCGGCGCTACACTGATCGGGGTCGCGATGGGGCTCCTGCGGATCAGCCGCAGCCGTTTCAAACGGATGGCGGCCGCCGGCTACGTCGAGCTGACCCGCAACACCCCGCCGCTCGTGCTGGTGTTCATTTTTTACTTCTTCATCGGCGACCAGCTGCTGTCCACGGTGAACCTGGAAGCCTGCCTGCGGGAGCAGTCCCCCGCGGTGCAGGCCCTGCTCGCCACACTGCTGGCCCCGCCGGGCCGTCTCACGGCCTTTCTTTCGGCCGTGCTGACCTTGTCCATTTTCGAGGGGGCCTACATCACCGAGATCGTGCGTGCGGGCATCCAGTCCATCGAGAAGGGGCAGTGGGAAGCGGCGGCCGCTCTGGGGTTCACCCGCTGGCGGCGCCTGCGGCACGTCATCCTGCCGCAGGCGGTACTGCGGATCCTGCCGCCGCTCGCCGGGCAGTTCATCTCGACCATCAAGGACTCGGCCATCGTTTCCGTCATCTCGATTCAGGAGCTCACCTTCCGGGGCATGGAACTCATGTCGTCCACCTACCTGACCTTCGAGACCTGGATCACCATCACCGGCCTGTACTTCGTTCTGACCTTCGGCTGTGCTCTCGCCGTCGAGCGCCTGGAGCTGCGCTGGCGGCGTCAACGCGCCTGAATCGGCCGTCCCCCGGCCTTCACTTCACGGAGATCACCGGGCAGGGCGCCTGCAGGACGACGAACTGGGCCGTCGAACCCATCAGGATTTTGCCGACTTTCGAGCGCCGCTTGACGCCCACGACGATCTCATCGATTTTGTTGTCATTGGCGAACTGGACCAGATCCTCGCCCGGAGCCATGCCGCGGATCAACAGGTGAGTCTTGCAGTTGAGCCCCTTCTCCTCGAACATGCTCCTCGCCCACTCCAGGCCGCGCTCGGCGTCCTCGATGATTCCCTGTTCCTGCTCGGTGCCTTTCTCCATCGATGTGACGACATCCACGCTCGCACCGAACGACAGCGCGTGCTTCCGGGCCACCTTGAGCGCCTCTTTGGATGAGTTGCTCCCGTCGTAGCCTACCAAAATCTTCATGACTGTCTCCTTTGGACCCTGTTTACCCGGGCGGGTTGCCCGGGATCATCGCCATGGCCGTCGCGCTCAGGGTGTCGAAAAACCGCGCCTGGGGCCGGGAACCGGCGTTGTGCGGCCTTGGTAAATGCGCACCTGTCGCTGAACAGGCTGCGTTTTCCAATACACTGCACGCCTTGGCGGGCGGCCGGATGCTTGTTTTTCAATATCCTGCTGAACCTCATTTATTAAAAAAGACCGCCGCTGTCAAATTGCCGGCTGTTCCCCTTGCGCCGGGGCCCGCGCGAGCGCCGGATAACCAGCGATAGCGCTGATATCACTCGGGAACCACTATCAAAAGTGTTTCCACGTGAAACGCACCAACCACGGCCGCCGCCCGCCTAAAGCCCCCATGCCGGCGTGGAGGGGCCGGGCGCATAATCCTTGACACGCAATGCGAATCCATCTTAGAGGGTGGTTGTCCGCCGCGCGAACGGGCTTGCGCGCTCGTATCGAGGTTGACATCATGCCCATGATCTTGGCGCCAAAAGATTCTTACCGCATAGGCCTCATCGCCGATACCCACGGCTATCTGCCCTCCGATGCGCTGGAGGTGTTCCGCGCGGTGGATCTGATTCTTCACGCCGGCGACATCGGCTCTGCGGAGATCCTGCGCAGCCTGGAGCAGGCCGCCCCCGTGGTGGCCGTGCGCGGCAACATGGACGGCGGCCCCTGGGCAAAGAGCCTGCCTGATAAACAATCCGTCCAGGCGGGAAACCTCGTCATTCATCTGGTCCACGACCTCCTGCACTTCCGCCAGGAGCCCGGTCAGGATGCCTGCATGGCGGTGGTCAACGGTCACACCCACCGGCCGCTCATCGAAAGGAAAAACGGCGTTCTGTTCGTCAACCCGGGCAGCGCCGGGGCCCCGCGCCACGGGGAGTGCGCCTGCGTCGCACTTCTGGCGGTTACCGGCACTTCCGCCACGGCCGACCTGATCTGCCTTCGAGAATAACTGCATCCTGGAATTCACCGGTCGCGCTCGAGAATGAAGATGGACCGTTCGGAGGTGCGATCGGGAATCGTGTAGGCATGCCGGCGCAGCGAGAGTGCGGCGCCAAGGCTGCCGTTTCCCGCCGCGAGGCGCAACGCCTCCACTTCCTCTGCCGGCACCCCGCCCTTCAGCGCGATGATGCGGCCGTCCGCGCCGAGCAGCGGCACCGCCATGCGGACATACGGCTCGATCGCCGAGAGCGCCCGGCTGACGATCACGTCATACCGCCCAAGCTGGCCACGGCGCCCCGCGAGCTCCTCCGCGCGGGTGTGCAGCGCTTCGATCCGTTCCAGTCGGAGTTCACGGATGACGTAACGCAGGAAACTGACCTTCTTGCGGGAGGCATCGATCAGCGTGGTCCGCAGCCCGGTCAGCGCAATGTGCAGGGGGATGCCCGGGAATCCGCCGCCCGAACCGATGTCGAGCAGAACGGCATTTTCGGGGATGAAACCTGCCGGGGCCAGCGAATCCAGGTAATGGGTCAGCGCCATCGGCCAGGGGTCGGTGACGGTCGTCAGGTTGGTCACCCGGTTCCAGGCGAGCAGTTCCGAGGCGTGGCATGCAAAAACGCGGGTGTGGGCCTGAGTCAGCTCCAGGCCCAAGGCCCGAGCTCCCGCAATGAGCAGGTGCGACCACTCGTCTGAGCCGATTTCCATGATGATCCCGGTGCCGGACACTTGCAAGCCGACTCTTGGTTGCGCCTGGTCCGGCAGGGTGTCGAAAAACCGCGCCTGAGGCCGGGAACCTGCGTTGTGCGGCTTTTGCAGATGCTCACATATTGCTGAATCTGCAGCGCTTTCAAAAACGCCGCACACCTTGGCGGACGGCCTGATGCTTGTTTTTCAACACCTTGCCAATAATGCCCATTGCCGGCCGCGACGGCGGCCTACATGATGCACACACGCCTGACCTCGGAAATGTCGGTGAGGCCCCGGATGACCTTTATAAGGCCGTCCTGCTTCAGGGTCGACATCCCCTGCTCCATGGCCTCTCTGAAGATTTCCTCGGTGTTGGCCTGCTTCTTGATCATCAGCTTAACCTCGGGCGTGCCCTCCATGAGCTCGTGGATCCCCATGCGGCCCCGGTAACCCGTGTTGGAGCAGAGCTCGCACCCCGCGGGTTTGTAAAGCTTGATGTTCTCGGAGTATTCCAGCCCCGTCCGGCCAAACCACTCCCGCCCATAGAGCACCTGCAGCTCTTCGAACTCCTCCCGGCCGAGCACGTATTCCTTCCGGCAGTTGCTGCACAGCCGCCGGGTCAGGCGCTGGGCCAATACACCCAGGAAGGCGTCGGAGAAGTTCAGGGCGTTGAGCCCCATGTCCAGGAGTCGGGTCACGGTCTCGGGAGCGCTGTTGGTGTGAAGGGTCGATAAGACCAGGTGGCCGGTCAGCGAGGCTTCGATGGCGATGGAGGCGGTCTCCTCGTCGCGCATCTCGCCGATCATGATCACATCCGGGTCGGCCCGCAGGAACGCCCGCATCACGCGGGCGAAATCGAGGCCAATCTTCGGTTTTACTTCCACCTGCCGGAGCCCCTGCTGAGTGATTTCGATGGGGTCCTCCGCGGTCCATATCTTGACCCCCGCCTTATTGATGTAGCCCAGGAGCGCGTGCAGCGTTGTCGTTTTACCAGAGCCGGTGGGGCCGACGGCCAGCACAAGTCCATAGGGTCTGGCGACGATCCGCTTGATCACCGTCAGGTTGCGCTCGGAGAGGCCCATCTCGTCGATTTTCATGGCGCCGGCGGAGGCGAGCAGCCGCAGGACCACGTCCTCAAAACCGCCGGCCGTGGGGAGAGCCGCCACGCGCAGTTCGAAAGCCGGCACCCCCTTGCGCCGAAACTTGATCTTGCCGTCCTGGGGCAGACGCCGCTCGGCGATGTCGAGGTTTGACATGATCTTGATCCTGGAGACGATGCCGCGCACCATCGAATTCGGAACCTTCATGTACTCCTGACAAACACCGTCCATGCGGAATCGGATGGCGGCCGACTTGGTCACCGCGGAGGGCTCGATGTGGATATCGGAGGCGTTCTTGCGGTAAGCTGCGATGATGATCTGGTCGACGATCTTGACCACCTGGCCGGAGCTCTCATCGGGCTCATCGGCGCTGGACTCCTCTTGTTCCTCCTCAAAGACGACCTCGGGCATCACGTCCAGTTCCGGCGAGGTATCCTCGGCCGCGCCTGCCTCCGGTGATTGCTCTTTCGCGAAGGAATGCTGGACGAAGGCCTGGATGTCCTCCCGAATCGCGACCGAAAAATTGATCCGCGAGGTTTTCATCAGAGCCTTGATGTTGTCGGTCTTGTTCAGGTTGCGCGGGTCGTCGACGAGAACCTCGATGCCTTCCTTGCCCCAGCTGAGCGGAATCCACAGCTCGTTGAGCAGAAACGCCTTCTTCAGGTTGGTCAGCAGCTCGAAGGCCACGGGCAGCGCGGGGTCGAACGCCCGGAACTTGCAGCCGTAGAACAGGGAAAAGGACTTGCCGATAGCCTCCTTCTTGATCTTGTGCGTTTCGATCAACACATACTCGACGCTGCATCGCTGCTTCTTGGCGAGCCCGAAGGCTTTCTGCAGCTGATCGGTGGTGACCATTTTCTCCCGCAGCAGGTAGTCATATTTGGAGCCGGAGGCAAAGGCGGCCGTCACCGATGCCAGGTGCTTGGCGATCTCCGGATCCCCCGGGTGCAGATCCTGGGCGGACTTGTACAGGTCGTGGGCGTGGTCGCGATGATCCCGTTTCTCCATTTCCAGGCCGAACAGGTACGTGATGCGCGCGGCCCTGGCCTTGTCGAGGCCATCCACCCGCAGCAGGGATTCCAGCTCGCTGACGGCATTCGCCGGCGAGTGCAGCTTGAGCAGGCATTCCGCCAGGGGGGGCACCAGTTTCTCCGGATCGTAGTCCTCGCTGAACAGCTTGGCATATTCCGCCACCGCCTCGCCGAGCAGCCCCATTTCCTGGAATGCCGAGGCGCTGTCCACGGCCGTGGAAACGTCCCCGGGGCCCGAGATCGCGCCGCGGATAAAAGACAGATCCTTGGGAGACATGCCGGGGAGAACGGTGCCCTCTTCCTTGGCGATCTCCTGCTTCAGCAGGTCGATCCTGTTCTTGATGGTTTCCTGAATGTCCGACTGATGCGGGGAAACGCTCGGCAGGACTTTCTCGTAGATGACGAGCGCCTCTGTGAACAGGCCCATGGAGCGGCAGACTTCGGCTTCATTGATTCGGGAATCGATGTCCGTTTTCATTACCGCGCGGTTACCTTTCGGTTCGTTTTAACAAGGGCGTTGAAAAACCGCGCCTAAGGCCGGGAACCGGCGTTGTGCGGCTTTTGGAAATGCTCACATATCGCTCGATATGCTGCGCTTTCCAAAACGCCGCACGCCTTGGCTGACGGCCTGAGGCTCGGTTTTTCAACACCCGTTGAGCGTCCATGACGCCGCGCATGGACGCGGAATGATCTTCATTCGGAAGCAAAGGTCATCGGGCCACAAATGGGCCACCAGTTTCTAATCCTTGTTTTCATAGAGCCCCGGCAAGTGAAAGAACCGTCCCAGACCCTTCTTCGGTTTGAGTTTCGCGCCCTCGAAAAGCCGGTCGGATCCCTTGTGGTTTTTCAACTCCGAGAGCAGGACGTCGCAGTTCAAACGGATCATGGCCGACGGCGCAATGCGCCCCATCGTCACCACCAGTGTTCCCTCATCCGTCTTCCGGATGTAGAGCCGGCCCATGTCGAAAATAAGGTCCGCCTCCCGGGCGCCGGCCAGGGAGGCGAGCAGCGCCTGCCAGTCCCGGGCGGCAGCCTTGTCCATGCCTCCGGCGCCGGATTCCTCGAACAGCAGTTCGCCGGCGGCGGAAAAGAACATGGCGCCCTTGACTCCCTCTATGGCCAACAGGTCATCGAACAGTGCATTCATCGGTCTTGCGGCCTCATTCGCCCAGAAGCTGAAGGAGCTTGTCCCGCGGGCATTTCGGATTCACGGTCACGACGGCGTGGTCGCCGGGCAGCAGCAGGTAATCGCTCGAATCGCCCTGATCGATGTAGGCCAGCGCGAGCTTTCCCAGCTTGAGCCGTTCCCCGGACTGCGAGATGCGATGGATACGGCCCGTCCAGCGTTCATCCTGGATAACGTCCTCCACCCCGCACTGGAGGCCGAGCGTGCGCTCGATTTTCAGCCGAACCCCTTTCAGGACGTCGTCGGGGCTCGACTCCGGTCTGGTCCGGGGGGGCTCCTCATGAGGTGCTGCGCGCTGGGCCTTGAGCTCATCCGACCGGCGGGCGCCCTCTATGAGGAGGGCGCTGAGCTCTTTGTTGATGCGGTTTTGCCGGACCGTGCAGCCGTTTTGAATGGAAAGGCTGATGTTGTCCCATGCGAAAATCTCATAGGCGGCGATTTCTCCCTGCCGCTCGCCCACGCGGGCATCGCGCAGCTCGCCCTCCACGAAGAAGAGCACCCCTTGTTCCCCGGATGTCTTTTCCTCCAGCCGAATGGTGCAGGTCTTCTGCTCCATCTCGATTAGCTGCAGGAACACCCCGGAGGAGACGTTGTGAAGCGTGCCGCCGTCGGCCTCCTGGCGCAGCATGCTGACGATCTGCAGCGCCAGGTTTTCGATCAGAAACGGCTTGGCGACGAAGGCCACGGCACCGCCCTTCCGCGCCAGCCGCTCCATTTCAGGCGTGCTGTAACCGGTGATGATGATCACCGGGATATCGGGGTAGTTCGCCATGATCGTCGCCAGCAGCTCAAACCCGTCCATGCGGGGCATCTTAAGATCCGTCACGACGAGCGAGACCGGCTGCCGCTTGAGGTATTCCAGGGCTTCGATCCCGTCGCCGGCGAGCCGCACGGAAAAGGAGTCGCTGTATCGCGCAAACCCCTCCTCGAGCGCGAGCAACATTGTGCGGTCGTCATCCACCAGCAACACGTTTTTGATCATGCCTGGTCTTCTCCGGCTGTCGTCAGGATGCTTTTCTCGATGTCCACGATTTTGACACCCGCCACGTAGTCCATGGATTCGTAACGCTTGATGGCCGCAATCTTGCGGGTAATGGCGATCATCCGGCTGACCTGCTGCTGCACCTTGAGCATCCGGTCGAAACAGGGCTCCTCCACCGACGCTTCGGTCAGCATCTCGTTGAGCAGGTTGTTCACAATGGTAAGGGGCTGGTTCAGGTGGTGCGCCACCCCCCCGGCCATTTCCAGCGCGCCCTGGAACTTCTCGCCCTGGATGCGCCGGTTCTGCCGCTCCACCATCCCGGTGATGTCCCGCCCGAACAGTTTGACATGATGCGGCCTGCCGCCGTCGTTCCACAGGTAGGCCCGCCATTCCAGGTGCCGGGGCCGGCCCTGCGGGTCCCGAACCGTCATGACGGTCTCGCCGCGGCCGAGTTTCCGAACATCCGCGAAAAAGACCAGCAGCAGCATCCGGTCCTCGGGTTCGAAGAACTGAAAGAGCGGCTTGCCCGGCGCCTGGGTTTTCGTCACACCGAGAAGTTCGCCCGCGACCTTGTTGACGTCCAAGATGTCGCCGTGAAGGCTGGCACTGATCAGCAGGTCGCCCAGTTGGTCGAAACCATCGTCCAGCGGCGGGGGCGCCTGTGAATACACGATTTCCGTCGTGATGTCCCGCAGCAGGCCGTCCACGTGCACCACCATACCGTCGTCGTCGAACACGCCGCGGACGGTGGCCGCGCACGACAGAGCGGACCCATCCCGTTTCCGAAAGCTGATCGGGATATCATACAGCCGCCCCTGCTGCAGCAGGGAATCCACGAGATAGCCCCGGTCCTTCATGTTCCGGTAAAGTGCCACCTCGGGCGAGCCGATGAGCGCCTTGACCGAATCGTATCCGAAAAGGCCGGCGAAGCACCGGTTGCAGTAGACGATGGTGCCTTCCAGCGTCGACCGGAAAAGCGCCGCCGGAAACCCGTCCAGGAACTCGGCCTGATGCATGAAGATGTGCGAACCCGCGTCCACCATGATGTCAACACCCGCAACCGGGTCTCGGGGTCCAACCCCATCGCCTGCCCCGTCTCCGAATGACCGCTGCCGGCCGCTTCGCACCGCCCTGCCGGCAAAGCAGCAGGCATGCACCGGTCACCGAAGCCAACTTCCGAATCAGATTCGTGCAAATAATGTACCGCAAACGCGTCGGCGGTCGACTTCAAGCCGCACGAGATGGCGGCCGTGCCGGTCCGCTCAGCCCGCCAGCCTTTCCCGAAATACGCAGCAACTGCGCAGGTCCTGAATCACCGGCGCGTTTTTTGGAATAACGATGATCCTGTCAGCGGCTCATCTGCTCCCGCGACAGGCGCAGGTTTTCCCGCAGGCGCGCCAACGCCTCGGCCAGGATGCCGAGTTCGTCGCGGGAGCCTGTCTCGACCTCGACCGCGAGGTCCCCCGTGCTGATGCGCGCGGCCGCATCGGCCAGAGTCCGGACCCGTTCCGCCAGCCGCAGGCCGAAAATCAGCACCACGAGCACGGCGGCGAGAAACGCCCCGCCGAGGATCAGCGCGGCGGCCGTCCCTGCCTCCTGAGCGAAGGCGGCGATCCCAGCCTGAATGCGGATGGCCGACCCGGCCGGCTCCTCCAGCGAGCCCGCGGCGGAGGCTCCGGGAATGCGCTCCTCGACCCGCTGGCCGGCCGCCTGGGAGCAGTGCCGGCCCAAGTCCGAGAGCAAACCTTCCATCTGCTGCAAAAAAACAAACGCGGCACCGGCCATGACCAGCAGGGGAAACACCAAAACGATCCCCACCATTACCGCCCGCAAGCCCGAGCGCTTCCGGTGCGACCGGGGCGGCGCGGCGTATTCAACCGCAGCCGCAGCCGGCGGCGCAGGCCCTTCTGGCAGGGCCCCCGGCGGCTTAGCCACCACGATCCGATGCCCGCAACGGCGACAGGTGAAGCCGGCGGCACGGCCCAGGATCCGGGACGGGACGAAGCTGTACTTCTTCCCGCATTCCTCGCAAATGACGATCACCTGCCGCTCCGCGGGTGCCGTGCCGGCGCCACCGTCGTGCGGCGCCTCTTGATCGTCTTCTGTCAACCGGTTCCTTTCCATGACGGTCCTTATAAAAAACCGTCCGCGGGGCCACGCCCGGCCTTCACGGCCGCCTGGCTGAAATTTTCAACTCCTCTTTGAGCGTCTTCAACTCCGACCGGATGAACGCCTTAAGCTCTTCCATCGCCTGGGCCAGGGTTTCCGGAGGTGCGGCGGCACCTGGCGCAGGTGTAACCGGTGCCGGGGCCGACCCGGTGGCCTTGCCCGCGGGGCTTGGCTGGGCCGCCGCCCGGCGTTTCAGAATTTTGTCCCTCAGCTCCTGGTAGCCGGTCATTTCGGCCTGCAACAATTTTTTCCGGACCGGGGCCGGCATGCCCGGAGAGGTCACGATCTCTTCCAGCCGGGCAAAAACGGAATTGAGTACCATGAAGGTGCTCGGGTGGACGTTGCTCCGGCTGGCCTTGATATACTGACCCAGGGACCCGAGTATCTGCAGGAGCATGCTGATGATTTTGTCGCGCTGAAAGGTCTCCTTCAGCAGCCGGATATGGTCCTGAAAGCTGTCGAGGGTCTCGGGGGTGATTTCCCAATCGATGGAAAGCAGCGTCTTTTTCAGCTCCCCCAGCGGATTGTCCGGGGTCATGGCCGGGGGGGCGGGCACGGCCGGGGGGGCGGCATCCTCCCGGAACAACTCGTCCAACCGGCTCTCCAACTCGGAGCTGAGCGTGTCTAATTTGGATGTGTTGGACAACGGCCTTCCTCCTATAGGAATTCTTTCTTGATGGAAGCGATCGTCATGGAAATGATCTTCTTGAGGGTCGCCACCACGTTGGTCCCTTTCACGGCGCTAGCGGGAAAATGGGGCGCATGAAACTCGCGGTTCAAGTCCCCTTCCAGCACATCGACCGGCAGCAGAGGGATTCCCTGCTCGCGCAGGTCAATCTTGTTGTATTGCAGCACCCAGGGCAAGGTGTTCAGGCCTTTTTTGTAGCTCGTCAGGTTCTCCTGCAGGTTTTCGAGCGATTGGATGTTCTTCTCGCGACGCACGGTCATGGCATCCGCGACGAAGACAACCCCGTCCACACCGCGCAGCACGAGCCGGCGCGTCGCATTGTACTTCACCTGGCCGGGGACCGTGTAGAGCTGGATTTTGATGTTGTAGCCGTTGATCAAGCCGATGTCGAATGGCAGGAAGTCAAAAAACAGGGTGCGGTCGCCGTGCGTCTTGACCGTCACCATCTCGGAGTTGATCCGCTGGCGGAACTTTTGATAGATGTACTCCAAGTTGGTCGTCTTGCCCCCCCGGCCCGGGCCGTAGTAGACGATCTTCACTTGGATAACCTTGCTTTTGAGATTGACGAATGCCATTCGATTCCTGCCCGCCGGCTTCGCAGCCTCTACGCCAAGCTTGCGGATCGTCCGGACGCTTAGGCGTGCGCCGACATCAACGACTCCATGATCCGCTTCAGTTGTTCGACCGACTCACTGACTTTCAACCGCAGAAACCCGAGGGAGATGTCATTGCCGAAAATCGTGATCAGGAGGAACTCCGCCGAGATCTTGTTGAAGTGGATGTTTTCCTTCTTGCCCTTGTGGAACAGCAGCGAGAACTCGCTCTCCCCGATGATCTTCGCCATGGCGCTCACGGCGCCGAAATTCCCGGCGGCCAGCGCGGCCAGTGAATAGATGTCGTGCTGCTTCTCCCCGTTGTCCAGATTGGTGATGATGTTGCCGGCCATATCGATCAGGAAAACACACCGCACCCCGTTGTCAATCAGGTCGGTTTTCAAGATTTCCTCGATCCGGTCCAGCTGCTTTTGATCAAGCGCATAAGACACGTGCCCGCCCCTCCATTGCTTGTGTTGAGTACCCGACAAAAAAAGATTTCGGCTGCTTGCGATTTGTTCTTGAGCCGATGAAGTCTACCCTTCAGAGAAACCCCGGCCTCGCAGCGCCCGGACTCGGAAGACCGTCACCGGGGCCGGGATCCTCCCGGCGATTCCCGGGATTTCGGCGTATATTTCTTAAATTATAATAAATTCCTATTTTCCGCAAGGCCTAAAGGACGGCACGTCCCGTCCGGCCCGCCGTGAAACCGCACCCCGGCTGCCCGCGGCCGCGACTCAGGTCGGCTGCAAGCCCGCTTCCGGCCTCGCTTCCGGGCTCACCCTGGCGTCCGTGAAGTCCATGTGAACCAGCACCTCGCTGCCGCTCGAGAACGTCACCGAGGCACCCGGGTAGCGATTCTTGAACACCCGCAGCATGGAGGCGTTTTCGCGCAACACGGTGGCGGCGAACGCTTTGTACCCGTTTTCCTTTGCGATCACCTCGAGCAATTCCAGGAGGTACGAGCCGATCCCCTGCCCCTGGCAGTCTTCGCGCACCACGAAGGCCACCTCGGCCCGGTCGTCGCCTTCCTTGGCGTAGGAACCGATGGCAACGATCTCCTTGTGCCCACCCTTCTGCGTGAGGCCGACGATGGAAATATTGTGACGGTAATCGAGGCTGGCCCACTGCTTCTGAGCGACCTCGTGGGTGAAGGTGCGCATCTTGTAGAAAAAGCGCATGTAAATGGTCTTTTCCTGCAGGGAGTAAAAAAAGTTGCGGTAAGCGAACTCGTCGGAGGGCAGCAGCGGCCGCAGTTCCAGGGCCTTGCCGTTCTTGAGGGTAAACGACCGCTTGTAGGCTTCGATGAAGATGAGATCGTCCGTCGAGGGCGGCAACTGGTCCGGGAAGATGTAATGGCGCTTCTTGGCGACCTCGATCAGCTCTTCGCGGAATTTCGGGTGCGCGATCTGCGCGAGCTCCATCACCCGCTGGTAAATCCCCTTGCCCTTGAGTTCGGCGATGCCGTATTCGGTGACCACGAAGTTGACATCTCCGCGCGTGGTGGCGACTCCGGCCCCTTCGCTGAGGTGGGAGACAATACGGGAAACCTTTCCACTCTGGGCGGTGGAGGGCATAGCCACGATGGAGAAGCCGCCTTTCGACATGGCGCTGCCGCGCAGGAAATCCACCTGGTCGCCGATCCCGCTGTAAAACATGTACCCCATGGAATCGGTGCACACCTGCCCGGTCAGGTCGACCTCGAGGGCCGAGCTGATCGAGATCAGGTTGTCGTTGCGCGCGATAACCAAGGGGTCGTTGACAAAATCCGATGCCCGGAAGTAGAAGGCGGGGTTGTTGTCCACGAAGTCGTAGAGCCGCTGGGACCCCATGCACAAGGAGGTAACGATCCGGTCGGGCAGCAGGCTTTTTTTCTTGTTGGTGATCACCTTCTTCTCGAACAGGGGCAGGAAGCCGTCGGTGATCACGTGCGTGTGCAGGCCGAGGTCCTTCTTGCCGTCCAGATACTTCAGGATATGGAAGGGCAGGTTTCCGAACCCGACCTGGAGGGTCGCTCCGTCATCCACGAGCTCTGATATGTAGTGCCCGATCCGGCGGGAGACTTCGTTGTCCTGGATCGTGGGGAAGGACTGCACCAAGGGCTCGTCGTAGGGCACCAGCCAGTCGATGTCATCGACGTGGATGAAGCTGTCGCCCCAGGTACGCGGCATGCGCGGATTGATCTGCGCGACCACCAGTCGGGCGTTTTCCAGGCCCGCCCGGCTGATGTCCACCGAAACCCCCAGGCTGCAGTAGCCGTACTTGTCCGGCGGGCTCATCTGGACCAGGGCCGCGTCCAGGCCGATGCGGTTGCTGGAGAAGAGGCTGGGGATTTCGGAAAGGTAGCTGGGGATGTAGTCGATCCGGCCTTCAAAGGCCGCCTTGCGCATGGTCCGGCTGATGAAAAACAGCTTCAGCGAGAAGCGTTTCAGGAACGACGGACTGTCGATGAAGTGCGAAAGGGTGTAGGACAGCATCTGATAGAGCATGATGTCCTGAAGGCTCGGGTCGGCCACCATGGTCTTGATCAGGTGCTGGGGCTCCCCGCACCCCGTGCCGATGAACACCCGGCTGCCGCGCTTGATTTTCCCAACCGCCTCCTGGGCGGCAAGAACCTTCGACGCGTAACGCTGCTGCCAATCCATATGCTTCCCCCCGCAATGATGCGCTCCTGTAAATTCTTGATTATAGCAGAAAATTAGCTCCAGATCGAGATAATATTCGGCGGTACTAATATTTTTGTTGACAACTTATCGAAACATAATATATTTTTGCCAGTTACGGCGAAATTGAAACACAATCGGGCCTGAATGTCCCGTTTCGGGATGACCGAGACGGGAATTTTTTTTACGAGTTTTTGGACAGCCGTCACCAAAGCATCTTGTCACGCAAAGGGTAAGTGCACATGAAGAAAGACATCCGCAAAGTCAGGAACATCGGCATCAGCGCCCACATCGACTCGGGCAAGACGACCCTCACCGAGAGAATCCTCTTTTATACCGACCGCATCCACGCGATGCACGACGTCAAGGGCAAGGACGGCGTGGGCGCGTTCATGGACAGCATGGAACTCGAGCGCGAACGGGGCATCACCATCGCCTCGGCCGCCACGTTCTGCGAGTGGGACGGCCACGAGATCAACATCATCGACACCCCCGGCCACGTCGACTTCACCATCGAAGTCGAGCGCTCCCTGCGGGTGCTCGACAGCGCCATCCTGGTGCTGTGCGCCGTCGGCGGCGTGCAGTCGCAGTCCATCACCGTCGACCAGCAGATGCGGCGCTACAAGGTGCCGTGCATTGCCTTCGTGAACAAGTGCGACCGCTCGGGTGCCAACCCGTTCCGGGTGGTGAACCAGCTCAAGCAGAAGCTCGGCCACAACGCTGTAGCCATGCAGCTGCCGATCGGGCTCGAGTCCGACTTCACCGGCGTGATCGACCTGCTGACGATGAAGGCGGTCTACTTCGACGGCGAGAAGGGCGAAACCGTTCGGACTGAAGAAATCCCGGAACCGATGCGCGACCTGGCGCTGACCAAACGCGAAGAACTTCTCGATGCCGTGTCGATGTTCTCCGACGAGCTCATGGAAGCACTGCTCGAGGAAAAAGAGGTGGGGCGCGACCTCATCCTGGCGGCGCTGCGCCGGGGCGTCATCGCCCGGCAGCTGACTCCCGTGTTCATGGGCTCCGCCTACAAGAACAAGGGCGTGCAACTGCTGCTGAACGCCGTGAGCGATCTGCTGCCCTGTCCGAGCGACATCGAGAACTACGCGCTCGACATGGACCAGGACGAGGCGACGGTTCTGCTCACGAGCACCTCCGAGGACCCTCTGGTCGCCCTGGCCTTCAAGCTCGAAGACCGCACCTACGGCCAGCTCACCTACATTCGCGTCTATCAGGGCTCGCTGAGCAAGGGCGATACGATCGTCAACGTGCGCACCGGCCGGAAAATCAAGGTCGGCCGGGTAGCGCGCATGCATGCCGACCAGATGGAGGAGATCGAGACCATCTCGGCCGGCTACATCGGTGCCCTCTTCGGCATCGATTGCGCCTCCGGCGACACCTTCGTGGCACCGGGGATCAGCCTTACCATGACGTCCATGTACGTACCGAAGCCGGTCATATCGCTGGCGATCACCCCGAAGGACCACAAGGCCGAAATCAACATGTCCAAGGCCCTCAACCGTTTCACGAAAGAGGACCCGACCTTCAAAACCCATGTCAACCCGGAAACCAACGAGACCATCATCTCCGGCATGGGCGAGCTGCATCTGGAGGTCTACATGGAGCGCATGCAGCGCGAATACGGGGCCGAGGTCACCGCCGGCGCGCCCCGTGTCGCCTACCGCGAGACCATTACCCAAAAGGCT
Organism: Deltaproteobacteria bacterium; assembly: GCA_016219005.1. Classification (GTDB taxonomy): domain Bacteria; phylum Desulfobacterota; class Desulfobacteria; order Desulfobacterales; family SpSt-501; genus SpSt-501. Next base: position 84,948 of record JACRCN010000106.1, read on the forward strand.
GAATTCGATTACCTTCACAAGAAGCAGACCGGCGGCTCCGGCCAATACGGCCGGGTCTGCGGCTGGATGGAGCCGATCACCGACAGTGATTTCGAGTTCGACAACCAGGTGGTCGGCGGCGCGATCCCCACCCAGTTTATCGCCGCCTGCGAAAAGGGATTCAGGAATTGCATTGCCAAGGGACCGAAGATGGAATTTCCGGTCACGGGCGTCAAGATCGTCATCAACGACGGCGCTTCTCACGCCGTGGACTCCTCCGACATGGCGTTCCAGGCGGCCGCCCGAGGGGCCTTCAAGCAGGGCTACCTCAAAGCCAAACCGGTCGTCCAGGAACCGATCATGAAGGTCGTCGTCGAGGCGCCGACAGCCTTTCAGGGCCCCGTCATGGGCTCGCTCAACCAGCGTCGAGGCATGATCCTCGGTGCCCAGGATGAAGGGCCCCTGTGCGTCATCGAGTGCCTGGTGCCGCTGGCCGAGATGTTCGGATACTCCACGGTGCTGCGCTCCCTGACCCAGGGACAGGCGCAATTCACGATGGAGTTCTCGGCCTACAAGCAGGTGCCGCAATCCATCGCCGAGGAGCTCGAAAAGAAGCTGAACGAACAGAAGAAAAAAGTGGCCTGAGCGCCGATGCGATTCGAGTCGTCGCGCGACTCATGCCGTCTCCGGATCAGCCGCACGCCGCCGACGGTCGGACCGCGACGGCTGTCACCTTTATCAAGGAGAGTTATATCGCCATGCTGAAAACCAATCTCACCCTGCGCAACCCCTTGCAGCTTTTCGGCGGACAGTCCGAAGACATCCTGACGCCCGGCCAGTTCGGCGGCGTGCTTGCCCGCGCCGGGGTCGGCAAGACCGCGCTCATGGTGCAGATTGCGCTCAACTCCATGTTGAACGAGCGCAATGTGCTCCACATCAGCCTGAACCAGCCGGTCAACAAGGCCAGCCTCTGGTACCGGGACATCTTCGGCCATCTCGCGGCCGGGCACCCCGCGCCGCAGACAGATCAGCTCTGGGAGTCACTCCTGCCGCACCGCTTCATCATGACGTTCCGCGCCGAGAGCTTCAGCGTCCCCCGACTGGAGGAGCGCCTGACGGACCTGATCGAACAGAAGATCTTCATTCCCCGTATGCTCATCGTGGACGGTCTGTCGTTCGACGAATCGATCCGGGACATGCTCTCCGAGCTGAAAAAACTCGCCCGTCTCCACGGCCTGCACGCCTGGTTCAGCATCCGCACCCACCGCCACCAGGACCCGGGCCCCGGCGGAGTCCCGAAGCAGTTGGCGGACGTGGACGACATGTTTGCCGTCGCGATCGAACTGACGCCGGCCGGAGAGGAAATCCACGTCAGACCCCTGAAGGGCGTCAGCCTGGCGCCAGAGCACCCCCGTCTGGTGCTGGACCCGACGACGATGCTGCTGAAGGACACGGCGGCTTGACCGGCTCCCCCGGCCGGCCGTGAACCATAAGGTCTGCTTTGAAGAAGCATTCCATCCACCTCGCCGCCGGCCTGCTCATCGGCGGCGTCTGCGTCACCCTGGCGCTGCGCGGCGTCGATTTCGCCGAGATGGCCCGGGCGCTGGCTCATGCGCAATACGGGTATGTGCTGCTGGCGGTCGGCATGATGCTGGTCAGCCATTATCTGCGGGCGTGGCGCTGGCGGTATTTGCTGGCACCCGTCAAGATCGTGAACATCGCCAGCCTGTTTGCTGCCCTGATGATCGGCTATGCCGCAAACAGCTTCGTCCCGGCCCACCTGGGCGAAGTGCTGCGCGCCTATGTGGTCGGGAAAAAGCATGGCATTTCGTCGAGCGCGACCCTGGCATCGATCGTGGTCGAGCGCATCGTGGACGTGATGTCGCTGATTGCGCTCATGGGCGTCGTGCTGTTCGTGCACCCGTTCCCGGACTGGGTCGTCCAAAGCGGAACCCTCATGCTCACCGGCGCAGCCCTCCTGTTGGCGGCCCTGGTGGCCTTAAAGCGCGGCAAGGCCAATACCTCCCGGCTGCTTCAGCGGGTGCTGCGCCCACTGCCGCAGCAGGTTAGCAGCAGGCTCATCGCGCTGATCGAAACGTTCCTGTCCGGGGTAGCGCCGCTCCAATCCGGCTGGCACTATCTGACCGTCGCGGTGCTCTCGGCTGCGATCTGGCTCTGTTATGCCGGCATCTATTACGCCTGCCTGCAGGCCTTCCATCTGACGGCCGCCTACCACCTGGCCTGGTATGTGGGGCTGGTGGTCCTGGTGCTCACCACCATCAGCGTCGTCATCCCCTCCACCCCCGGCTACGTCGGCACTTATCACTACTTGTGCCAGGTCGCGCTGCTGATGTTCGGTGTGCCCGCCGGCGAGGCCCTGTCCTTCGCGATCGTGGCCCACGCCCTCAGCGTGCTGCCGGTGACCCTGCTCGGGCTGGTTCTGGCGAATTGCGAAGGGGTGGCCATCTACCGCACCAGCGCCGGGACCCGCAAGCCGTCATCCGCCTAAAGCATGCAACCCCGATGAGGCTGTGTCAGAAATCCCGGAAATCCTCCGCCTCCAGCGGAATTATCTGCTTGGGCTCCGGCGGCCCCTTGCGCGCAGCCGTTTTTGAGGCCGGGGCCTGTTTCGCGCGTGCTGCGGCCACCGGTCCGCGTCCGACCGGCGCCGGGTCCTTCGCCCGGCCGGATGCCGCATTAGCCTGAAGGCCCTTCCGGGTTCCGGCGTTTCCGCCGATCATCGCCAAAAGCTCGTTCACCATGACCTTCATCTGATCGGCCTGGGCCGCCAGTTCTTCGGAGGCCGCAGCCGATTCTTCGGCGTGGGCCGCGTTCTGCTGGGTCACCTTGTCCACGTCCACCACGGCCTTGTTGACCTGATCGATTCCCTGGGACTGCTCCCGGGAGGCGGTCGCGATCTCCGCGAGCAGCTCGGCCACCTGGGTGGCGCTGCCGGCCACCTGGGTGAAGGACTCGTGCGTGACGCTCATCAGGCCGGAGCCCTCCTTGACCTTCTTGATCGTCCCGTCGATCAGCCCCGCCGTGTTGCGCGCGGACTCCGCGGCCCGCTTGGCCAGGTTCCGGACCTCCTCCGCTACCACAGCGAAACCCGCCCCGGCCTCGCCGGCCCGGGCCGCCTCGACCGCCGCGTTCAGCGCCAGGAGGTTGGTCTGGAAGGAGATTTCGTCGATGGTCTTGACGATCTTCTGGGTCTCCTCGCTGGCCCGGGTGATCTCCTGCATCGAGGCGCTCAGTTTGCCGATTGAGTCATTGGATTGGGCGACGAACTGTTCGACCTGCTTCATGAGCCCGTCGGCCTGGCCGGCGTTCCCGGCGTTCTGCTTGGTCATGGAGGCCATCTCCTCAAGCGAGGAAGACGTCTCCTCGATGGCGGCGGCCTGCTCCGCAGCTCCCTCGGAGAGCACCTTGCCCGACCCGGACACCTGCGCCGAGACGCTCGCGACCCGCGCCGTACTGTCAACGAGCCCCTGGCTGACGCGCTGGATGGGGCCCGCGATCGACCGGGCGATGAAAAGAGCCGCCAACGCCATCAGCACGACGATGACCAGCACCGAGATCCCCACTATCACGTACATCTCGCGCTGGATCCGCATAACGGAAGCCCGATCCTTGCCGACGAACAGCATGCCGGCGATCTTGCCCTCTATGTCGCGCAGCGGCCAGTAGGCGGTGTTGTACTCCCGGCCGAGGATCGTGTTGATATTCTGAAAGGGCTTGCCCTGCTGCAAGACCGTCTCGATCACCTTCGGATTGTCCATCCTGGTGCCGATGGCCCGCTGCCCGTCCTTGACGATTGTGGTGGTCACGCGGGTGTCGCCTTGAAAAATCGTGCACTCGATGCCGAAAATCTTCTTGATGTGATCGACGAACTTCGTGTCCGAGGACAAATCTGCGCCGGTCGTGATGGACCCCACGATTTCACCCTCCAGTTTGAGGGGCATGCCGGCCCGCATGGAAAATTTCACAACGGTACCCTCCTCGACACCTCCGGAAGCCTCCCCGGCCAGGGCCTTCTTCACGTTTACCTGGCCGAGCACGCTGTCGCCAGCCTTGTTCGAGTGCCCGCGGCCGACCACCTTGCCGTCCTTGCCCGCGATGGTGAGCACGTTGACGGCGCCGCTTTTAAGGACCTCTTTGCTCACCTTCTGGATGTAGGCCGTGTCCCCGCGCTTCACGGCCTCGGCCACATCCGGCCGGCCGGCCACGGCGTAGGCGGCTTCCCGGACCCTGTCCTGCATGCCGTCCAGCTGTCCTTGAACGGCCAGGGAATACTGCTCGACGTCCTTCTGCGCCAGATCATCAAACCCCCGCATGAGAAAAAACGATGAAATGATCGCCGAGGCGCTTCCCACCAAAACCGAGATGATCACGGCGCCGACGATCCGTCTGGAAAGCGTTAGCTTCATGGCTGTGGGTCCTTTCAATGCATTGCGGTTGCGACAGTGGTTAAAGCCGTCTCTGGAAGCCTGGGCTTCAGAACTAACCGGCTGGTTTATCTGTATGGATAGTATCGGCTGTTTTGAGGAAAGCTTAAGCCGCATTTCCTCCGCCCCTGAATTCCCCCGGGCAATGGGCTCCATAGGCATCTCGACCCTCAGGCCCTTGGCCGCGAACAATGTCCTCCGTGCAGACCAGGAAGCCATTTCAAAAAGGTTGCAAAAAACGCCGATGGACACATATTATGAAATGGCGGTTTAGCCGATAATGTTGTAAAGAGGGCGCCTTGAACCTCGGATGCCACTGCCGGTCCAGCGCACAGGATACGGACCGGCGACGGAATTTTAGCGGATCGCTGGATATCTCGATCCCTGTCGGATATGATCCGCGGGGATGTACGCGACATCATCGCAGGAGTCTATTATGAGTCGATGGGTTCAGCGCGTTGTCATCGTGGTGATCGCGATGGGAGTGCTCGGCGCCGGCGCGACATGGTACCTAAAGGGCCGGAATGGGCAGACGATGATCTATCGCACGGTGCCGGTGAAACGCGGAGACCTGCTGGTGTCGATCAGCGCCACCGGCACGGTGGAGCCGGAGGAGGTGATCGACGTGGGCGCGCAGATTGCCGGCCAGATCATGGCCTTCGGCAAGGACGCCGGCGGCAG
>JACRCN010000017.1 GCA_016219005.1 Deltaproteobacteria bacterium
CAGCACGACCACGTCGTAGCCCGCCAGCAGCGTGTCCGTCACGGTGGAAATGTCCTGAACGGCAAACGCGTTCAAGCCTTCGGCCGTGAGCACCTCCGATAGGTAGCGGCTGAAAGGATTAGAGGTGGACGTCACGACCAGAATCGGTCCGCCCGGCCCGTCGCCGGGAAACGAAGAAGCACCGGTGGTGAATGACCAGGTATAATTCGAAGCCAGCCGGTTGCCCGCAAGATCGGCTACACCCGCAGCACCGCCGACAATTCTGACAGTGTAGGTTTTTCCAGGATCCAGGGACGTAAGGGGATCTATAATGGCTGTGAGGGTAGCGGAATCGTATGTGACCGTTGCAGGGATAACGACACCCAAGGCGTCAAGCAGAATCACGGTTGAAGATGTGATGGTAGCCGGGTTCATGTTTTCACTGAAAGGAACACGGATGTTCGACCCTGTACTCACCCCTGTCGAGCCATTAAGGGGGTACGTCGAGGTCGCCTCGACGGTTGGTGGGACCGCATCTCCTGGTGCAGCGGCTGTGGTGAACGCCCACACAAAGTTTGACGTCAGAAGATTCCCGGCGATGTCCCGCACCCCGCCTGTGCCGCCCTTAACAGTAGCCGTGTATGTAGCCCCATATGCGAGCTGGCTGGATGGGGTGAGAACGGCTGCCCGGGATGAAGAGTTATAGGTTACGGTAGCTGAAACAAGGGCATTGGCAGAGGTTCGCAGCTCGAAAGTGGCCGCACTAACGGTTGCGGAATCAACAGGCTCGCTGAAGACTGCGCTGACCTGTGTGGCGATGCTTACCCCCGTGGCGTTTGCCGAAGGAATCGCTGAAGTCACAGTGGGCGGGGTAGTATCCCCAGGCGGGTTCGTGGTCGTGAAGACCACATCCACCCAGTAGTTGCAGGAGTTCCAGGTCTGGTTCGGGAAGCCTGAGGCACCGTAGAGGTAAACGCCGTTGCCCCCGCTCTCGCTGTTGGATAGCGCCCGCAAGGGGTTGCTGTCCACCCCCGAGCTGAAATAGCCGACGTTGGCCGCATAGCGCCCCACGGGCGCATGGTAAGATACCACGTAGATGGTATTCGCGCTGACGGCCACCGGCGTTGAGAGGGCCTGGTACTGCCAGCCCGTGGCTGTTTCTCCGCTAAAGGTAATGCCGGCGAGCTTTACTCCCGCTGCGGTCCACAAATTGCCGACATGCGTTCCGGTGCTGCCCGTGCCCTTGTAAAACTTGATTCCGGTAATGTACCCTGCCACCGAGCTGCGGAATTTCATCCCCAGTTCCACCGCGGCGGTATCCGTGTCTGCCAAAATAGCCGGCACGGCCGTGTCGTTCCAAACGCTGTAGGAAGTTGACGATCCGGAAGCGGCGGTGGTGAAAGTTGAGACATAGTCGGCGGCCAACGGATTGCCGGACGCGTCTGTCACACCGCCGGTACCGCCGATCACCCTGGCCGTGTAAGTAGTGGAGTTGTTCAATGCTGCAGACGGGCTCAGCGTAGCCGCGTTCGTGCCGCTGCTATAAGCAACCACGGATGGAACAATTGCACCGGCAGCATCCCGCAACACAAAGGTGTTCGCACTGACGGTGGCCGCATTTATCGGCTCACTGAAGGTAACCGTAACAACCGTGCCGGTGCTCACACCCGTGGCGCCACTGTTCGGTGAAACCGAGATCACCGTGGGCGGCGTTTCACTGCCGCCGGCTTCCAGGGCAACCTGTTGAAAAATGGCCCTTGCCTGCTGGTACCGTGCCTGCGCTGCTGCAAGCCTTGTCGGGAAAAACGAATTCCATTCCCCGCCGGGTGATGTTTTCGCCAAAAGGTTGTCCATCCATTGCACGTAATACTCGGCATCGGCTGCACTCGCGCGAATCGGCGCGCCGTTGACGATCACGAACACGGCAGCCGTGTGCACCTGGTGGCCGTTGCTGCCCATCCGCCGTGCAGCCAACCATCCGCTTGTAGTAAAATCCACGGTTGTGCTGAAACTCGCGGAAGCACCTGACGAGACTGTTCTTTGGACGCTGCCTACGACCACGCCGTTCTTTACCAGCTCGATCGTCCCAGTCAGGTCTTGATTCGCCGTCCACACCATGGTCACCGGCAGACTTCCGCCAGCAGTCAAATTAATCTCGTCCCCCGGTGTTGCGCTGTTGTTCACCGTCAGATGCAGAAACTCGTTGTGTCCGTTGCGGGATATCACCGTCTTTCCGTTGGCAATACCATCGATCCAGTTGCGGTAGGTCATCTCTCCTCCCGCAACCTGGACATAGGTCAAGAGGGACCCTACAGCGGCATTGCAGGGGAAGTCCGACCCGGCTGCAAAACCTGGCCGAAACCCAGTGTTGAGCAGGCGGTAATATGCTTCTATGAAGGAATCGCTGCCCCCTACATCCTCCGAAATAAAATCAGCCGCCCCCAAGGCCACTTCCACCGGATATTCAATGGGCTTGCAGCAATTCAGGCTATCGGGAGGCTGAATACCGTCATCCAAGGCTTGCATATGCGCAAAGCCGGCGATGCCATTTCTCTGATGCGCCCACTGAAAAATCGGATACGTGTACTCATCCCAGACCTGATTAGCTTCCGTCAGCCCCAAGGTTAGTATGTGTCCGCCCAGGGCCTGGTGCGGGTATTGGTTATAGGTGGCATCCCAATGCCACTCAGCATCCCAGTGCACGATCCGTCCAGGCGTCGATACGGAATCATCCTGCCCGTTCACGCGCGGCAAATCCAAAGAGGGGTCCTGGACCTCGCCGTTGCCCATGTCCGCCAGCAGCGATATCACTGCTAAATTCTGTGCGCCCATGTTGGCGTACATGGTCGGCAAATCTATCGGCGCCCCACCACAGCTCCTGTGCACATGCGGGTCGCCGGCGTACCAGCCAGCCGGCTCCGGGCCCGCCGACGCCTGCCCCTGAAACACCAGAAGGACGCTTAGTAATATGAATGCAGCGATGGAAATCAACCTGATCAACCCGCGTTTTCCCTGCCCTATACCCATTCCCCCTCCTCCAGGCCCATCTACAACGCCAGTTTTAAAATCCTTACTTTAGCTCTGAACCGCAGTCTGCAAAAATCCTGCCTGCCGATTAGGGGGATGTCATTTTTAGACATTATTATACAACATAGCTAATTTATTAGATTTTACTTATTGTTTTAACCGGGATACGCGATTCTGGAAGAGAAGTGGTAGCGGACTATGTAATTAAAGTAATAATTATGGGGATATTAGGATAATAAATGTGGCGGTTATGTTTTGAATCAAGCCGCTGGACCAGCGTCCGCATTCATTTCCTGGAGGGAATAGAGGAAGAGGACCCACCCAGCGTAACATCTATGCCGGCCGAAGGCGCTTCCAGATTTCCGCATCGGCGCTGCACTGGCAAATCGCCCCAGCGACCGCGCTAAAGCCTTAACAGCGGTGATCATAGTCTATAATCAAGCCACTGAACCAGTCTCCGCAGGCCCTCCCTGAGAGGGATATTGGCTCTGAATCCGATTAAGGCAGCGGCCTTCGAGGTGTCTGCAAGCCGCCTTGTCACTTCGACATTTTTTCTTTCCTCCGGAAGCGGAACATACTTTGGTTTTAAATTCGAATTCATTACTTCCAATAATGTCCTGCATAATTCTTCAAGAGTTGTCTCGACACCGCAGGCGACGTTGAATGCTTCATCGTTAACAGGCGATGTTAAGGCCAGTATATTTGCACGTGCAATATCTTCGACGGAAATAAAATCCATGCTTTGTTTTCCGTCGCCAAAAATCAACGGCTGTGAATTTTGCCTAATCATTTGATACCAGCGGATGAGTACCTCTGTATATTTACCAAAAATATCCATGCGGGGGCCGTAGACATTGAAGTATCTCATAGCGTTGTAGCCCAAACCATACATGTCGTAAAATGCCCGGAAAATGCACTCGTTGGCGATCTTTGCCCCTCCGTAAAGCGTGTGATTATTGTAAGGATGGTGTTTTTCGTCCGTTGGAAATTTTTCGGCGGTTCCATATATCGATGCAGATGATGCGACTACAATTTTTTTGACTTTATGTTTGATGCAAGCTTCTGCCACATTAAATGTTCCGCCGAACATAACCTCAAATGCCGCCCTGGGTTCCGCTACGCATTGATTGATTCGGAAAGCAGCCATGTGAAAACAGTAGTCAACACCCCCAAACAAATCGTCTAAGAGGACCTCATCTCGTATGTCCCCTTTTACTAATCTTACCTTTCCGGACTTCATCGCTTCAGCCACGTTTTCCCGTGATCCTCGGATAAAATCGTCAATAATGATTATCTCTTTAACGTTCTCCGAAAGAAGCTGATCCGCGGTGTGGGAACCGATAAAGCCCGCACCCCCCGTGATAAGAATTTTTGTCCCTGCAATACCGTTCATTCAGGTTATCCTTTTTTTGGGTTTTCATTTATAGTGAGGCATTTTTTCCACCGGATTACTTTCGCCAGCCGATAACCCGTGCTGGAACGCCAGCGACTATAGCAAAGGGCGGCACATCCTTGGTCAAGACTGCACCGGCTCCCACCTGACTTCCTTTACCAACCGTAACCCCCGGCAATATGACTGCATTGACGCCGATATCCGCCCATTCTTCGATTTTAACCGGCTTGATTTCCAAATCGGTCTGGACGATGGGGACATCCACGGGTATGCCTGTATGCCCCGACCCTAAAACCTTGGCACCCGGCCCCCAGCCGACGAAGTCTTCAATAACAAGGTTCCGGGCATCGAAATAACTCTGCGGCCCGATCCAGACCTTCTTGCCTATAGTGCAGGTTCCATGGATGCGGCCCTGGATGAAAGACTGCGAGCCGATGAACGTTCCATCCCCGATTTCAAATGTCTCCAAATGCTTAAACCCCACCCCGCTGCCGATCTGCACCCCGTTTCCAAACCGGCGTGCCCCGGAGCGCCAGATGGCTCGGCGCATGATTGTGTCGAGCGGTCCCTCGCCTGAGGAAAAGCGCGCATAAAGTTCAAGCAACGCGTCGCCACTGTATTTTGCCTGGATGAAAAGGCTGAAGCCGATTTCAAAATCGGGGTCCGGGCCGACTTCCTGGCGGCTGTGGAACGCTTTGACCACACTGGATGCATCGGTTTTGTCAAGACTCATGGACGTCCTCCCGCACGACTGAACTGACAGTTTGGATCCGGGCTTCGGTCAATTCGCCGAACGTTAGTAATGCTGACTTTCGCGCTCTCGTTCATAGCTTGACCTCTCGCCCCCTGTGCTTGATCGACATCTCCGACGCCTCCAGGATCTTGACGACGTTCAGCCCGCTGATCCCGTCCGTCAACGGTTTGCGGCCGGTTTGAACACAGTCGACGAATTCCGCGGCCACCCCGCGCAGTGCCTCGGTGGTGTCCAGCTTGGGCGCCCACATGTCCCCCATGCGGTAGGATACAAGAGTGTCGTGCACGCTTTTCTGACCGTTGACCTCGACACCCCGGTCGTAGACCTTGATCTTCTCGCTGGCCTGCATGTCGTCGTAGAGGATCATCTTCTTGCTGCCGCCGACGATGACCGAGCGGATCTTGACCGGTGCAAGCCAGTTGTTATGAAAGTGAGCAATCAAACCGCTGTTGAAGTACACCGTCAGATATGCGACGCTTTCGACACCGTTTCCAAATTGGCACGAACCGACCGCACAGACGCTCGTCGGCTGCTCCTTGACCAGGTGCCCCAGGATCGACAGATCATGCGGGGCTAAGTCCCACAGCACATTTATGTCCTTTTGGAAAAGGCCGAGGTTGATGCGTACCGAATCAAAGTAGTAGATGTCCCCGATGTCGCCGGTCTCCATGATCTCCTTCATCTTTCGGACCGCACCGGTGTATATGAAGGTGTGGTTAACCATCAGGGTTAAGCCGCATTTCCCGGCGATGTTGACCAGGCTTTCCGCCTCCGCCACCGAAGCCGCTAGCGGCTTTTCCACCAGAACATGCTTGCCCGCTTCGAGCGCTTTGCGGGCAAACTTGTAATGGGTGGCCACAGGGGTAACGATGGAAAGGGCATCGACGCCCGGATCTTTGATGACTTTCTCGAAATCGTCGGTGGTCGCGATGGACGGGTGCTTGGACTTGACTGCCTCCAAACGCTTGGGGTCCCGATCGCAGCATACCACCACCCTAGCGTTGGGCGTTTCACCGAAATTTCGTACGATGTTCGGGCCCCAGTACCCATACCCGATAACACCCATCTTGATCATAACTCCTCACCTCCTGCGAGTTCGTATGGTTCACTTTTTGTTATAAAAACCGGCAACCAAATACATTCATAAAAATAGCCTGGGCGATTTTCGGATAATTTGAAGTAATCGCCAATTCTTTCCGGAAGCCGATATGTTAAAACCAGCGTATTACACCCCTTGTCCACGCGGCCCCCTCCTCTGCGGAAGGGGTCTGCAAGCCTGGGAAGCGATGCAGTACTTTGCGATGTCGCCCGGCAAAGCGTTATAGGATTTTTCCTTATACCGATTATCGACATAATTCAAAAACGACTCGTAGAACCGGGCTGGATACTCCTCTCCGCTCGGGGGACGATTGCCGAAATCCATGTAATCGCTGTGCGTGTTCAAAAGAGCCATGCCCCCGTGAGAAGCCACCCAATCCAGTTTGCGCTTCCATGTGGCTATAGTTTTTTCCTTCAAAATCACAAAAAGCAAATGATCTTGCGGCAGGGTATAAGGCAGCTCCACGTAGCCTTTTGAAGATTGACCATTGGCGACCCAGAAGGGGAAAATGGTTCGTGTCGGATCAGGCTGCGGCTCGAACGGGTCCGTGTCGAAAGTCGATATGCTGTGGGTGATGTCGAGTTCGTGCAGCCAATCGGCGCGGCACAGCATGGAAGGCGAGGTAAAACCGGTTGATCCCCACTTTTTCAGGTATTGGTTTATCATACTCGCCCGCTGTTCAAATATTCTCCGGCTGCTAAACAGCTTCCCATCGTGCCTGAGTCCGTGCACGTTGATCTCGAAGCCATTGGCTCTCAGATGGGCTTTGATCTCCTTGTGGTTGGTATAACGCTCCGGCACGAAGTTGAACGCCGAGCGAAACCCGAGTCTCATCTCCAATGCGGCCAGATCCGAAACACGTTCTTGCCCTTTTTTCGTATCCACGTCGTGCGACAGCACCAGGGCGAACTGCTTGCCTTCCGGCCACCCCGGCCACCCCGGGGGCTTCTCCCCGGCCCGTGGGTCGATCGGCCACACGTTGGAGTATCTTTTGCACTTGTACCGGGCGATCTGCCGTCGCAGGGCGACCTGTGCCATCCTCGGAATGAGCGGCTTGAGCGCGTAGAATATCCGGTTTCGGAAGCCAAAAGTGTTCATCGAATGGATGGTGGGCTTCGCGTCTATCGCGTTTGAGTACGATCCCGAAAAGTCAGTCGTGAATGGCATAAGACGAAAAAGGGACGCTGGAATGCTTGAACGCCGGAACGATGATTGGCTTCCCGGCCTCCAGCTTTATGGCCCCCTATCCTCCGAGCTTTCCGGCCTGCTCCCCTGGCCGCCTACCCTACATGCCTGTAAAAAATCCTACCAGCCAACTTGAGTACCGGTATCGGCAAAACTTTGCACACGGGATAGGATGTCTTGATGCCATTGATATTTGCGGAAAAAACTTTATCCTTTAGATGGAACCTGTAATAAGCGACTTTGCCCTGCACCGCGCCCCACCCGTTTTTGAACTGCAATAGTCCCTGGTTCCCCGACTCAGTGCGTCCGAAATGCAGGCTGCGAAACCCGTTGCAGCAACACCAGCGGATGGCCTCCCACATGACCAGGTTGTTCGCCCGCAGGTGCGAGCAATCCCGGTCGGAAGCGCCAAACTTGAAAAGCGCACAGTCCCGATAAAAAAAATACACGGCGCCGGCGACTGTTTTGCCCGCGTGGGTAGCCAGAAGCACAACCCCCTTCCCGGCCGCGAGGACATGTTCATACACCCTCGCGAAAAAACGCCACGGCTGGGGCGGAAGGCCGTGACGCCTGCGGGTTCGGGAATGAAGTCCGTAGAACGCCGCCATGGCCTCGGCCGTATGCTGAGACGAAACCTCGACACCATCACGGTATGCCTTGCGGATGTTGCGGCGGGTGCTGTCTCTGAATGATTGCTGGACCTTGTCCTCGTCGCGGCCGAGCTCCAGGATATGGGTGCAATGCTCCGCACAATGCGGGACCCCGTCAAGCAGCGCGCCGCCGCCCTTGATCTCGATGTGCTTCCAGCCGGCGCTATCCCCGTGTTGAGTCAGCCTCTCCATCAACGCCCGAAAAATGTCTGGGGTGTCGGCGATCGGGTGGCAGATGTCCGTAAACGGCAGCGACACTCCCCGCTTCCCAGTAAGGAAGCTGTCGATTTCCATTACCGGGATAAGGCCGGTGAGTTTGCCGTTATCAATAGCAGCGAAGTAGAGCGGCTTGTAGCTGTAAGACTCGCTCAGAACACGCGCCCAAGCCATGGTGTGGAAAAACGTGGCCCGCTCGGCGGAGAGGAGCAGGGAGTCCCAATCAGGGGTTTCTATAGGGTTGAGGATGGAAATGTTCAAGAGGGCTTGCCGTCAGGAATGCATGGAATTTAATGGTGCCGCAGGGCAAAGAAAAAAAATGAACTCAATAGATTCGGAATCCTATTTCCCACCGTGTGCCTTCTTTTGCACCTCGTCTTTAATGCGCTTGACATGGCCGCGGCCGAGGCCCTTGACCTCGCAGCCGAGTTCGAAGTAACGGCGGATTTGGCCGTCATCCAGGATGCCGAAGCAATCGACCACGGCGATTGGCCGGCCGGTCATCTTGACCACCACTTCGGGCGCAAGCTTCAGGTAGGCCTCATGCCGCACCGCGAAGACCACTGCGTCCGCACCGTTGAGCGCGTCGGCCATGTTTTCCCGCATGTGCAGGTCACCGAGACGCCCCTGGTTGCGGAAGAAGCGCGCGAGCGAGTGCCCGGGAGCGGGGTAGCTCTCCTGCTTTTCGAGCTCCCACCAGTGCTTCAGGTACGGGTCGTGGACCTCCACGTCGGCGCCCATTTCGGTCAGCTTGCGCACGACGACCTCCGAGCCGGAGTAGCGCGTGTCGCCCACGTCCTCGCGATAGGAGGCCCCGAGCAGCGCCACCTTGGAGGCGGCCACGATCTTGCCCATGTTGCGCAGGGCGTCGCGCACGAGCTGGGCCGCGTGCAGACCCCGGGTGTCGTTGATGTCGATCGCGGCCGGGGTGATCTTGAAGATGTCGTCCCCGAAACCCATCAGGGTGTGGTAGGACCAGAACCCGAGCCCCCCGTCCTTGGGCAGGCAATAGCCGCCGATGCCGGGGCCGGCCATCATGATGTTGGAGTGCGTGGGCCGCACCTTGATGGCCTTGAGCACCTTGACGAGGTCCACCCCGTTTCTCTCGGCAAAGAGGCTCCACTCGTGGTTGAAGGCCAGGATCGCCGCGCGGTAGGAGTTTTCGACGATCTTGCAGGTTTCGCTTTCGATGGGCCGGTCGAGCACCGTGAGCGGGTACTTATCGACGTTCAGCACCTCGGTCAGAAACTTCACCACCCGCTCGCGGGCCTCGGAGTTGATGCCGCTGCATACCCGCCAGAAATCCCTCACCGAGGCGACGTAATTTTTGCCGGGCATGACCCGTTCGAAGGAGTGAGCGAGCAGCGGGGTTTTCCCGTTGAGGCCGCGGCGCTCGAACTCCTTCTTGACGATGGGGTAGGCCACGTACTCGGTGGTGCCGGGCGGAACCGTAGTCTCGATCAGCACCATGCAGTGGGGCTCGATCTTCTCGCCGATGATCTTGAGGCATTCCTCCAGGGCCTGGATGTCCGCACGGCCCTGGCGCACATTGCCGAAGGAGTCCTTGTGATAGTCGCACTGCACGTCCACGACAACCACGTCGGCAAGCTTGAGAACGTCATAGGTGTAGGTTGCGATCAGGGTCTTTCTATCCTGGACGCAGCGCTTGATCATCCGCGCCACCTCGGGGTCGTCGGCCTCCACCGGCGCCACGCCCTTGTTGAGGTAGGCGATCTTCCAGAACGAGCGCGGCGAGGGCCGTTGCATGCCGATGACGAACTTGCCGGGCGCTCCGGTCACGCGGTCAACCGAGTCGGCCACCACACCGGCCATGACCGCGCCGACGAACCCCACCCCCATGACCACCACGATTTCGCGGCCTTTTTTGCGTTCCGCTGCCACGACGCGTTCAAGCCGCTTGTACTCGGCGACGTAGTCTTTCTCCCACGGCAGGGGGAAGGACTGCCCGCGGGGGCAGACGGAAACGGCCGGATCAGACGATGACGTGCTTTTGGGCGCTTTGGATTTTGATTTCGGTAATTTCAAGTTCAGTCCTTTCTGCGCAATCCTGTTAATCGTGTATAGAAGCTATCTCAAAAATGCATCTGACAGTCGATGGCGGCGTGGCCCGCTTCTGAAAATGCTCACAACCTGCCGCGATTACGGCGCTTTTTCACCGGCCTGCACCTTGCCCTCGGCTGTAATCTGCTATTTTTGAGATGGCTCCTGACTCCCATTTTTCGTTTTCAACACCTCGACCGGCCGCTCGCCCTTCCGGCCGTAGCTGTCTTCGAGGCGCACAATGTCGTCCTCGCCCAGGTAGGCTCCGGTCTGCACCTCGACGATCTCGAGCGGGATGCGGCCGGGATTCTCGAGCCGGTGCACGATGCCGAGCGGGATGTAGGTGGACTGGTCCTCGCCGAGCAGGTGCACCTCTTCGCCCACGGTGATCTTGGCCGTGCCGCGCACCACGACCCAGTGCTCGGCGCGGTGGTGGTGGAACTGCAGCGAAAGCACCTTGCCCGGGTTGACCACGATGCGCTTGGCCTGAAACCGGTCACCGTTGGCAAGCACCGCGTAGGACCCCCACGGCCGGTAGACCCTGACGTGGCTGTCGGCTTCGCTGCGGCCGGCTCGGGTGAGTTGCGCGAGCAGGAGCTTGACCTCCTGGGCGCGCGACCAGTCCGCCACGAGCACCGCATCCGCGGTTTCCACGACCACCAGGTCCTTCACGCCCAGCGCGGCCACCAGACGCTGCGTGGCATGCAGGTAGCAGCGCTCGGTGTCCAAGGCCACCACGTCGCCCACCAAGGCATTGCCGTGCTTGTCTTTCGGGGACACCTCGTGGAAGGCCTTCCACGAGCCCAGGTCGTTCCAGTCGGCCGTAAACGGCACGACACACGCCCGTTGCGTATGCTCCATGACGGCGTAATCGATGGAATCCGACGGGGAAGCGGCAAACGCCGCGGGGTCGACGCGGGTGAAATCCAGGTCCCGGGTGCGGGCGGCCCAAGCCTTGTCGCAGGCGGCATGGATGGCCGGCGCAAAGCGGGCGAGCTCGTCCAGGTAGACCGAGGCCCGGAACAGAAAGATACCGCTGTTCCAAGTGAAACCGCCTTCGGCCAGGAGGCGCTCGGCCTCTGCGTGAGCGGGCTTCTCAACGAACCGGTCCACCCGGAAAACACCGGGGGCTGCCGCAGCTCCGCGGCGGATGTAACCGTAGCCCGTCTCCGGCCGCGTAGGGGTCACGCCGAAGGTCACCAGCGAGCCGTTCCCGGCGGCGGCGGCGGCGGCGGCCGCTGCCGCGTGAAGTGCCGCGTCCGGCTGAATGACGTGGTCGGAGGGCAGCACCAGGAGCAGCGGGTCCTCGCCTGCCTCCCGGACGGCCAGGGCCGCCAGGGCAATAGCCGGCGCCGTGTTGCGCGCCTGGGGCTCAAGCAGAATGTCGGCCGCAATCCCGAGGTCCTGGAGGATGCCGGCCGCGAAGAAGCGGTGATGCTCGTTGCAGATCACCAACGGCTTTCCCGCTCCGGGCAGACCCGCCGCGCGGTTCAACGTCTGCCCGAATAAAGTCCCCGACGCGAGCTCGATGAACTGCTTGGGGTGAAACTTGCGCGACAGCGGCCACAGCCGCGTGCCGCTGCCTCCGCACAAGATTACCGGGCGAATGGAAAGATTCATAGAATCAAATGCCAATCATTAGACCCAATGAACTCAAAAGACTATTTGATCTTCCGGATGATTCTGGCCGGATTGCCGGCAACGATGGTGCGTGGCGGGACGTCTTTCGTGACCACGCTGCCGGCGCCGACGATGGCGCCCTCGCCAACGGTGACCCCGCATAGGATGGTGGCGTTGGAGCCGATGGAGGCGCCCCTTTTGACGACAGTGGGGACGACCTTCCAGTCCGCCTCGGTCTGCAGCGCACCGGACTCCGTGGCCGAACGCGGGAAGCGGTCGTTGATGAACATGACCCCGTGGCCGATGAACGCCTCGTCCTCGATGCTGACCCCTTCGCACAGGAAGCTGTGGCTCTGGATCTTGCAGTTGCGGCCGACGGTGACGTTCTTCTGGATCTCGACAAAGGGGCCGATCTTGGTGTTGTCCCCGATCCGGCAGCCGTAGAGGTTGATGAAGTCCTGGAGGGAGACGTTCTCACCGAGGATGACGTTGGAAGCGATTTTGCGGTTCATTAATTACCTCGAAAGGGATAAAAGGACGGGAGGCCGGGAGGAATGAGCGATGTCCGCCGGTTTTAGGACGTTAAACCGTAAAGTTCTTCTTTCGGAAACCTCTTGGTCAGCTCGCAGATACGGAATGCCGGATCATCGCTTTTCTTCCATACCTCAAGGCTTTTCAATCGATCCTCGCCCACTTCACCCTTTTGCTTCCTATCCTTCCAGCTTTCTACAGCTCCACCGGCGCACCTCGGTTCTTGAGCGACTCTTCCGAGGCCACCAGAACCTTGACCACATCGAGCCCCGCGCGCCCGCCGGTCAAGGGCTCCTTGCCGTGGCGGATGCAGTCGGCAAAGTGCTGGGTCTCCAGCGCCAGGGCTTCATGGTCCTCTATCCGGGGCGCGTACATGTCGCCCACCCGGTACTGGACCTTGAGGTGGTAGACTTCATCCTTGTCGGCCACGTTGAGGTCGACCCCCTTGTCGTAGATCTTGATCTTCTCGGACGGCTCGGTGTCGTCGTAGAGCACCATGCGCGAGGTGCCGCCGATCAGAGTCTGGCGGATCTTAACCGGGGAGACCCAGCTCACGTTGATGTGCCCGACCACGTTGCCCTCCATGTAGATGGTCAGAAGCGATTTGGGCACCAGGCCGTTGCCGTAATAGTGGCAGCCCGTGGCCGAGACCGCAAGCTTCTTGAACGGCATGAGGAAGTCCATGATGGAAATATCGTGGGGGGCGAGGTCCCATATGACGTTCACGTCCTGTTGGAACAGGCCCAGGTTGACACGGGTGGAATCGTAGTAGATGAGGTCCCCGAGTCTGCCATGGTCGATCAGTTCCTTGATCTTGCGCACCGCCCCCGTGTAGACGAATGTATGGTCCACGAGCAGGATTTTCTGCTTCTTCTGCGCCAGCTCGATCAGTGCCTCGGCCTGGGCCACGGACTCGGCCATGGGCTTCTCCAGCCAGACGTGGCGGCCGCTCCCGATCGCGCGCCGCGCGAGATCGAAGTGGGTCGCCACCGGTGTAGCGATAGCCACGGCGTCGAGGTCGGTCTTGAAGAAATCGTCCAGGCTTGTGCACAACCGCGCGGAAGGGTGCAGGCGCTGGGCGCGCTCCAGCCGGTTGGCTGAAAAGTCGCAGATGGCCGCCAGCTCGAAACCGGAGTCGTGGCTGAAGTTGCGCGCCAGGTTGGGCCCCCAGTAGCCGAAACCGATGAGTCCGATTTTGATCATTTCATGTACTCCTTGATACAATCAACCACGTATTCAATTTGCGGCGGCGTCAGCTCCGCGAACATGGGCAGCGACAGCAGACGCTCGGCGGTGCGCTCGCTCACGGGAAAGTCGCCCTTCTTGAACCCGCGGTGGGCGTAAGCCTTCTGAAGGTGCAGCGGCAGCGGATAGTGCAGGTTGGTGCCGACCCCCTTGCCGTTCAGAAACTTCTGCAGCCCGTCGCGGTCATCCACCAGGATGACGTAAAGGTGATAGACCGCCTGGGCATATTCCGCCTCTGTCACGACCGTCACCCCGGGAACCTCTGCCAGATGCTTCGTATACCGCGCCGCGTTCTCGCGGCGGGCACGGTTCCAGTTCGCCAGGCGCCTGAGCTTGAGCCTCAGCACGGCCGCCTGGACGGCGTCGAGTCTGCCGGTGTAGCCTTCCATGTCGTGGTAGTACTTGCGGCTCTGGCCGTGCTCGCGCAGCATGCGCATGGTCTGTGCCAGATTGGCGTCAGCGGTCACCACGGCGCCGGCATCGCCGAAGGCGCCGAGGTTCTTACCCGGGTAGAAGCTGAAGCAGCCGGCAACACCCATGCTGCCGGCCGGCCGGCCCTTGTAGAGGGCGCCGTGGGCCTGGCAGGCATCCTCGATGACGGCCAATTGGTGCTTGCGGGCGATCTCCAGGATCGGGTCCATGTCGGCTGGCTGGCCATAAAGATGCACCGGCACGATGGCCCGGGTCTTGGAGGTGATCCGGCGAGAGATCTGCGCAACATCCATGGTACAGGTCGCCGGCTCGATGTCCACGAAGACCGGCACGGCACCTGCCTGGGAGATGGCTTCGGTCGTGGCTATGAAGGTGTGGGGCACCGTGATGACCTCCTCGCCCGGCCCGACGCCGGCCGCCATCAGGGCAAAGCGCAGGGCGTCGGTGCCCGAGTTCAGGCCGACGCAGTGCCCGCCCCCGCAGAAGGCGGCGAACTCCTCCTCAAAGGCCGAGACCTGCGGGCCGCCGATGAAGGCGCCGTTTGCCATGATGTCTTCCAGGATGGGTTTGAGCTCGGCTTCGATCTGGCGGTACTGGACTTTTAAATCAAGAAAAGGGACCTGCATGGGGGCTCCGGTGGAATGGGTTTGTTGGGTTGATTGAGATGAAAAATGATACCAGCTACAGGCCGCAGGGTGCAGTTGAAAAAAGCAAGTGACTAAACTTCAAAAACAGGTGCAGTTTATCGCTCCAACGCGCTCCGAGGGATCCCGGACTGGTTTGAAGTGCGCCAATGCGAATCCCTGCGCGAATGGGTACCGGGTTTTTGCTTCCATCTAACCCGTTTTACTAGTTGCACTGTGCACTGTACAGTGTGCGCCCTTCTTCAACTTTAGCCGCTTGTAACCTTAGGCATTCTCCTTAGCTAATCCCACAGCACCCAAGGCTGGTCCGGCTCCAGTGTCACGGTGAGAAGCACGCTGTTTTCCTCGTAGTCATTCACGCTGCTGTTTGTGGCGATAAGTTTATTGTAGCTGTAGGAAAGCCTGACATTCATCCACCGAGAAACCGCGTAGCCGAGGCCGACCTGGGGTCTTATGGTGTGGTCGACTTCGTCATTCTCGCTGTTGACGTAATCCGAGTAGTTATATAAAAAACTCGCTTCGCCATAGAACTGTCGCGTAAAATTGTACCGGCCTGTAATGTCCGCCAGGGCATAGCGGTTGAAACCCTGGTTCTCGGCGTTGAAATCCGCGCTCGCCAGCCCGGCGGCGCCACGGGTCCGGATGCTCCAGCGCTGATAGTCCCAGAACTTGTTGATCTCGGCGGTGGGGAAGGCGCCTTGCTGGTCATTGCCGTTTTGGACCTGCTGATAAAAATACCCGACGCCCAGGGAGGCCGTCAGCGTCGGGTCAAATTGGTAAAATACGCCGACGGAGGGCGCATACACCATATAGTCCTGATTCAGCTGCCCGCCTGTGGCTGCCTGCGCCTGGCCGGCCTGGTCCCCGTCGTAATTCCTGTATATTTGCCGGTATTGCTCGAAGATGCCGAAACGCTGTGAAAGCCGCTGGTTGAGCCGCGCCCTTCCTGACACCTGGTTGAAGTCGCCTTGGTCTGTGCCGTCTTGTGTATTCGCGGCGTTTTGCCCCCCGCTGTAAAGACCCCGCAGGTAATCGCCGTCGAGTTCGATTCCTGCCCACGTTGACCACCAGTAAGTCATACCGACGGAAGGGGAAATTTCCTGGCTGTCCTGGTACTGGTCGCTGTTGTTCTTGAGATACCCATAGATGAATTGGGCATAGGTCGAATTTTCAGGTCCGAACTGGTGGGTCAACCTGGCGGTGGAATAGTCCCGGTAGTAAGTGTTCAACCCTTGCCTTGCGGTAAAGTCGCCGGGGGCAACCACGTCTCCCTGCTCGTTTACCACATCCCGGTTGCTCAAGGGGTCTTTCGTGTACAGAAACGAATTGTTGAGGTTGAGCCGGGTTTCGCGGGTAAAATTGTGCCAAAAACTGCCCAGCGCGTTGTGCTGCCAGCCGTCATTCTCATCGTTTTTGGCGTAAAAGTTGTAGCCAACATCATAAGAGAGCGAAATGCCGGTAGTTTGACCGGGCATTTGCACCGTGAAGCCAACGGTCGGTGTGGTGATGAAGTCGTCTTTCTTGTCGTTATTGGTCAGGTAGATGTTATCGCTGAACCTCTCCGTCATCACGGCACGGGGGGTAAATAAGAACTGAGCGGCCATGGCGGCGTTTTCCGCTGCAACCACCAGTACCAAGACCAGCAACGTCAACAAGTGCGATTTCCTCATGTTATCCTCCTGCCGCCTTTGGAGTGACTAAAGTTGGGAAGGCTAAACTGCATCAAATTGATGTGGCATAAAAACTTGGATATTCTTCCCTATCGCAGTGAAAATTGCAAGAAGATACTGACCGCAAACGTGCGAGTCCCTGCTTCAAGTTCTTTGGAAAATCCTTTATTCTTCAAACGCCCGGAGTCTGCTTTCTGCAAACCGCTGCTCTCCGATTCGACTCTTGACATTTTAGCTCACTTTTGTTCACTCTTGGCGCTTTCTTTTCAGGGGACCACGATCGTGTCGTTCGCCTGCAAGGGGAGGTTGTTCTCGACATCCCTGCCTTTCACGATGTCCTTGTAGTTGATTTTGTAGATTCTGTCCTTTGTGCCGTCCTTGCGGATCAGGATGATCTCGTCCTTGGAGGCCCATTGAGTGAAACCGCCGGCCAAGGCAAACGCCTGCAGCACGGTCAGGCTCTTGAGAATAGGATATTCGCCGGTTCTCACTACCTCGCCGAGAACGTAGACTTTTTGACTGCCCGGGGTGGTGACGGTCACGGTCACCACCGGGGCCGTGACGTAGCCCTTCAATCCCTTCTGTATGGTTTCGGTCAGTTCCGCGGGGGTCATGCCCGCCGCCGGGATGTCCCCAAGCAGAGGGAAGGAAATCCGCCCGTCCACCCTGACCAGAACGTCCCTGCGAGTCAGCTCGGGTTCTTTCCAGGTTGAAATCTCGAGCACATCACCGGCCCCAACCCGGTACTCGGAAGCCTGAGACTTCGCCGACCACGTTTGTGTCTGCTTGTCCTGGGCGGAAGCGCTGGATAGGCCAACGAACAAAATGACCGCCATGAGTGTCGGAGCTGTTTTCATATGGGAATCTCCAAAAAAAGGGTTAAAAGAAGCGACTCGGTGCAAGGTGCGGAACGCGTGGGTAAGGTTATTTTTCAACCCAATGAACTCAATAAACCCAAAGAGCTTTTTATATCCCTCCGTGCGCCCTGCGCCGCGAACCATTTTTCGACTTTAGCCGTTTCAGTCGCTCGTAACTTTAGTCACTTCGCTATATGGCTCCGCCCGGTCGATTACAAGCCGTCTTGCAACCTATCATAATAAAATCGTTTACGATTTGTTTGCGCCGGCGTGGTTGAACCGGTTCGAAACAGCCGCTTCCGGATACCGCCTGGAGCGAGGCATCTACCTGTCTTTGCGCTTGCCATAGCCGGCGTATTTGTAGCCGTAGTAGCGGGAGGCCGGGTTCTCGAGGTAGTTGACGATGCTGCCGAGGATTTTCTTTTGGCCCACCTGAGCGATCAGGTCGGCCAGATCGTCGCGGCGGGTGCTCCCGTAGCGCACCACGACGAGAATACCGTCCACTTGCCGCGCCAGGACACCTGTCTCCGCGGCCAGGGTCGGAGGGGGGGCGTCGATCACAACGATGCGGTCGGGGTAGCGGGTGGAGACCTCCGCCAGCAGGTTTGACATGCGCTCGGCGCCGATCAACTCAGCGGGGTTGTCCGGTGGGGGGCCGGCCGCCAGAAGGGTCAACTTGTCGACCTTGGTCTTGAGCAAAAGCGACGGCAGTAGCCGGCCCTCGGCCAGGTAGTCGCTCAATCCCGGCACCGACCCGAAACCGAACCGCTTGTGAAGCTGCGGCCGCCGCATGTCTGCATCGATGAGCAGCACGTGACGGTTGATGTTGAGCGCGATGCTGATGGCGAGGTTTGCCGCCGTGAAGGTCTTGCCCTCGCACGGGCCGGAGCTGGTCACCAAGATTGAGCGCGGCGGACTGCCCGCCAACGGAAACAGGATGTTGGTCCGCAGGATCTTGAACTGCTCCGCCTCGGGGGAGTGCGAATCCGTCAGCGCCACCAGGTTGTGGTCGATGGCGGCTTCGTCCCACAGCGGCGGTTGCCCATGGCCGTGGGGCATCTTGGACGCAGCCTTGGGCTGCAGCGGCTGCAACGGCGTCGCGGGCTTCGCGGCGGCAGGTTTGGGCTCCGGCACGACCTTCAGCGGCCTGGGCGCAGCAGGCGGCGGAGGCTCGACGGTCTGGGGACTCGGCGCGACGGCGTAGGCCTCGATCAACTTTTCCTGCGGCTCAACCGGTGCCGTGGGAGCGGGCGCGGGGCCGCCTTTTGGCTCCGGTTCAGGCGCGGATGGAATCGGGCTGTCCGCGGAGTACTCGGTTTCTTGGAGAAGGCGGTCCCGGTCGGCATCGGATGCGGCCGGACGGCGAGGGATTGCGGCCGCCACCGCAGCCAGCCGCCGGGCTTCCTCGACGCCGCGCACGGTCAGTTTGCCGCCGGGGTAGATCAGCTGGTTTTCCAGAAGTCTCAGTACGGTGCCGCCGGCACGCAGCTCTTCGATCCGGCACTCGTCCACATTGCCGGTAGCAGGGTCGGCCTTGAGCAGGTGCCCTGTCTTCTCGTCGTAGCCGACGAGCGCGATGATGTCGTCATGGGTCAGCGGGGATGCGGCCGGCAGAGGCTGCTGCGCAGACAATTTGCGCTCGCTCGCGTATTTGTCCAAGGCTTTTGAGATTTTACCCACAGAGAATACCTCTTCAATCTATCGATTTAAAAACCGTTTCTCGGTTCACGGCTCAAGGCGCAAGCCACGCGGAAGCCAATAAACTTCTTTCAATAAACCCCAACCAACAATCTTTACCTTTATCTCTGCACCGTGCGCCTTTTACCAAAATAGTATCATACCCCCGCAGTATGCCGCACCAGCTCGAGTGTCGTCTCCACGCCGTTGAAGACCAGCACCGCAAAGGCAGAGGTGAGGGCCAGCGCGACGACGATCGACATGGTGGTGGCCGCCATGACCATGCGATGCCGCCTGCGGTCTCCCGAGGTGAAGATGCGCGGAACCATGGCCAGCACGGGCAGCCCGATCTCCTCTTCGAGTTTGTCCAGGCGCCGCACAGAGGTGTCCATCGTTTCGAGCAAAAAAATGAAAGCCGCACCGAGACCTATACCCGCTGCGATCGTGATCATGAAGAGCTTGGGCAAGTCAGGCGAGATCGGCTTTTGCGGGAGACGTGCCACATCGATGACCTGGAACTGCTCGCCCTTCTGCTTCTTTTCCATGTTGACGGCGATGTCAGCCTCGATCTTGCGGCTCAGCAGCGAATTGTAGGAGGACTTGATATTTTCGTAGTCGCGCTTGATGGTCAGCAGCTCCTGTTCGCGCCGGGGGGTGGCCTCGATCCGACGCTGGTGGTCCCGGATCTCTTGACTGACTCGGGCGACTTCCCCTTCCTGGGCCCTGATGGCGCCGAGGAGGACCGTTTTTTGCCTCACGACCTCCGCGTTAAGCTGGGCCGAAGCATAGCGCCCGGTTGCTGCGCCGCCCTCAACCGCCTTGTCGGAGGCCGGGGGAACGGATGCCTGCTCCTTTTCCAGCCTTCCGATCCTGGTCTTGAGGCGCACCACGTCGGGGTGCTGGTCGGTGTAGCTGGCCCGCAGGCCGGCAAGCTTGTCTTTCAACTGGTCAAGGCTCATCTGGTCTTCGTTTTCCCGGCCGGTGGCGGAGGGTCCCGGGGGCGGCAGCATGGCGGCGATAGCGCCCTGTCTAATCGACATCTCGCTTTCGAGGGCCGCGAGCGACACCCGTGCGCTGCGCAGACTGTCTTCCCTCTGCGTAAGCTGTGATTTGAGACTATCCAGGATCCTGAGATTGGAATCGAGCTGCTCGGGAAGCTCGCCCATGTTCTTTTCGCGGAATTTCTTCAGCAGTTGCTCCTGTTCCTCAAGGCGCTTGCGCATGGACTCGAGCTCGGCGTCCAAAAAGTCGCTGGTGCCGACGGCAATGCCCTCGCGCGACTTGAGGTTTTCGTCGATGAAAAACGTGGCCAGCCCGTTAGCCACCCGCATGGCGGTCTGCGGGTTGCGGTCCCGGTAGACGACAGAAAACGAGTCCGCGGCGTCCCTCCTCGACCTGGCGCCACGTCCCACCTCCACCTTGATCCGCTTGCGAAGATTTTCGAGTTTGTCTTCCATCAGCATGCTGCCGGAATCTGAGTCGGAGAAGAGCTTGTATTGGTCCATCACCCGCTCGAGGTTGCTGCGGCTCATGATCTGCTGCGAGAGAGTGCTGATGCGGCTCTCGATATCGCTGTCGACCACGGGGGTTACGACTTTTTCCGGCACCCGCTGGGGCTGAACCAGGATCAGCGTGTTTGCCTCATAGACCTTGGGCAGCTTGACGGCCAGCACCATGCCGACGATCATGGCCAAGCAGAACGGCACGATGATGAACCAGCGCCGCCGGGAAACCAGCGTCAAATAATAGCCGATGTTCAAACTTTCAGTCTGAGCTGCGCTCATGGCAGTATCCTTATAAAGAGTCTTCTGTTGAGTCGATTGAGTCTTTATTTAGCGTTGATTCTTTATGATACCCCAAATTGATCTTTTTTGATACCCCAAACCCTAAAAAACTTAATCGGTTACTATAGAATGCAGCCGGGACGCCGACTGCGTTGCTGCAATTTACATACCACAAATTCGAGCAGCTTGATTGACGGCAATTAGACTGTATTTACAATAAATAATCAGGCAGTCGGCGCAGCAGCAGCCCGGAGGCGCTGATCTGGAGAGAGCGCACGGGTTGTGAAATTGATTATTCAAAATTGGGTAATAAATGTCTTTTTATGTTTAGCACATGCATGACCCAAAAAGGCGCAACAAAGGCGGCGGACTCAAGCGGCGACAGGGGTGAAGGACTCTCTTGCTTTACGGCCCATGGCGGATTATAGTTGACCGTGCGGCCTCATGCAAACGTTGCCGGACGAACTCCCGGGCAGTGGCAAATAATCCCGATTTAGATTCGAGGTGGAAATGGCCAAGAAATACCGATTGCTGGTGATAGACGACAGCAAGGAGACTGTGGCGGGGCTGAACAGTTTTCTCAGCCAGAGCTATGATGTTCTGACCGCCTATAATGGGCTGGACGGGCTGAAGACGTTCGAGCAGAGCGAGGCCTCCATCGATTTGGTCATCACCGACCTGGTGATGCCGGAAATCAGCGGGGTGGGCGTGATCTCCATCATCAAGAAGAAATATCCGGGGACCCCTGTCATTGCCATCACCGGCTGGGGCGAGCACCCCGGCGCGCTGGCAACGGAAGCGGCGGCCGACCTGGTGCTCGACAAGCCCTTCGAGCTGACCGACCTTGACCGGCATGTTAAGGAACTGCTGGCCAAAAAGAATCGTTAGACTCAAAGGCGCGAGAGAAACTCCAACTCCCGATCCTGCGTGTTCTTGGTGCCGATGGCGACGACCTCCACCCGCCGGTCCTCCCGCTTCCGGAAGTAAAGCCGGCCCTTATAGGCGAATACCACCTCCAGGACCGTCTCGCGGTTCTTCTTGCCAAACACCTTGCGCTTGACGGCAACGAGGTCGGAATCAGCGTTGAGCTGGTGGATGACCTCCTCCGCCTTGAGGCGCAGTTCCTCGTTGAGATCCAGAAAGCCGTCCACCGCGCGCGCGTGCACCAGGATGCCCTTGTACAGGGTCGCGAAGCGCTTCTCGATGGCCGCGGCCGTCTTGTGGTGGCCCCGGTCCTCCCGGCGCTGCTCCTTTTCGAGCAGGGCGATTTTCTCGCTCAAGGCCCGGATTTCCTCCTCCCGGGTGCCTTGGTCTCCGTGGTTTTCGTCGAGCTTTTTTTCCAGGGACTCGATCTCGGCGACCAGGTCGTCCTCGTTGCGCTCCGCGCGGGCACGCTCGCCTTCCATCGCGCTCTTCAGACGCTCGAACTCCACCCGCAGCCGCTCGCGCTCCGCCTGCAGGTCGGAGAGCCGGGCGGCGCTCTGCCGCTCGCACTGGACCAGGCGGTCGAGTTCGCCGCGCCGCTCGCGTTCCATCCGGCTCATCTGGCGGCCGGCCGCGCGGTAGTGCACAAGCAGGACAGCGAGAGCCGCCAGCACGTAGCCCCCGAGGATGACATTCGAGATGAGGCGGTTGTGCTCGAGGCGCGCCTCCACGTGCACCGCCAGGCCCTCGCTCAGCAGCGCGAAGTTTTCGACGGCCACCGGCCGGGGGTCGAAGCCGGCGTGACCGGGCTCCGCAGGCTCGAGCGGTGAGGGATAAAGGAGCTTGCCGGCGCGGGTCGCGACACTGACGCGCACCGCAAATCCGTTCCGGACGAGGAAGCTCGCGGCGAGGTAACGGTTGATGTTGGATTCGAGCGCGTTTTCCAGCCGCAGGCTGCCGTCGAGCAACCTCTGCGGGTCGCCGGTGCAGACCTCCTCGATCTGCCGCGTGAGCCGCTGCTCGGCCTGCCGCTCCAGGACCGTCACCGTCAGCAGGTACAGCACCGGAGGCAGCAGGATGCAGAGAACAAGGATTCTGATGGAGAAGAAACGCATGAGAACCTATTGCGTCTATTGTGTCTGTCGAGTTTGTCGAATCTGTTGAATAGGCGCAACCGGCGCGTTCCCTCTGCGCCGTTTGTCGCTTGACTCAATAGACCCAACGACTCAAAAGACTCGATGGACTACTTTATTTCCGCCAGCGCCTTCTTCGCTTCATCGGCACCGTCGAAGTTACCGCCGAGCTTGAGCGCTCGCTCAAGCTCCGCCTTGGCCCGCTCCGGCTCGCCCTTCTTGTAGTAGGCGAGACCAAGGTGATAGGCGATCGTCGAATTCTCGGGCGCCTTGGCGAGGCTGGCCTTGAACTCCGCAATGGCCAGGTCGTAGAGCCCCTTCTTGTAGTAAACCCACCCAAGGGTGTCCATCACGCTGGGTTCCTCGGGCAGGGCCGCCTTGGCGGCCTGGGCGTATTTCAGGGCCTCGTTCAGGTCGCGGTCGCCCTCGGCCAGGATGTAGGCCAGGTTGTTGGCCGCGGGGGCGAACTTGGGCTCGGCCTCCAGGCAGGCGCGGTAGTGCTTCTCGGAGAGGTCGTGCTTTTTCTGGGAATCGTAGATCACCGCGATCATCATGTTCGGGCCGGCCTGCTTCGGGTTGACCGCGAGCAGTTGCTTGAACTGCTCGATGGCCTGGTCGGCCTTCTTGTCCCGCAGGTAGATACCGGCCAACGCGTAGTACGGCGCGAGCAGGTTGGGGTTTTTCTGGATGGCCGTGCGGAAGGATGCCTCGGCGGAGGCGGCATCCCCCTTGGACAGATACAGTCCGCCCTTCAGGTTGTGGACGACACCGGCCGCGGCGGGTTTGTCCTCCACCTGCTGGAGCTGCCGCTCGCAGCGCTGGAAGGCCTGATCGATCTTTTTCTGCTCGACGTAAACCTGGATGAGGCTGCTGAAGACATCCAGCAGGTTGGGATTCAGGGCGAGCGCCTGGTCGTAGCTCGCAAGCGCCTGGTCGTACTGCTTGCGGGCCTGCTGCAGACTGCCCCGCCGGAAATACCCGGCGGGGTTGTTCGGCTCTGCCCGCACGAGGGCATCGTAGGCGGCCTCAGCCTCCGCGTATTTCTGCTGACCCAAGGCGATATTGCCGAGCATCATCCGGGCCTGGTAGTTTTGGGGCTCGATCTTGAGCGCCGCCTCCACCTCCTTGCGGGCCCGGTCGGAATCACGCTCCCGCAGGTAGATCTCTGCCAGCAGCAGGTGTGCCCGGGTGTTGCCGACTTCGAGATCGAGTGACTTGCCGACAGCGGCCTGGGCCAGGCGGATGTCTCCCTGGCCGAAATGCGCCAGGCCCTTGAAGTAATGAGCGCGGGCGGACTTGGGCTCTTCCTGGACCAACTGATTGAGCAGCTCGACGGCCGGCCCGAAATCCCGTTTGGTGATCAAAAGCTCGCTTTGCAGCATCCGCGCCGGGAAGTACTTGGGCCGCTTGTGGAGCACAAGGGCGTTCTCCTTCTCCGCCGCCGCGATGTCGCCCTGCCCCAGGTAAAAGCGGGCGATGGCGATGGCGATATTGACGTTCTCCGGCTCGAGCTCGGAGGCCTGACGGTACATCGCAAGCGAGTTGTCCTTCCGGCCGATGGCCCCGTAGAAGCCGGCCAGCACCAGATAGGGCTTCGCGCTCTTCGGATCCACCTCGGCCGCCTTGCGGTAGGCGGCCTCGGCCGGCTCGATTTTCTGCATGCCCAGGTAGAAGTTGCCCAGCGTGATGAGCAGGTCCACCTCGCCGGGGTTGTCGGCGACGATCCGCTTTATTTCCGCTTCAGCCTGGTCGAACTTGCGCTGGCTCAAGTAGAAACTGAAGACCGCCAGACGGTTCTTGACGGACTTCGGGTCGATGACCAGCGTCTGCAGGAGCACCCGCTCGGCCTCGTCCGTCCGGCCCTGCTGGGCCAGCACTCGCGCCAGGCCGAGGTAGGCTCGGGCCTCCTTGCCGTTGATGTCGATCACCTTGCGGAAGACGTTGCCGGCCTCGAAGAGGTCCTTGTCGTGGTCGAACAGTGCGGCCAGGAGCAGCAGCGCCTCGACATTGTTCGGCTCGCGCGTCAGGATCCCGTCCACCCGCGTGCGCGCCTCGGCGTATTTCTGGGCCAACAGCAGAAAGGTGGCAAGCTTGAGCTGGGCCTCGGCGTCGGCGGGGTCGAGCTCGGCCACCGTGGAGTAAGCCCGGAAGGCCTCCTGGGCCTCGCCCAGCTTCAGGCTTGTCTCGGCGAGCAGCATGTGGGCCTGGGCAAACTTCGGGTCAATCTGAATGGCGTTCTTGAGTTCGATCTTGGCTGCCTTGAACTCCCCCTTGTCGAAGTACTCCCTGCCCAGGGTGAAGTGGGACTGCTTCTTATCTTCCTTGGACGAGCACCCGGCAAGGGTCAGAAGTACAACCAAACCCATCCCCATCAGCAGCGTGGAACGTCTCATTCGTGAGTCTCCTAGAATAGAAGAAAGTGAGTAAAGTTGAGCGATGAAAAGGGAGTGTGCCAATTTGAGCCTAGCGCACTTTGACCTTTTCCTTGTCCTGTCAATCCGGTTTATTGGATATTTCTTTCGCCGCCGGCGAGAGAGTTTCCGCCAGAAAGTGGCTGAGCTCGGCTATGCCGACCGGCTTGGTGAGGTGGCCCTTGAGCAGCCGCTTGTCGAGCAACTCCGGCAACTCCGGCAGCAAAGGCCCGTAACCGGAGAGGATCGCAATCTGCGCCGCCGGGTCGATCTCCAGGATGCGGCGGGCGCATTCCAGTCCGTCCATCCCCGGCATGTTCACGTCGAGCAACACCAGCGCGGGCCGAACATCGGAGTAAAGCCGGACGGCATCTTGGCCGTTTTCGGCGAGCACCGGCCGGTAGTTGAGGCTGTTCAGAAGGCCTTGCATCGCTCGGTTGATCTCCGCTTCGTCGTCGACGATCAGGATGCGCTGCCCGCGGCCGTGGATCAACGTCTGGAGTTCAGCCGCGAGCGGGGATTCCTCCGGCACGGCCAGCGGGAACTGCAGCCGGAAGGTCGCCCCCGCCTCCGGCGCCGAATCGACGCTGATCGTGCCGTCGTGACCCTTGATGATCCCATAAGCCGTGGAAAGGCCCAGGCCCGTTCCCTGGCCGATCGGTTTGGTGGTGAAAAACGGGTCGAAGCATTTTTCCAACGTCTCGCGGTCCATGCCCGCTCCCGTGTCCGAGACCAGCACGAGCGCCCGGGAGTCTTCGCGCCGGGCCTCGATGGTGAGCACGCCGCCGTCCGGCATAGCGTCCCGGGCGTTCGTGCACAAGTTCATGATGACCTGGCTCAGCCCCGGGGAGTCCCCCATGATCCAGAGCGTATCGGGCAGCCTCGTGCGGATCTCGATCTTGGCGCTGAAGGAGTTACGGATGATCTGATCGGTTTCCCGGATGACGCGCACGAGATCCACGGCCTTGAACTCATTGCTGATCTGCTTGCGCGAGAAATGCAGGAGGCCGTCGACGAGCCGGGCCCCCCGTTTCACCGAAGAGTGGATGCGGTCGGTGATCTCCAGCAGGGGCGGCTCGGCCTTGTGGTTGAACTGGATCAGCTGGCTGTTGACGAGGATCTCCGTCAGGGTGTTCCTGAAATTGTGGGCCACACCGGCCGCGATGGTGCCGATGGCCTCCATTTTCTGCACGTGCTGGAGCTGCATTTCCAGGCGCTTGCGTTCGGTGATGTCGGTGAGCATCAGCATCACCGTGGACTCGTCGCCCTTCACCGGCAGCTTTTTTGCCAGGAGCTGCCGGCTGTTCAGCTCGAGCGGATTGTTCTCGCCGATTTCGGCCGGCTGTCCCGGCTCGGTGGCGAAGAGCGCCACCAGCCGCTCCCTAATCGCACCCTCGAACAGGTCGGGCGGATGCGCAGTCAGCAGCCGTTGCGACGGGATGCCGAGCATGGCAATGGCGGCGGAGTTGGCGTAGACGATCCGACCCGAGTACACCTCGAGGATGCCCTCCGCCATGCTCTCGAGGATGGTCTCAAGGTGGCGGTTGCGCGAGAGCAGCTCCCGGGTGAGCTGCCGGGCATAGGCGTGATCGAGGCCCACCACCGGCTTGGGGATGTCCTGGCCCCGGGGCGCCTCGGAAGCCTTGATGGCGGCGATGATGTTCTCCGCCATGGCGCTGAAGGGACCCTTGGCGATGTAGTAGTCAGCCCCCGTCGCCTGGAAATTGAAGTCGACTTCCGCCACGACGGCCGAGACGATCACGAGGAAGCTGTCCTTCAAGCGGGGCATGCTGCGGATGATCTGGATCAGCTTGTCCCCATCAATTTTCGGCATGATCAAGTCGAAGAAGATAACGTCCGGGATGAAGCTCGACAGCACGTTCAGAGCCTCGAAACCGTCGGCGGCCGTCCTGACCTCGTGGCCTTCCCGCTCGAGCAGTTTGCCGGCGAACGTCAGAATCACCCGGTCATCGTCGACGACGAGGATCTTTTTTCTTGCGTTCGTTGAGTCTGTTGGGTTCATGGAGTCTGTCGAGTTTGCGCGTTGCTCGCGATATTGTCAAAAAAATGCAACACCCAGGCAGATGGGGCTGAAGGAAAAGACATGCGCGATCATAACGGTCCTTCAATCTTCAGACTTGCCACCTGATTGGAAGCTATCTCAAAAATGCATCTGACAGTCGATGGCGGCGTTGCACGCGGCTGTGATCTGCTATTTTTGAGATGGCTTCCGGTCGCCTTTACATTATACTTGAGGCCGCCCCAAAACGCCAACTCCTCACCCGCCGGCCCGCGCCTGGACAAGCACACGGTGCAGTTCCTTCTCGAGCGAGTCCAGATCCTCGGCCAGCGCATCTATGAGCGGGCCGGCCCCGTCCAAGACCCCGGCGCGGCCCATTTTTTCCAGCGCGAAGGCTCTCTCGGCCGCCGCCGCGGCCTGGAAGTTGCTCAGCATCCCCTTCAGGGAGTGCGCCGGCCGCATGAGGGCCGGCGCATCGGCCGCCGCCGCGGCACGACGCAGGGCCGCCAGATGGTTCGGGTAATCAGCGCAGAAGACTTCCACCACTTCCTTGAAAAACTCCCAGTCGTTCTCGAACGCCTTGAGAAAATCCTCGGTCCGGGAGGGTGCGGCGCCGCCTGCCAGCGCGGTCGGGACGCCAGGGTCCGGCACCAGGCGGTTCATCATCCGCCGCAGCTTTTCGGAATCGATCGGCTTGGGCAGGTAGTCGTCCATCCCGGCCGCGAGGCAGCGTTCGCGGTCCCCCATGATGGCGTGGGCGGTCATGGCGATGATCGGCGTCCGGCCGCCGCGCGTCTCCTCGACCCGGCGGATGGCGCGCGCTGCCTCCAGTCCATCCATCTCCGGCATCTGCACGTCCATGAACACGATGTCGAAACGGCCGGCCGAGAAGGCCGCCACCGCCTTGCGGCCGTCTTCGGCCAGGACAGCGACGTGGCCCCAGCGCTCGAGCAGCCGCAGAATGAATTTCTGGTTGAAGGCCGTGTCCTCCGCCACCAGGACGGTAAGTGCCCGGCCGGGTTGGGCAGCCGGCGGCGTTGCCGCAGGAGGTGCGATGGCCAGTCCCACCCCGGAGGCGGCCCGGCCGAGCGCGTTCAGAAGCTCCCCGGGCCCGAAAGGCTTGATCACCGTCGCCCCCACGCCGAGATCCGCACACTCCGGTTTGCGCCGGAGGTGGGCGAAGGTAAGCATCATGACCACCCGGGCGGCCGGCACCTGCCGGCGAAGACGCGCAGCCAGGTCGAACCCGTCGGCGCCGGGCATGTCCGAGTCCAGCAGCACGAAATCGGGCCCGGGGCCGGTCTGCCCCAGAACCTGCAAGGCCTCCTCGGCGCCGGCGGCCAGCCGCACGCTCATTCCTGCCCGCGCGAGAATTTCCTCGCTGATGCGGCGCGCAGCCGCATTGTCGTCCACCACCAAGACGGTTTTGCCGTCGAGCCCCGGCCAGAGCGCGGGTGCAGTCTGGGGCGGCGCTTGCGGCGGGCGCCCGAAAACGGCGGTGAAACCGAAGGCGCTGCCTTTCCCCGGCACGCTTTTGACCCCGATGCGCCCGCCCATGAGGTGCACCAACTGGGCGGAAACGGCCAATCCCAGGCCGGTGCCGCCGTAACGCCGCGATACCGAGGGGTCGCCCTGATCATAGGCCTTGAAGATCCGGCGCTGCGTGTCCGGAGCGATGCCGATTCCTGTGTCCGTCACCGTGACCTGAAGCGTGACCTCGGTTTCCGTCAAAGCCCGCCGAATGACGGAGACGACGACCTCGCCGCGGGCCGTGAACTTGATGGCGTTGTCCACCAGGTTGAGCATGACCTGCCGGAAGCGCGTCAGGTCGCCGACCAGCCGGTCCGGCACATCCGGCGCCAGCCGGCAGGCGAGCTCGATGCCCTTGGAGTGGGCTTTCATGGCCATGATCTTGAGCGACTCGTCGAGAAACTGCTCGAAGCCGAAGGCCGCCGGGTCCAGTTCCAGCCGGCCAGCCTCGATCTTGGAGAAATCCAGGACGTTGTTGATGATGGACAAAAGCGCGTAGGCCGACGAACGCACCACGTCCAGGTCCTCGCGCTGGTCCGTCCGCAGGTCCGAGGCCAGCATCAGGTCCACCAATCCGATGACGGCGTTGAGCGGAGTGCGGATCTCATGGCTCATGCTGGCCAGGAATTCGCCCTTGCTGCGGCTGGTGGCCTCAGCCGCAAGCTTGGCCTGCCGCAGCGCCTCCGAGCGCTTGCGGTCCGTGACGTCGTGCAGGAAGACGCTGAACCCCGCCGGCCGCCCCTTGTGATCGCCCATGAGCAGCGAGATGGAGGATTCCACAAAGCGCTTGGCCGCATCCTTGCGGATGAGCACCCAGTCGATCGACCGCGCGGTGTCGCCGGTCTCCAGCACCTGCGCGAAGGCGGCGTCGATCCTGTCGCGGCTGGCTTCACCCACGATGTCGCGGTGATGCATTCCCTCCATCTCCCCGGCGGGAAAACCGAGGATGCGGCAGGCGGCGTCGTTGAAGAACACGAATCCGCCCTGCAGGTCGAGTTCGAAGTAGCCGACGGGGGCGTTCTCAACGATCAACCGGAAGCGCGCCTCGCTTTCCCGAAGGGCGGATTCGGCCTGCTTGCGCTGATTGATGGTGTACTGCGCGTGGGAGCCGAAGATGAGGAACAGGCACAAGATGGTCAACCGGCCCCAGATGGAGCTCATCCCGGGGCCGAAGAGACGCTGCATCATGTCGACGTCGACCTTCAGGAAGATGAAGAGGACCGACTCGAAAACCGTGTAGAACAGTGCCAGGCCGAGCCCAATCAGGACCATCTGGTCCCAGATGCGCACCCGGATTTTCGGTTTGGCGTTGGTGGTCATGAAGGTGATGCCTGCGAATCCTGCAAATCCTGTCGGATTTGCTCCAATAGAGCCTACATCACGTCCGGCGGGGGCTCGATGCCCAGATCCTTGATTTTATAAAGGAGGGTCTTATAGCTGATTTTCAAAATCTTGGTGGCCTTGCTGCGGTTCCAGCCGGTTTTACCAAGCACGTAGCCGATGACCTCTTTTTCCACCTTGTCCATGGCGCGTTTACGGACTTTCTTCAGCGACAGGGCGGACAGGTCGTTGAACTCATGCGGGTCCAGGGCATCCCCCGACACGAGGGTCTGCTCGCGGCCGACGGGGTTTGGAGCGGCCGCCGGGGGGGGCGCAGGGGCCAGCAGGCCGTTGAGGCCCTCCTCGCCGTCGCCTAAAATCATGATCCGCTTAAGTACGTTCTGGAGTTCGCGGACATTCCCGGGCCACCGGTAGGCGCACAGCCGCTGAATGACATTGGCCAACGGAATCCGAAGCGCTTTGCCGGCGAACTGGGCCTTGTATTGTTCGATGTAATAATGAATCAGGTGCGGGATGTCATCGGGCCGGTTCCGGAGCGGTTCGATGTAGATCTTGATCGCGCTCAGGCGGTAGTAGAGGTCCTCCCTGAATTTGCCGGCAACGAGGTCCTTTTCCAGGTCGTGGTTGGTGGCCGCGATGACCCAGGCGCTGGTCTTGACCGCCTTTTCGGACCCGAGCGGCGTGAAGTCGCCGCCCTGCAACACGTGCAGGAGTTTGGATTGAAGCGGCAGGGACATGTCGCCGATCTCGTCCAGGAAAAGCACGCCGCCATGGGCCTGCTCGAACTTCCCCCGCCGGCGGCGCTCGGCGCCCGTGAACGCACCCTGCTCGTAGCCGAACATTTCGCTCTCGAGCAGGGTGTCGGGGAGGGCTGCGCAGTTGACCTTGACGAACGGCTTCCCCGCCCGGTCCGACTTCTGGTAGAGGCTTTGGACCGCCAACTCCTTGCCAACGCCGGTTTCACCATACACCACGGTGTTGAGTCCGGTGCTTGCAACTCGGTCGATGAGCTCCCGGATGCGCCGGATATTCTCGCTGACGCCGATCAACTCATTTTCCATAGAGGCGTTGACTCTCCCTGGTTGTGTCTGCCGTGAAATAAAGCTATGTATAAAAGGTAATATATTCTATTTTAACCGGGAACGGGGAGTTTGACAACTGGAAATCACAACTGGGTGCAGGAAGGCTGAAAACAATTCGAAGCGATAGGGTTAAAAAGCCCGGCAACGCTTGCCGCCCTCATCGCGTTGGACGGTTGCGGCTGCCCGGCTTTTCAACATATTCTCTTGACTTCCTGATATTTTTGTGAATTAATTAATATGCTTATTTAGCGCTCTGCCCAACCGCGCGGCACGCGGCGCGCGGCCCGGAGAGAGATTAAAAAAAACAGGAACCGTTACTGATCAATTAGTTAGGTTCCTCATTCGGTCGCGCAACTCATGTTGTGAATGCTCTTGCAGCCCCTTGCACGCGCGCAGATGGATCGGCAGGGGATTGATGGGGGAAATCAGGGTTGGCTAAAAAGGACGAACTGTCTTCGACCGAGAGGCTCCTCGAGCTGATTCGAGACGAAGCTCCGGCGGGAGCACCGGCCGCTGACAGAGGAGCGCCGCAGCCGATCGGCAGCCGTATCCGGAATTTCCTGAGCAAATCGGTTTCTATTTCAAGGAAGTCGATTTCGGTGGGCGTGGACCTGGGACACGAGGATGTGAAGCTGGTCATGCTCAACCGGGTCTCCGAGCGTAAAACCGAAGTGCTCGACTTCGCCCGGGTCACCTTGAACCCGGAAATCCCCAAGGGCCACCCGGAGTTCCACCAGTTCATCCGGTCGACCCTGGTGAAGTTCTGCGGCCCGCACCGGAACATCGAGCTGTGGGCGACCATTTCGTCGGCACGGGTCGAAACCCGGCATATCAAGATTCCCAAAGTCCCCCAGAAACAGATCGCCAATTCCGTTTTCTGGACCTACCAGCGCCTGTCCGCATTCAACGACAAGGAGACCATCTTCGATTTCGACATTCTGGGGGAGATCGAAGAGGCCGGGGCCCGGAAGATATCGGTGATGGGCTTCATCGCGCCGCGCCAGGAGGTCGAGGACCTGCGGGGTCTCTTTGCCCGGGCGGGTTTTGCGCTGACGGGCATCTCCATCGTGCCTTTCGCCTTCCAGACGCTGCTGCGCACCGGGCGCATCCGCAGCTACGGCGCGGCCGTCTCCAGCCTTTACATCGGCCGGGACTGGTCCCGCATCGACATCTTCTCAGGGGACAGCCTCGTGCTGTCGCGCGGCATCAAGGCGGGCATCCGCACCATGACCGACGCCCTGCAAAAGGAGATCGAGCAGAACTGGTTCGAGCTGTCCCTGGCGAAATCCCCCACCTCGGACCTGAACCGCATCCAGGCCATCAAGCAGCGATTGAAACAGGAGCTGGACGCCGCCCACAACGCGTTCTTCGGGGCCATCCATGCCGATGCGGGTTCCGGGCCCAACGACAAGCAGCTCGCCGTTCGGGAAGAGCGCATCTTCCAGATGATCCGGCCGGCCCTGGAACGCCTGGTGCGCCAGATGGAGCGGACTATCCGGCACTTCGCCCTCAATTTCGACAACATCCGGGTGGAAAAAATCTACGTGTCCAGCGGGGTGCGGCCGCACCCGCGCATTCTCGACTACATCAGCACTGAGCTCGGCCTGCCCGTCGAGATCATCAGCCCCTTTGCGGACGGCACCGACCTCGTGACGCTGCGCGATCTTCCCGGCTCCAGGCCCGAGCAAAGCGCCTTCGCCCCGGCCATGGGGATGGCCATGGCGACCAACCCCGCCACGCCGAACTTTCTGTTCACGCACAAGGACAAAGGCAAGGTCTCCAACACCCGGCAGATCAACCGCGCCATCTGCGCCGCATGCGCCGCGGGGGTCCTGCTGTGCATCGGGGTCGCGTTCTGGCAGGAGCGGCAGATTCAGGCCAGGGACACCCGGAAAATCGGCCTCCAGACGCAGCTCAGCGCGTTCCAGGTCCGCGTGGACCGCAACCTCATCCTCAAGATGGTCGAGCAGATCCGCGCCCAGAATCGAAGCATTCAGGGCATCGGCAGCAACTACCTGGGCGTCGGCGTCCTGGGAGAGGTGGCCAACGTCACGCCCCCCAACATCCGCCTGCTCGGCATCAGCGCCAAGCTCGGCCCGGCCGGCAAACCGGCGCCGGGGGCCAAACCCGAATCCTCCAAAAAGGTCCTCGTCCTGGACG
Source organism: Deltaproteobacteria bacterium (assembly GCA_016219005.1). Taxonomy (GTDB): domain Bacteria; phylum Desulfobacterota; class Desulfobacteria; order Desulfobacterales; family SpSt-501; genus SpSt-501. The sequence continues at coordinate 33,426 of JACRCN010000017.1, forward strand.
GTGTCATCACGGGCGACCGGATGAGCCTGGAGTCGGACCTGGCGGGCTACCTGATGACGCTCAAGAACTCCCCGCTGTTCAAACAACCGACCATCACCCGCAAGGCCGTCGAGATGCTCGACAACCGGCAGGTCATGCGATTTACCGCCCAAATGGAGCTCGTGTAGACGATGCGGACAGGAAAGCTCGGCTCCATCATGCCCACCCAGAGCCTGGTCTTCTTGGCGATAGGCGCCGCCGCCATTCTGGCATTCATTTTTCTCATCCTTTTGCCGGGTCAACGGCTTACCGCGGACCTCGACCGGGAGATCCTCGGGCTGACGGCCCGCATCGAGGAGCAGCGGGTGCTCGCCCCCATTTTCACCACCTTGTTCGCCAAGACCAAGGCTCCCGCCGCATTGGGCCTGCCGGCGCCGACCCGGGCCAAGCTGGCGCGCGCTGAAATCGGCGCCGCCCTGAAACACCTTCAGGAACTGGCCGCGGCCCATAGGATGGCCGTCCGGGAACTCACACCGGACGTCAACACGCTCACCGACGCCTCGGCCCACTTTCTCGTGCAGCTTCTGGCGAGCGGCCAGTTCATGGATCTGCGCGGCTTCCTGCTCGACATCGGGTCCCTGCCCTATTTCGAGGGCATCGAGGAAATCGATATCAAGGCGGTGGAGGGAAACACGAAGGACATCGGGCTCAAGATCTCGCTGACGCGGGAGTAAAAAGATATGACGAAACGCGAAAAATTCATCGTCGGTCTGGCCGCGCTGGCCGTCGGCTACGGGGCGGTAGAACTCCTGCTCCCGCGGGCGAGTGTTGCGCCCGTCCCGCAGCCGCAGAGCATTGAGGGGTTGAACGCCTTCATCACCAAGGTGGCCGATGCGACCCGGGTCGGCACGGCCGAAGCCAGCGCCATCGTCATCCAGAAAGCGGAGGCCGCCTGGGGGCAGGACCCCTTCCTCGATATCCAGAAACCCAAAGCGGCCGAGGCGACGGCCATACGCCCCAAAGAGACCACCCGGCTTCCCAACCTTACCTACAGCGGGTTCATCGAGCTCGGCAGCAAGCGCCTGGCCATCATCAACGGCCAGGAATACGAGGCCGGGGACAAGCTGAACCCCGGTGGGTTTACCATCAAGTCCATTCTTCCGACCCGGGTGATGATCGTGTCCGCCCAGGGGGAAGGCGCACCGATCGTACTTCCATTGCAGGAAAGCGAATAGGATGGTCCGGATATGAGCAGAACAAATCGTTTGGGTAACACCACCGGCGCGGCCGCCCTCTGCCTGCTGCTGGTGTGCGGGTGCTCCCAGTACAAGCAGGTGGAGACTGCCGATCCGTTCATGGACAAGTGGAAGTCCAAGGCGCAGGAGGCCAAGGGCTACCCGCAGGCGCCCTCCTCCGCGCCCAAAGAGCCGGTGAAGGACCCGATCGTCAAGCCGGCCGAGTTGAAGCCCGAGCCCGAGAAGGAACGGCCGCTGCCCAGCAAACGGATCAGCATGAGCATGAGCAATGTCGACGTGTCGGTGCTGTTGCGCGCGCTGGCCCGCGCCGCGGACGTCAACATCATCCTGAACAACAAGGTCACGGGCCGGGCCAATATCAACATCAGCCAGGCGCCCTGGGACCAGGTGTTCCTGGGGATCCTGCGCACGCACAACCTTTCCTATGCCTGGCAGGGGGACATCATACGAATCATGACCGCGGAGGACCTGGAAGAAGAACTGCGCAAGGAGGTCCGCCGCAGGGAGCTTTTGATTGCGGAGCCCACGACCAGCCGCATCGTCCCCATCAAGTTTGCCTCGGCCGACAACCTGCAGAAAAACATGCTGAACTTCCTGTCGATTGACAAGAGCGGCAAGCCGGTCGGGTCGATTCTGGTCGATCAGCACACCAACTCGCTCATCGTCAACGCCGTCCCCCGGGACCTGAACACCATCCTGGGGGTGCTCGAGAAGCTCGACAAGCCCACGCCGCAAGTGCTAATCGAGGCCTTCATCGTGGAGGCGACCAAGGATGTGGCCCGCGAGCTCGGCGTCCAGTGGGGCGGGGCCGTAAAGCTCGGCAACACGACCCTTACCGGCCGCGATAACAACTCCCTGGGCAGTAGCCTCAACACCCGAGTCGACCCCACCACCGGAACGGTGGTGGACCTGCCCGCCACTTCCATTCTTGGCGCGTCCGCCACAAGCTTTGGCCTCATCTACCAGAACGTCGGCAATGTCCTTCTATCCGCCCAGCTCACCGCGCTCCAGGATGAGGGCAAGCTCAACATCCTTTCCAGCCCATCGATCACCACCCTGGACAACCAGATGGCCCTGATCGAAAGCGGCAAGGACATCCCGTACCAGTCGGTTTCGGACGGCGAGGTGAACATTCAATACAAGAAAGCCGTGCTCAGCCTGAAGGTCACCCCGCACGTCATCGACCGCCAGACTCTGAAGCTGGCCGTCACGGTGAAAAAGGACGAGGTGGATTTTTCGCAGCAGGTGCTGGGCAACCCCACCATCATCACCAAGAACGCCGAGACCAACGTGATCCAGGCCGACCGCCAGACCCTGGTCATCGGCGGCCTGAACAAAGAGACCACCACGGATAACCGCAGCGGGACCCCCGGGGTGATGGACACTCCCGGACTGGGTTGGCTGTTCAAAAAGGAAGGCAAGAGCAGCGCCAAAGAAGACCTGCTGATCTTCATCATTCCGACCATTTTGCAGGTTCAGGAATCCGGGGCTACGGGGGGATAAAGAAGGAGTGTCTATAGTTGAAAGTGCCTAAAGTGCTCGTTAGAAGTGCCTAAAATGCCTAAAGCGATAAACGGATTAGGGCACAAGCTTCAAAGCCGATGACATGAATTTGCCTCTTAGTTTTCCTTTGCGCCCTGCGGCTTTCAACTCTTTCTAATTTTGGGCACTTTAGTGCATGTCAGGCACTTTTTGAATCGGGCACTTTATGGATTACTTCAGCATTCTCAACCTGACCCGGGAACCGTTTTCCAACTCGCCGGACCCGGATTACTTCTACCACTCCCGCCAGCACCTGGACTGCCTCCAGAAGCTTGAGCTGTCCCTGCATCTGCGCCGGGGCCTGAACGTCATCATCGGCGAGGTGGGCACCGGCAAGACCACCCTGTGCCGCCAGCTCATCCGCCGGTTCGCCCAGCACAAAGAGATGGAAACCCATCTGGTCCTGGATCCCGTCTTCAGGGACGGCGCCGATTTCCTGTCAGCGGTGACCCAGATGCTGAGCGGTAAGGGGCCCGCCGAGGGCAGCACCGACTGGCAGGTCAAGGAATTCATCAAGCACACCCTCTTCCGCAAGGGGGTCGACCAGAAAAAGACGACCGTCCTGATCATCGATGAGGGTCAGAAGATCCCGGTCTTTTGTCTGGAACTCCTGCGGGAGTTCTTGAACTACGAGACGAACGAATACAAGCTGCTGCAGATCGTCATCTTCGCCCAAACCGAGTTCGAGTCCGTCATCCGCGAACACCCCAACTTCGCGGACCGGATCAGCCTTTGCCATCATCTGAAGCCGCTCAGCCTCCGCGACACCCACATGATGATCCGGTTCCGGCTGGAGAAGTCCAGCTCCACGCCCCAGACCCTGAACCTGTTCACACTGCCCGCCCTTTTCGCCATCCACCGGATGACCGGGGGGTTCCCGCGCAAGGTCATCAACCTCTGCCACCAATGCATCCTGGCCATGATCATCCAGGACCGGAAAAAGGTGGGCTGGCGCCTGGTTCGGCGCTGCTCCGAACGGATCTTCCACGGGGAGCCGCGACGGCGCTGGGGATGGGCCGTGGCGGCGGCCGCGGTGGCCGCGGTGACGGGGGTGCTGCTGTGGTGGGGTCCGGCGAACATGGCCATGCCCGATGCCCTGAAAAGACTGGCCATCGTGGAGCCCTCCCGTGAAGCGGTTGCGCCGGCTCGCCTGGCGGTGCCCGAACCGGCCGAAGTGCACGCCGCGGTACCGGCGGCGCCCCCGGTAGCGGAGCCGGTCGCGACGGCAGCCGTCCCGGCCACTCCCGCCGCAGCCCCCGCCCCGGTCCCCGAGCAGGTGACCCCGCCGGCCTTGGTAGCGGCACCGGCACCGGCACCGGCACCGGTAGCGCCGAAACCGGCCGAAGCCCCGCCGGCAAAGGCTGCGGCCGAGGTGCCTTCGCCGAGATCGCCCGCCCGGACCGGCCCGCCGGAATCGCTGGGCAGTGTAACCCTCAAGCGCAATGAAACCATCTCGGGCCTCATTCACAAGGTCTACGGAGACTACTCGAACCGGCACTTCCGCTCGATCATTCTCGCCAACCCGCAAATCGACGATCCGGACCGGGTCGAGGTCGGCCAAGTCATCCGCCTGCCGGCCCTGCCGGTCAGCGCCAAACCGTTGAACAAAGCGGCCTGGTGGGTTACAATCATTGATACGGCCTCGCTGCAGGAGGCCTTCGACATGCTGCGCAACTACCCGGAGTCCGCCCCACCGGTGCGGCTGATACCCTTCTGGCGGCCCGGCGGCGGCACCCGGTTCGCCGTGGTCCTCAAGCAGCTTTTCACGAACCCGCAAACGGCTCAGCTGCAGCTGAACCTGCTGCCGCCGGAATATCAGCCGGACGGTCGCCTGGTGTCGTCCTGGGGAGAGGGAACCGTGCTGTTCGCCGACCCGTATTACCGGACGAAGCAGTGAAAGAAAACAGGCAATTCGTATGAGGAATCCCCCGTGATCGCACGCAAAAAGCTCGGTGAAATCCTGGTGGAGGGCGGACTGCTGACGCAAAAGCAGCTCGATCAGGCTCTGCCCTTCCAGAAGAAGAGCACCCTCAAGCTCGGGCAGTTCCTGGTCCGCGAAGGGATCGTCAGCGAGACCCAGATCGTCGAGCTGTTGTCCAACCAGCTGAAGCTTGAGAAGTACCGCCCGGACAAGCACATCCTCGACATGGAGCTATCCCACCTCGTTCCGGCCGAGATCGCCCACCGCTACGGTGTAGCCCCGCTGCAAAAAAGCGGAACGCTGCTCACGGTGGCCATGATGGACCCGCTTGACATCAACGCCCTGGACGCCGTCGAGGTCTACACCAACCACGAAGTGGAAGCCGTGATCTGCGCGGAGCAGCAGCTGAACCAGCTCCACACCACCCTCTACGGCACCTATGCCGGCATCGGCGGGGTGCTCGATGACATGGAGGACATGGAGATCGACAAGGGGACGGAAAAAACCGCCACCCTGGAGGACGTCGAAGTCAGCTCGCTGCAGGGCATGGCCCAGGAGGCCCCCGTGGTGCGGCTGGTGAATTCCATCCTCTCCCAGAGCGTGCGCGAAGGGGCGAGCGATATCCACATCAGCCCGGAGAAGGACCATGTGCAGATCCGCTTTCGCGTGGACGGCAAGCTGCACGAGGTGCCCGCGCCACCCAAGTCCATGTTCCTGCCCATCATCTCGCGGCTGAAGATCCTTGCCAACATGGACATCGCCCTGTCGCGGGTGCCCCAGGACGGCCGTTTCACCGTCAAGATGAAGAACAAGGACATCAACATCCGCGCCTCGACGATCCCGTCCATCCACGGCGAGAACCTGGTCTTGCGCCTGCTCGACACCAGCACCAGCATCTATTCGCTCGAGCTGCTCGGGATGAACGAGGGCGACCGGAAGAAAATCGAGGGCATCATCACCAAGCCGTACGGCATGATTCTGAGCACGGGGCCGACCGGCAGCGGCAAGAGCACGAGCCTGTACTCGATCCTGAAGCGGATCAACCAGCCGGACATCAACATCATCACCGTGGAAGATCCGGTGGAGTACCGCATCGACAAGATCCGCCAGGTGCAGCTCAACCGCAAGGCGGGCATGACCTTCGCGAGCGGCCTGCGCTCCATCCTGCGGCAGGACCCGGACGTCATCATGGTGGGCGAGATCCGCGACAGCGAAACCGCCGGCATCGCCGTCCAGGCCGCACTCACCGGGCACCGCGTGCTGAGCACCCTGCACACCAACGACGCGGCGGGCGCCATGACCCGGATGATGGACATGGGGATCGAACCGTTCCTCGTGTCCTCCGTCATGCTGGTCTCGTTTGCCCAGCGGCTGGTGCGCCGGATCTGCCCGCAATGCCGGCAGCCCTACACCCCTTCGCCCGAGGCCGCAAAATACTGGACCCTTCAGGATGTGGATGTCTCCGGGATGTCCGTCGGACAGGGTTGCTTCAACTGCATGCACACGGGGTTCAAGGGCCGGACCGGCATCTTCGAGGTCCTCGTCATCGACGACTTGGTCCGCGACATGATTATCCGGCACTGCTCCTCGCACGAGATCAACCGCGCTGCCATCCAGGCCGGCAATTTTGTCACCCTGCGTGACAACGCCCTTGAAAAAGCCGTCCAGGGGGTCACCAGCCTGGAGGAGGCGGCTTCCGCCGTCCTCATGTAACCCGGAGGATCCATGCCCACATTCCGCTACCAGGCCATCAGCGAGACCGGCGCCGCATCGAAAGGCGAGATCGAAGCCGAATCCGCGGAAGCCGCCTCGGCCGCCCTGGCCTCGCGCGGCTTCATCCCCGTGCAGGTCCGCGAGACCCGCGGACGTTCGCTGACCCTGCAGCCGCCGGCGCTTTCCAATTTCTTTTCGCCCGTCAAAACGACGGAATTAATCCTGTTCACCAAGCAGTTCAAGACCCTCATCCGCTCCGGCGTGCCCATGCTCACCATCCTTCAGGTGCTGGAGGAGCAGACCGAAAGCAAGCGCCTGCAGGCGATCCTCGCCACCGTTCACCAGAGCATCCGCGACGGCGCCAACCTGTATGACGCCTTCCGGCGCCACCCGCAGGTCTTCTCGCCGCTTTACTGCAGCATGTTGAAGGCAGGCGAATCCGCCGGCGCCCTGCCGGAGATCCTCGACCGGCTGGTTTACGTGCTCGAGCACGAGCACAAGGTCAAGTCGGATATCAAATCGGCCATGACCTATCCGATCATCGTCGTTTCCTTTCTGACGGTCGCCTTCTTCGTGCTGCTGATCGGCGTGATTCCCCGGTTTGTCACCATTTTTCAAAACGCAAAGCTGACGCTGCCGCTGCCGACCCAGATCTGCCTGCTGCTCTATAAGATAATCGTCCAATACTGGTTCGTTGTGGCCGCCGTGCTCATCGCAGCCGGTGTCGCGTTGTATTTTTACGTCCGGACCGAGCAGGGGCGGTTTGTCCGCGACACCCTGCTGCTGCGGCTGCCGCTTCTTGGAACGCTCTTCCAGAAGGCCGCCATCTCGCGCTTTGCAGGCATTTTCTCCATCCTGCAGTCAAGCGGCGTCGACATCCTGGATGCCATGGACATCCTGTCCGGCACCATCGGCAACGAGGCCATCTCCCGGCAGCTTCGAGACATGAAAGACCATCTTAAGGAGGGCCGGGGCATTTCCGCGCCGCTGCGGCAGGCCAAGTATTTCACCCCCATGGTGGTCAACATGGTGGCGGTCGGGGAGGAGTCCGGGAACCTGGATGTGCTCCTGCGGGATGTCGCCACCCACTACGACACGGAAGTGGAGTACACCACGAAAAAACTCTCGGATGCGATCGCGCCGGTTCTGACCATCTGCCTGGCCGTCGTGGTCGGCTTCTTTGCCTTGGCCATCTTCCTGCCGATGTGGGACCTGACCTTGTTGGCCAATAAATGAAACACTCGCATTTCCACATCAGCCTCTACATCATCATCCCGTTCATCTTCGCCGGCTTCAGCATATTTTCCGCCCTCCTGGCCTTCCGGATCACTAAATACAGCCTCGCCCAGGGGGCCGAGCCGGCCGCTTGGGTCTTCTGGTCCATCATTGTAATCGGCACCCTGGCGTATGCCGCCGGTTTCGCCATGGTGAGGTTTATTCTGCGGCCCGTGGAGGAGTTTGTCGAAAAGGCGAGCCGGCTGCCGGCGTTCAGCTCGGACGCCAAACCCCGGTCGAAAAAAGACTGGTCGATCGACAAGATCGAGCAGTTCACGACCGTGTTCGACCGGGTCACTTCGGCGCTGAGCCGCATGGACGCCCGGCACTTTTTCCCGGAAATCATCGGCGAGAGTCTCGCCATACGGGGCCTGCTCAGTCTGATCATGAAAGTCGCGCCGACGGACTCGACCGTGCTCATCCTGGGCGAGAGCGGGACCGGCAAGGAACTGGTGGCCACCAGCCTTTTCGAGAACAGCCAGCGCAAGGACAAACCCTTCGTCAAGCTCAACTGCGCCGCCATCCCGGAAGAGCTGCTCGAAAGCGAGCTGTTCGGCCACGAGAAAGGGGCCTTCACCGGTGCCGTCTCCTTCAAACCCGGCAAGTTCGACATGGCCGACGGCGGAACGATATTTCTAGATGAAATCGGCGACATGCCGCTGAACCTGCAGGCCAAGATCCTGAGGGTGCTCCAGGAGAAGGAGTTTTACCGGGTCGGCGGCAGCCGCACGATCCGGGTCGATGTGCGGTTCATCGCCTCGACCAACAAGAATCTCGAAAAAATGGTTCCGGAAGGCGCTTTCCGGGAGGACCTCTTCTACCGGCTCAACGTGTTCACGCTCCGGCTGCCGCCGCTGCGCGAACGCAAGGAGGACATACCGATTCTGGTGGATTATTTCCTGAAAAAAATGCCAAAACCGATCGAAATCTCATCGGTGGCCCTGCAGATGCTCATGGCGTTTGCATGGCCTGGCAATGTCCGGGAATTGAAGAACACCATCGAAAGTGCTGCCGTGATCGCGGAAACCGGCTACATCGAGCCGGCCCAGTTGCCGTCAAAAATAGCCGGCGGCTTCGGACCGGCCGCGGATTACAAGCTGCCTTCCAACCTCTCGCTGGATGATCGCCTCCAGGAAATCGAGCGCAGCATCATCGTCGAGGCATTGACCAAGACCGGCGGCGTACAAACCAGGGCAACCGAACTGCTCGGAATCAATCAGAGAAGCCTGTGGCACCGCATAAAGAAGCTCAACATCGATGTAAAGGGCATAAAAAACCTCGAAATGTGAGTATTTTTAGATATAACAATCTACATTTTTTGTTGTTTTTAGCTGGCAGGCGCCGATGGCAATTGATGCGTTATAATTATAACAAATTGTTATTATTAACAATAATTACGCAAACGAATTTTTTATAAAGTATTGGCATCGTTCATGCAAGA